>CALXTW010000015.1 GCA_944391515.1 uncultured Alphaproteobacteria bacterium
AGCGCTTTGTCATCCTCACCGCTATAAGCTTTACTGAACCACGCGTCTAACGCGTGGTTTTCTTGATACAAAAAGAACGCATCTTTTAATACAAAGATGCGTTCTCTTAAAACCTGTACTCTTAAAGAGGTATTAGTTACCAGCTTTAATAACGGTTACAGCACGACGGTTTTGAGCCCAAGCGGCTTCGTTGTTACCCAAAACGGCCGGACGTTCTTTACCATAAGAAATGGTAGAGATTCTGTCAGCTTCAATACCTTGAGAAACGAGGTATTGTTTTACAGCGTTAGCACGGCGTTCACCCAAAGCCAAGTTGTATTCTCTTGTACCTCTTTCATCGCAGTAACCTTGAACGATTACATTAACTTTCTCATGTTTTTTCAGCCATTTAACTTGAGTTTGCAAGATTTCGGCAGAATTATCTGTAATAGCAGAGCTATCGAATGCGAAGAATACTCTGTCTTCAGCGTTAGCCATGAAGTCACGAGCCAATTTAGAATCACATTCAGCACCACCGAACATGCTGCTCAAAGAAGAACAACCTGATAAAACAATGATAGCTGCGAATAAACTTAAAAGTTTTTTCATTTTATTATCTCCATATGGGTTTAATTTCTTAATTGCTAAACAACTAATACAGAATTAACTTAACAATAAAAAATTAATTTTCAATAACAAAAAAACAAACTACCCAAAAAAAATTATAAAAACCCTTTCAAGCTTCTCTCTAAACCACAAAAAAAGGAGGCCTATTCGACCTCCTTTGTTTTACATCAGCTCGATAGTTACTCTATCGGGCTGAAATTTTCTTCCGCATAGTCAACCACACACGGCACACCGCAGTGCAGGTCAACAATCAAAACTTTTTTGGTCAGTTCCAACGACTTTTCCGGACGACCGACGAGCTGTGACCATACCTCGTACGTTCTTCCCTTGAGGAAATACCCACGAGACTTTTCGCAGGTATATTTGAACTTTTTGAGGCCACTCAGTCCTTCAAGTCCAAGTTCTTCGCGAAAACGTCTCATAAAGGCTGTAACCTTTTCCTCATTCTCCCATTCTTTGTTGGCAAGAACGAGCTCAAAGTCATCTCCGTGCACCATGCGGTACACGTTAGCTTCCAACAAATGCACATCATCTTTTGCGGCTGTTTCAGGCATATCACCAACCCACAAAGCACCATACGCACGTTTGTCGGCAGCAAACATTCCACTTGAGGAATGAGGACGATAGCTTTGCACAAAAACATTCGGATGTAAATCAGCCTTTCGCTTCTGAGCATCACACAAAATTCCGGCCACAAAATAAAAGCCTACCGGAATAATTTTGGTCGCATGCAAAGCCGGCCAATGTTTGTAACTTTCAAATACAGCCAAATCTGAGGCTCCTGATGAGCGTCTTTCCCCCACCAGAAATTTTTCTTTTTTCTTTTCCATTTTTACAATAATTTTAAATAAGGTTTATAAATTTTGCAATCTCATCAAACCTGTCGAGGTTCTTTGATAGCGCAATACCGGACTACCAAAGTTTCTATTATCTCCCGGACAGATTTCTCCAATTTCGATGTCATTTTCAGCCAAATTCAGGATAGTTCCAGAACTAGCCGTACACACCAAAAAGCGACACCCTCCTTTTTTATCCTGAAACTTCAGAACTCTGGCAATATTTTGATATCCTTTATACTGGATTGTTCGCCAGTCCAAATTCTCCAAAACTTTTCCTTTTTCTTGTTTCAAGATAAAGCCGAAAGCATTGTCAATTTTTTCAGCTTTTAGCCAATCATCATTGTCCAAAAGCAAAGTGGCTTTTACCCAATTACCTAATTTCTCTATATAATATGTCTGAGAAAATTTGAGCCTTACATAGGTCTTGCCCATAGTCATCCCGTTACGCTTCTCTTGCAAAGAAGCCTTAACCAAATTTAAGCCTCTTTCAGGTTTTCGGGTAATTAAAACATCTTCCAAAAATTTTCCGGGGGCTAATCGATAGACACAACACTCAGTTCTGAGCGCCGGCACCCCAAACTGAACAACACCGGTTTGATACTCAGGATTGTACAAATAAAATTCCTCCAATTTTTTCAGCCAATGTTTGACTTTTTCTTCCGGAGTTCTTTTTACTGTTTCGACCTGTCTTTTCTGTTTCTGCATTGCCATACAATCAGCAAAGCTAAAGTTGATTGCATTATTATTCAATCCTTCCATACTAATAATTTTTTTAAAGTTAATAATAAAATTTATGGCTCATTTTATACTCCAGCTTCACTGAGTTGTCAATCTTTTTTGCCAATATTTGACAAAAAAGGCTTTCTTATATCAAGAAAGCCTTCCTCCATTCATCACAACAACACATTATAAGCCGCATAAAGCTGTTTGACACCACTGCAACGTTTGTTAACATCACCACGCCATTTTTCCAACTCTTGACGTACCTGCAGAATAACCGAAGCTTGAACATCTTTGAACCCAGGCAACCACTGCAATAAAATCCTTTGACACACCAAATTTTGGTTCACGGCTTCTTTCACCATATTTACCATCAACGAAGCAAAAGCCGATTTTATCGCACCTTGTGCAATTTCAAATTTTTTCCTTACATTAGGCACATTCAAAGCCGATTCGATTTGTGTGGACCAACCACTGTCTTCACGCTTGATTAAAACATTTGCCAGCACCAAAAAATCTCGTAAAAAATCAACATTGCGAAACAATTCCTGATTATGCTCAAGGAGTTTGAATAAAATCTCCAACTCGGCATCACTATAATTTTTTGCCTCTTTCTGAAAATCCTTAACAAAATCTGCCACCAAATTTTCTTGCAAAAAATGTACAACTTCCACCCAAGTTGCGGGTTTATTTTCCACTAATGTTGCTTGACGTTTTTTAAAAGTCAAAAAAACTTCCCCTGCAGTCATTTTTTTATTCACGCTGAGAATTTTCAACGCTTCATACTGCCTTTCAAATTGTCTGATATCCATAAGAATAAAAAGTTAAAATAAGACAAAGAATAATTAAAAAAATCGCTTCAAATTAAAAACGTTGCCTCAATTTGTCAACACCTAACTTTCAAAATATGTAAAATAGTCGAGCCTAAAAAACTGCCACCGTTACTTAATTATTCCGCGCGAAAACGATCTTTCACAACTTGTTTTTTCTTCACACAAGATGGAATTTTCAATAAAGCTCCGGCTTTAATCAAACTTTTATAAATTTGAAATTTTTTAGTTTTGAAAAAATATTTCATTTTAGCTCGTGAAGAAAGCGCTACATTTCCCAATATTTTATCAAACAACTCCTGATTTCCCATCCATTCATCTTCTTTGGGAGTAAAGGCATTAATTTTAAGCAAATGAGGATTAAAGTAAGTCTCTTGATACTCACAAGGTTCATGAAACAAATTAACATAAATGTAATCAACATTTTTATTAGGAAAAATCTCACAAAAATCCTGATAATCTTTCAGTAATTGTTCATCAGTCAGCGTACCTTCGGCTACAATAACCGTCCGAAACAACAATATATTTCGCGCATGACGAATATCATCATACATTCTGTCAATACGGCGTTTATATTTACGCTTAACCTCGTCAAACATTTCATCAAAATTACAATTAAGCGGAAAATCATGCCAAAATTCAATTTTCGAGGAAACATCGACATACACATCGTGAAGCGTATTTTCCAACTCTTTCTTTTTCATATTTTCACGCAACAAAAAGCCCTGAAAATGAGAACGCAGCAACTGAATAATAACTTGAGTATCCAACAACAAAATCCAATCAAAAGGAAGAGATTCGCGTTGCAGATTACGCTTACGCAAATTATGCGTTGTTTTGCAAGCAGACCCCAAAGGCAAAATCAGATCATATTTTTTCATAACAAAACCATATTCTAACAAAACATTATCACGAAAATACCAAAACTCATGTCAAGGGTCAATCAAATATCGCTTAAAAAGCACAAACCGCGATTAATTTTCAAGCCCTAAAAAAAGTATCATTTAGCTAGTTTTGGAACAAATAAACCCCAAATGTATGATAGACTGCCAAAAACAAGAGCAACCCTAAACTCAAAGGCGCCAACACGCGTAACGTTACCAGAAAATAACGTGTAAAGCGAGAAGTCACCACTGCCGAGCGACGGATATTATGAATAATTGTTTTCATAGCCGAATAGCCGACAAACAGAGCAATCGTTAAAGAGACGATAGCGGCAGTAAAAGTAGAAGAGAGCCAATCAAAGAGTTCAAAGATATTCCTACCCAAAACTTTAACATCCCAAACACCCGAAAAAGATGCCGTCACAGCAGTAAAACCCAAACAGCTAAGAGCGGTTACCAATACCACAGCACCAAAGCGTTTAATTTTTAACTTATCCATAAAGAGATTAGTGAGCGCCTCAAAGATAGAAATCGTTGAAGTAATTGTTGCCAAAGCTAAAAGCAAATAAAAAGCGATTGACCAAATTTGCCCACCGGACAATTGCTGAAAGACCAAAGGCAGAGAAATAAAAGTCAACCCTGGTCCTGAAGTTGGCGGAAGCCCTGCGGCAAAAACTGCGGGAATGATAACAACAGCGCTTAAAACAGCAGCCAAAGTATCAAAAATTTCAATACTTTTTACCGATTGAAACAAATTTTCCTTAGCTGACAGATACGAACCATAAACCAATAAAATGCCAAACCCCAAAGAAAGTGAAAGAAAAGCTTGTCCCAAAGCCGCCACAAAGGTTTCAAACAACCTATTCCAATTAAAGCCTTGTTCTTCAAATCCCCAATAAGTCCAATCCGGCGTCAGCAAAAATTGCACACCTTTTTCAGCTCCCTCCAAACAAACGGCTTGAACAGACAGAATAAGGAAAATAACAAACAAAATCGGCATTAAGATAATACCGGACTTTTCGATTCCTTGTTTCACCCCTGCAATCACAATCATTGCCGTCACAAACATAAAGATAAGCCCACACGTATATTGGGTTGAAAAACTTTGGCTGAGCCCGTCAAAAGTGGCGGATAAATTTTCGGGTTTAATCTGGAGCAAATCTCCGGTTAAAGATTCAAGCAAATAATATAAGACCCAACCAGCCACCAAGTAATAAAAAGAAATAATCATCGTAATACCGGCAAAGGCTGTCCACCCACCAAAAAACGACCACAATTTGAGATGTTTCATCCCAAGTTTTTGCCCAATAACTTTATAAGCATCAACAAAATTGCTTTTAGAGGCGCGCCCGAGTGCAATTTCTGACACCATCAAGGGATTACAAATGAAAAGTATAATGAGGAGATAAAGCAAAATAAAGCTCAAACCACCATACTGCCCGACCAAATAAGGGAAACGCCAAATATTTCCCAAGCCGATAGCCGAACCGGCAGCCGCCAAAATAAATCCCCAACGAGAGCTGAAATTTTCTTTTTTCATCTTTGCCTCTTTCCTAAAACTTTTGATTAATTGTATAAACTTCTCCCAATGAATAACACGTAAAACATTGAAATATTAACAAAAAAAAAATAGGCCAGAGAATATTGACAAAAATTTTGTTTAGATATACAAATAAGCTCAAACTTTTATTATTAATCTCAAAAAAATTAAGACTATGTTACAAATTTTAAAACTCGCACTCTTGCTGTTCAAAAAAGTAGCCGCAAGACTTTTACAAATTACAACTTTTTCAAAAAAAGGTCTGTTTTTAGCCATTGTATTCGCCATTATCCGACGAATTAGAAACGCACCGGCAAGTGTTTCATTTATGGACCCTTCCGTTGCATTTCTGAACAGTGCCGCAGGCTTTTAAGCAAAGAATGACTTTCCAATCCCGCCCCTCTTTCAATCGGCGGGATTTTTGTTTTTTCCACAACTTTTCCGCCACAAAAAAACGGCCTATCATCAGATAGACCGTTTTTTGTATCACTTCAAATCCGTGAATTAAGCAGCTTTTTTACCAGCTGTTTTACCGTATTTGACAGCGGCTTGAGCAGCAGCCAAGCGAGCTACCGGAACACGGAACGGAGAGCATGAAACATAATCCATGTCGCATGTTTGGAAGAAGCTGATAGATGCCGGATCGCCACCATGTTCACCGCAAACACCCAAAGTGATGTGCGGGTTAGAGCTGCGAGCTTTTTCACAAGCCATTTTAACCAACATACCAACACCTTCAACATCGATAGATGCGAACGGATCAGCAACATAAACACCGCGAGCGCGATATTCATCGAGAATAGCGCCGGTATCGTCACGGCTCATACCCAAAGTGGTTTGGGTCAAGTCGTTGGTACCGAAACCGAAGAATTCGGCAGATTTAGCCAATTCGTCAGCTTTCAAAGCAGCGCGCGGCAATTCAATCATAGAACCGACTTCATATTTAATCTTCTTACCTTTTTCGGCGAAGACTTTTTCAGCGGTAGTATCGATAATGTTTTTAACGATATCGAGTTCTTTCTTAGAACCAGTCAAAGGAACTTCGATTTCAGGCATAACTTTAACGCCTTCAGCTTCGCATTCCAAAGCAGCTTCCAAGATAGCGCGAGTTTGCATTTCGCAGATTTCCGGATAGGTAATCGGCAAACGGCAACCACGGTGACCAAGCATCGGGTTAGCTTCATGCAAAGCGTTTGCGCGTTGTTTAACTTTTTCCAAAGTCATACCCATCTTGTTAGCGAGTTCTTGCATTTCAGCATCAGTGTGCGGTAAGAACTCGTGGAGAGGCGGGTCGAGCAAACGAACGTTAACCGGCAGACCGTCCATAATTTTGAACAAATCTTTGAAGTCTTGTTTTTGGTAAGGCAACAAACGAGCCAAAGCGGCACGACGACCTTCTTCATTGTCAGACAAGATCATAGCGCGCATATCAGGAATACGAGCAGCATCGAAGAACATATGTTCTGTACGAGCCAAACCGATACCTTGAGCGCCGAATTCGCGAGCTTGTTTAGCGTCTTTCGGAGTTTCAGCGTTAGCGCGAACTTCCATAGTACGGATTTCGTCAACCCAAGACATCAATTTACCGAAGTTACCGGAATTGGTGTCAGCGGCAACGGTCGGAACTTGACCTTCAATGATTTGACCTTTAGCACCGTCCAAAGAAACCCAATCACCTTCTTTAACAACAACGCCTTTATCGGTTGTCATAGTTTTGTTTGCATAGTCGATGTGGATTTCGTGAGAACCTGAAACGCAAGGAGTACCCATACCACGAGCAACAACGGCTGCGTGAGAGGTCATACCGCCGCGAGCGGTAATAACACCTTGAGAAGCGTGCATACCACCAATATCTTCAGGGCTGGTTTCGTTACGAATAAGGATAACTTTTTCACCTCTTGCGGCCCAAGCTTCAGCATCTTCAGCATTGAATACGGCACGGCCGACAGCAGCTCCAGGAGAAGCCGGCAAACCGGTAGCAATAACATTTTTCTTAGCTTTCGGGTCGAGCATCGGGTGCAACAATTGGTCGAGTTGGTCAGCACCAACGCGCATAATAGCTTCTTCTTTATTGAGCAAGCCTTCTTCAACCATTTCTACGGCCATACGAACGGCAGCGGCAGCGGTACGTTTACCGTTACGGCATTGCAACATCCAGAGTTTACCGTGTTCAATGGTGAATTCCATATCTTGCATATCTTTGTAGTGAGCTTCGAGGTTGTTACGAACATCAACCAATTCTTTATAAAGGTTCGGCCATTTTTCTTCCAAAGAAGTACCGTCGCCTTTAGAGGCCATCGGTTGCGGTGTACGAATACCGGCAACAACGTCTTCACCTTGAGCGTTAACCAGATATTCACCGTAGTAAACGTTTTCACCGGTAGCCGGGTCACGAGAGAAGCAAACACCGGTAGCGCAGTCATCACCGGCATTACCGAATACCATGGTTTGAACGTTAACGGCAGTACCCCAGTCGCCCGGAATATTGTTTAATTTACGATAGGTAATAGCACGGTCAACCATCCAAGAACCGAATACGGCGCCGATACCTGCCCACAATTGATCCCAAGGATCTTGCGGAACAACTTTACCCAATTTTTGACCGATTTCTTTGTATTCTTTAACGAGTTCTTTCAAATCTTCGGCGGTCAAATCTGTATCAGATTTATAGCCTTTAGATTTTTTCATATTTTCGAGAGCGGCTTCATAGAGGTCGAGGTCAGCACCCAAAACCACGTCAGAGAACATTTGCAAGAAACGACGATAAGAGTCGTAAGCAAAGCGTTCACTGCCGGAAGCTTTAGCCAAAGCCTTAACTGTTTCATCGTTCAAACCGAGGTTCAAAACGGTATCCATCATACCAGGCATAGAAACTCTTGCGCCTGAACGAACGGAGAACAGCAACGGGTTGTTAGCATCGGCAAATTTTTTGCCCATAATTTTTTCAACACCGGCAACGGCTTCTTTAACTTGTTCTTTGAGGTCAGCCGGATAGGTGTGGTTATTGTTGTAGTAGTAAGTGCAAACTTCTGTAGTAACAGTAAATCCCGGAGGAACAGGCAAGCCGACCTTGTTCATTTCCGCAAGGTTGGCACCTTTACCGCCGAGGAGATTACGCATGGTGGCATCGCCTTCAGCTTTGCCATTGCCGAATGTATAAACCCATTTTGTCATGGTATATATAAGCTCCTATTAGCTATTAAGGTTAAAACTAAGGATACGCCCACTTGCGGCCATAGTCACCTCATCGGCTATAACGCGTTTTAAGGAGCATCGACAGCATGGCGATTCGCACACCCCGACACCGCAAAATCCGCAGAGCAGCCGGAAGTCAGGCTCAAAAGAGCGCATCCGCTCAAACTGCCGCGAATCTATAACATATCTATTGATTCTTCAAGCAAAAAATTCTAACCCTTCGATTCTACCCACAAATTTTGTTTTTTATGAGTATAAGGAAGACGCATACGATTAAAGGCAGACTATTGTCCCCAACGAGAATTTTTCAGATTTCTAAAACAAAAGGTTTTAATCAAACTATCCGCCTGCACCTTTTGTGTATTTTCCGCCGCGATATAGAGAGCTTTTTTCAAAGAATCTTTTTTACTTTTCAAAGCTTTTTTTGCCACTTGATTGCTGGCGATAATCAGGCTGTTTACGCTGTCATTTATTTCTTTTCTGACTTTTCTTTCCTGCCGCAAAGATGCAGCCATTCTCGCCCGATAAAAGTCGCGAATAAACTCATCTTCAGGGTAAGCTGACTTAGTTTTAAGCTTTTTCAACACATTTAGTCTTACATTCATCAAACCGACTTTTTTCAGCACTGTTAGCCTTAACTGTTGGTCATTTTTGTGCCACAAATCTGGATTTGCGCCATATTTTGCGCATTTATAAATTTCCATACAGACCAAATCATAATATTGTTTTTTGGCTTTCAAAAAATTTTCGCCTTTTAAGGTATCGCAAGCGCTCATAGCCAAAGCCAAATTATTTTTCATCTTTTCGATTTCGCCGAAACTGAGTTTATCAGCAATAACCTCGCCTTTATTATTTTTTTGTTTGGCAATTTTTGCCACATTAGCAGGGTTTAAGCTATCTGTTTTATAGGCCAAAAACTTTGCCGAGTCGGGATTAACCAATCCCAAATTATCTATTGCGTTCAGTTCTGCTATTTTCACTCCTTCGGGCGTAAATTCATCCACTCTGAAAGTTGCAGTTTTAGCTGTTTGCGAGCAAGCATTTTTTTGCATATTTTGGGTTTTATCTTTTTGCGCCGACAAGGCTTGCCAACGAGCTTCATTGAGCTGATATCCGGCCCCGAACGCGCTCACCAACCCCAAGCCTATGACTATTTTTTTCAAATCAGGGGATTTTGCCCGATATAATTTTTGTATTTTTTCTCTTAAGTTACCTTTCCTCATTTCACAAAACACACCTTTTTTTACGCACAAAAAATTTTCACATTTCAAAATTGCCCTAAGTATAAAACTTTTGCACTTGCTTGCAAGCATTTTGTCACATTTTGACAAATAAACAAAGAAAATCCTCATTTTTTTCACATTTTATAACACCTTTTCCCCACCCAAACGATTCCGCCGAGTTGAACAACGTTCACCAAATTATAACCTCTGCGCACCTTTATTTCTCTGAATTTGCACGAAATTTGGCTTATTTTCAAAGTTTTTTGCACGAATTTTATTGTTTGTTAAGCAATTTTATGGTATAGTGATAATTGACAAAATATCATTATATTCCATTACATTGACTATTATTAATAAAGAGAATGAAAAAACTCAAATCATAAAGCTATTGTTGAAATGCTTTTTATTTTGGCGTTTTTTATGATTCTTATTTGTTCTCAATGTACTGGTCGAAATACCCAAGGTTCTCAGTTACGACTGTCCAGAGCCTTAGCCCCCTCTTACAGAAAATTTGAGGGATTTTATTAATTAAGTAAAAAAAAATAAAAAATAAATAAAGTAAAGCTATGGCTAAAACAAGATTTTTTGCAGTTGTTGCTATGATAATGGCTCTCTGCGCAGCAGTATTGGTTTCATGTTCAGGTTCTGACCTGATTGGTGAAACTCGTGAAAATCCAATTACCCCGGAAGTTAGCACCAGCGTAGATAATACCTACCTGGAGCACAACTGGGTTGAGAAAGAAAACAGCTTTGTGGACGATGTCACATCAGTGACAGAGTACACAGAGTTTGAAAAGAAATCTCTGCGGGTTAAGTTGCCCGCTACTATATCTTGGACGGTCAATGAGGCTCGTCGCGAGTCCAAATCTTTCGAAGCTGCAGAGGTAACTCTCGGTGAAGAAGTTAAAGATATCTGCGACGCTTTGTCAAAGGCAGATACAACTGTATTTGCTCACGACAGAGAATTAACAGAAACCTTCGCTGAGACAGTCATCGAGATGTCAACACGTTGGCTGAATGGCTACGTGTACATCGATGGCGAAAAGTCACAGTTGGCATACGTCCAGCTTGACTCTGTCAAAGCGATGCCGGAAAACACGATCGTGAAATTCCACGAGTGGGCTGATGAAGCCGCACAAGTGGAGCGTGATTCTTTTGCTATGCCTCACAAGGCATATTACACTGAGTTTTCCCTCAGTGGTAAAAAGAACCATGTAAAAAACTTCACAGTTCGCGGAACTTTCCTTTACCAACAGGTAGAGGAAGGTGAACCTCAGGATACTATTCCTGAAACTCCGGAAATTCCAGAGGAGCCGCAGGATACTATTCCTGAAACTCCGGAAGAACCAACTGTTGACAAAGAAAGCATCGTTGATGCTACCTTTGTAACTCGTTGGTTTGACATGGACACTCAGAAGTCATACATGACCCTGAGTTGTTTATGGAACAACGGAGAAACTGAAGAGGTTACATTCTGGATGGCTATGCCTTTTGGCTGGTCATTCCCATCAGAATGGACCGCTCCAGCTCTGACTGCCGGACCTTCAAAGTTTGAGACCTTAAGCAAAAGTTCAGATAACCCGAGCTATGCTCAGACATCTGAATCAAATGCTTCTGAATACGGCGCAATCACAATGCGTCGTAAAGTAACCCAGACTACCATCTGGGCTTACTCAGATTTTGAAGAAGTTCTTACCAGCTACCATCATGAGGGCTACCTCATGATAAATGGAAAGGACTTTCCATTCATGGCTCCGTCAGAGAGCGTAGCTCGCGGTGGCGAAGAACAGAATACAACAACTGAAGGTAATAACAGCCGTGAAAAAAATACTATCACTGCTGAAATTTCTTTCAACCATCAGACCTTCCACACTGATGGTATTGTAAATGTAGTTCGCGCCAACGAAGCAGAGGAAAAGCCAGCTGAAGAGGAAAAGCCGGCAGAGGACGAGAACGACAAAACCGAAGAGACTGACAACACTCCGGTTGCCGATGAAAACACCATTCCTAGCGAATGGGGTGAAATCACCGGCGTTATGGGAGTATACCGTATTCCAGAAACGATCAACAACAACGTTGTTTGGCACACTTGTCTGACTGTTCGGACGACGAAAGGCCAGCTCCGTGTTATTGATAAGAAATGGAAGACGGTGTCTTCAGCATTTATGAGCTTTGATCAGGTGTACGATGATTCTCGTATGTCTGCAGGAGCTTATAAAAATGGTATTGTTTATCCTGCAATGGTCAATATTGACGCCGCAGGTTGGACTTACCTTGCTGAAACAAAAACCGGTATTACGTTTGCTGTTGAAATGAGTGATCAGCTGGCCGTTTCTAGCGGTATCAAGAATTTCACAAAGGACAACACCGCAAAACCGACACCGGTAGTTGAATACACCAAAAAATTTGAAACAGTTAACGGAAAGAAGATTCTGACCGTGACTTGTTTCAATGTAGACGGAAAAACAACTGATGTTTTCAGCATTAATTGCATTCCGTCTAAATAAGAAAAATAAAAAAACAAAAAAATAAAACAAAAAAACAATAAAATTATGAAAAAGAACACATTTGCAGCCTACGCGGTTGCAGTATTCGCAGTAGTATTTTCATTCATTGGCGTTAACAACATTAACGCCCAGTCATTAACCCAGGCTCAGCTTGACCGCTTGAATGTGCTGAACTTAAAAGCCATTCAGGCCTCTATTGCCGACAAAGCCCACAAGGACTTTGCTTGGCAAACTGAAAACCAGCCAACCTCCAACAGGTTGGAAGTTACTAACCGCACTGGCATCCTCTTGGGTGCTGAAGGTGGCTTCAACTTCAATCACGGCTACGAAGCCGGTTTGAAGATAGGCTACCAGGGAGCCTTTGGGTTAAGACAGTTCGCACCCGAAGCCAGCGTTTACGCTGGTGAAGTAAAAGTTGACGGATTGAGCTACACCTCATACGGGGTAGAAGCTCGCGCCAATTTCGAATTCGGAAGCGAAACTTTTAAAATTTTCGCCGGCCCAACGATTGGTTATAAGTATTTCACTGTTGACACCGGAGTGATGTTTGACGGTGAAGTTCGTAACCACAATCAGCACAGCAATGCGCTGACTTTGGGGGTAAACGGAGGACTCAAAATCAAGATCGGGCATACGACCAAGCGACCGACAGTCAAACTGTACGGCCGTGATGGTCAGCTTAGGGACAAAAAGCCCTATGTAATAAAAAACCCGATTTACCTGACAATTTCGGGTAGCTGGCGCACCTATGAGGTGGACAAGCCGGGCCACCTGACAGTGAAAGTTCAAGAAACTGGCATCAAAGCCAGCTTGACTTTCCTGTTCTAAACGGCAGGTAAAAAATTATTATCAAACGGCGGGATACATATGTTCCCGCCGTTTTCCTTATCTCCCAACCCATCATTCACCACTCCCACTCTCATACGCACCGCCTTCCATACGCACCACCACACCCATAAAAAATTTAGAGTTCGAGTAAACTCAAGCAAGAGATACAAAAACGTATAACTACTCTAGAAAAGAAAGAAACAAGTTTTTTAGGAATAAGCCTTTCAGATATTCGCGCCTTGTTTTGTCAAAAATTTCAAAAAAAACTCTCAAGTATTTCAAACAATTACATTTTTGTTAAAATAAAGATTTTCTAAAAATAATGATAAGTTTTTGTTGTAATTTTCGCAAAACTAATATATACTAAAATTCGACAAAATATACATTATGTCATCATATTACAATGTCTATCATTAGGAGGTAAAATATTTAAGGGTGAAAACTTAAAAATTTTATTGGTCCGAATCACGATATGTTCTTGAACCGCAAATTCAGGAACCCTTTGCCTTGGACAGCAAATCCGAGACAATTTTTCATTAAAAAAAAATAAACAATAAAATAAATATTAACAATTAAAAACAAAAAAATGAAAAAGTTTTTTGAATTCGCAGTTGCGGCTACGATAGTAGCACTCTGCACAGTGATTATGTGGTCTTGCTCCGGCAGTGAAATCTACGGAGATGAGCCAACTCCGGGCCCAACCGACCCGACAGTTGAAAGCGTTGAACGCAACAACTGCACCGAAAACGTTGTCAACAGCTATACTGCTGACAATGCGGAAATTAAGACCCGTGCGGTTGCAGTGCCTCAGGGCAATTACGAAGCCCTGATTTCAGCGAAGTCTGTTCACCAATTCATCGCCGACGTGTTCTACACCGACGGCTCGGTGAAGCAGGACTCAGCCGCCTACACCGTAACCAATACGGTGAAGGGCTACGGGCTGAAAAAGACGCGTTACGCCCGTTCGATTAAAGTCTTTGAGAAGTGGAATGAGCAATCAACCACTCTAGAAGACGGTCGTGTGGTTCGCGCCTACTCCTTTAATGGGGAGCAAGGCGGCGAAGTTTTTAAACTTTCAACCATTGATGAGCAGACTTGCTCTGATGAGTCTGTCACCATCAAAGGACAGAAGTTTGATGAACTTTGCAAGAACCATTGGACAAGCCGTAAATTGGTGGAAGTAAAACCCGTGTACCTCAATCAGGACTCAGCCGAGTTCCAAAAGTATCGTATAGATTTTATCTTCAACGATGCTTTAGCCTACGGAACCGATGCCAAAGGTGTTGACAACCGCAAGGTTGAATTCACCATGCACGGCGAGAAAGTCTGGGTGGCTAAAGAAGGTGAAGACCCTGAAATTCCGGATACACCGGACGAGGTGATTGCCTACACCGTAAAGGATAAGGGCTTTGAGTTTGTAAAAGACTCAATCTCTACTGAAACCAAGCAGAAGATAACTGTTTCTAAGGCTTGGATACAGTTCGAGAAATTGCTCTCCACCGGTGAGGTAAAATTGGCCTACCGTCCGGAAGTTATGCTGTATTGCCGTGTTGACACTCCGGCTTATCAGGTTCCTGTTAAAGTCGCTGACTTTAACATTGAAGACCTGAGCCCGGAAAAGTACAGCAATATTGCATACGGTGAGGCAGATCCACGCGGGTACAACATATCTGTTAGAAAATACAGCCAAAAGTTCGTCACTCGTACGAACAAGGCGCAGTTCACTTTTGATGGTCAGTCAGAGCAGGCAACCGTGGTTGACTCGCTTGGTATTGAGCATCAATTTGAAAACCGTACCTGGTCTTTCAACGACCTTGGCTCAAAAGCAGACGATATGGCCGATATCGATGGTCAATCTCGTAAATTGTTGACATCAAACATTTCAGCAACCTTTAACTCTCGCACTGACAATTACAAAGGTCAGGCAGAATTATGGAAGATGAAAGACGGTCAGAACAAGACCGGAATTGATGTTATTAACGAGCGACCGGTCATCAAGGGTGACAAAGTGGTTATCGAGTTTGACAAAGAAACTAAATACAACGATGGTTCAAGAGACACCATCTTTAATTTGGTTTTCGACCCGAATTATAAGGTAACAACCGAGGACCCGATACCGGTAAAGAACCGCGACTATGCACGCAAGAGCATGGAAGCCGCGATTAAGCTGGTGAAAAAGTCCACTACCGAGAACGGTAACTTCAAATGGCAGGCTTGCCAATACTCAAATACCTTTGAGTATATTGGTTTTAATAATGCTCTTCAGGCTTATGTTCCTGAAAGTGTTATCTACACTGACGAGGACGGTTTGTCAGACGAATTACAGATTCCGGCTTGGACTCTTAATTGGGTGAAGTTCGCGAAATCGGATAAGAACGAAGGTGATGACAAGAACCAGATTTACACAGATAGCATTCACTATCAGTTCAATCTGGCTGAAACCATCACACCGATTAAGCCGACACAGCTGCTCCGCGCGACTATCAGCAGTGACGACCCGCAAGATCCAAGTGCTATTCGCTATGAATACGGCCCAAAAGAATACCGTGTGATTAATACTCAGACCATTTATGTATATCGCCTCAAATATGCGATTTATGATGATGGATCTCGTAAGGAGATTGGCGAAGTAGGACACAACATTTCGTTCTACATCAACACTCCTCAGGATGAAGAGAAAATTGTCTCTTCTCTGAATATTAATAAACTTGAACCAAGCTACGGCAACAAGGTACAGACTTCTGAAACGCTAGACGGTGCTTACACCGTTTACAGTTACAAAAAAGAAGCCGTTACCCGCAGCTCGCAGTCAACTCACGTATTCACTGGGTACTGGGACGAAGTCATCTATACCGACGAGTTCGGTCAGGAGATAGATTTCACCGTATTTGAATGGCAGTTCTCGGAAGTCAGCGGTACTTTCTCTGACTTGGCAGAAGAAAATAACTATGAACGGAAATTGTTCACTTCTGTTATGAACGGCAAGTTCATTGACAGCAATGACTACACCGTAAAAGTTATCTTCAAAAAAGAAAAAGAAGAAAAGAAGCTGCAAGCCGTTGAATACGGCAATCACGGTATTACCTACGTTTCAGGCAACACTTGGAACGCATGGCAGGAATATACTAAGATATATTCCGATGGTAGCCGTGAAGAGACAAAGGCAAACGTTGACTTGACTTACGCCATCACTCCGGAAGGAGAGAAAGACGAAAAACTCGCAGAAGCCCAAGCACCGCACACCGGCGTAACTCCGGGGGCATCAAGTACAAGCACCCGCAGCGGCGGTTCCAACATTACCGTGACCACGACCAAGCAGTCCTACACTGAGGATTACACAGTCTTCAAAAACAAGCACACTGCCGTTTCTGAAACCGCAGCTTACAGTGCCGTTGAAGATGGTGTAAACATCAAATTTAACTTTGATGCTGTTAACCTCAGCAATATTGCCCATAATTCAGACAATTCTAACAGTCTGACCAAATCCGGAACAAAGAATGTCGGTGGCGTTACTTATGACGTTTACCCACACACAGGTTCCTTAGGTTATACTGTTGATGGCAAGAACTTCACTTCAACTTGCAAGACCAACTTGTTGGTTGAGCAGGTCGTAAATCCGAATGTTCCGTCTGAATGGGGAGCTGTGAAAGGCTTCGGTGGTTGGACTTTGGTATATGATCCAAACGTTGGCAACTATGGTACCTTCAGAGAATGTATCATCATCAACTTTGAAAAAGGTAAGTGGATGATTCTTGACAACAACTGGAGTGATACCAGCAACTTCTTCACTTGGGATGTTTGCTACGACAGCAACCAAATCAGAAGTGCAGCCAAGTTGGATAACGGAACCTTCTTCCCGGCAACCTTAACGCTTGACGGTACCGGTTGGACGTATATTGCCGAACCCAAAGGAGGCAGTGCTAAGGCCGTACCAATGTCTCAGAACCAAGCTCTCCTCGCAGGAATTAAGAACTTTACCGGTGACAACACCGCACAAGTTACCCCTGAAAGAGGAGGATACGGGACACTAAATGGAAACAGACTCTCTGTCTATAACAAAGCAGGAGTACTCGTTTTCACAATAGTGTCTAAAAAATAAGTTAAACCCGCCTCCCGCAACCACGGTAGGCATAAAAAATATTTTACCATGAAACAAAAGGAAAAGGTCGCCCGCATCTGTCGGCGGCCTTTTCTGACTCTACAACCTCAATATCCCAATTATAGTTCCTTCCATTCTCTCCAAATCTTTCTCTATTATTTTATCTTCCTTACAACTACTACTCTTTTTCAACTACTCCTTCCCACCATAAATTTCCCTTTTCATCACTATTTCTCAAAAAAATTAGACTAAATATTTTTTTAGTTTTCGCGTTAATTCGCTGTTAACTCCTTTGTGTTATATAAAAAAAAATATATTTTTGTAAAATAATGCTTGCTTTTTAGAAAAAAATAGTGTATGTTTAGACAAAATTTAAGATTTATCTAGTTTTGGAGTTAAAACATGAACAACAAATTTTTAATGGCAGCCTCCGCATTAGCAATATCTCTATGCCTTGCGAATGAAGCCCTTGCCTCTTGTGATGGTCCATACCTCGCAGTTCGTGGTGGTGTTGCCAACCACACCCTTGGCGATAAGGACGAAAATGTCGCAACTGACGAAAAATTAGACATAGATGACAACTCCATGATGTTTAGCGGTGCACTTGGTTATCGTTGGGGATACTTCCGTTTTGAGGCTGAGTATGTCTACCGTAAAGACACCGAAGATTCTCAAACCAAAATCACATCAGGCGTTGCCAATGTATTTGTAACCCAACGTTCTGCTGAATTTTCTTCAGAATCCTACATGGCAAACGTTTATTGGGATTTATCTCCTTATACAATGTTTACCCCATATGTTTCTGCTGGTCTTGGTTTAACTCGTTTGGAATATACTTTCAAAAACACCGGACTTCCCACTGTGGAATATGAAGAAGACAACTTCACTTGGTCTGTCGGCGGTGGTTTATCTGCCCAAGTTACCACACGTTTCAACATTGATGTTGGTTATCGTTACTATGATATGGGCGAAATTGCTGATGGTGATATTCACAATCACGAAGTTTACGGCGGTGTTCGTTACGTTTTCTAAAATTTTAATATAAGATTATAAAAAAAGGTCTCAGCAGAGACCTTTTTTTATACGCTTTCTTACTTAAAGGATTGAACGAGTGATCCTGCCAGCATATACCATCCGTCCACCAATACAAAGAAAATAACCTTAAATGGCAGAGCCAATACCGTCGGTGGCAACATCATCATACCCATTGACATTAAGATTGAAGCAATCACCATATCAATAATCAAGAAAGGAATAAAAATCAAAAATCCGATTTCAAAAGCGCGGCGCAATTCACTAATCATAAAAGCCGGAATTGCCACTTTCAAAGGAGTCTCTTCAATAGTTTCTGCCGGCTTTTCTTTTGCCAAATCCGTAAAGAGCAACAAATCCTTTTCTCTGGTATTTTTCACCATAAATTCTTTAATCGGTTGTGAGGCTTTTTCAAGTCCTTCGGTAATTTCCAACTTCTCCTCATACATTGGCTTGATTCCCTCTTCCCATGCTCTTTCAAAAGTCGGCGCCATCACAAACATGGTCAAAAACAACGCCAAAGAAAGAAGCACCATATTCGGCGGGGTTGAGTTTGTGGCCAAAGCACTTCGGGTAATGGAAAAGACCACGATGATACGGGTAAAAGATGTCATCATCACCAATATACTCGGCGCAATAGAAAGCACCGTAATCATCAAAATAATATTAAAGATTCGTGCTGTAGCCGAACCTGTCGGTTGATCTTGCACATTCAAACTAATAGTCTGAGCATAAGCTGTTCCGCCAACAGCCAAACAAATAAACAACGCCCAAAGAGCAATACGAAAAACTTTTTTTGACATTACTTACTGACCTTTTTCACATCACTTGTTTCGAGTAAAAGACTTTGATTGGGATTGAGCAACAACAACAACTCTTTATCGTCTTTTTGTACCAAAGCCAGAGAATTACGGCTATCGATTCTCTTTATTTCCACCACATTAAGCCTCTGCCCGACTTGCAAATTCTTAAACCAACTGCAGTTTTTACCCTTCATCTGACAATATTTCAACCCCCATACCGAAACCAGCAACAATCCCAGTACAAAAGCCAATGACAACAAGGCATTCAGAAGCAACATCCAATCCATTATTTTATTCCTACCAAATAATCCCGTGAGCCAAAGTAGCATATTGTATTTTAAATAGCAATATGCTAGCGTCTGCTCATGAACAAAGAAAATATAAATAAAGACCCCGAACGCACCACCGGAGACTTGCAATCTCTGGCGAAAAGCATTTTGCCATTAGCCAAAGCCGTACTTGGTAAAAAGGGGTTTGTTGAAACAGATATTTTAACCAATTGGCCTGATATCATCGGCGAAGATTTAGCCAATTTCACTTCGCCAATAAAAATAGATTTTAAACCGCAACAACGTCTCAACGGCATTTTGCATTTAGAAGTTCCGAGTGGAGCTTTTGCGCTCGAAGTTCAGCACAAAGAAAAAATTATCTTACAAAAAATCAATACCTATTTTGGCTACAATGCCGTCTCAAGTATTAGAATAATTCAAAATCCAAATTTTCAAATTTCTACCCCCAAAGCCCCAAAAAAAGTCGAAAAACTTGTAACTCCCGAAGAAGAAAATTATATCCAAGCATTAGCAGAAGAAATAAATCGTCCTGACTTAAAAGAAATATTAATAAAATTAGGGCAAAGTGTATTTACGGATAACAATCAAAAAGAGAAGAAAAAATCATGAGTTTTGAAAATATCATAAAAAAATTAAGTGCATTTATAGCTGCTTTTATTGTCTTTTTTATTGCCGCCGGCATGTATTTGAGCTGGAAGGGTTTTATTATGCAACCCGACGGCAAAATTGTTTTGGTCAAACAGGCCCAAGCCTCAACTCTAGATTCTGATACAGATGAAAACATATCCACCCCGCTGGCCAAAAACATTGCCTTATCTCTGCCTAAGGGACCGATTCTGGGTTCACCAAAAGCTCCTCTGACACTTTATGAATTTTCTTCTTTTGGCTGTTCACATTGTGCAGATTTTCACCTCAATACTTTACCCCAACTTGAGCAAGATTATATCTCCAAAGGCAAGTTAAAAGTAATTTTTGTAAACTTTCCCTTGGAGCGCAAATCCATGCAAGGAGCACTCATTGCTAAATGCATTCCCGATGATAACTACTATGAATTCATTAAAACCGCCTTTAAAAACCAAAGAGAATGGTATTTTTCCTCTAACAGTGAAAAAGTATTTGCCGACTATGCTGCGCTTAATGGTTTAAGCCGTGAAAAAGCGGCTGAATGCCTACGCAATGATGCAAATGCTCAAGACATAATAGAGATTCGCCAACAAGCAATGGATAGACTCAAAATTAACGGTACACCTTCGTTTTTGTTGACTTCAAACAACAATCGAGAAGTAATTTACGGCGTTCCAGGTTATGAATCTTTGCAAAAACTCTTGGATAAAAGATTAGCTTCCTCAAAAAATTAATAAGAAAGTAACTTTTGAGGTTTATGTTAAAACCAATGAAAAAGATACCTGAAGATATTAAGCAAATGGATGAACGCATCCAAAAACTTAAAGCTAAGGAATATCTTGCTGGTTCCAAGCAAGAAGAAACAGATTATTCTCGCGCCAGCAAGATAGGCTTTCGCATAGGAACAGAATTAATCTCAGGCGTATTGGTTGGCGGAGCAATCGGCTATATATTAGATGAAATATTTGCCACCCGTCCCATTTTGCTGATTATATTTTTGTTTTTTGGCGGTATTGCAGGTTTTCTAAACGTTTATCGCTTTGTAAAAAGCATTGAAAAACAAGAGGAGTAACAATGTCTAACCCGATGGAACAATTTGTCATCAAACCACTCATTCCGATAGAAGTTGGCGGGATTGACATTTCTTTTACCAATTCATCGCTTTTCATGGTTTTAACAGTCGTTATTTCCACTATGTTATTTGCCCTGTGTTTGAGAAAGCGTCGTATTATTCCCAACATGTCGCAATCGATAGCCGAAAGCGTATATTCGTTTATTGCCTCACTCATAAAAGAAAATATTGGAGTAGAGGGATTAAAATACTTTTATCTGATTTTTACAATATTCTTATTTGTAGCATTTGGTAACTTACTTGGTCTGTTTCCTTATGCCTTTACCTTTACTTCGCATTTAGCAGCAGTTGGTGGTTTATCCTTAATTGCGCTTATGTTTAACATAGCAATTGGTATTAAGAAGAAAAAATTAGGCTGGCTCAGAACCTTTATGCCCAAAGGCATACCCTTCGCATTAGCCCCATTAATTATACCGATTGAAACCATATCCTTTTTATCAAAACCGTTTAGTTTAACAGTACGTTTGGTTGCCAACATGACTGTTGGGCATATTATGTTAAAAATCATTGCCGGTTTTGTTATAGCTTTAGGCGTAGGAGGAATTATTCCTTTGGCCTTTGATGCCTGCATCATTGTCTTTGAAATCTTCATAGCCTTGCTGCAAGCATTTATCTATACAGTTCTAAGCTGTATTTATTTAGGTGACGCATTGCATAGTCACTAACTATAATTATGTAGAATTTAAAACAAAGAAAGTCTCAAATGGCTTTTAACTAAAGGAGAAAGAAATGGAACCTATGGCATATATTGGCGCTGGTATGTGCGCTTTGTCAATGATGGCGGCAGCTTGGGGTGTGTCTCAAGTATGGACCACAATCATTTCAACAGTTGGACGCAATCCGCAAGTCAAAAAAGATGTAGATATCTATGGCTGGGCAGGTTTCGCCGCTGTTGAAGCTATTGCACTTTATGCATTGGTTATTGCACTTGTAATGCTGACCGGACAATAAACAACAAACCTCTTCAGGCAACGCTGAGCGTTGCCTGAGGTTTAGCAATAAAACAAGGAGTTACGAGGTATGCCTCAACTTGATAGTTCAACATTTACATCACAAATATTTTGGTTACTGATTTGTTTTTTCAGCATGATGTTTATCATGTCCAAATTCATCATTCCCAGAATAGCCGAAGTAATGGAACGCAGACAAAGCAAAATAGATGGTTACCTAAACAAAGCCAACCACTTCAAACAAGAAGCGGAAGAAAC
Organism: uncultured Alphaproteobacteria bacterium; assembly: GCA_944391515.1. GTDB lineage: Bacteria > Pseudomonadota > Alphaproteobacteria > RF32 > CAG-239 > Scatocola. The sequence goes on from CALXTW010000015.1 coordinate 22,361, forward strand.
TTTGCAAAAATATCAAGATGCACTATCCAAAGCAACCCTTTCTGCCAATCAATCTTTGGTAGACACAAAAGAAGAAATGAATCGTCTCATCTCACAAAAGCAAAGTGAATTAGAAAGCACACTTCAAAAAAGAATAAAAGAAGGAGAAGAAACAATTAATTCAGAAAAAGAAAAAGCTCTAAAAGAAGTAAGAGGAATTTCTGAAAAACTCGCCCTGGACATTATCAAAAAGATAGGAATAACAGGGATTGAGAGTTCTGACATTAAAGCAACACTGAAAGAATTCAAAAACTAACAAGGTAAAAAGGCATGGATAAAACATCAGCGGGAAAAGAATTGATTGAAGCCACACAAAATGCTGTGATGGAAGCAGCCCAAAATGTTTCCAATATGATAGGACAAACAACTCATGAAATAGAAGGACATAATGAGGCCTTTTATATGGGGGCCGAATTTTGGGTAGCGGCAGCCTTTGTTTTGGTTGTGATTGCGTTGGCTCAACCTGTTGGCAAAACAATAGCCTTTATGCTCAGAAAAAGGATTTCCAATATTATCAATCGTATTGATGAAGCCTCCCAATTGCAAGTTGATGCCCAAAAACTTTTGGCAGACTATCAACGTAAATTTCTTAATGCTCAAGACGAAGCCAATGAAATCTTAAAAAAAGCACAAAAAGAAGTTGAGTACGTCAAAACCGAAAGCCTAAGCAAACTTGAGCAAGAAATGAAAATAAAGACCAACGAGGCTGATGAAAGATTAAATTCAGCCAAAGAAAAGGCCGCGCAAGAAATTACAGCACTCACCAGCGAACTAACCATCAAAGCCGTTCGCCAAACCATTTTCAACAAATTAGGCAAGAGCGAAAAATCAAAATTAATTGATAATTCAATCGCTTTACTCGGAAAAATAAAAGTATAAGCTAAAAAAAACACCGCCAAGCGGTGTTTTTTTTTATTTCTACATTCTGTCTCGAGCTGATACATAAGTTCCCAAGACATGCACATAATCTGAAAAGAACTTCAATTCTTCAAATGCATTTTGATATGCTTTTGTGTCTGGATGCGCCTCAATTTCGGCATAAAATTGTGCCGATACAAACTTACCATCCAACAAATAGCTCTCTAACTTAGTCATATTAATTCCGTTAGTCGCAAATCCACCCAAAGCCTTATAAAGGGCTGCCGGAATATTTTTTAACTTAAAAATAAACGAGGTAATAAACTTTCCGCCGTCATTTTCGGGAATAGTTTCCTCTCGAGACATAATCAAAAAGCGGGTTGTATTGTTAGAAGCATTTTCAATATTTGAGGCCAAAATTTGCAAACCATAAATTTCAGCCGCCAATTTTGAAGCAATTGCCGCCTTTGTTTTATCTTGCCAAGCCACAACATCTTCACAAGATTTTGCGGTATCAATGCGCGCCAAGGGTTTAATATTACGATTTTTCAAAAACTCAGAACATTGAGCCAAAGCTTGCGGATGAGAAGAGGCCGCTTGTATATCCTCAAGTTTTGCGCCCTTCAGTCCCAAAAGTTGGTGTTCAATGCGCAAAAAATGTTCACCCACAATATGCAAACCAGTTTTGGGCAACAAAAAATGCACATCAGACACCCTACCCGCATTAGAATTTTCAACCGGAACCATGGCAATATCAATTTCGCCATTTGCCACTTTATCCATTGCCTCTTCAAAAGTCTCACAAGGCACATATTCTTGGTTTGGAAACACTTGCATTGAAGCAATATGGGAATAAGCACCAGCCACCCCCTGATAAGCAATTTTCATCTTCATAATTTCTCCGCAAAATTTGAGGCGAATGCCTTTAGTTTTTTTTGAAATATTATTTGCAATTGGGCACTTTATAAACTATAACAACAAAAAAATAAAGCATAAATTGGGAAAAAGAAAATGAAAGTAGATATTTTTGATTTTGACTTAGACCGGAGTTTAATTGCCAATCAACCATCTGAACCGCGAGATGCGTGCAAACTATTGGACTTAAGCGAGGAAGATAAAATTAAAGACCGCATATTCACGGAACTTCCCGATTTACTAGAAGAAGGCGACGTTTTGGTATTTAACGACACTAAGGTTATTCCGGCACGCCTTTACGCTAAGCGAGGTCAGGCTGAAGTTGAAGTCACTCTCTATCACCCGATTGATGGGATTCGCTGGATGTCATTCATCAAAAATGCCAAACGTTTACACGCAGGAGATGTCATCACATTTTATACCGAAGAAATTTCGGCTGAAGATTCCCAATTTAGTGCTCAGGTCATCAGCAAACAAGGCGAAGAAGGCGTTGAAATTTCATTCAACTGCGCCCCACAAGATTTAGCCCATTTTCTGGAACAATACGGCTCGATGCCCTTACCACCTTACATTAAACGCGACAAACCCGATGCCGCAAACAAAGAAAACTTATGGAACCGCTATTCCGATAAAGAGAATTACCAAACCATTTATGCCAAATATGAAGGCGCCGTAGCAGCTCCAACCGCAGGCTTGCACTTTACTGACCGCGTTTTTAAAGCCTTAGAAGAAAAAGGCATCAAAAAAGTATTTTTGACTTTGCACGTTGGCGCCGGTACATTTCTTCCGGTTAAGGTTGAAGACACCAAAGACCATAAAATGCACGCCGAATACGGCATTATCCACCAAGACGTCTGCGATGCCATCAACGCCGCCAAACGTCAAGGTAAAAAGATTGTAGCCGTTGGCACAACATCGCTCCGCTTGCTTGAAACCGCCGCTGATGACAAAGGCATTCTGCACCCCTTCACCGGTGAAACGGATATATTTATTACCCCGGGCTATAAGTTTAAGATAATTGATGACATCATCACCAACTTCCACTTACCCAAATCGACCCTGTTTATGTTGATTTGCGCCATTGCCGGAACCGAAAGGATGAAAGCCGCCTATCAACACGCCATGCAAAATGGTTATCGGTTTTATTCATACGGCGACAGTTGTTTTATCAAATGCGTAAATAAAATTTAAACCCTTATCTTTTACAATAATCCCAATTATTGGAAAGGATAAGCCGTGCGTAAATTCATACATAATCTCCAACAAATTCTGCCCCAAGTACATAATTCGCACTTTCCGGCACTCATTTTTGGGCTAGCCTTATTGGGCTTTTATTTTTACGGCGATATTTCACTTTCCGCCATGAATAGTTTTCATGCTATGTTTTTTATTCTTAATATCGTCAGCACCGGAATATTGATTTATTTTAACCAGCGCAAGCCCATTTTTTACCTCTTAAATATTTCGCTGGCTTATATTCTCATCAATAGTTTTAAGAATTTATATAGTCTGGATTATTTAAGCTCACCAGCTTATATCAATTTATGCTTTTTTATGCCGATAAATTTATGCTTTTGCTATTTTTGCCCTGACAAAAAACTTCTCACCTGCCATAGCGTTTATTGGCTGTTGGTATTATTTGCGGAATACACGATTGGCGAAAAGCTAACGCACTTATCCATCTCTTTGGCTCTCAGCCTCCCAACCGATACCATCAATCTCACCTCATCCAGCATATTGCTGTTTAGCTTATGCACTATTGCTTGCTTTATCCGAATGATATACAGCGGTTCAATTATGGATAGCTCTCTATTTTATGCCGGACTAAATATTTTTGCCGGATTCTATTATTCCTCAAGCCCGACCGCACTAACCATTTTCTTTTCTGCAGCTGCCCTAACCATTCTTCACTGTATAAGCAAAGACATTTATTATCACACCTACACCGACGCCCAAACCGGATTATCCAGCCGCAATGCCTACCTTAAACAATCCGAAAAATTTCCTCTCAAATACAGTTTAGGCATTGTTTGTATCGACAATTACAAACACTTAAAGCAAGTCTTCGGCCGCCGAGGTATTTATGCCCTCACCCGTATGATAATCATGCGCCTGCAAGAGATTGAAACTGAAGCTCTTATCTATCGTTATTCCGAAGATGAGTTTGTACTGATTTTTAAGAACTGCGACAAAAAAGAAAGCTACGAACGCCTTGAAAAAATCAGACGAGGCATTGCCTCTGCCGAATTTATGTTAGGCAACCGCAAAAAGGGATTAAAACTGACTGTTTCTTGCTGCATATCCGAAAAGAAACGCAGTGACGACAATTCTTTGGAAGTGTTAAAACGTACGCAAAAGGCCCTCCAAAAAGCCTACCAATTTACGCAGAACGTAACATCCAAGGCTTAAACACCTTCACCCACAAAACCCACAAACCGGCAATCAACAACGGACAAGAAAGCATTTGTCCCATTGTAACCCCGCCAAAGAAGAAACCGAGTTGCGCATCGGGCTGGCGAAACTGCTCCATTGACATCCGAAATGAGGCATAAAGAATAGCAAACAACGCCGAGGTAACGCCAACTTTTTCGCGCACAGCTTTATAGCGCCACAAAAAATTCAAGACCAAGAACATCAACACACCTTCAGTGAGAGCTTCATAAATTTGCGAAGGATGTCTGGGAATATATCCTCCACTTGGAAACTTCACCGCCCAAGCCACATCGGTCGGTCTTCCCCATAATTCATCATTAACAAAGTTGGCCAAACGCCCTAAAAAGATGCCGATTGGCGCATAAAGCACCACCAAATCTGTCAAGCCTAAGAACGGATAATGAATTTTGCGGGCGAAATACCATATAGCCAGAATAACCCCGATAATACCGCCATGAAACGACATGCCTCCATGCCAAATCGCAAAAATTTGCAACGGATTATGCCAATAAACATCTTGTCCATAAAACAAGACATATCCCAAACGTCCACCTAAAATAATCCCCAAAGTCACATAAAAGATGAGGTCTTCAATATTGGCCTCACTTAAAGCCAAATTATTTTTTTTCACATTACGTTTGAGCATCACCCATCCCAAAATAATTCCCAGCAAATAAGCCATAGAATACCAACGAACAGCCACAGGTCCCAGCGTAAACATAATAGGTGAAATATCAGGAAAATCAAATCCGTTCATCAAAAAAATCCTCATCAAAAACTAATTTGTAAACATTATATTAACGCAAAAAAATATATCCACACCTAAAACCGAACAAAAAAATTATAAAAAATTAAGACATTGTTTTTGCATAACAAAAAATTAAAAATAAAAATTTCCCCTGTGAATTAAGTGGAAAACTTATTGAAAGAGTTGCACTTCACGACTCGCTAATGCAATCTAGTTCTAAACACGCCCGTAGTCGTTTTTTGATACTTGGAGATACTTATGAATCTGGCAAAGAATTATGCCCTGAATTATAACCCGATTGACACTGTCGAGAACCTGTTCAGTGCTCAATCTTACGAACTTGACCGCCGTGGTTCCAACGAGGTTGTGGTTGAGGTTCAAGGCAAATGGAACAATATGCTTTTGTTTTTTGCCTGGGAAGAAAATATGCATTGCTTGCACCTTTCTTGCCTGATGGACATCAAAAGCCAGATAGAAGACCGCAGCAAAATTTTTGAACTTTTAGCTCTTGCCAATGAAGAACTTTGGGTTGGTCATTTTTCTTATTGGACCGAACAAAATATGCCGGTCTTCAAACACGCCGTCATTATTAACGACCAAGAAAGCAATATCGAGAGTAAAATTTCCCAAATTATTGACATTGCCATCAAAGAATGTGAGCGGATGTACCCAATATTCAACGTGGTTTTAACCAAAGGTATGCCGCCTCGTCAAGCCATGTATCCAATGATGATGGAAACCATCGGCCAAGCCTAACATTCCCTTTTAGTTTACTTTTTTTTCCATTTGCGAACATTACGATTATGCTCGTTCAAGCTCTTGGCAAAATTATGTCCGCCTTCGCCATCCGCCACAAAATATAAATAATCGGTTTTGGCTGGATGTGCCGCAGCCTCCATGGCCTCTACCCCCGGATTACAAATCGGATGAGGCGGCAGCCCATAATTGCGATAAGTATTATATGGACTATCAACATTTAAGTCATTTTTGCGCAACGGACGTTTTAACTCGAACTCGCCTTCGGTCAGGGCATAAATCACGCTGGGATCCGTCTGCAACCGCATTTTTTTATACAAGCGATTTACAAATACCGACGCCACGACGGCACGTTCTTCCGGCACGGCGGTCTCTTTTTCAATAATTGAGGCCATCGTCATCATGTCATTAATATTCTTATAAGGCAGTCCCTCTTCTCGATTATCCCAAACAACTTGTTTGATTTTATCCATGGCGGTTTTGGCCTGCAAAATAATGCTATCACGCGGAGCATCAAGCTCAAAACTATAAGTCTCAGGCAAGAGTTCACCTTCTTTAACATCTAAACTAACCTCACCGCTCAACCCCGGATAATTAGAAATCAGATACATAATCTGCCCTACAGTCAGCCCCTCAGGAATAGTAATTTTACGATAATAAACTTCACCTCTGGCAATTTTTTCCATTACTTGCAGAACAGAAACTTTGGGCATAAATTGATATTCGCCGGCTTTCAAATTTTTATCGGCGCTATTTAATCTTGTAACCAAGCGAAACAGTAATTCGGAAGCAATAACACCTGATTTTTTGAGTTCTTGTGCGACGATTTTTGTATTTGCACCCTTAGGGATCACGACATTCACCACTTCTTGTAATGGTCCTTCTGCCACAATCAGATTTTTTACCTGCCACCACATCACTGATGCCAGAACAATCAAAATTGGAAAAATATATTTAAGAGAACGCATAATACTCAACCACAACACATTACTAAAAAAGGCAGAACAAATAAGAATTTCTTCTATTCATTCTGCCTTTTTTACATTTACATCAAGAACCTAATCTGCATATTTTTTGAAAACAATTGAAGAGTTTGTACCGCCGAACCCAAACGAGTTAGACATAGCGGCCTTAATCTCACGTTTTTTCGGTTTCAAAGGAACCAAATCCATGTCGCTGATAGCGTCTTCAACATTTTCCAAATTAAGTGTCGGCGGGCAAGTTTGGTCTTGAATAGCCATAATGGTCAATACAGCTTCAACCGCACCTGCAGCACCCAATAAGTGACCGATAGCAGATTTTGTAGAAGACATAGAAACTTTAGTAGCATATTCACCAAAAGCTCTCTTAACGGCTTCAGCCTCGCCAACGTCGCCTGCAGGTGTTGAAGTTCCGTGAGCATTAATGTAGTTGATATCTTTCAATTCAACACCATGCTCTTTAGCATGCTCAATAGCCATTTTCATTGCACGATAAGCACCATCACCGGAAGGAGCCGTAATATGATAAGCATCACCGCTCATACCATAACCAACAACTTCGGCATAGATTTTAGCACCACGCTTTTTAGCATGCTCCAACTCTTCCAACACAACAGCACCGGAACCTTCACCCATAACGAAACCGCTACGATTCTTATCCCAAGGTCTTGATGCTTTTTCAGGAGTATCGTTAAAATCGGAAGTAATAGCTTTCATTCTGGCAAAACCGGCCATAGCCAAGCAGTTAACAGCAGATTCGGCACCACCTGCCACCATAACATCCGCATCACCTCTGGCAATAATATTAGCAGCATCACCAATAGCATGAGTACCGGTAGAACAAGCTGTGACACAAGCATGGTTTGGACCTTTGTAACCATATTTAATGGATAAGTTACCCGAAACCATATTAATCAAGCAAGAAGGGATAAAGAAAGGCGAAATTTTCTTAATACCATGTTCATTAAAAGCGATGGAGTTTTCATAAATATTTTGCAAACCGCCGATTCCTGAACCCATCATAACGCCTGAACGGAATTGACCTTCATCATCTTGAGGTTTCCAACCGGAATCTTCAATAGCATCGCTACCAGCAGCCAAACCGTATAAAATAAATTTATCAACTTTTTTCTGGTCTTTAGGAGCCATAACCGTATCGGGATTAAAGTCGTGTTCACCTTCACCGAAAGGAACCTGACCGGCAATAGAAACCGGGATATCTTTCAAATCAACATCTTCAACTTTTCGAATACCTGACTTACCATCCAAAATACATTTCCAGTTATAATCGACACCGCGTCCGAAAGGAGAGACCATGCCAAGTCCGGTAACAACAACTCTTCTCATTCAATTACCTCATAATGTTATCACATACGCCCATAAGCAATGGGAACTTATCCGTTTTTATATGAAAAAACTCGCTTAGTCAAGCGAGTTCATTCAATTCACAAAGACTTTACGACTTAAGCGTTTTTAGACAAGTAGTCGATAGCGTCTTTAACTGTAAGAATTTTTTCAGCAGCTTCATCAGGAATTTCGCAACCGAATTCTTCTTCGAAAGCCATAACCAGTTCAACAGTATCCAAGCTGTCAGCGCCCAGATCATCAATGAAACTAGCTGTATCTGTTACTTTTGATTCTTCAACGCCAAGATGCTCTGCAACGATTTTCTTAACGCGGTTAGCTACATCAGTCATATGATAAACCTCAAAAAATTATTAAAACAAATTTTCGGGCTTTCGAACACTCCGGCCCGTGATTGAGTAGTTAGCACAATTTTATATAATTTGACAAGCATTATTTTAAAAAACCACATTCAAAAACGTAAGATTTTACAAAAAAACGTTTATTTTCTAAGAACTTAGAGCGAAGAAACTAGTGGATAAAATCGCATTTTTATATGTATATTTGCAAAAATTCACATCAAAAGCATATATTCTTAATTGTAAAAAAAGTTCCGCACAATTAAGTTGACAAGCCAATTCTAATAATTGACAAGCCCCTAATCTCGTAATAATCTCATGACAACAGACAAAACATAATTATAAGGATATGTCAGAATGAAAAAATTGTTCTATATTGTATTGGTAATTGTTGCGTTAATGGTCATCAGCCGCTTTGTTAAAGAAAACGGACGCATTGCTTCCACCACTCCGGCAGTTGAAACATCTGACCCTGTAACAGCCACTTTACCAGATCCTAATTGTATCTGTGATTCAGTTCCAGCATGCGACCCTGCTGACGAAAATTGCAACTCGGATGCAACCAAAAGCATCTGCAAATGCACCCAAGCCAATGGGGAAACCATTACCATAGAACAAGACGTTGAAGAAGTTATTGAAACCAACCCTTCTGAAACTTCCGATGAAGATGAAACCTTTGTAGAAGAGAGTGTTGTTTCAGAGACAAAGACGGCAGAAGAAGCTTCAACCCCAGCAGCTAAACCGGTTGAAGAAAACAAGTAACAATAAGAAAAAAAATGTTATTAAAAGCTGCTCCTTTGGGCAGCTTTTTTATTGTTTTATAAAAAAAACACCTTATATATAGAAAAGAAAGTAAAAGAACATAATATTAACGACTATTGCCGGCGAACTACCGGCCAAAGGAGAAAAAGATGAAAGTAGGAATTATCGGAGCCGGTTCAGTCGGCAGCACCACCGCCTTTGCTTTGATTATGAAAGGCGTTGCGCGTAAAGTAGTTTTAATTGATGCAAATCAAGCCAAAGCAGAAGCCGAGGCGGCTGACTTGGCTCATGCCACCCCTTTTGCTTATGCCAACAAAGTAAAAGCCGGTACTTATGAAGATTTGAAAGGTTGCGAAATTGTTATCGTTACCGCCGGTGCCAACCAAAAACCTGGTGAAACCCGTATTGACTTACTCGGACGTAATGTCAAAATTTTTGAAAGCATCATTCCGCAAATCGCCAAAGTTGCTCCGGACACAACCTTAATCATCACCGCTAACCCGGCAGACATTATGACTGAAGTTGCACTCAAATTATCCGGTTTCCCCAAAGAAAGAGTTATCGGTTCCGGCACTGTTTTGGATACCGCTCGTTTCCGCACACTGTTGGGTTACCACTTAGGCGTTTCTCCGCAATCAATCCACGCCAACGTTATCGGTGAGCATGGTGACAGCGAAGTTTTGGTTTGGTCTGCAGGTGATGCCGGCACCGTTTCTTTGGATAAATTAGCCGCTGAATTTGGCAAACCTTTCACTCCTGAAGTTAAAGCCCAAATTGATGACGGCGTTCGCAATGCCGCATACAAAATTATTGATGGCAAGGGTGCTACTTTCTATGGTATTGCCGGAGCTCTGTGCCGTATTTGCAGTGCCATTTCGAATAATGAATATGCGATTCTCAACGTTTCTACACACCACGAAGACATTGAAGGCGTAAAGAATGTTTGCTTGTCTTTGCCGACAGTTTTGGGCAAACGCGGCGTTCACAATGTTGTTTATCCGGTCTTAAATGATGAAGAACGCAGCAAATTAGCTTCCAGCGCCAAAGTAATGAAAGAATATTCAGACAAAGCTTTGGAAATGATTTCACAAAACTAAATTTTGCACGCGCAAAATATTTGCAAATCCCTTTCTTTTTACTTATATTAGGCAAGAAGAAAGGGATTTTTTTAATATTCAAGCTTAAGAACGGAAGAAAAATGGTAGAAGTCGTCACCCTTGGTTGCCGTATTAACAGCTACGAGTCCGAGGTGTTTAAAGAAAAATTTCGCAATAGAGATAATCTCATCATTGTCAACACCTGTGCCGTTACCGGAGAAGCCGAACGCCAGTGTCGTCAAACGATTCGCAAACTACGCAAACTTCATCCCGATGCTCAAATCGTGGTAACGGGCTGTGCTGCCCAAATAGCTCCCGAAAAATTTGCCTCCATGGAAGAGGTTGACCTGATTTTAGGCAATAAAGAGAAAACCGAAATTGAAAAATATCTCACCCAAGAACTCACCGAAAAAACCATTGTCGGCGATATTTTTTCTTATGACCAATGCGATTCTTATATGATTACGGGTTTTGAAGGGCGCCATAAAGCTTTTGTACAAATTCAACAAGGCTGCAACCACCGCTGTTCTTATTGCATCATCCCTTATGCCAGAGGACACAATCGTTCTGTTCCCCTGCCCGATATTTTGGCTCAGATTCGCGAACTGATAAAGCAAGGATTTAAAGAAATTTGTTTAACCGGTGTCGACATCTGTTCTTACAAAATTTCACCCGACGCTAGGGGCTCATCTTTCAGCATTTTGGTTCAAACCATATTAGAAGAGATTCCCGAACTTCCCTCTTTGCAGTTTGGCTCACTTGACCCCGCCGCGGTTGATGGCAAACTCATTGCTCTCATTGGACAATATAAAAATATTTATCCTCATTTTCATTTATCGATTCAATCAGGAGACAATGAGGTCTTGCGCCAAATGCGTCGCCGCCACACCCGAGAAGACGTCATTAATTTGTGTCAAAAAATACGTTCCGTTCGCAAAGATGCCTCTTTCGGGGCTGACTTTATTTGTGGTTTTCCAACCGAAACCGATGAGCAATTTCAAAATACCCTCAAATTAGTAACCGAGGCACAAATCAACAAATTGCATGTCTTCCCCTATTCGGAACGCCCCGGCACACCGGCCGCCGCTCTCAAACAAGTCCCTGTAGAAATTCGCAAAGAACGTGCCCGCCTTTTAAGAGAACTAGGAGAAAATGATGAGTAATTGGTTTCAAAAATTAGGCTTTGGATTAAAAAAGACCTCCACCCAACTCACCTCAGGCATAACCGATATTTTCACTAAGAAAAAAATCGATTCGCAAACCTTGGAAGACTTGGAGGATTTGCTGATTACATCAGACTTAGGGGTTAAAGCCTCACAAAAAATCATTTCGTCTTTTGCCTCCCGCCGTCTGAATAAAGACGCTGACGAGCAAGAAATCAAAACCGAATTATCCAACGATATTGAGGCGATTCTCAAGCCTTGTGAACAACCCTTTCTCATCGAAAAAAAGAAACCTTATGTTATTTTAATGGTGGGAGTAAACGGTGCCGGCAAAACCACCACAATCGGCAAGCTCTCCGCCAAGCTCAAAGAAAAATACCAAATTTCTTACATTGCCGCGGACACATTTCGCGCCGCTGCCGTCGAGCAACTCCAAGTCTGGGGTGATAGGAACAATATCAGGGTCTATAAAGGCCCCAATGGTTGCGATGCTGCCGCTCTTTGCTTTGATGGTCTGAAAGAAGCCATATCAAAAGGCGATGATATTGTGTTTATTGATACAGCCGGCCGTCTGCAAAACAAAACCGGACTAATGGATGAGTTAAGCAAAATCGTCCGCGTCATCAAAAAAATTATCCCCGATGCACCGCATGCAACCTTACTCACGATTGACGCCACCACCGGACAAAACGCCCTCAATCAGGCCAAAACTTTTAAGGATATGGTCAATGTCAACGGACTGGTTGTCACCAAATTAGACGGCACCGCCAAAGGCGGCATAATCGTTGCCGTGGCTGAAGAAACCAAAATTCCGATTTATTACATCGGTATTGGCGAAAGCATTGAAGATTTAGACCACTTTAAGGCCCATGACTTTGCCCGCCAGATTTTGAACTTAGAATAATCCAAAACTCTACCCTTAGGAAAAACAACATATTCCGCTTAACAAAACTGCAGAATCCGTTTACACTTGGCTTAAAATAAAAACAGGTCATAAACATGGAAAATTTATTTGATTTAGCACCCTCTGCCACACCCAAAAAAGAGGAAAAAGAATTTAGTGTCAGCGAGATTTCGTTTGAAATCAAACGTTGTGTTGAAACCAACTTTAACCATATCCGCGTTAAGGGCGAAATTTTTGGTGGCAAAAGAGCCGATTCCGGTCACTGGTACTTATCTCTCAAAGATGAAAACGCCGTCCTTTCCGCCGTTATATGGAAAGGCGTTGCCTCCCGCTTAACCTTTAAGCCAGAAGACGGAATAGAAGTCATCGCCACCGGTAAAATCACCACCTTTGCCGGCAAATCCTCCTACCAATTAATTATTGAAAATTTAGAAATTGCCGGTACCGGAGCTTTGCTCAAACTCTTAGAAGAACGTAAGCAAAAATTTGCCGCCGAAGGTCTGTTTGACCAAGCTCACAAAAAGAAGATTCCCTTTTTGCCAGACACTATCGGCGTTATTACTTCCGCAAGCGGTGCCGTAATCAGAGATATTATCCACCGTGTAACCGATCGCTTTCCTTCACACATTCTCCTGTGGCCGGCACCGGTTCAAGGTGAAGGCGCTGCCGAAAAAATTGCCGCCGCTATTAAAGGAATGAACGCTCTGCCACGAGAAGGAAACATACACCGCCCCGATGTTTTGATTGTAGCTCGCGGCGGTGGCAGTTTAGAAGATTTATGGCCGTTTAATGAAGAGATTGTTATTCGCGCCGTTTACGATTCGGAAATTCCGATAATTTCTGCTGTTGGTCACGAAACAGATACCATGCTCATTGACTATGTTTCGGATTTGCGCGCTCCAACCCCAACCGGCGCGGCAGAATTTGCCGTTCCCGTCAAATCGGAACTGCAAGCCCGTATGCTCACCCTTCAAGGACGTATGTTAAGCAGCATCACTCACTATATGGCTGAAAGACAAAACATCCTTGTCGGTCTTGGGCGAGGCATCCCCAATCTGGCGCAAATTCTGCAAGAAAACCAACAAAAGTTTGATGACCGTATTGAGCGCCTCAATCTTTCTTTCAAGAATCTCATCAACAACAAACATAACCAAATTGAGAAAATAAGCCTCCGTCCTTACTATATTCAAAACATTATCGAAAAACAAACCGACGCCCTCAAAAACCTCAACTTAAGATTAGATTCCGTCTCGATTGAATCTGTACTAGCCAGGGGCTTTGCCTGGATCAAAAATGCCCGTGGCAAAACCATCTACAACTTGGAGCAAGCCCAAAACTGCCCCTCTCTGGAAATCAACTTTATAGACGGCTCCCTCAAAACCAAACCGATAGGAAAGAAAAATGACCTGCAAGGCGATTTATTTGATAGGCTTTAGCCTGTGTTTGAGTGCACAAAACGCATCTGCTCTCACCTTATGCGGCAAACTAGCACAAGGCGAATTAATTTCCGGACATGAAACCAATGCCCACACCATCAAACTAGGCACAAAAGAATATCAAGCCACACCGGACGGCAACTTCATTTTAGCCTTTGGACGAGATGAGAAAGCTGCTCAAAAGCTAACCATCACCTATAAAGACGGCACCAAAAAATCTTGGGACATAAAAGTTGCTCCCACCCAATGGGATATTCAAAACATCAAAGGCGTTCCACCTAAAAAGGTAAATCCGCCGGCATCTGCACAAAAAGCTATTCAAAAAGAAAGAACTGATTTGGGCAAAGCCTTATCCGCACAAAGCACCACACCACTCTGGAAAAACGGCTTTATCCGCCCATTAGAGGGTGGCAGAATCAGCGGCACCTTTGGCGGACAAAGAATTATGAATGGTCAAAAGATGAACTCTCATCAGGGGCTAGACATTGCTACTCCGATGAAAACACCGATTAAAGCCTCTGCCGATGGCATAGTAACCTTAAATGAGGGTCCTTATTTCTATTCCGGCACCATGGTAGTTTTAGATCACGGACAAAATCTCTCCACCATTTATGCGCACTTGGATTCGGTTGCCGTCAAACAAGGCCAACATGTTCATAAAGGAGATATAATCGCTTATTCCGGCAAGAGCGGACGAGCCACCGGCCCTCACCTTCATTGGGGGGCATCATTAAACGGAGTTAGATTTAATCCGCAATCCTTATTGCGATTTGATATCAATAAAAATTGCGCGAATTTATAAAGCATTAACATTTATGTTATATGTTAGAGCAAACAAAACCTTTTAAAATTGGAATATAAGGAATGACAAACAGACCTCTAGACTTGGAAAGTATCTCTTGCCTAACGATTGACGACGATAAGTTTTCGCGGACATTTATCAAAACCGCGCTATACCAAATAGGTCTAAAATCGGTCAAAGAAGCGGCATCAGCCAGAGAGGCCATGGAAATACTTGCCAACTATAAGATAGACTTAATTTTGTTAGACCAAGTTATGCCCGAAAAAAGCGGAATTGAATTTGTGCAAGACATCAAAAAAATCTCCGCTAATGGCATTAACAATATTCCAATCATCATGATAACTGTTGATACCAAAGAAAAAACCGTATTAGACGCCAAAAGCTTAGGCATAAAGGAATATGTTATCAAACCGATATCGCCCATAGCCTTAAAGAAAAGAATTTGTAGCGTCTTTGGCATAAAAGAAAGAGCATAAACGTGACTGATATCCATTTAATGTTATTGTCTGCCCTACAAGGACTGACGGAATTTTTGCCTGTTAGTTCATCTGGACACTTGATTTTGTTTTCCAAATTCACCACTTTTCCGGATCAAGGCTTAGCTCTTGATGTTGCCGTCCATGTCGGTTCCATCATTGCCGTTATGATATATTTCTCAGAAACCATCTGGGAAATGGTCAAAGGATTTTTGAAGAGCTATTGTATTCCGAATTTCAAAAACCCAGGCTCAAAACTAGCTTGGCTCATCATCATCGGCACAATTCCGGCCGTCATTGCTGGTCTATTCTTAGTTCAAAACGGAACGGACGAACTCCGTAGTGCTCGTCTCATTGGATGGACCATGCTAGGCTTTGGCATTGTCTTGTTCATAGCCGACAAAATAGGTATGACCATCCGCAAGATTGAACATTTAGGCATTTTAGATGCCATATTAATAGGCCTTGCCCAATGCTTAGCGCTCATCCCCGGCACCAGTCGCTCAGGCATAACCATCACCATGGGACGCTTTTTAGGACTAGAAAGAAGAGAAGCCGCTAAATTTGCCATGCTTTTATCAATTCCTACAATCGCCGGTGCCGGCGTATTGGTCGGTTGGGATTTATATCAACAAGGAAACATCATGGAATTGATGTATGCACTGGATGGCATCACCTACTCATTTATCGCATCAATTTTAGCCATTTACATCATCATGTGGTGGTTAAAAAAATCGACCTTTTTACCATTTGTCATTTATCGCTTATGCTTAGGTAGTTATCTCTTACTTGATTCTTATGGCTATCTGGAAGAAATTTTAAAATAAGTTCTTGCAATTTAGCAAGAATTAAGCTAAAAGAGAAAGCGAATTTAAGCCCTGGTGGCGAAATTGGTAGACGCGCATGCTTCAGGTGCATGTTGCCTCAGGCAGTGGAAGTTCAAGTCTTCTCCAGGGCACCATACTAAAAAAAAGACCCCAACGGGTCTTTTTTTAGTATGGTGAAACGTTTTGTTACTTAGCAAGGGAAGCGATAGCAACCGACGCTAAGGTTATAAAACGCTTGACCGAAGCGAAGTTGTTGAGCTTATAAATAAGCGAAACCTACGAAGCAAGACCTCTAAAAAAAGACCCCAACGGGTCTTTTTTTAGTATGGTGAAAAGAACTAGTTAATTTGTGAAACCGCAACTGCACACAAAAAAAAACCTCTATCTCTCAATATTTAACATTGCATCTTAAATCAAAAAATATATAATCTCCCTAATTTGAATATTATTGAGATTATTAATATCATTGTCTAACACAAAAAAATTTACAATTATGAAACTGTTTAACATTTTATTTTTGCTGAATTTTGTTGAAAGAATTACACTTCCACCGGCAATCTGCACTCTTTTACCGCCTTGGAAAAAATCATCTTCAAGCTCCAACGAACATGTCAAAGAAGGTTCTATCGCTTTTAATGCTGTACAGCCTGCAGCATTAAACAAAAGGCATTGCGGACAATCCCAACAAAGTGCTGTTCTAAAGCAAAAATCAAGACAAATAAACAGCAAAATTATGGGTGAAGAGAGAAAGAAACTCGCTAAGCCTAAAAAATCCAGAAAATAAAAATTAAACACCAACCAAAGGCTCCCAAAAACAGGGAGCTTTTGCTTTATTTTCTGAGCCCAAACATCACGTTTGCTTATTCCTCACACGACAAACATTCTGACTTTTCCCCAAAGAAAAACAAATTTTCCAAAATCATTTAAAGTACTGGAATAATTAAAAAAATCTGTTTATAATAACCTTGTTCAGAACAAGGAGGAAACATGGAAAAAGCCGACGCCACACAAGACCTGCGCTTTGAATATGTCCGTTTGGATATGCTCACTTGCAAAGAAGGACCCCATATTTGGAAAAACCTCATAAGAATTGAACAACTAAAGAGAGAGAAACTCCGAGAAAAAAATGAATTATTACGCAAAAGATTACAAACCCACTAACAATTTATTTATTCTTTGACGGTTTCTGAGCAAACATTAAGAAACCGTCTTTTTTTTATTTTGTTTTGAAACATCAATATTTACAAAATCGTAACTATATTTAAGTATGATTTTTCAATAAATATAAAAAGGATTCCATCATGATAAAAACTCTGGCAATAATAACTTTTGCAATGTTTGCTTTCATAAATATTTCTCAAGCAGGAGTTCGCTCCATTATTAACACACCCAACACCGGCGATAGCATCGAAAGCGGCAACGACAACACCAATTATTCTTCACCGGAGGAATTAACTTACGATACTCCACAAAATTGTCCTCAAGCAGGCTACACCAGACACGGCTGCCCGGCGGGGTATCGTCCTATTGGTGAATGCCCTTATGAAAGCGGCTACTATATGGGCTGTTGTCAAGCTCAGTATCAATACAGGCCTGAAGATTGCACAGCTGCAGGAATGAAACCCAGTACAAGCAATTGTTATGGATATTACGCTTGTGAAGCAATCGAAACAGCACAATAAAAAACGGGGTGTAATCACCCCGTTTTTTTTACTCATGTAGCCTTAAAAAGCCAACACCGGACGAAGGTAGTTAGCGTTACCCTTATAGTCGTTGAGCTGATTACCACTCATACGTAACCTCCACGCACTGCTGCCATTGTACTCGGTAGAGGACCAATAATAATCAGATTGCAACGTACTCCTATTTAATTTTTGCAAAGCTACATCTACCACAGCTTTATTTTGATACAATATATTCAACTCTGCCATATTAGGTAAAAACCACTGTCCGGCTGCAAACCAACTCTTGACCGAACTAACCGACCCTGGTTGATATTTATAACAATAGTC
>CALXTW010000016.1 GCA_944391515.1 uncultured Alphaproteobacteria bacterium
AAGCCTATCTCTAGGCTTGCCCGAGATAGAGGTTCAAAGGTTTGGTTTTGACAAGTTCTTACGAAGTGTATGTATTTGGAGGTTGCCTCTTGTGAACGTTCATGAACACTATTGTTACTCACCCCACCCAATCCGGTTAGTGCAAGTACGGATAATCCTATCACAAGCTGCTTTCTCATAATATACCTCATTATAACTGAACCCTATCATGTTATAATTTAGCATATTCAAAACCGTTTGTCAAAGCCTTTTACACAAGAATTTTAATTTTGGCTAAAGGACATAAAAAAAGAGGCTAAGTTGATTAGCCTCTTGAAGAATGTTTATTTTCCGAAAATTCCTATTTCTTTGATGCGGTCTTTGACCCCGCCGACAACATTGTCTAAGTTTTCTTTGGCAACATTCTTTAAGTCAGTAATGTTGCTGTCTATCACTGTGGTATAGGCTGTATCGGCTATTTTGGTGAGGACTTTGGAAATTGTGCCGGCTATTGAGGCGCCTTTCTTTTCTTCACCGATATTGTTAAGAGTAATATCGGGTAAGCGAAGAGTTGCTTTAGCTAATTCGCCCACAGCGTTAGCGGCTACTGAAATTTCACCATTGCGAATGCTTAATTTCTTAATAACAACTTTTTTGCTGGAGCCGGATTTTTCAGCGCTTTCACTCGCTTTAGCCGATTCTTGAGCTGTTGTTTCAGCTTTTTCTGCACTTGCGGTGTTGTTTTTGATGTTTTCAAGTAATTGTGACAGGTTATTTTGTGTCAAAGATAGAATCTCGTAATTAATAACCGGTTTGTTCACATCAATCGACTCGATAACAATGACATCTGAAGTCAAAGATTTGATATCGACTTTAACTGAGATGCTTCCCAATTCGATGATGTTTTTTTCTTTATAGTTTTTAGGATTGCCAATCGTGATTTTGCCAATGTTACCCTCACCTTCGGTTAATTTGATGTCGAACCCCTCCAGATTAACATCTGTGCCGGTAACGGCTGAGCCATATTTGTGAACAACTTGCTTAACAATACTTTCTAATGATGGTGTGAAAAAGTATAGTCCGGCAAGAATAATTACCAATAGGCTTAAAAATATGTATCTTTTTTTCATAATTTTCCCCCTGAGTTGATGTTCTTTTGATGTAGATAGTCTTGTATTATTTGCTCTATCCGGTGTTGGGTGGAAGAATCGCTGTTTGAATTGCGTAATTCTTCTACTAAAAACTCAAAACATTGGTTGTTTTGCATATATGCAAAAGATGAATGGTAGTTTAAATCAAATATCCAACAAATCAAGAGCAATATGAAATCACTGTTGGTTTTGGCATCTGCAATACGAATAACTTCTTGTTTGAGAAATGTTTGATATACAATCTCTGAAATTGGGGTTTGTTCTTTGAGGCCTTTCTGGAGCCGAAATAATTTCCAGATATCTTGTCCGCTTTCCGATAAAAGTTTGAAATTGGCAATTTTATCTGCATCTCGGACCAAAAAAGTTATTTTTTCTATTTCATATTTGAGTTGAGGATCTTCAATAGTATAAAATTCTGGATCATTATAAAGGTCTTCTATCATGTGACCGTGGTGCTTTATCGGTATGATTATACGAGGGTTATAGTATTCAGGTATATTGGCCAGAATGTTGTAGCCTAATATTCCATGGTCGGTGCTTTGTTCGGGAAATTGAATTTTGGACGTGATTTCTGCAAAACGTCCTATATCATGTAATAAAAGAGCTGTTCTTGCTTCTTTAATTCGTTGAGATGACCAGTTTTTGAATACATTTTCTTCTTTAAGGAGAAAGTTTCCTACTTCTAAGACTTGGTAGGAGTGTGTAATTTTTTCTTTAGTGAGAGAGGTCATGTATTTATCGTGTTTGGCTATTTCCAAACATTTAAGGTATTCTTCTTGTAACAAATCTTTTTCTTTTTCCAACATTTGTAACTCCTTGTTGATAAAAGAAAATATGCCAGAAAATGTTAATTTAAATTTAATATCAAAAAAAAAGAGCGCCTGAAAATTATCTTTTGAGGGATAATTTTATAGGCGCTCTCCATGGTCAATTACAAACAATTAAGTACTATGCGAACTTCACAGTTTACATAATTACCTTTATTTTTTTGTAATTGTTGATGATGATTGTATTTCTAAGAAAAACTTAAAAATAAACGGAATAAAAACCATCATCACACAATTATATATTACTAATTTTTTTACTGGCTTTAGCCTACTCTTATTTATGATAAAGTCAAGGATTATATAACAAAAAAGGTCTCAAAATGAGACCTCCTTTTATTGGTAGGCGCGTGGGGGTTACTCTGCGCTTTCAGCTTGAGTTGCACGGGCGCTCATGAGCTAACGCTCACCGCGATACCCCCGTATCGCTTTCGCTTGTAGTCAAACCCCAGTCCTCTGGGCTTCGAACCCAACTTTGCCTAAACCAACAAAAAAAAGGTCTCAAAATGAGACCTCCTTTTATTGGTAGGCGCGTGGGGGTTCGAACCCCAGACCCACTGATTAAGAGTCAGTTGCTCTACCAACTGAGCTACGCACCCGTAAACTATGCCGGAATATAAACCTCTCAGATTTTTTTTGCAAGTGTTTTTTTTAGTTTATCTAAAATATCTTTCTCGGGCTCTTAATAAACCTTTAATAATGTATATGTTATTTTAATATCAATTATTTTATTGCTTGCTGATAATGAAAGGATTTTTTCCATGATGAAAAAAAGTTTGGGATGCTTAGTCGTTTCTTCTTTGGCTATCTTCGCATCTTCTGCTCAAGCTGATTTATATCAAGAATGTTTGGATAAAAATTATATGAGCGATAAAGAAATGGCAAAATGTAATGATGATGAAGCTACTCGTATTATGGGCGAAATCAGAAAAAAAGTAAACTCAATTGCTGCAACCAGCTATTTTAATAATTGGGACCCTTCTAAAAAGAATTTTAAGATTTTGTTGTCAAATTGGGAAAATCTTCGCAATGAATATTGTGATTTATATGGTTATACTTTTACTCAAGGGATGGGGACGATTTCTGTTTTGCAAACCTCTAAGTGTAATCTTGATATGAATAAACGTTTCTTGGAAGATTTAGAACATGTTGTAAATATTTATAGGGAAAATGCTCTTTAATTTATGAGGTGGTTATGAAAAAAAATCTTGTTGCTTTTAGTCTTGCTTTATTGCTTAGTTCTCAGAGTGTGCAAGCTTCTGATTATGGTTTGTGTATTAACCGTTCTAAAGGCGATTGGCGAAAGCAAGTTGTATGTAATCAAGATGAAACCAGACGCTTAATGCGCGAGATTAATAACACTTATGCAAAATTGGCTCGTGATCCGCATTTTAATCGATTGAATACAGGTAAAACATCGTTGAATGAACAATTTAAATCTTGGCAAGAGTACCGCAACAGTTATTGTTCTTATTGGGAAAAAGCTCAATCTGGTTATGGCGATGAAGAATATCATCGAGCAGAATGTATGCGCCTCGTGACCCAAAAGCATTATGATGATTTGGAAAATTTAATCGAAATGGCTTATGCTATAAGAGAGTAATCTTATTTGTGAAGAGAAAAATAAAAACAGCTCCCCTTCCCTGGTTGGCTAAAAATATGAATTTTAGTCTTTAGTAGTTTAGCTATTCTTTTTACAATACCTAGCCCTAAACCTACTCCTTGTATGCGACAAACGGGTTGTTGTGATCCTTGATAAAAATCTTCGAAGATTTTTTCTTGTTCTTTTGGTGATATACCACGACCATTATCAATAATTTTTATCATGATACTCTCCTGGGTATTTTTGATGCCGAGTAATACTTTATTGCGGGTGTATTTGAATGCGTTATTTAATAAATTTCGCAGTAAACGTTCCAGTAATATCGGGTCGCTATATATCGTTTTGTGTGTCGGAATATATTTGAAAGAAATGTTTTGTTTGAGGGCTAGTTCCTCATATTCTTTGGCAAGTCTAATGATGAGCTCGCCAACATCAAAAAATTGTGGCTGGTATTTGACGCCTCCGGCTTCAATTTTAGAGATATCGAGTAAATTATCTAACAACGTATGCAAGTTAATTGCAGAATCTTCTATCTTATTAACTAACATCTTTTGCATGATTGTTAGTTGCTCGTCTTTTAATGAAGAAATAAACAATCTCAAAGCTTGCATCGGTTGTCTCAGGTCATGACTGGCTTGGGCTAAAAAATAAGATTTGGCATCGCTTAATTCTTCGGCTCGTTTTTTGGCTTTTTGTAATTCTTGCTGAATTTCTACATGATTTGTTATGTCTTGAAAGGTACCCGCTATTAATTTTTTATGATTTTCGTAAATTATTCCGGCTTTAAAAGCGCAATACAACAATTTGTTGTGCTGATTATATATTCTTAGAGTTCCTTCAACGTTTTTTTCTGTCTTTAATAATTCTCTTAATTTGGCTTTGTAAAAAGGAATGTCATCAGGATACATTCTTTCTTTGAAGAGATTGCGCATTGGTGAAATAATCGGTCCTTTTTCTCCGAAAATACGATACATTTCTGCTGACCAATAGAGCTTTTTGGTGGAAAGCTCTAATTCCCAATATCCTAGATTGGTTACTTTTTCGGCAAAGCTCAGACGGCGACGTGTCTTTTGCAGCTTCGTATCAAGCTGATGAAGAAGGGTGATGTCTTCTAAACAAAGACTTAAACACCCTGCTTGAAGCGGAAAAAGTATGGTTTTGTAAATTCGGTTGTGGTCGGTTAGTATGAAACTGTATGACTGACAATCTGTCAGAACTCGATGCAATGCATGGTCAAATATTCCGACAGATAAAACATCAAGATATGATATAAACTGGTTTCCAATATAGTTTTCCAATTGCCAGGCGATGCATGCCGGTTGGTTTGCATATAAAATCCTCCCCGATGAATCTATTTGGATTAGTAAATTTGTGGTTTTATTTAATAAGTATTCATACGAGGAGTGTTCTTTCATTTTATTCTATCTCAACCATTGGCGTAAGTAAATAAGCGCTTTCCTTCAATGGGTGATATTTGGAAATACCAACCATCATAGAGAAAGCTATTATTCTTGATATAATCATTAGTTCCTCTGGTTGGTAGAGGTGTGGTTGAAAAAGTTTGTTTGAGCCAATAAACATTATTATCTGTTAAAATTTCAATATCTCGAATTAATCCATCAAATTCAGTTAGTTTTATGTAAGAGCGATTAGGATATAAGGTATCATCAAAATTTTGGGCGGAAATGACCTTTTCAAATGGAAGATACCGAAATATTTGTAAAATTTGAGCAAAATCAGATGGGGTTAAAGTTTTTCCTTTCAGCGTTTGGAACGGATATCCTGTATCTTTTCTTTTGTAATGTGCATCAGTGAATTGAATTTGTTGTATATCCTTTTCTTCTATCGAGGTTAAAGGCTGTTGTACCCATGAAATAAGTTGTTTGGGAAAATTAATATATTGATTTAGGGTGTAAATTGATTTATCTGTCGGTCGCATGGCAAAAATGCCCTCTTTATCAGTGGTCGAGGCCCCCAGAAGAATATGCTCGACTACACGAGCTTTTTTGTCTTTAATACGGATTGATGTAGCTTGTGTTTTTTGCTCTCCAGAGGTTTGGAGATTGAGCTCAGTAATTAGGTTCGGAGTTGCATCTTGCTTGTTGGCAATTCGTGCAATTTTTAAGGAATTTAATAAATTATGCATTAAATTAAAATCTGCATAATAGTAGTCTGCTTCTTTTACTTGCCATAAATGTCCTTCCGGTAAAAGTGTAATGCGATTGTTAGGGGTGGATATTTGTATTTCGGCAATATCTGCAAAAACCTCTTCAGCTAAGTATAAATTGCCGTTTTCAAGTGCGCTGTCTGTATGGTGAACATAAATTAATGCACTAATGGTGCAGAGAGTACTTATAGCGGCCAATAGTCCGGCTAATTTAATTTGAGCGAAGTTCATTTGCTATCTCCCCTATTCTTTTTTGAGCTCTTTTTTGTATGATGAGATATATAATTAAAATCAGAAAAATAGTTAATAACGGAATATAAATAATATTATAATCGGTTATTTGGCTTAGTTTTTGTATGTTTTCTTCTTTGATGAGGTATGCAAGTTTATTAATTTCTTGTTGCAACTCCAAAATTCGTTGTTTGTTGTTTTCCACTTCTTTGATTTGTTGTGCTGTCAGCGGTGTAAATACTTGTTGAGTTGCTTTGGCATAGGTTTGTGCCAGAAGTTGCCGTTGGTTGAGTTCAAATTGCGCCTGGCTATAAGCGTTAGCGTATTTGTTAAATGTTTGTGAGTAGATGTTTTCGCCGACGGTTTTAATGTTGAATGGCTCTGAATTATGCAAACCCAATACATCTTCTTTTCCTGTGAGGTAGTCCAAAAG
The DNA here is from genome assembly GCA_944391515.1 of uncultured Alphaproteobacteria bacterium. GTDB lineage: Bacteria > Pseudomonadota > Alphaproteobacteria > RF32 > CAG-239 > Scatocola. Next base: position 6,389 of record CALXTW010000016.1, read on the forward strand.
ACGAAGTAATAGCGAGCCATTATCATAAATTGGGGCTAGTCCATAAACCGGATTGTTGGGGGTGGAACTGGTGTCCGCCCAATTTTCGGCAACAATGAAATCGCTGTCAGCTAAGATAATGATTTTTCCCGGAGCGATGGAATAAGGTAAATATGGAGGTAATTTCTTTTCGCTTGGGGTGCCTGCAAGTATATTTTTGGAGAATGATGAGAAGAATTTTCCTTCTATCTCGGCTCCTAATATATATTGCTCGTTTCCTTCCTTAAACTTATTTTCCAATTCTGCTTGATCTTGCTTAATAAAGGAATCTGAGTTGCTCCAGTTGGCGTGTGATGTTGTTGTGAGCAAAGGGGTGAATTTTATTTGAGTATTATCATCTTTGGGGACAATCATTCCTGAACTCTTAAATCTGATTTGATTCAGCCCTTGTGTTGCTGAATTGTCTTGATTTATTTGTTCGGGGTTTAGTAATAGCCAATAAGGGTAGTTTTTGGTTTGGGGGCCAATAGAAGTATTAATTTGGGTGAGTTCGCCTAAATTTCTATCTCCTACAATTTTATCTTGAGGAATTGAAAAACCCCAATTTTTGAATAAAGGGTTCAGATTAGCGGTAAAGGCGCTTAATTTTCCTTTATCAGCGGCCTTCTTTTCACTGTATATGTCGGAGATGATAATTAATTTTCCGCCTCGCAAAACATATTGGTCTAATGCATAAGCAAATAAGGGGCTTAGTTTTGTAATATTTATGACAAGCAAAACATCTATATTGGTAGGAATTTGAGAAATTCTGTCGCTTAACTCAATAATATTATAGTCGTTTTGAATTTGTGCCACAATGGCCCAATTAGGAATTGATTGACCATAGGCGTGAGTAATTAGCGGAAGTTGTGGGCTGACCAAGCCGATGTTTTTGTGTGAGCCGGTATTGATTTTTGCTAAAATTCGACTGATGTCGTTTTCTAGGTAACCACTGCGGGCAGCAATGAAGTTGGGAATAACTGCTGATTTGCCCAAAGCATTGGAGATTACGGCGCCAAAGTAGAGGTTGCTTTGACCGCTAGTGTCTGATAAAGCTTTTATCCCTGCTTTTTTTGCATCTTCTTCGGCTGAAGAAAATGGTTTGGGATCAATAATTTCAATTTTTATCTTATCTGCTCCGGCAATTTGTTGATACTTTCTCAAATATCTGGTGACAAATTGTGCATAGTTTGCGTAGGCCGGATTTTCTTGAGTTAAGGCGTTCGATAAATATAATTTGATTTGTACCGGTGAGGTTAAGGATGAAAGTATCTTTTGGCTAGATGGTGAAAGTGAGTATTTTTGGCTCGTCGTCATGTCAAATTTTAGAGATGGTAAGAGTAAGCGAACCGTAATGTTGAGGCTTAGAAATATTACCACAATCAGTAAGATAAAAATGATTAGCGGAAAGCTTTTATTTTTATTGGTCATGGTTGCTCCTTACTGCTTTTTATAATCAATGGCGAGGCGATTTAGCCATAAAATCAGAACCGTTAATGACAAAAAGTATGTCAGATTATCTAGTCCCGGTTCTCCTTGTATGAAATCTTGGTAATTGTGGTAAAAATTAAGTGATTGACTAAGTCTATAGGTTATATTTTCTGATAAATTAAACAGCGGCAACAGAATAAAATCATAGTTTAATGAAGTGAGTAGCCAGCAGCTAAATACCGAAAATAAGTAAGCCAATACGGCATTGTTGTTAAACGAAGATATTAAACAGCCGATAGCTGTTAATACCACGATGGTTAGCAATGCTCCTATGTAGCCAGATGCAATATTTATCCAATCAAGCTTGATTAAAAAGGAAACATAAATGATAAACGGGCTGGTTAAAACCAAAAGCAAAAGTCCAAACAAAACAGCGGCACTGAACTTGCCAAGAATGATGGAATTATAGGAAATTGGTTGGGTTAAAATAAATTCTATTGTTCCTGAGCGGCGTTCGTCTGACCAGAGTTTCATGGTGAGTGCCGGAATTAAAATCGTTAAAACTTCAGGTTGATAGCTGAAAAAAGATATCAAGTTCGTGTTGTTGTTCATAAAAAAATAGGCAGAGTAAAAGGTGGAGAACATTGATATGACTAAATAGACTCCAATGATGATATAAGCTGTCGGAGTGCGGAAATAACTACCGAATTCTTTTTTGAGAATGGTTAAACTATCTGTCAACATTTTCATTTTCTCCAGTCATGGCACGAAAAGCTGAGGCTATATCAAAATCATTACCGCTGAGCTTTAGCTCTTGTGGTGAGGTGTCGCGAATGAGTTTTCCTTTGTGGAGCAAAAGAACACGATTGGATATGGCTTCGACTTCTTCTAATATATGTGTTGATATGATGATTATGCTTTGTTGGCCGTATTGGCGGATGAACTTGTGCATTTCAAACTTTTGATTGGGGTCAAGCCCTTCGGTCGGCTCATCTAAAATCAGAATCTTGGGTCTATGAAGAAGAGCTGCGGCAATGGCTACGCGGTGTTTAAATCCTTTAGAAAGTGTTTCTATCCTTTGATTTAAAACATTTTGTAGTTGCAGGTTAATGATTGTTTCTTTAAGGGCTTTTTGTAAGCCTTGTCCGTTCAGATGACGAAGGTGTCCCGCAAAACTCAGGAAATCATAAACCGACATTTCGGGATAAAGGGGGGCGTTTTCCGGAACATAGCCTATTTTGGAGAGAACGGCGACTCGTTCTTGTTGGGGATTATGTCCGTAGATTTCCACACTGCCGGAACTTTGGTTGAGATATCCGGTAAGAATTCTTAACAGCGTGGTCTTCCCTGCTCCGTTTGGCCCTAAAAGTGAAACAATATCACCTTTGTTGAGGCAAAAGTTTAAGTTATCCAACGCTTTGCGGTTATCGAAGCTTTTTGATATATTCTTGGCTACTATCATCTTTTATCCCAAAATAATCTTATTTACTCGGGGATATATTAGCAGAGTTTTTTTAAATTTTAACAACTATTTTCATTTTTCAAAATGTTTAATGACAAAACGGTTATTTTAATTTATGAATATAAGAAATAATTTTTTATGGAGTAGATTGAAGTGGCTGATACTTATACTAAAGAAGAAACTCAATCCTTTAAGGTCGGAGCGTGTGTCGCTGTGGTGATTTTGGCTCTCATCGGCTATAAGTCTTTGACAGCTAATGAAGTTGAACATGCTGATAACGGTACCTATTATTCATTAGATGCCAGATTTGGCAGAACCGATGGTCTTTTGGTTGGAGATGCCGTACGTATGGCCGGTGTTACAATCGGTAAAGTTGTCGGAGCCAGATTGGATGAGCATTTTAATGCCATTATGACGTTGGATATTAAAGAAGGTGTGCATATTCCGGATGACAGTAGTGCTTCTATCGTCAGTGCAGGAATTTTGGGCTCTAAATATATTGAGATTGAACCAGGTGGGTCGATGGATAATTTACAACCCGGTGGTGAGTTCTCTTATACTCAAGATGCTATGGTGATTGAGGAACTCTTAGATAGAATCATCTCTATCGGAAAAGCTAATCGCAATCCAAGTGATAAAAATGCAAAAATCGAAAATAAAGACGAAAAGGTATCGTCTGAACAAAATCTTGATTTTGATATGTAAGTCTTATGAAGGAGTTTTATTATGAATAAAAAACCGGTCGAAACTATTATGGGTATTGTCGTTCTTGTTGTTGCGGCATTCTTCTTATATTTTGCATATCAGGTCTCTGATTTGCAGGTGGTTAAAGGTTATGATATTAATGCCAAATTCTTGAAAGTCGGCGGATTAACCGTTGGCTCAGATGTCAGAATTAACGGTATTAAGGTTGGTACGGTAATTGCTCAATCTTTGGATCCTGTTGACTATGTGGCTGATGTCAAATTAAGTATCGCTCCTGATGTTAAATTGCCTAAAGATAGTGTCGTTTCTATTGTCGGTGATGGTTTGGTTGGTAATAAATTTGTTAAAATCGAACCTGGCAAATCTAAAGAAATGTTGCAAAATGGTGATACCGTTGCAAATACACGTGATTTTAAGACTTTGGAAGATATGGTCGGTGAAATTATCTTTATGGTGACAGATAATGGTGATAAGAAATAATTGGCTTTGTTCTTCAGTTGTGATTGCCGGACTCTTTTGTCCGGCTTTGTCTCATGCTTATCAGCTTGAGATGAATACAGCACAACTGCAGGCTATGGATAAAATTACCGGACGTGTCAGTGAAATTGAAGTTCCGGTGAATGGTGAAGTTAAATTCGGTAGCTTTTCGATTGTGGTACGTTCTTGTAAGGCTACGCCACCTGAGGAAACGCCTGAGAACTATGCTTTTGTTGATGTGGCCGATACCACTAAAGATGGTAAACTCTATAACATCTTTAAGGGATGGATGATGTCTTCTTCTCCGGCTCTGAATGCTGTTGAGCATCCGATTTATGATGTTTGGTTGCTGAAATGCGTTAATAAAAACATTGATAAATCTAGGTTGCTTTCGCAAGAGAGTTTATCAGAGCGTGATGGTTTGCCGAAAAAAGAAGATATTGTTCAGGCTGAGACTTTATCTCGTGAAGCTCTTATAGCTGAAGAAGCTAAGGCCGAAGCTAAAGCCGCTGAAACAGAGAGCAAAGTTGAAGAGGAAACATCGAGCAAGGCAGAACAAGTTTCACCAAGTAATAATGAGGAAAAGATAAATTCAGAAAAGGCTGCTCCTCTTTTGCAAGAAGATGATAAGTTGCCGATTGTTCCTGAAATTGTGGAAGAAAAAACTTTAGGAAAAGCGGTTGAACCGGCTCAGGTAATTGAAAATTCTAATTCTGATACTGAGGCTAAAGTTGAGGAAAACAGTGACTCTAATGCTCCGCAACCTCTGCTGCCTAACTTAGATGATAATACTCCTCAGCCTTTACTTAATATTCCTAATATGGACCAAAATGTAGAGGAAAAGGTTGAGGTTGATAATTCAGCACAAAAGGCAGAAAATGATAATGCACAACCAGAATTGCTGGAAAAAACAATTGTTAAAGAGGCTGTAGATGTCTCTCAAAAGCCGATTGTAATTACGAATACAGTTGAAAATATCACTGAGGTTTCTGCTCAATCTCAGGAAAATACGAGAAATCAACAAGTTCCACTCGATGAGAAAAAACAACCCGAAGCTGAGCTTCAGGCTGGTGCAGATATTGTGCCTGCAGTTGATGAAAATATTCCTGAGGAAGAAGACCAATTTATTGAGGAAGAGACCATTTCTCAATAATTGTTTGGAAGTGAAAGAGTAAAATTTAGGGGGTAAAATGTCTCAAAGTCCTATTGATGTCAGTTTTGTGATGACGGTTTATAATAAAGAATATTATTTACCGTCGGTGTTGGCTGCCCTGCTCCACCAAACCGGTTTGAAAAATCCGGAATTTATTTTTGTGGACGATGTTTCTTCCGATAAATCAGTGGATATTATTCGGGAAATGACCAAAGGCATTCCCAATGTGAAGATTATTACCAATGAAAAAAACCGTGGGATTAGTGTTCGCATTAACCAAGGTATTCGTGAAGCTCAAGGTGAATATACCAGAATGCTTGATTCTGATGATATTTTTCCATTGGATTCAACTGAAAAAATGCTGGAATTAGCAAAAAAACATAAAGCTGATATGGTCTATGGCTGTTTTACCAAAACAGGTAAAGAACCGCAGAAATTAGAAAAAGAGTATTTGGGAGATTTTACCTATAAATATAATCCTAATGCTTTACAAATGATTTTGACCGGACGGTTTACTCGTATGGGGCAGCTTATCAGAACATCTGTGCTCAAAGAAGCTAAAGGAGCAGATGAAAGAGTCTTTATTCAAGATGAATCTATTCCTTTGCGTTGCGCTCCGCATGCATTAGGTGCAATTAAAATGACGGCTAATGTCGTTTTGGTACCAAAAGAATTAGGTAATTTTTCGGGAAATAAAATCCAACTCGATAATGATCGGTTCTTGGCTTATTATTACATGATTGCCGACAATCCGAAATTGCCAATCTGGGCGATGAAGTTGTTGAACAAACGCGCCGTATCCGCTTACTGGAAGTTTTATAAAAAGACTAGAAAAAATCCTTGTTTTTCAAAGGTGTTTTTTAATTATCTTCGTTGTAAAATTATGTTGCCAAAACCAAATTTGCCAGCCTTGAAAAAAATGCGTGATGAGTTTTTGGCGTTGGAAAATGTACGCAGAATAAAACCGGAATAATTGATAAAATGAGTTCTTGTAGCCTCTCAGATGAGAGGCTTTTGTTTTAATATCTTTAGCCAAAATTAAAATCTTAGTGTAAAAGGCTTTGACAAACGGTTTTGAATATGCTAAATTATAACATGATAGGGTTCAGTTATAATGAGGTATATTATGAGAAAGCAGCTTGTGATAGGATTATCCGTACTTGCACTAACCGGATTGGGCGGTGTGAGTAACAATAGTGTTCATGAACATTCACAATCAGCAACCTCTAAATACATACACTTCGTAAGAACTTGTCAAAACCAAACCTTTGAACCTCTATCTCGGGCAAGCCTAGAGATAGGCTTGCCTATGCGCAATTCTTTTCAAACCGCGGGTGTTCATTTTATTACCTCAGCCCCCACCGATGAACCAAATTTTGAGGTGCGAGATAGATGTTTATCTGCCGGCTATGCGACGGAAGCATCTTCTTGTAGTGGGGATAGATTACCCGGTAAAGTATGTCCTTATGATAGTAGCTTGGTTGAAGGCTGTTATCCGCCGGATACCTGGTGTTCAAAATATGGTTATTCGATTACGGCCGGAAGTTGCAGTTTTCCGGAGTTTCCACAAGATAAATGTCCTTATAATGAGAATATGTATTCTCGTTGTGCGTTAGATGTTGAGCAAGCTTGTCAAACAACAGGCTATAACGCCCAATGTGAAAGCGGATATATTCAAGATGAGGCAGATGTTTGCTCTTATGACAGTCGTTATAAAAAATGTGTCTGTAATCCTTGTGATGGATATGACTATAGTTTTGATGAGGCCAATGAGCAAGGCTATCACGCGTCGAGCATGTTTTGTAACTCCTGCGGAGAAATAAAATACAAAAGAGTAGAAAATAATTGTGATGGCTACAAGCTTTGTGAATATGGCGGGAGCTCGTTGGATGTTTGTTGGAGCGGCAGCACCAAATATTTTAAGGATTGCGAGACGAATTGTGAAAATAAATGCACCTTATTAACCTGTCCGTTGGGAATGTATTGTGAATATGAAAGTTGCACCAAAAAATGGTGTGTCATTGGTTGTGGCAACGGCAAAATAGATGTCGATGCTTTTTGTAAGCGTCCGAATACCGATTGCGATAGTTTGGGATATACTCGCACGTTAACCTCATGCGCGGGAAGATTTGCGCTTGGCTGTCCGTTTGACAGTACAAAATATCACTGTTTTTAGGAGAAAAGTTATGCAGAAAACTAAGAAACAAATAAGTATTGCGACAGCTTTGGTGAGTAGTGTCTTAAGTTTTAATTTGCAGGCGCAAACTTGTGTTGACGCCCCTGATTGTAAAACTTTGGGCTATCAATTCACGCAGAAAGAATGTGAGGGCATGGGCTCGGTAAAATGTCCGTATGATGATAGTTATTATTTCTGCATTCAAGGCAGTACGGACGCTTATGACAGCAATATCGGTGATATTTTGTATGATGATTTTACGACCAGCCCCAATATCATCACTACTAAAAAGCCTATCGGCGTAGTCTTTACCACCGGGCGAGATGTCAATTACGCAATTGCTTTGGATAATGTAAAAAATAATGAAATGAAGCAATTATATTCTTATTCAACAGCGAAAGTTCCTAATTACACCACGCAAGGCACTATATTTGGGGATTGGGAATTGCCGGACATGAGCTTGATGCAAATTGCTTATTATAATAAAGATAAGGTAAATGAGGCGCTAAATCGCGTCGGTGGATCGGTTTTAACCGGTAGCTATGTAACCAGTGGCGGCAATATCTCTATGGTTGATGGTGCAACCTCTACCGAAAGCGGCGTCTTGTTAAGAAGTATTATAAAAATTAATCCGCCGGCAGGTAAGAGTTATACTTATACTTTGGAAAATTGTTCAGATGCAGTCGATGGAGATATTTATCATGGAAAATTTGAAAAATGCCGGACTCCAATGGCGGGTGACTATATAACTAATGATAAGAAGTTTACAGCTTATACAGGAGAACTGAATGACAGTAATTTAACAAAAGTGTTGGGGATAGTATTTGATGGGAAAAATCGCTTGGCCGTTGCCTTGACGGATGTAAAAGAATATGGCAGTTGGGGAGATGACGATATGAGTTGGTCACATGGTGAAACAGATATACCAAATTTAGAAAATTGTACGGATAAGAGTACAGTTACTACAACCTGTGGGATAGATGGCAGAGCCAATACTGATGCAATCTTAGCGTATACTGGGTCCTTCTATGCAGCCAATGCGGCCAATATCTATCAGCCTGAGAATTGCACGGCAGAATTTTGCCAAAAAGGCAAATGGTTTTTGCCAAGCCTAAGAGACTTAAATAACATTTATCTTTCTAAAAATCTAATCAATAATGCATTAGATAACGTAAGGAAAGTACTATTGTCTAGCAGGTATTATTGGTCCTCTACCGAGTATTCCGAAAGTTTCGCGTGGACTTTGGGTATGAATAGTGGTTATGTGGATGTCGTAGGTAAGAGTAACTACGTTAACTACGTTCGTCCGGTAGTGAAGTTTTAAATTGTAGGAAAGGCACATAATGTATGCTTATGTGCCTTTCCTATTAAATTCAAATAATTAAATTTAACTGTTAAATATTTACTTTAATTAGCAACGCAATCATCTCCGTTAAAAGTATAGTCGGTAACTTCTCCGTTTATGATGGTAAAACTTGTCTGGCAGTAGTAAGTTTGGTCTTGGTCATCGGAAGGCCCATATTCAGGTGTTTCGATTGCACTATACACAACTTCTCCTTGATATGGGGCTGTTTCATCATCAATAGCGCTATTATCTACTTTAACATAAGTTACTTGCTTTTCTCCTGGGGCAACGTAAAATTCATTATTGGGCATTCCCCAGCTTTCATATAAGGTTTCTTGGCTGACACCCACCCAGTTTTGAAGCTGGTTTTCATAGTTTTGACTATTGGCGCATCCCATTAATAATAACATACATAACACTAACATTCTCATGGTTCCTCTCCTATCTTATTAGTGAGAAAGATGTAATCAATGTTTGCTGTTTTTCAAGATTTTGGGGTGAGTTTTGATTGTAGTCTGGCTTGGTTGGCTGAGTTAATCTTTAACTTGAAGAAAATATTAGAACCTTTTGTTTCTTGCTCTAAAACTTCAGAGTTTGAATATATCCAAGATATTAATTTTCCATCCGTAACCGGAATTTTTAGTTCTATGATTTGTTCTTGTCGAGAGAGAATTTTATCAAATTTGTTAAGAAGCTCTTGAGTTCCCTCTCCTGTTAAGGCTGATAGTGTAATTGAATTCTTACTTCTTGTGGTTAAAGTTTTGATTTTGCTCTTTTCTTCAGGGCTGAGTAAGTCAATTTTATTTAAGACTTCTACATAGTTTTCTTGGTTTTCAATTTCTTTTAAGCCAAGGTTATGCAAAACATCAAACACGTCTTTCTTTTGCTCTATTGTATCTGCTCCTGCAATATCGCGAACATGAACTACGATATCTGCGGCTAAGACTTCTTCTAATGTGGCGCGAAAAGACATTATCAATTCATGCGGAAGATCGGAAATAAATCCGACAGTGTCTGATAGAATAACTTCTTTACCGCTTTTGAGCTTGATACGGCGCATCGTGGGATCAAGTGTTGCAAAAAGCAAATCTTTTGCAAAAACATTGGCAAGAGAGAGTTTGTTAAACAAGCTTGATTTGCCGGCATTGGTATAGCCAACCAAGGCAATGACCGGATAAGGAACTTTTTGACGGGCATTCCTTTGCAGAGAGCGTGTTTGTTTTACTTTGGCTAATTCTTTTTCTATTTTGAGAATTTTATCGTCAATTATTCGGCGGTCTAACTCAATTTGAGTTTCTCCGGGACCACCTAAAAATCCGGCACCGCCGCGTTGGCGTTCCAAGTGTGTCCAGCTACGTACAAGCCGTGATCTTTGGTAGTTCAGGTGTGCAAGCTCTACCTGAAGTTTTCCTTCTTTAGTGTTTGCTCTTTCACCAAAAATTTCTAAAATCAAAGCTGTGCGGTCGATGACTTTGATGTTGAGCTTTTTCTCTAAATTGCGTTGTTGTATTGGGCTGAGCGAGGTATCAATAATTAAGAGTTCAATTTCTTGAGATTGTATTATCGGGAGGAGATTTTCCAGATAGCCGTGGCCGATAAAGGTTGATGGTTTGATTTCCCTTAATTTGACAATTTCAGCAAAGCAAACCTCTAAGTTTATGGCAGAAGCTAAGCCGCAGGCTTCTTGTAACCTAGCCTCAGGAGACAAACGAATTGTCGAATTTATGAGGTTTGGAAAGATAACTGCGGCTTTGGTTCTTCTATCTTTATGATTTTCAAGTCCGAATTTATTCTTCATCTATTTTGATGTCAACCGGTGTGCTCGGCATAATGGTTGATACGGCATGCTTGTATATTAGTTGAGTATGGCCGTCTCTACGGAGTAACAAAGAAAAATTATCAAACCAAGTGATGATACCTTGGAGTTTTACGCCGTTTACCAAAAATACGGTAACCGAAACTTTGTTCTTGCGTAAGTCGTTTAAAAAATCGCTTTGAACATCTTGGGTTTCTTGTGACATTGTTTTATCCTTCTTATTAGTTGTTTCTTTTAGTTTATATAAACTCATTTTTTATGTTTAGTAAAGTCTCCATTATCTCAAGGGGATAAGTTAGATGGCAAATAAGCGTTCGGCTTTTTTGATTGCTTTGGTGCTGACGTAGAGTATTAACGTATCTCCTGCCGAAAGTGTGGTCTCAAGGCTTGGAAAACTAATCTCATCTTCGTGTTGTAGTGCACAAATTTGACTAGCTTGCGGTAATTCTAATTCCCCTATTTTGCGTCCTACATGCATGCTGGTTTCGTCAATGTCTATTTCCCAAACCTCGCCAAAGCCTCGTCCCAGAGAATAAGCGTCTTTTATGCGTGCTTTGCGTAATTCTTGCAAAATTTCAGAGATGGTTACCGAAGAGCGGTCTATCAGAATGTTATCGCCGATATTGTCTATCAAATTATCATATGAACGGGAATTTACCAATGCTAAGGTGTTTAGGACGCCACGCTTTTGTGAAAGCATGGAAACAAGTAAATTATCCTTATCACGCGGGGTGACGGCAATGGTGGCATCGGCGGTTTCAATCCCTGCTTCAGTCAATATAACATCACTCATCATTTCTCCGTTAATAATTACGGTGTTATTGAGCTCATCGGCAAGGCGATGCGTTCCTTGGTCGTTATCATCAACAATTGTGCGACTGATGATATTATCATCTTGTTCTAAACCCTTACCCAAATACATGGTTATCAAGCTGCTACCAAAGATGATAACTTTTTCTATTGAACTGCGCTCCATTCCAAAGTCGTGGATTGCTTGCGGAATATCCTCATTTTTTACCAGAAAATAAACAGTATCCCCTTGCATGATAAAATCTTCTTGTTGCGGAATAAAGCTGTGTCCGTTCCTGACGATGTTGATGATATTGATGTTTAAGTCCGGAGCAACACGATTAAGATGTGATATAGGGGTTTGAATTAATGGGGTTTGAGCATCACAGCGAAATGCTAGTAACTTTATTTGGTTGTTAAGCAGAGAAATGGCTTCTGAGGCACCAGGGACTTTGAGTAATGATAAAACAGCCTTACTGATTGCCATTTCCGGAGAAATAACTAAGTCTACGGGGATGTTTTTATCGTTGAAAAGCGTACTCCAAAGCGGATTGAGATAATCTTGAGAATCAATCCGAGCGATTTTTTTTGGAATGTTAAACAAGGCTGCTGCTGCTTCGCAAGCTATCATATTGACTTCATCACTGTCTGTGACGGCAATGAGCATATCAGACTTTGAGGCACCTGCCTTTTCTAATATATCCGGATGAGAGGCTTCACCTAAAACCGGTTGAATATCAAATTCTTTGGAAATGGCGTCTAGGGCTTTTGAGTCCTTATCGATAACAACGATATCATTGTTACCTTGGATTAAGTACCCTACTATACTTCTGCCGACACTACCGGCTCCGCAGACGATGATTTTCATGCTTCTTCCTCTGATAATGGTTCGCAAGAGGCAAAATATTTTTCAATTTCGGCTCTGGCTGTTGTTAGGTCATTGATTTTATTATAGGTTTCACGAAACCGCTTGGCGTCTCTGAGACCTCGGCTATACCAGCCGGCATATTTGCGCGACAATGGGAGAGCTAGTTTTTCGCCATAATAGCTGATTAAGGCCTCTAAGTGCGCGAGTAATACGTTTTTAATCTCTTCAGGTGTTGGTGGTGTAGGCTCAATGCCTTGATTGATATAAGTGTCTGTTTGAGATATAAGCCAAGGGGCTCCAAGCGCTGCCCGGCCAATCATTACGCCGTCAACTTTAGTATAATCAAGCATTTCTTTGGCTCTTTGCGGGCTGGTGACATCTCCATTGCCTATAACGGGAATTTTTACGGCTTGTTTGACTTCTGCTATAATATCCCAATCGGCCGTACCTGAGTAAAAATCACTACGCGTGCGGCCGTGAATGGTGATAAATGATGCACCGCTGTTTTCACACATGCTGGCAAATTCAACAGCATTAACATGTTGATGGTCCCAGCCTTTACGGAATTTTACACTTACGTTTAACTTGGTGTTTTTCTTTACTGTTTCAATTATTTGCGAAGCTTTCTTAATGTCTTTCATTAAGGCTGAGCCGGCGTTATTATTAATGATTTTTTTGACGGGACAGCCCATGTTGATGTCTATGCTATAGGCCCCTAGTTCCTCTATGAGTTGGGCAACATCGCCAAAAAGTTGCGGGTCTCCACCCACTAATTGTACGGTGACCGGATAAGTTTCATCACGGACATCGGCTATTTTATAGCTCTTGGGATTTTTGCGTTGGATGGCATTGATTGCAACCATTTCAGAAACCAAGTTGCCTTTGCCAAATGAGGCAACAAGATTTCTCATCGGTTTGTCGGTGATGCCGGCCATCGGGGCGAGGAATATGTTACTCTTAAAACCTAATTGTTTCATATCTTATAATCAAATTGTTGGTTGTTTTTGTGCATTAGTTCTATGGTCGGTTCTTCGGTTTGAGTCAGCTCGGAGGCTTGTTGGTAAGCATCAGAGGCATATTGGGCAGGATTTTCGGCTATTGGTGTGCCCTGAAACAATAAAGAAACATCCGGCGCGTTTACAACAAAGTTTTGGCGATAGATGGCAGAAACTTTAGCATAATCAACAGATGTGAATACTTGGTCAAGTTCTTCACTAAAGCTAATACCTGAGAGTGCCCCCTCTTCTATTTGAGTTGTATTTTCTTGCCCATCTGGATTGGATAATACCTGTTTTTGTTGCCGATTTGGTAATTCTTCCGGCTGTTCGGCAGCAATTTTGTGTACGGAATAAAGTGAATTTGGGCTTAAATAACTGACGGCATAGCTATTTAGAGTAAAAGCTTGTGCCTCATCAGCTGATTGCGCAGTGTGTTGAGGAGCTGAATATTCCGGTAGCTTAACCGATTGCGCTTTAATGTTTTTGACAGATTGCGCAATTTGTTCGGTTAAACCGTTGAGGGCAGAATATGTGGCTCCAAGCCCGTTAATTGACATTCCTTAAATCCTTAGTTGAGTTTATCCAAAGATTTGGCCAAAATGTAATAAAGTTTACCAACATCAGCGCCTGAGATGACTGAGAGCAAAATACCTGAGCGTTCATTGCTGCGAGCTTTGGTAATTAAGCTTTCAAAGTCTGAGAGGTATTTGGTAACTAAAGCTCTGAACTCAAGATTTTCCTCAAATTCTTTGCGGATAGCCAACACCTGATTTTTGGTCATGGCTTTTGCAAGGTAACGTACAAATGCTGAAGTGTCGCCATTGTAGTATTTTTTCCAAATTTCTTCTTCTGCCGTGGGGTTGAAAATTCGATTGATATCAACCGAAATGGTTTCCATCTTTTCTAAAATGGCAGAGGCATCTTTGAGGAAGGTGTCTGTTTTCATTCCTTGGTAGCGTTTTTCGAGCTCTTTTATCTCTTTTTCGGCTTTTGAAGATGTATCGGTTAAAATCTTCATTTGCTTATCATAGAGCTCACTAAAGGCTGCGGTATTTTGCAAAGCCTCTGTGCCTCGGCGGTTAAATTCATTGGCGTTCTTATCTAAGGTTGTCATCACCTCGCCTACTTTGTGCAATGTGTCTTCCGTGGCGGCAATCAAAACGCCTGATTGTTTTAAGAAGACTTCACCTGAAGAGCGGATTTCGTTAGAAATACGTTCGGCATTGGCGGAAATTTCACCAATAGTGGCGCGCAATTTATCTCCTGAATTTTCAAAGTGTTTGGCACTCATAGAGGTGGCTTCTTCGAGCTGATGGCTTAAAGTCTTGAGATTTTCACCTAAGCCTTTGACCTTATCATAAGCATTATTAGCTCGTTTGGATAACTGCATTGAGGTATCGTTTAAGACAACATTGAAAGCATCAACTAATTGCTTGGTGTCTTCAGATATCTTAATCATCTTATCACTTTGTTGGTTAATCAAACCGCTGATTTCCATAACACCAGTACTGGCTTCGGCTGTGATGGTATTAAAGCCGGCAATGTATTTTTCATAATCTTGCATAACAGAGCCGATCTTTTCTTGTGATTTAGATATAACGGCACTGAAATCTTCAGAAGTTTGATCCAAGGCCATGTTGGCTTGCTCAATATTCTTAATAGAAAGTTTAGATGATTTGGCGATGTCTTCACCCGTTTTGATGAGCCTATCACCCAAAACATCTACTTCATAGGCTATTTTTTCTGCATTTTCAAAGACTTTATCTGTTCCATCTTTGAAGCGAGCGTTAATTTCATTCATCTTCTGAGCAACGCTGTCGGCGGCATCTGAGAGATATTTGTATTGCTGAGCTAAAGAGGCCTCTCCTAAACGTGTTTGGGTCGAAACCACGTTGACCACATCTGTCAGGCTTTCTTGTTGATGAATGAAACTTTCTTGAATGCTGTCGGTTTGGGCTCGGACTTTGAGTAAAGATTCATCTAGTTTTTTGATATGTCCATCCATAAGAGCAGAAACGGATTTAGAGCTCTCGGCAAAGTTTTCGTTTGCATCTTTGAGGCGTCCGCAGTGGTTTAAGATGTTTTCAGATGCAAGAGTTGCTTCTTCGCGAACATCTTTGACAATGCCTTCAAAACGGTTGACGTTTTCTCTGAAGTCTTGATAAACCACATTGAGACGTTCAGCCATTTGTTGAATGATTTGTTCCACTTCTTGATTTTGTTTGGTGATGGCATCATTAATTTCACCCAGCCTATCCATAGATTGGGTTGAGCTGGATACGACGGTTTCAGCTCTTTTATTGACGTCTTCTTCAAGCATGGCCATACGAGCAAATACTCTATCGGCGCTTTGCTCAATTGTAGCAACTTGTTTTTTCAGAGATGTTCCGATATTGGTGGTGTTTTCGGCAATACGATCGCAAATATCAAAGAACTCATTTTCTTGGTGCTTGAATAATAGATTAATGGTTTCAGCTTTTTCATCCAGGGCTTGAACAACATCCGTAACGCTTTTAACGGCGTTTTCGGCAACAGAATTCAATACGCCAGATTGCTCCTCGAAAGAAGATAACAATTGGTTGTGTGCTTGATTTGATTTTTCAACAGCGGTATCAATTCGAGACGCGTGAGTATCAAGGGTTTGGGAGATATCTTGAGTGCGAGTAACAATGGTTTGAGAAAGATTGTCGAATTTCTCATGTTGGTTATTGAGAATATCTTCCATCATCATCGCTTTATGAAGCGTTTTATCTGTTGATTGTTCAAAGGTTTGAGATTGTTCTTGTAATTTATCATTAAGTGTATTGGTGCGTTTTACAACATCTTCTGAGGTGTGTAAAATAATATCCATTTGTTCTTTGAGGCGTTTAACAGCAGCAGAAGCTTCGCCGTCAATTATATTTGCGGCTTTGATTAATTCATCAATTTGGCGTTTAAGCTCTCCTTTGGTCTCTTCAATCTTGGTAACAGAACCACTGATGTGGCGTTGTTGTTGTGCTAAAGCAGCCTCAGAAATTTTGCTTTGTGTAACAACAATAGAAGATGATTCCGCTAGATTATCTGATTGTTTTTTCATCATCTCTCCAACTTCACCTAATTGCAATAAGGCTAAATCGGTTTGATTGCGAATATTATCCGAACGTTCGGCCAGTGTATCTCCCAATGACGCCAGAGTATTTTGTATTGTGGCAGCTACTTGTTGTAATTTATCATTCTTATCGTCGATATTAGCAACCAAGGTATCTGTTTGGGTGGTAATATTTGTGCTAGTATTATTGAGACTTTGCGCCTTTTGATTAATTATATCAGCCATGTTTTGAATTTGCTCTGAGGCTGAAACTGTTGTATCTGATAAGTTATTGATACAATTACGGATACTCTCTTCGGCTTCTTGCATGTAAGAGGAAATTGTCTCAGAAACGCCGCTCAATTCACGAACTTGAACGCCAATTGTTTCTTCTATTCCACTAGCACGAGCAATGACATTATCAACCTCTATACCGACATTTTCGCTGAAAGTATTAAATTTATCGGCAATTTCTGATGCTGTTGTTTCTAACTTAGTCAAATGTCCTAATACTGTTTGACTTTGTAGGTTGAGCACATTGTCTATTTGGTTGGTTCCCTTTTCAAGGCTTTGATATATATTATGGCAATTTTCAAGTGCTTGTGCTGAAATTTGTTCTAATTTTTGTCCTTGATTATCAACAAGTGCCGTAAGTAATTCTACATCTTTGTTTAATTTGTTGCTGCTCGTAACAACAATTTCATTAGTGCGTAAAATTTTTGCGTTATTTTCGTTAAAGATATTTTGTAGTAATGTAGCAGAATCTTTTACGTCTTTTATTACGGGTAATAAGTTATTTATTAGACTTTCGGTGTTTTGCTGAATATCTACAGCAACCGCGTTGAAATTTTCAGTTCTTTTTTGAAATTCAATAGTGGCGGCTTGTGTTTTTTCGTTAATATAATCAAAACTTGTTGTCAGAGTTTTGACACCTACAGTTAATTCTCCCATGGTCTTGCTGGAATAATTATCTAGAACACTGACCAATTTGGCAAAGTCGCTGACGTGAGCACCAAGTTCTTCTTTGATTTTGGCTGTTTGAATGGTTGCTTCTTTAGTGGCTTGTTGCAATTCTAAAGTTTGGGCGCGGAGTGCATCCGTCATGGCTTTCGCGGTATCGGCGCCACCATCTTCCGGATAAACTAATTGATTGAGATAAGCTCTTAAAAAACGAGCTTCATTCTTAAAATTTGTGCCGCGGTCAATGTAGGCCATTACAACCCAAATAATGGCTAAAGGCAAGGTAACGCCGGCTAAAAAAGCGCCAAATTCATCGGGCATCATTAAGAATAGGTTTGACCAGCCAAAAAACTGGCTGACATAGATTATTACAATGCCAAACCATATAACACTAATCCAAATCATCAGACGATGAAGATTATTGGCAAACCAGCTTGGGGTTTCATTTTCTTCTATATAAGTAATTTTACTGTTGTCGGACATGAAGTTAGGTAAAACATTATTGCTTTTGGTTTGATTAGCGTTTGGTTCTGACATTTCAGTTTCCCCAGGTGAATCTTAATAAGAATTTATAAACTGGGGCAATTATACCAAGTTTTTTTTATTTGAAAACACTAAAGAGTGACTTAAACACTTATCCACAGGAGGGCTGAAACTTTAGCCTTGCTCTTTCTTTTGTAAAACGTATTTGAGGCGGTTAAGTGCTTGAAATTTCATTTGTTCTTCGGATAAAGTGTAAGGCACAATAACGGATACTTCGGTTAAAGTTTCGGGCTCAATGGCGGTTACTTTGACAACATTGCCTTGTCTGGTAAATTCAAATAAAATTTCACTCATTAGTATGGTTTATCCTTTTATATTGCGATGGAGAAGCTTTTTCGATTGTTTTGAAAACTGATGCGTTCAGAGCAATCATTTTATCTTTCATTTGCTTAATAAGTTGAGACTTTTGTGATGGATTATCACGGTATGCTTGGTTTAGCTTCACTATTAATTCTTTAAATGCTTGTCTTTGTTCCGGTGTTTGATTGCGGCAGTAGAATAATGTTATCGGAAAATCTGACTTGTGTCCGCGTGTTACGGCTTCTCTTGCGCATTCATTTAGTTTTTGTTTTATAATTTTGTTGCTGAGTTGTTCCAGACGTATTTTAGCCTCTTTGCTCAGGCCTTCATACACGTTATGACTTGCATCGGTTGCTTGTCTTGCTCTTTCTAGTTTTACAATATCATATACGTCTTTTGCTTTTGCTAATTTTTCAGAAATTTTATTTGTAAATTCTGTTTGCATTTCTTGCCTTTTCGGAGCTTCGAATTTTTCGCAAAAGTGGTAAAGTGCGATATTTTCTGAGATGGAGGCTTTATCGGTAAAGATAAAATCTTTAAGGCGTTTTTGTGTCTGTCTTCTTAGTAACAAATTAGATATTTCAAAACTCTTGGCATAGATGGGCAATAGCGTATAGGTTATTTGTCCGCCGGTTTGGAGTTTTTCCAAAATGGGGAGCATTGCCGGAATATCGTCTGCGGCTATCTTGTCGGCATGGAGTTGGAGAGGAAGAGAAGTAGCACCTTTTTCAACAAAACAATTAGCAATGTCAAAACGCTTGTTTTGGGCGGCATATTCGATTGTATTATTTATCAGACGAGACGGCAGAAGAGCATCATTTTCTTTCTTTTCATAAGCCTTAATTGATTTATAGATTTGCTCGATTTCTTTTACATTACCGTTTTGAATAAGTTGTTCAAAAGGTGTTTTTCCTTGGTCGTCGCGCCGGAGGAAAATAGGAGCCATTGGTAACTTGGTAAGGTCAAGTTGATGACCTGAATTTAGGACTTGCCAGAGCTTTTCTTCTGCTTGGTTAATGAGTTGGCGGCGTTTTTGGAACTTTTGATAATATTTTTTGCCTGAATTTTCATAAACTTTTCGATTATCTGTTTGCGGCATGTATTGCCACATATTTTCCGAAACAGGTGCTGAAATCACGCCTCTCATGGTTTGGTGAACAAATTGCAAGGCTTGGGTTGATTCTGGAGTGCGGTACTGGGGATTGATATCAAAATAGCAATATAATGTTCCTAGATGCTCATCAGGAGAGGCTCCGTCTATTTCATCAATTCCTAAATCATAAATATTACGCAAAACCAAGCATTTTTCATTGTCTGAAGTGTTAAATAAAGCGGTTTCATTACGGGCGAGATTTTGAGTTTGAATAAAGTGATTGAGACTTCCGAAACGCCAATTGGCAACGGCTTGTCCGTCGGCTTGAGAAATAATGTGTAAAGCAGAGGTTTGGGTTTGTTCCAAAGGCATGGAGGAGCAAAAATTAATGCTGACAATTTGCTTGAGCAAAAAGGCTTGCTCGGACTTGGAATAACCTAATTCTTGCATAGATTGTTTGAGCTTATTTTCAATATCTAACAAAACAGTACTAC
Organism: uncultured Alphaproteobacteria bacterium; assembly: GCA_944391515.1. Lineage (GTDB taxonomy): Bacteria > Pseudomonadota > Alphaproteobacteria > RF32 > CAG-239 > Scatocola. The sequence continues at coordinate 26,084 of CALXTW010000016.1, forward strand.
CGTGACAGTGCGTTCCAATCGTGGTAGCGCGGAGATATTGAGCTGCCTCCTCCAGGGGTAATCTTTCTTTGCCGTCTTTTTGCGAAATAAGCGGGAGAATTTGTTCTTGATAAAATGTGTCCAGATAAGGTTTCGGGGCTCGTCCTAAAGGATAGCGTGAATCGTTTAAGTGTTTTGTGTCGGCTTGCATATAGAGACGATGTGCGTAACAAGGACTGTTGTCTCTATAAACCAGAGAATATATTTCAGGCTTATCATTTTCAGGGAAAATACTTCCAATTGCTTTGGAAAAACCATTGGCTTCACGTTCGAATTCTGTACCATCTCCCGGGAAAATTACAACCTTGCGGCGGTGATTTTTGAGCACACCTGTTGCTTCAATATTTTGCCAATGATGTTCTGCGTTGAGGTCGCGTTTTCCAAAGCCAATATATTCGTCCATTTGCTTGACCTTCTTGTTTTTTTCTTTTATAATAACAGAAAATTAAGATTAAGTAAATGAGTTTTGTCCAAAATCGGTCTATTTGAAAAACTTATTGGTTTTCAAAAAGCCAAATGGTACGAGTTTGCCGACTTGTCCACGATGTCCCAGCCAAGTGAGCAATTCGGTTTCGGTCTTGGTGCAGCTGTTCTTTTCAAAGGTAAAGCCATCAGCTTCATTGAAAATTTGCATATCCGACAGACCGCCGTCTTTGTATTTCTGTAAAGTAACCCCTCGCCCACGAGCCATGGTCGGAATTTCTTCAATCTTGAAGATAAGGAGTTTGCGGTTGTCACCAACGACTGCAATCATATCTCCGGTAATCTTACGACAGAATACAGCCTTTTCTCCTTCCGCCAAATTCATAATTTTGCGGCCGTTACGGGTTTGCGCAATAAGGTGATTTTCATCAACAACAAAACCTTTACCCATATTAGATGCAATGACATAGGCTACTTTGGGTTCAAAGACAAACATTTCGCAAATGTTATCATTAATGCCTAAATCGACCATTAAGCGGAGTGGTTGTCCAAAGCCACGTCCGCTTGGAATCTCACTGCCCGAAATATTGAAGAATTTACCAGATGTGTCAAATAAGATGATTTTATCTGTGGTTTGTGCATGAATTGCGCACTGCAAAGCATCGTCATCTTTGAACTTGAAGTCATCTTGCAGGTTGACATGTCCTTTAACGCAACGTATCCAGCCCTTTTGGGAGAGAATTACGGTAATCGGTTCTTTTTCGACCAAAATTTCAACCGGAACTTCTATGTCTTCCGATACTTCGCTAAATTCGGTGCGGCGTTTGCCCAAAGCTGTTTTTTTGCCGAATTTTTCGCGGATGAGCTTGATTTCTTCAGACAGAGCTTCCCAACGCTTGCCCTCATCACTCAGCAAGAGTTCCAGTTGGCCTTTTTCTTCTTCCAATTCTTCATATTCTCTTTTGATTTCGGCTTCTTCCAATTTGCGAAGGCTGCGCAATTTCATATTCAAAATTGCTTCGGCTTGGTTTTCGGTTAGTTGAAATTCTTTCATCATAACTTGTTTGGCGTCGTCTTCTTCGCGAATAATGCGGATGATTTCGTCCAAATTCAGATAAGCAATCAGGTAACCAGATAAGATTTCCAAACGAGCATTAATCTTATCTAATCTAAACTGAGCTCGACGTTGCAAAACAATATGGCGGTGATTTAAGAATTCACGCAAAACCTCTTTTATGGACATAACCCGAGGAACACCATCAGAATCCAAAACATTCATATTCATGCTGAAACGAACTTCAAGCTCGGTTTGCTTGAACAAGTGTTCCATCAACAAATTAGCGTCAACAGTGCGGCTCTTTGGTTCTAATACAATGCGGACGTCGTGGGTGGATTCATCACGAACATCATTGAGCATCGGTAATTTCTTGTCATTTAGAAGTTGAGCAATTTTCTCTATCAGTTTGGATTTTACAACCTGATAAGGAATTTCTTTAATAATGATTTGATATTGGCCTTTGCCTAAATCTTCCGTTTCCCATTTGGCGCGAATGCGAAAATAGCCTTTGCCTTGTGTATAGTTATTCAAAATGGTGGCAAAACTATCAATAATAACCCCGCCGGTCGGAAAATCAGGACCTTTGATGCGGCGAACGAGCGGTTCTATCTCACAATCGGGCTTCTCTATCAAATACAATAAAGCATCGCAAACTTCACTTAAATTGTGGGGCGGAATGTTGGTGGCCATACCTACGGCAATACCGGTGGAACCATTGCAGAGTAAATTAGGAACCATTGATGGCATTACAACAGGTTCACTTTCTTCCCCGTCATAGGTTTCTCTGAAATCAACCGCATTGTCATTTAAACCTTCCATCAGAGCTATGGCAAATTCGGTTAATCTGGCTTCGGTATAACGCATGGCGGCGGCACCGTCACCATCAATGTTACCAAAGTTGCCTTGTCCATCGACCAAAGGATAACGAACTGAGAAGTCTTGTGCCAGTCTTACCATTGCTCCATAAACGGCACTGTCTCCGTGCGGGTGATATTTACCAATCACATCACCGACAACGCGGGCGCATTTCTTAAAACCTGATTTAGGGTCAAGGTGAAGTTGACGCATTGCATAAAGCAAGCGGCGATGTACCGGCTTTAATCCGTCTCGGACATCCGGCAGAGAACGTGAAACAATGGTGGACATTGCGTAAGACAAATAACGGCTGCTTAGTTCTTCAGCCAAATGGACGTCTCTGATTTTTTCTTCGGTTGCGGTGTTATCTTGCATTGAATCTTACCCTAATCGCTTGATAGTCTTAAAGTTGAGAGCAAAGTAGCACGGTTTTCGGGGAATTTCAAGCCGTGTGTTTGAAAAAAATTTTTTCTTAGGAAAAACTCGGTCATTCTCAGTAATTCATAAATTTCTTTTTGTGTCGGCGTGTAGTTTTGTTTTATTATAAATTCCGGATAGGCAAAAAGTCTGTCTTTATAAGGTTCTCCTGCTTGGGCGCAAACAGCTTTGCCTGTTTTGGGTGATACATAGCGCAAGTTTTCTTTTGTGCCGGTTGCCGAGCATTCACTTAAATCAAGTCCGATACCTAAGTATTCCAGCAGATAAAACTCAAAATAAGCATAGTGTGTTAGCCAATTTTCGTCATTGATAAAGCTGAAAAAACTTTCAACATAGTAATAAAATCTTTCCAAATTATCTTCTTGAGGGAGCGTCTCTTTTGTTAATGTACAAAATGCGGATAATGTAGATAGTTTATTGAAATTGCTAATAAAGTTCACAGAGGTTGGTTCACATAATTCTACGCGGAAACTCCACATGTTTTCTTCTATGCGGGCGTAGGCATCTATGGAAACAAGATTGCCAAGCTGATAAATTCCTAAGCTCTTTTTGTTTAGGCAATTTTTAACATAACCAATAATTTTCCCGTGTTGACGTGTTAACACGGTGAGAATTAGAGATTTCTCACCGTGCTTTCTTTGGTCAATGATATATCCTTCGTCTTGAAATTGCATCCTAATAGTCTTGGATACGTGCTTTGGTGACAGCATCATATGCCATCAAGTCAGAGAGAACCTTTTCCATATTGTGAAGCGGTATCATATTAGGACCATCGCTGGGAGATTTTGACGGATCTTCATGTGTCTCAATAAATACAGCGGCAACGCCTACAGCAACTGCGGCTCTTGCCAAAACAGGAGCTAATTCGCCTTGTCCACCTGAGCAACTGCCCATACCGCCCGGCTGTTGGACGGAATGGGTTGCATCAAAGATAATCGGACAACCGGTATCTTTTGCCATTTGCGGAAGTCCGCGCATATCGGTTATTAAAGTATTGTAACCAAAACTCGTTCCTCTTTCAGTGATGCAAACATTGTTGTTTCCAGAATCAACGGATTTCTGAACAATGTTTTTCATGTCCCAAGGAGCTAAAAATTGTCCTTTTTTGATATTAACCACCTTCCCTGTTTTTGCGGCAGCAACAACCAAATCGGTTTGACGACACAGAAAAGCCGGAATTTGCAACATGTCAACATGAGGAGCAATTAGAGTGCATTGTTCTCTTTCGTGAACATCGGTTACAATCGGGCAGCCATAAAGTTTTTTGATTTCATCAAAAGTGCGAATACCCTCTTCTATTCCAACACCGCGAGCACCATGAATCGAGGTACGATTGGCTTTGTCAAAAGAGGCCTTGAAAATATAGTTAATTCCTAATTTTTGGGTCAGTTCCACTAATTTTCCGGCGAGTTCAACGGCGTGTTCTTTGCTTTGAATTTGGCATGGTCCGGCAATGAGTGTCAAGGGAAGTTTGTTGCCAAGTTCAAAATTTCCAATGTGAATAGTATGTTGTTCCATGTTTTCCTCTTTTACTTATTTTGATTATTTTATTAATAGCAGATTTTTTTTATAAGGCAAGAGGCATAAAAAAAGAACACCATAAATTAAATATGGTGTTCTTTAATGATGTTTATTGGCGTAACCAGTAAACAAATTGATTTAGACAATTAAATTTCTTTCTTCTATACAGTTTCAGAAAAGTTTGCGCTGCTCGTGACTTGGGTGATATTTCTGCAAATTGGACAATATCTTCACATAAAGATTGAAAATCCATCGGACCAAACTCATCTAAATCGGATATATCATCCGCATCTATCCAAAATGATACGCCGGGAGATGCATAATATTTCCACCATGTTTTGTTTTGAGGAACAAACATTATTGCTGAATCTAAATTAGAAATTTCTTTTTTAAACTCAGTTTGGGTGTAGTATGTGCTCGTAACATTTGGAAAAATTTTATTCATGTTTTTGTTAAACTTGTTCGTTTGCCTTTTTATAAACCATTTGGGTGCCTTGGGGCAATCGTTTACAAGTAATACTCTTGTCGGAGTATCAAAATCATAGGACTGTGTCAAAATTTCCATACAATCTAAAGAACTGAGCAAGAATACAAAAGTAGTTGTTAATTTGAAACTTTTCTTAAGATATACTGCTTTTTGTTCTTTGAGCAAGGAAATGTATGACGGAACTTTTTTCCAATATGTCGGTTTATCTTCCTTGAATTCTTTTATATCTACGATATAGTCGGGAATATTAAATTTACCTGACATTTCATCAATAGCTGCAAATTCTAAAAAAATTCTGGCGATGATGCTGTTGCATATCACTAAAGTCTTATGCGTCTCTGTTTGTTGGCTGACAAATTTAATGGCATATTTCCACCCCTGATAATAATTGTTGGCAGTTAAATTTATTTCTACTGCTTGAATGAGTATCGGTTGGGAATGTGCTTTTGCTATATGCTTTTGCAAAATCTCTGCGATTGCTTTGCTGTCTTTGTCATCTTTAAAATAGCAAATACAGTCCACTTTCTTTATTTTGCTAAAACTATAACAATCAGATATGCTCAAACTTCTTTCGTCATATAGCGTGTGCATTGCTTGTCTTAATTCAATAGTTTTCATAATTATAAAATATAAATTTTAAGTGTAAAAAGAAGTTTCTCTGGTGTAGAGAAACTCCTTTTGGTCGTTAATAACTCAGAAATGATATCCAGCAATAGTTATTTAGGCAGGCTTTATAATTCCACCAATACAGACGTAAATTCCAGTCAGAAAAACGTGTGTTGAAGTTGTAACTATTGAGCTTGTTTGGTGATTGGCTGCTTTCTTCTAGTCTTTTCATTTCCTGACAAAAGAATTGTTTTCCAATGGGCCCACGTGCAGTCCATATGTCACAAAACTCTTGAGGGATGATGTAAAAACTGATGGTTGAAGATGTCATTGCTTGGCGCATATCGTAAATCCAAGAGCTTTTTTCTTGTGGAATGCAAAATATGGTATTTTGCGAGGCAAGAATGTCGGCTATTGAAAATACATATGGCGGCATTCTGAGGGCTGTGTTCGATATATTTGATTTTTTTAGGAGCCAAGTAAATTTTGCAAAAATTTTGTTTGCATACTCTTTTGATGTCCATTGTTCAAGATCATCAATATACAGTATTTTTGCTTGCTTCTTATATTTATCGGCAATCCTGTGCCAAAAATCAATCAAAACATTCCAACATTCGTAGCCACTCGCTAAAACAACCAATACATCTGCAGAAGTTGGAACTTTTTTGTGGTAAAGCTCATAGGCTAAAAATATTTCCGGAGAAACATTTATCTTTAGCGCTGCCTTCTCAAAAGCTCCTCTGCTGCTCATAAAACTGTCTGTATCACACAAGAGAGCCGGTATCTTATCCTCATTAAATTGTTGGATAGCGAACCGTTTTTTGAACAAAATTTCATGTACCATGTCGAAGGGGCATAGTATCACACTTTCCTCTCCGTGGACTTGAGGAAGTTTTGTTAAGTGCTCTGCTGCATTCTTTAGTGCTTCGCAAGCCATTATCTTATGGTCTGCTTCTTTGCTAAATAATGGTGTGATTGTGATTATTTCCGGATTTATTTCAGGATACTTCTTTTTTACTTTGTTTCGTAGAAATTCGGCAATCTCTGAAACATAACGAGGTGCATCGGAAGGAAGAAAAATAACACGTATTTTTTTTAGCCCTTCCAATTCATAGCAATCCGAAAAATTTACACTCTGGCTTTCATAAACTTCTTTTACTGCTCGACGTACTTCTTTACTTGTTTTCATAATTGTAGTTATTAAAAAATTAATAATAGCGTTAATGGGGCGATGTATAGCACATTTCTGGACAAAAACAAGTGTTTTATAAAAAAAATCCCTCTTTATGAGGGATTTTTTGATTTAGAGTAAACGGCTCTTTTCGATGGCTGCCTTTACGAAAGATACAAATAGCGGATGCGGCGCAAAAGGTTTCGACTTTAATTCGGGGTGGAATTGTACGCCGATAAACCATGGATGATCCGGACGTTCAACAATCTCAGGTAATAATCCATCAGGAGATTTGCCGACAATTTTCATCCCTGCTTGATTTAGCGTTGGTTCGTAAGACATGTTTACTTCATAGCGGTGACGGTGTCTTTCGGAAATCTTATCTGAGCCATAAATTTTGTGGGCCAGAGAATCGGGTGATAGAACACTTTCGTATGCTCCTAAGCGCATGGTGCCACCGAGGTCACCGTCTTTGGTACGAATTTGTTTGAAGCCTTCTTTATCCCACTCGGTCATTAGACCAACAACAGGTGTGCAGTTAGAACCGGCAATCTCCGTGGTGTTAGCATCGGAAATACCTGCAATGTGGCGCATAGTTTCAATAACAGCCATTTGCATACCGAAGCATATACCTAAAAACGGTAACTTATTCTCTCTTGCATATTCTATTGCCATTATCTTGCCTTCGGTTCCTCTGGCGCCAAAACCACCCGGAACCAAAACCGCACTGACGTCGTTTAAGTGAGCTGCAGCACCGTCTTTTTCAATATCTTCGGAATCAATCCATTTGATTTTTACTTTATAATGGTTAGCAATACCTCCATGGCTCAAAGCTTCGCCCAAAGATTTATATGCCTCAAGCAATTGGGTATATTTTCCGACAACGCCAATGCGAACTTCGCCTTCAGGGTGAGCAATAATATCAACAATTCTTTCCCACTTGCTTAAATCTGCCGGAGCAGGATTTTCAATACCAAAATGTTTGCAAACCTGAGCATCCATTCCTTCTTTGGAATAAGCAATCGGAACCTGATAGATATTGGCGGCATCCTTGGCCGCAATTACATTTTCTTCGCGGATATTACAAAACAGTGCAATCTTTCGTTTTTCGTTTTGAGGAATATCCATTTGAGTACGACACAAGAGCATATCAGGTTGAATTCCATATTCTTGCAATTTTTTTACCGAGTGCTGGGTCGGTTTGGTTTTGAGTTCGCCTGCGGTCGGAATGTATGGCAATAAGGTTACATGAATAAACATGGCTCTATCGCGTCCCAAATCATATGCTACTTGGCGAATCGTTTCAAGATAAGGTTGTCCTTCAATATCACCGACAGTTCCGCCGATTTCACATAAAACGAAATCTTCATCAGTAATATCAGATAAAATAAAGTCTTTAATTTCGTTGGTAACATGGGGAATAACCTGAATTGTGGCTCCAAGATAATCGCCATGGCGCTCTTTATCAATTACTCTTTGATAGATTTTTCCGGTAGTTATACTGTCTGTTTTTTTAGCCGGAACACCTGAAAAACGCTCGTAGTGTCCTAAATCAAGGTCGGCTTCGGTGCCGTCATCAGTTACATAGACTTCGCCGTGTTGGTATGGGCTCATGGTGCCGGGGTCAACATTTAGGTAAGGGTCAAGCTTGCGGAGGCGAACCTTAAAGCCCCTCGCCTGCAATAATGAAGCCAGTGAGGCTGAAGCCAAACCTTTTCCGAGAGAGGAAACAACGCCTCCGGTAATAAATATGAATTTTGGTTGTGAGTTCATTGTATTAGTCATTTCTATTATCCTTGATTTTCCCTTATTTAAAAGTGACAAAGGCACCTTGGTTGAAGGTGCCTTTTATTTTTGAGAGTTTTTTCATCTGCTATTCCGCTGCTACCGGTGCTGATGGTGCGCTGGGCACGTTATCTGCCGCCGGAGCGGTCTCTAAAATAGAGGTAGCTTTAGGTTCTGCACTCTTATATAACAATGACAGCGAAAGGCTGGTGATGAAAAACAGAGTGGCCAAAATAGCGGTCAATCTGGTTAAGAAGTTGCCGGTACCGCGAGCACTCAAGATGCTATTGGCACCGCTACCGCCGCCTAAACCATCTAATGCACCGCCGCTGGAACGTTGCATTAAAATTACGCTCACCAAAAATATTGCTATCAACAAATGGATAACCAACAAAACCGTTTCCATTATTTATTCCTTTCGCATCATTTATTTGTTATCTTTATTTTGTGCCGATATTAACAGCAACCTGCGTTTTTTGCAATACCTAAAAAGTCAGCTGCTTTTAGGCTTGCTCCGCCAATGAGTGCGCCATCAACATCTTCTAAGCTCAAAAATTCTTTAGCATTGCTTGGTTTTACTGAGCCACCATAGAGAATTCTCATCTTGCCGGCTTGAGCTTTGCCTAATTTCTTAGCAAGAGCTTTACGAACAGCGGCGTGAACTTCTTCAACATCTGCCGGAGTCGGAGTCTTACCGGTACCAATAGCCCAAATCGGTTCATAAGCAATAACTGTATCTGCGGCTGTAGAATCTTCGGGTACAGAACCTGCAATTTGAGAAGTGCATACATCTAAAGTTTTACCAGAATCGCGTTCAGCCTCAGATTCACCAATGCAAATAATGGTTTTTAAGCCGTTTTCATGAGCGGCTTTGGCTTTTTTAGCTACGATTTCATTGGTTTCACCATGGTCAGCACGACGTTCGGAGTGACCCAAAATAACATATGTGCAACCGATTTCTTTAATCATGGCCGGGCTGATATCACCAGTGTGTGCGCCTTTGTTTTCCCAATGGCTGTCTTGAGCGCCAAGAGCAACTTTAGCACCTCTTAAGGTCTTTTTAACGGAGGTCAACAAAGTAGCCGGCGGGCAAATCAAAAATTCACATCCAGGTTTGCCTAATTTCTTAACTTCTGCAACGATTTCTTTTGCTAAATCAACACCTTCAGATAAAAGACCATTCATCTTCCAGTTGCCGGCAATAAGTTTTTTACGAGCCATTTTCTTCATCCTTATAAAATTTATGTTTAATTTGTGCCCTTTCTAACACAGCTGAAAAAATTTTTCCAGCATAAAAAACTTTTCAACATTAATATTTAAGTCGTTGCATAAATTATTAAAATTGCCATATAATTGCTCAGTTTTAAAAGTATAACTGTTGTTATAGGATTTTTTAGTTATGATGAATAAGTTTAGAAAACTTCAGGAAACATGGCTTTCCAAGTTTATTTTGATTTTAACGGCTCTTAGTTTTATGTCTTTGTTCGGGGTTTCCAGCTATATGGGGAGCGTCGGCAAAAATAAGCCAGTTATTAAAGTTGATGAATATGAAGTTTTACAAAGCGAAATTGCTCAAAGATTAGAACAACAAATGCAAGTGGCTAAAGGATTGTTTGGAGATAATCTGGAGCTTAACGAAAATATTCGTAATGCCATGTTGCAAAGTATTGTGCAAAAAGTATTAACCGATACAATTTTGCAAAAAACTGCCGATGAACAAAATATTAATATCAGTGATAATTTGGTGCGTAGAATTATTTATTCTCAGGCAGAATTCTTGGATGCTAACGGGAATTTCGATTTGCAGAAGTTAAGACGCGTTTTGGCAGCCAGCGGTTGGACCGAAAACCGCTATGTCGGCAGCTTAAAATTAGATGTTGTTAAACAACAACTTATTCAAAATCCTGCTGATAATATTCATGTTCCAAATGTTTTGGCTGAATATTTAACCAAAGCTGAAAATCAAAAACGTATTTTTAAATATGTGAAGATTGATCCGGCAAAAGTTAAAATTGACCGTAAGATTTCTCAAGATGAAATCGAACAATATTATGAAGATTTTAATGCCGAATTCGTGGCTCCGGAAGAAAGAGATGTTTCTTTTATTGTCTTGTCAACAGACGATATTGCTAAAAAGGTAACTATCGATGAGGCTGAAGTTGAGGCTTATTATCAAGAAAATATTGCCCAATTTGAAACACCTGAAACCAGAGATGTTTTGCAGATGGCTTTTGAAAATGAAGAAACCGCTCAAAAAGCTAGTCAGGCTCTGAAACAAGGTAAAGATTTTTATGATGTTGCCAAAGAGTTGGCCGGACAAGATAAAACAGCTACCAATTTGGGCTTTATTTCTCAAGATATGTTGATTGCCGATATGGCTGAGCCGGTATTTGCGGCCGCCAAAGGTGATGTCGTTGGTCCGGTTAAATCTGAAATGGGCTGGCATATTATGAAAGTGGCAGATATTAAGTCCGGCTCAAAAATGGATAAAAATAAAGCTAAAAACAAAATCATCAGCACTTTGCGTAAAGATAAAGCTTATGAGCAAGCTTATGAAATTTCTTCGCAAATTGAAGACAAAATTGGTACTGGTGCAGGTTTAGCTGATATTGCACAAGATATGAATGTGAAAATTTACGAAGTTAGTGGCTTGAGTGAAGACGGAAAAGCTAAGAGCGAACCTAAAGCTTATGCCTCTTTGCTGAAGAGCAATGACTTTGTTGATACCGCTTTTTCATACAATGTTGATGAAGTCAGCCAAGTGGTGGAAACTGATGACGGATTTATGGTCTTGAAAGTGGATGCTATTCGCGATGCTCACCCAAAAACCATTGATGAAGTCAGAGGTGAAATTGAGGCTCTTTGGGAAGCTAATGAAAGAAGCGCTATTGCTCAAGAAATTGTTAATGACGTTATGCATGATTTGGAAACAGGTGAAGAAATTGAAAAAGTTGCCGAGCGTAACCAGTTGACTCTTCTTAAGACAGGGTCCCTCACCCGCAGCAAAAATTTTGAGAGTATTGCGCCAAATGTTATGCTGGAACTGTTTCAAGAGAATGCCGGTACACCTAAATTAATTAATAATGATGGTGTGCAGATTGTGGCTGTCGGAACAGATGTTGCTCCTGCTAAAGAACCTTCTAAAGACGATGTACAACAAGTTGCAAGAAGAACTAAAATGGATTTAGCTAATGATTATGCCTATGCTTTAATTGAGGATTTTGGCTCGGATTATGATGTCAGGGTTAAATATCGTCTTTTAGGCTTGGCTGACTAGTTTAAGTCACCATCCATCTGATGAGGGAGCTTGAGAGAGCTCCCTTTTTTGTATCAAGAAAACCACGCGTTAGACGCGTGGTTCAGTAAAGCTTATAGCGGTGAGGATGACAAAGCGCTCC
>CALXTW010000017.1 GCA_944391515.1 uncultured Alphaproteobacteria bacterium
AAATGTGCCTCTCCGATGGTGGCGGAAAGCGGGGATAGTTGCGTTGAAGATGGTGTAACTTATTATGCCAAATGTGTTTGCCCGAGTAACTATAATCAGACTTGTGATGGTCCAAATCAACAAGGTGTAGGGACGGGATGTACGCAAAACGGCGTGACCTACTACACCTCATGCCAATGTAAGAGAGGCTACAATATGACTTGTTCGGACTTAGGGCCGGTAACCCCGACCGATTATTGCCTTAAAGACGGAATTAAATATTACAACAACTGTAAGACATGTGAAAACAAATGCACGCTTTCAAGCTGTCCTGATGGCAATGTTTGTGAATATGAAGATTGTTCACAAAAGTATTGTGTAACAGGTTGCGCAACTGGCTATAAGGATTTGGATAATTATTGGTGCAACGGCGCTATGCGTTGTTGGTTCAACTAAGAAGGAGCAAAGCGATGAAGAAAAGTAAGAACATAATTGCAGGAGCAATGCTGTCTTTAGGAGCAGCTTTCTCCTTTAGCGAAGTACAGGCGCAAACTTGTGTTATGCCGCCCTCATGTGAAGAATTGGGGTATAAGCAAACGGAGGCTGATTGTAAGGGATTAGATGTCGTCCTAAAATGTCCGACCGATATGAGTAAGATGGCGTGCTTGGGAAGTTCGGTCAGTCAAGATGTTTCGCTGGGTTCAATATTGTATGGAGATGGTACGGTAGCCAGTGGTTTGATAGCCGGAAAGAAGCCAATAGGAATAGTGTTTGACGTAATCAACCGCTTAGCGTTAGCTTTGACAAATGTCAAACAGGATGGTAGTGCTGGAAGCGGTACGATGTATTGGTCAAGTAGTTCTTGCGATACGCCGAATTTGGAGAATTGTACGGATGGTAGCACAATTACCATATCATGTGGGTTAGACGGCAGAGCGAATACAGATGCAATATTAGCAAGCACCTGTAACGGAACCACCTATGCGGTAAATGCGGTCAACGCTTATCAAACCAGTAATTGCCGTGCGGATTTTTGCCAAAAAGGAAAATGGTTTTTACCCAGTCTGCGAGATTTGAATACCATCTATACTTTTAAGAGTGTGATAAATAATTCGTTGACATTATTGACCTCTCAGGGAGCCAGCAATTTACAGGAGAATGGTGATTATTATTATTGGTCCTCTACCGAGTATAATGGTGGCAGTGCATGGCTATTGGACATGGGTAATGGTCTTAAGTACGGCTACCTCGGTAAGAGCAGTCACGGTAGCAACGTTCGTCCGGTTCTAGCTTTTTAAAAACTATTGTTCAAAAGGAAACGAAGATTTTAAGAGCTTTGTTTCCTTTTATTTTATTACTTCTTTAACAATTCCTGAGGTTAACAATTGTGGTAAAAGCACATAATTTTTACCCGCCGGGTAATAAACATACAGTGGAACACTATTACGCTCAAATTGAGCCAAAGCGTCGGCAATTTCTGGACTTTTCGAAGTCCAATCAGCCTTAAACAACAAAATATTATGCTTTTTCACAAGCTCTGCAAAATCTTTAGTTTCTAAAACCATTTTTTCATTAGCCAAACAAGTGATACACCACTTGGCTGTAAAATCAATAAAGACGGCGTTTCCGTTTTGAAGAGCATCTGAGACTTTTTGAGCATGATAATCTTGCCAAATTAATTCATTTTCTGCAACTTGAGGAGAATTCGTTAAATGCCATAATACCCAAGCCAACCAAAGACAAGTCAACAAAACGGGTATGGCAAAAATTTTCTTCAACACACTCATCCATTTTCCAGGTTTTGGTAAAATTCTCAACAAAACTCTCGGAAAGAAAGCAATCAAGGCAAAGGGCAGGGCATATCCAAGGCTCAAAGCCACAAAAATCGGATAATAAACATAAATCGGCTTAGCTAAGGTATAACCAATAGCAATTCCCATAAAAGGCGCCGTACAAGGGCTGGCTATGAGCACGGCAAATAATCCCGTAAAAAAGGCATTAAGTTTTTGCTTAGCAAAAGAGATACGTCCAACTTTATTGGCAAAAGGATTTTTAAGATTAACAATATCAAGCAACATTAAGAAGACAATAAAGAACACCACAATCATGCAAGCCACGAAAACGGGGGATTGTAACTGGAATCCCCAACCGATATGCTCACCTTGTAAGCGCAATAAGATAAGCAAACTAGCCATAATCACAAAACAAACCACCACACCCAACACATAAAATATGGCCTCAATTCTTGCTCGTCTTTGATTATAAGCTCCTTGAACCAAAGCAATGGCTTTAATAGAGAGGATAGGGAAGATACAAGGCATAAAATTAAGCACAATTCCTCCGACAAAAGCCATAATCAATACCCAAAGAAAACTTTCTTCTCCACTTTCTCCAATGTCCGGTAAAGACTTTAATCCAGATTGATAAATCGGGTTAAGCTCGAAAGCGCGTTTTTGATGAGTATTTTCAATCAACAACACACCGGAAAGTAGCTCTAAGGAGGAATCTATCAATGGAATTTCCAAAGAATAATTTCCTTGCCCGTCTTGCCCCAATTGAGGAATGGCAATATTATCAATTTTGTCTCTTTGAACAGGAATAAACCATACATTTTCAGCCTGATTAAACAAACCTTTATGCTGGCTTTCCAAGTTCAAAATCAGTTTACTGCCTTGAACATCGAAGAAACTTTTACCTTTCCACTTTAGAGGAAAAGTATTTTCTGCCTTCAAAGCTTCATCTTGCCAAAATTGCGAAGGATGCCGTTCATCCCGATTATTTTGTAGAGGAATTACCAAATCAACCAAAACCGTTTCGGGCACACATTCCTCGCGACAAGCCAACCAAGAAACTTTTGCTTGCAACAAAAGTTCTCCTAAATCCGTATCCAAGGCCGTTGTTATTAAGCGATATTTCCAATAAGCGCTTTCGCCATAACCATACAAGACTAAGCCGTCGGCATCATATTTTTTTGGCGCACTATGTCCCAATTCCTGAATTTTCATATCTTTGGGTAATTTCCAAGAAATTTGGGTTGCCAAGCCGGCGTCTCCCGGATTATCCCAATAAATATGCCATCCTTGCAATGGTGTAACTTTTACCAAAATATCCAACGGAGCATTTTTTTGCAGTTGCGAAAAGGCTGGTAAAACTTCCACTTTTACCTTATCGGTTTGTGCTTTTGCACTCAAAGCAAGGCTCTGCTTTGGCAAAAACAGAGCCTCAATAAGCAAAAGGCATAAAATATTGAGAAATTTGCGCAAATTAGCTCCTTATTTTTTAGATGTCTTACGAGGAGCAATCACAAAATTATAATAAGCCGTAGCAATCACACTCAAAGCCTTAACAAAAGACAAACATCCCAAAATAATTGCAATCGGCAAAAACCATCCCGGAACCAAACATAAGATAATGAAAGCCACTATAACTTCGGCTCCTTGAGCAAAACCACCCAAATAAAAAGGAGATTGCTTAACTTCGGCTTGTTGTGGCGCATTATAACGATAAGCAATCACACCATAAGACAACAAAGTAGCGGCAGCAGCCATAAAACCAAACATAAGGAAAGCGGCAGCAACGGCATTTTGAGCCGGATTAGCTAAAGCAAATCCCAAGATTACACCGGCATAAAAGATATAATCCAAAGCAGCATCTAAAAATACGCCAAAAGCACTTACGCCGGCATATTTAGCAATTGCACCATCCAAAGCATCAAAAAAGCGGTTCAGTAAGATACAAAACAACGCATAACCAAACATTCCCATAGCCAAGAAGTTAATTGCCGATAATCCGATAACAAACCCCATAACCGAAACCACATTGGCCGATACCCCGATTTTGTGTAACGACTGACCTGATTTATCAATACCTTGATAGAACCAATGATAAAGTTTTTTACACAAATCGCGACAATTAACAAAAATATCCTTGATTTTAGCGCTAAGAGATTTAAATTTCTGGTTATTAGTAAGGTTTTTTACTTTCTCAAACATAACTTTGACCTTTCGCAAAATGAAACGGAATGAACACTATATATGTTAAGATAGTTTTCATTTAAAGTAAAACCCCGAAAAAGAGTTATCAAGCAATAAAAGAGGTTAGCCGTGAAATCCAAATTACTCAAATACTCATTTTTCTTGCTTTTAGGCGTTACGATATTCTTTTATTACACCTTTTCCAGACAGCCATATCAGCTCATGTCGGGAGAGACAATGAACACCTATTATCGCATCAAGATTCGCTCTCCCAAAGAGAATAATCTTTTGCATAATAGCATTAAGAAAGAACTGCAACGCATAAACGAAGAAATGTCCGTTTTTGAAGCCAATTCGGAAATCAGCCTTATTAACCGTGACGATACGGGCGAATGGATTGAGCTTTCACCAGAAATGTCAACAGTTATGAAAACCGCCTATAATATCTATAATAAAAGCAACGGCTATTTTGACCCAACAGTTGGTCGTTTAGTGGATTTATGGGGCTTTGGCACCAGTAAAGGAACGCAAAAGACGCCTGATGATAAGCTCATTAAAGACACTCTAAAGACCACGGGCTTTGATAAAATTCGGTTCAGTAACAATTTCACCCGCGTTAAAAAGACCAATCCAGAAACCAAGATAAATTTATCAGCCATTGCCAAAGGTTATGGCGTTGACCGCATTGCCGCACTTTTGGAAGAAAACGGCTATACGGATTATGTCGTTGAAATCGGCGGAGAGGTTAAAGCCAAAGGCGACCGCAGCAAAGAAAGCAAAGGCTGGAACGTTGCCGTTGTCAAACCCAACACCCAAACCAATGAAAATGCCTACATTGTCCCTCTGAAAAACTATGCTGTTGCCACATCGGGAGATTATCGTAATTTCTTTTACTACAATAATAAGCGCTATTCTCATACCATTTCTCCCAAAACCGGTTATCCGGTAGAACATTCGTTAGCCTCTGCCACTGTATTTCATAAAAATTGCACAACAGCAGATGCTTTAGCAACCGCCATTATGGCAATGGGTGAAAAGCAAGGTCTCAAATTTGCCAATGACAACAATCTCTTTGTTATTTTGTTTGTCCGAGAAGATGGTAACAAGTTCAAAGCTCTTCTTTCCAACAAAGCGCAGAAGGAATTGGAGGAATAATTGCCTGATATTGAAAAAACAGGAATAATCACCCAAATTAAAGACCAAGAGATTTGTGTAAAAATCCAGCAAACAACGAGTTGCCATGGCTGCCAACACAAAGCAAACTGTAGCTTACACCATTGTCCGGAAAAAATCTTAACTTTGCCATTGCCTTCAAATTTTAAGGCAAATATCGGACAAAAAGTTAAGTTACACCTCTCCGCCACACAAAGTGTATGGGCCTTGTCACTAGGTTTTGCCGTTCCTTTAGGCGTATTGCTTCTGAGCCTTATCTTAAGCTTAAAAATCTTTCATCAATCCGAAAGTTTTTCAACCCTGATAGCTTTAAGCAGTGTTGCTGCATACTACATTTTATTGTTTTTGTGGCAAAAAAAAGCCAACAAACTTTTCACAATAAGCATCTCTCCGGAATAACTTGGGGAGTAAACAGCAAAAAAACTTTTGCTTTCAGGCAAATATGCTAAACTGCGCCCAGTTTAATAGAAGGAAAAGAAACATGTCGGATATATTTTGGTTGAATATCTTAATTATCGGAGGAATAGCTTTGTGTTCTGCGATTTTGCTCCACATAACGGCTAAAAAATTCTCCATTCCAACAGATGTAAAAGAAGACCAAATAGACGCTGTTCTTCCACAAGCCAATTGTGGTGGGTGTGGTTTTGCCGGATGTCGAGATTTTGCCAGAGCTTGCGCACACTCTACGCCGACAAATTTTTCTACCCTGTATTGTCCTGTCGGAAAATCTGACGTTATGCAAAAAGTCAGCCGCATTTTAGGCTACAATGCTCAAGCCAGAAAAGAAACCTGTGCGGTTTTGCATTGCAATGGAAGCTGTCAAGCCGCTCCTCAAAAAATCAACTACGAAGGCTTAAAAAACTGTCGCGTTGCACATCTCACAACTGTCGGCGAATCAGAATGCCCTGATGGATGTTTGCGTTTTGGTGATTGTGTCAGTGTATGCCAATTTGGCGCCCTAAGCATTGATAAAGACACCGGCTTACCGGTTGTTGATGCCAATAAATGCACCTCATGCGGTGCTTGTGTCAATATCTGCCCCCGCCATTTGTTTGAGATTCGCCCCATTAGTGAAAACAATCAGCAAGTTTACGTTGCCTGCCAAAACAAACAAAAAGGAGCTGTAGCGCGCAAAAACTGCAAAAACGCATGTATTGCCTGCAAAAAATGCGCTTTAATTTGTCCTGAAATCACCATAGAGAATAATCTTTCCGATATTCCAAGCTCCATATCTCCGCAAGAATTCGGTCAAAAGCTTAAAGAAACTTGCCCAACAGGCGCCATTATTTATCAAACACAAGTCAAAAGGGAGAAGAAAAATGTGTAATAAGAAAACCTTTTCACTTGGAGGAATTCATCTCAACAAACACAAGATTTCGGCATTATCACCGATACAAGAGGCTGGTGTTCCACCGCTGGTCTATATTCCCGTAAAACAACATATCGGCGCTCCTGCTCAAATTATTGTCAAAGTGGGCGATAAGGTAAAAATTGGTACCTTATTGGCAAAAGCAAACGAAGGAATATCAGCCAATGTTCATTCCTCAGTTGCCGGAGAAATCAAAAAAATTGAAGAAATTGAGGCCGAAAACGGTTATTCTGAACAAGTCATTACCATTCAAACCTCTGCAGATGAGTATGAAGAAGGTATTGATAATTCAGAAGAAATTAATAACGATATTCCGCAATCGCTTGAAGAAATTAAAGAACTTATTAAGTCGGCCGGAATTGTCGGTATGGGCGGGGCAGGCTTTCCAACACCTATCAAGACCTCCATCCCCGAAAACAAATCCGTCCAATATTTAATCATCAACGGCATTGAGTGCGAACCATACCTGACAGCTGATGGAGCCTTAATGTTAGAAAAGCCCGAACAAATTGTCATCGGAGCTAAAATTCTAAATAAAGTCTTAGGTATTCAAAACGCCATTATTGCGATTGATGAGAACAAACCTCAGGCAATAGAAAAAATCACCAAAATCACCAAACGTTACATCGGTGTCAATGTCGCCGTATGTAAAAGCAAATACCCCCAAGGCGGAGAAAAGCAACTCATAACCGCCATAACGGGGAGGGAAGTTCCCTCTGGTCGATTACCGATTGATGTAGGCTGCGTAGTCCAAAACGTCGCAACTGTTTTTGCGGTTTATGAAGCAGTTATGAAGCATAAACCCTTATATGAAAGAATAGTTACCGTTAGCGGAGATACATCTATCACCACCGCCGGAAACTACCGCACCCGTATCGGCACACCGGCAGAATATCTTTTAGACCTTGCCCAAACCGACAAATCAAAAATCAGCAAACTCTTATTTGGTGGTCCAATGATGGGCACAGCCGCCACCAACCTCCACTCACCAATAAACAAAAAAACCGGAGGATTATTGGTTTTGCAAGCACAAGAAGCCACCAAACCCGATGAAAGCTGCTGTATTCGTTGCGGTAAATGTGCCGAAGTCTGTCCGGTTGGATTAATGCCTTTTGCCATAGCCTCAAATTTAAGACGCAACAACACCGCCCCACTAAAAGCACTCCATGTGGCCGATTGCATTGAATGCGGTTCTTGTGCCTATACCTGTCCGGCCAAAGTTCCGTTGCTGGACTACTGCAAACTTGGCAAATATGAAGTACACAAACAAAAATAGGACTCCCAAGATGTTCAAAATATCAACCACGCCTCATATCAACTCTCCCGTCACCACTCAAAGTCTGATGAGAGATGTCTTAATCGCACTAACACCCGCCATTATAGTCTCTCTTTTAATGTTTGGGATTAATGCTTTGCGTGTTTTGTTAACTTCCGTTGCCGCTTGCGTAATGTTTGAATATCTCATCACACGCTATCTCTTAAAGGCCAAGAACACCACTTCCGATTTATCTGCTGTCATCACCGGTGTTTTATTAGCTTTTAACCTTCCAAGCTCCATGCCTACCTGGATGATACTCATCGGTGCCTTTGTGGCTATAGGAATTGCCAAAATAGCATTCGGCGGATTAGGCAAAAACATCTTCAATCCGGCATTAGTCGGCAGAGTCTTCTTATTTATCTCTTTTCCCGTACAGATGACACAATGGCCCAAACCCGATTTTCTAAGTTTTATGAACACCGACACTGTCACTTCAGCAACCACCCTTGGCATTTTAAAACATATTGATGTTTCAAGTTCAGCAACAATCAAAGCCTCACAGGTATCTCTAACAGAACTGCCTAACTATTGGCAAATGTTCATAGGCTATACGGGGGGCTGTATTGGCGAAGTATCTGCATTAGCCTTATTTATCGGACTAGTATATATGTTACTGCGCCGTGTCATCACCTGGCATATACCATTTTACTATGTCGCCACATTTTTTATGTTAACAGCAATTACTTGGTTTAACACAGACAACATCCACTTTGAGCCAATTACCAATATATTATCTGGAGGCTTACTCTTAGGGGCATTCTTTATGGCAACAGACTATGTCACCAGCCCCATGACACGCCAAGGTCAAATCATATTTGCGGTTGGTTGCGGTATTTTAACCTATATCATAAGGTTTTACAGTGCTTATCCCGAAGGTGTCTCTTTTGCAATTTTGATAATGAACGCCTTTGTCCCGCTAATAGATAAATTTACCCCACAACGGGTTTATGGCACAAAAAGGAAATAAGCCATGAAAACAACATCTCTGACACGTTTAATTTTGGTAATGTTGGTAGTAGCTTGCGGTTCTGCTGCTTTATTAGGCTTTGTTTACGAAATAACCAAAGCCCCAATTCAAAAAGCCAACGATGAAAAAGAACTTGCCGCCATTTCCGGTGTCATTTTGGAAGAGTTTAACAACAATCCATTCAAAGAAAGAACACTGATTCCCGGCAAACATAAAGGGCAACTAACTTTATATCCTGCCCGAAAAGATGGTAAAATCAAAGCCGTTGCCATAAAGACCTCGAGCGACAAGGCTTTTGGCGGAAAAATTGAATTAATTGTCGGCTTTTTCTTAGATGGCACAATCAGCGGCTACCAAATCATCAGCTCCAAAGAAACCCCTGGGCTGGGTTCCAAAGTAAGCGATGCCAAGTTTAGTGAACAATTTATAGGCATAAGGCCAAAGAAAAAAACCTTTAAAGTCAAGCAAGATGGCGGCGAAATAGATGCCGTAACGGCAGCCACCATCAGTTCACGCGCAGTTATTGATGCCATTCAAAAAGCCTATGATGCTTACCACAAATTCAGCACAAGGATGTAAGAAATGAAACAAACAAGCTATAAAAATCTGACCCGAGGTATAATAAGCGAAAACCCAACTTTGGTAATGTTGCTTGGCATGTGCCCCACCTTAGGCGTCACCACCACCGCTCTCAATGGTCTGGGCATGGGGTTAGCCACCTTATTTGTTCTCATCTTATCCAACACGGCCGTTTCCTTGGTCAAAAACTTTATCCCCGCCACGATTAGAATACCATGCTACATAACAATTATAGCCTCCTTTGTGACCATTGTAGAATTATTAATGACGGCTTATTTTCCAAGCATACACGCAGCCTTAGGAATTTATATTCCGCTAATTGTGGTCAACTGCATTATTCTGGGACGAGCTGAAGCCTTTGCTGCTCACAATAATGTTTTTCAGTCTCTTTTAGATGCTTTGGGAATGGGAATTGGATTTACCTTTGCTCTTGTTGCCTTGGGCCTCATTCGAGAAATTTTAGGGGCAGGGGCTGCCTTTGGGTATCAATTCATTGGTGAAGACGGCTACCCCATACTGATGTTTATCATGCCGCCGGGAGCATTTTTAGCCTTAGCCGGATTAATTATCCTGTTTAACAAGTTACGGAGAGAATAAAATGAGTTATTTAATGATATTCATCGCCGCCATTTTTGTAAACAATATTGTTTTATCACAATTTTTAGGAATTTGCCCATTTTTAGGAGTCTCCAAAAAAATATCAACGGCACTTGGTATGGGTTGTGCAGTCATGTTTGTTATGACCTTATCAGGGTTGGTTACTCATTTAATATATTTCAACCTTTTACAACCCAATGGCCTAAGTTTTATGACCACCGTCATTTTTATTTTGGTCATAGCCTCATTGGTACAAATGGTCGAAATCATCTTACATAAAACCTCCCCAATGCTCTATCAGGCATTAGGCATCTTCTTACCGCTTATTACCACCAATTGCGCAGTTCTGGGCATTGCCATTCTTGCCGTACAAAAGAACATGGGATTAATGGAAACTGTTTGCTACAATTTAGCTAACGCCATGGGCTTTACTCTGGCAATTGTCTTATTTTCAAGCATTCGCGAAAGACTTGCCGTCAGCCCAATTCCCAAAGCACTCCAAGGAGCACCGATTGCGCTTATTACGGCGGGATTACTTTCCATGGCCTTTATGGGTTTTTCAGGCATAAGCCACTAAACAACAAAAAAGCCCTCAAACCTAAAAAAGGCGAGGGCGTTTTTGTTTAATCTTTCAACGATTTTAACAATTCTAAAACCAGCGGATGTTTTACCTTTGTCAGAGCATAAGAATAAAACTCTTCAAAAAGTTTTCCTCCATAATTTTGTGTCTCGTCAAAATACTTTGCCTGAACAACGGCATCCAATCGATCCATTGCTTTAACAAATACAGCCTCAGGCGTTTTGCAAGCTTCGAACTCCTCAAATAATTCTATTAATTCAGGATATTCCAGCTCATCAGCCAAACGCCGCATGGCTTTGCTTTCCAAGTCATACTTTTCTTGCGGACTGATGCCTGACCCTGGCGTATAATCACCGATATATATTTCGGCAAGATCATGAATATTAGCCATTTTCAAGCACTTGCACAAATCGAGCTCTTTCGGAGCATAGAGTTGCACCAGCATACTCATGCTCCAAGAATGAGAGGCATCAACTTCAGGTGACTTTACCTTATGATAAAGCCAACCGCTGCGAGCTAAATTTTTCATTTGCCCACTAACTTGCTTAAAGTTTTCTAGTTTCTTTTTCATAACCAAAGTATTTTAAATTAAAATAATTAAAATTTAGTTCAACAATCCTCCATTAGGAGAACCAAGCAAAAGAAAACTGTCTTGGATTTCCTCACATTCAATCGGTGCACGATATCCGGCCCAAGCCTCAAAAACAGCCCGAGGTAAAATGTAGCAATCGCCCAAAAGACAAACTACTTCCTGCCCATCACTGCTACCAAACAGGTTATATCCGGCCGCATGGTATTTCTCTAGCTCCTTGACAACTTCAATACAACAATGTTGTTTGACTTCATCAAAATCCCAAAAATAATAAGGCTCCATAAAGAGCTGAATTCCATTTTCAACCTTAACATCAAACCCTTTCAAGCCAAATTTGGCTTTATGAATTGTGATTCGGTTAAATTCCTGAGAATTTTTGAGCAAATGTTGACTAGCCATAGTAAGAGAAGGGGAGTCTAACAACACACAATCCTCATTTCGACCAACAAACATCAAATTATCAGCCACTACGCCGCGACAACCTTTATTTTGCAAATCCTGAGAAGCCAACACTTTACGAAAAGTTTTAGCATTAACAGTCTTTTTAAGAGGGCTGCGATAATCTATCCCTTCTTTTTTGCCATCGTCAAAATATCTAATTTCGCCAACACACAAAGCAGAAAGAACATTTTTCTTATCATCACAATCAGCGCTAAAAGCCTGCATCAAAGATGTAAAATAATTTTTTTGGCTCAAATCGCTGTAAATTTTCTGCGAAAAAACTAAATTTTCCATATTTTTCAAATTATAGGGTTAATAATATTTTATTTGCTCCACCATAGAGCAAAATTTTTAAAAGTTCAAGCAAGATTTTAGACAAAATAGCGTATTTTTACTTTTTCAGCAAATTTTGAATATTTTTTATCACATCTTCAAACATTTCTTCCGTTAAAACACCGGTATTAATGTTATAGCGAGAGGTATGATAAGAATTAACCATCCATAAATGATGATTTTCCAGCCAATGGGTTGTATTATGAGCAAATTTAAAACCAGCTTTTTTATAGCCCAACACACCCAAAACGGCATTATGCGCCACACTGCCAAGTGTTAAAATAATTTTCAAATTGGGCATATTTTCAATTTCTTGAATCAGATATGCCCCACAAGCTTTCACTTCGTCTCCGGTAACTTTATTTTGCGGCGGCACACAACGAACAGAATTCGTTACTCTGACATTTATCAGCTCAAAGCCGTCATTTTTCTTTTTCAGATAATTTCCCTGAGCAAAACCAAACTTCTTCAAAATTGGGTATAAAACATCTCCCGCATAATCATTAGTAAAAGGGCGATTTGTTTGATTAGCACCGTTCAACCCTGGAGCCAAACCAACAATTAAAATCTCAGAGGAGAGGGAGCCGAAGGGCTCAACCGGCCCGTTATAATAAGTCGGAAACTTCGCCTCATTTTGCCCACGAAAGGCCAATAAACGTGGACACTTAGAACAAGTTTTATCGGGAGCAACAAACGACATTTTTTTCATAAACCTCTTGATTATCAAAAAATTATCATCAATCTAACACAATTTTTTTTAACCACCACCCTTTAAAAACAATTATCCAAAATTATATCTAAGCCGAGGTTGCCAAAAAACAGCAATTTCACCTAAAATTAGTACTAAAAATCTATTTATAAATGGAGTTTTACAATATGAAAAAAGCATTATTATTGGCAGGCATTGTAAGTCTTTTCTCTTTCAATGCCAATGCAATGATGGGAATGCCGTCAGATTTCAGACCTTACGTTGGTGTTGATTACGTTTATTCCAACGCCAATTACAAAGGTGACGCCAGCCGTTTAGAAGACGATGGTTATTTAGAAGATAACTTCAACTCCGGAGTCATTAATGCCGGTATCAAAATGGGCGATTACTACAGTATCGAAGCTTTCTATCAACAATCAGCTTCAGAAAAAGGTGACTATTTTGTATATGACGGAATGTCTCATAAAGCCGAAACTCAATTTGACGCCTATGGTATTGATTTATATGGCTATGCACCGGTTGGCTGCGATGGCTTAAGCTTACTTGGAACTGTTGGCTTGGCAAATTACGACTTAGAAGTAAAAGAACTCGGCGAAACAGAGACCAAGAGCCGCGTTGGCTACCGTGCCGGTATTGGTGCTCAGTATGACTTCAATGAAAACTGGTCAGCTCGATTAGTAGGCCGTTACAGCTATATTGGCACAAAAGATGTAGATAATTTAATGGAAGCCACAGCCGGTATTCGTTATACTTTCTAATCTAAAGAACTGCTCCCCAATAAAGCCACTTTATACAAGTGGCTTTATTTTTTATAATGTGTACAGTTCAGAAACGAACTTGCATTTTACTCACAAATTGCTCAAGATACTCTCAAAGGAGGACATCATGAGTAAAAAACAAACCTATTTATATATTTTGGCCGCCGGAATTATCTTAATTTTGGCAGGTTTTTTCATGCATATTCACATTATTACAAGCGCTTACCACACAACGAGTAAAATGATTTCCAATCCACTGGTCTTTGGTCCGGCAGCGGTCTGTGCCTTTATTTTCATGGGCAATTCTCGTTATTGGGTAATAAATCTGTGCTGTGCCTTAGTTGCCTCTTTAGTTATTCAATATTTCATAATTGGACATGGGGCAGGGATATACACCATCCTTTATCGTGCATTGGCCTTTTTGGTTGTGGTTTATTTTCTAAACCTCTTAAAAATTATCATTACGAAATAAGAAGCTGAGAACGAGCAAAACGTATAAATACCAAAAAAATCATACTGAGCTCGTTCTCACAGCTCATTTATTCAATAAACAATTGAATTTTATATAAATATTATTTCAAATCCTTTCGAATACATATTAATAGCACTTAATAACCAACTATATTTCTAGACTTCATACAGGCACAAAGAAATGCTTCGACATCAAAATATTCCGATATAATAAAACATGTAAATCTCGGCAAGTAAACTCAGCAAAACAAAAGACAATCGCTAAAACAACAACACCTAATTTCCAAAGAGCAAAAAGACAAGTTCTCAAAACAAATCTTTCGCTACAAAAACAATAGCAACTCGACAACAACAATGTCTTGAGCGAATAACAATTCCTATATTAAAATTTCTATATGAGCGTCACAATACAAAAGCTTGCCGTACTACAATTCATGAACTGCAATATCACAACAGTATCACAATTCATGAGTTGCTGTATCGCAATTCATAAGCCACAGTCAGCGCCACAATCTCCCCTCTGCCTCTCACACATTTGTCGCATAATATATATTATGTATAGTTTAAGATTACACAGACAACACATTGAATAAAAACGATATATTTTAACAGATTGTCATTTTATCTGATTTCAGATGCTCTGATTAACGCTTTTGTATAATCATTCTGCGGACGCTCAAAAATATCTTTTGCGGAACCGATTTCAATTAATCTGCCGTCTTTCATAACGCCAATTCGATCAGCCATAGCTTTGACAGCACGCATATCATGTGAAATAAACAAATAGCTGATACACCGCTCTTTTTGAACCTTTTTAAGCAACTTTACGATTTGTGCCTGGATTGTTACATCTAATGCCGACGTTGGCTCATCAAGAACAATCAATTCCGGCTCCAGAATTAAAGCTCTAGCAATAGCTATTCTCTGACGCTGACCTCCAGAAAATTCGTGAGGATATCTCTCCATAACGCTTGCATCTAAACCGACTTCCGCCAAAACATTTTTTACTTTTGCTCGAGCTTCAGACAATTTCACTTTTGGATAATGAATTCTTAGTCCTTCGGCAACAATATCTTCAATTCGCATTCTTGGGTTCAAAGAGTTGTAAGGATCCTGAAAAACGATTTGCATTTTTCTTTTCAGAAGCAATTTATCCTTACCCGAAAGCTCGTTTACATTTGTCCCTTCAAAACAAACATTACCCTGTGCTTTTTGCACGCCTAAGAGAGATAGCCCCAACGTAGTTTTGCCTGAACCGGATTCTCCGACAATACCCAAACACTCTCCCCTATAAATATCAAAACAAACATTATTTACAGCATCAATTTTTGAGATAACTTTACCCCAAAAGTTCTTTTTCAACGGGAAAGTTACCATCAAATCAGCCACTTGCAGTATTTTTGTCGATTTTTGCACACAATTTTCATTTTTTAACATTGTAGCTGAAATCAGCTCTTTTGTGTAAGGATGTTTGGGGCTTTCAAAAATCTCTCTTACTGCACCCTGCTCCACCATTTCGCCATTTTTCATTACGCAGACTTTATCCGCAATTTTCCGCACCAAAGTCAAATCATGGCTAATAAAAAGAATTGCCATATTCAATTTTTTGCGTAAATCCATCAACAAATCAATGATTTGTGCCTGAATTGTCACATCTAATGCTGTTGTTGGCTCATCTGCAATCAACAATTTCGGATTATTTGCAATAGCCATAGCTATCATCACACGTTGTCTTTGCCCTCCGGACAACTCAAACGGATAAGCCTCCTTTTTCAGCTCAGGTTGCGGAATTCCCGTTAACTTTAATAAGCGCACTACTTCTTTTTGCAGTTGTTTATCAGACAACCTACGATGCAACTTCAAAACTTCCGCAATCTGATTTCCTATCTTATGCAAAGGATTAAGCGAAGACATCGGCTCTTGAAAAATAAAACCAACTTCTTTCCCTCTGATTTTACGCAACTGAGTTTCTTTCGCACCTATTATTTCCTGCCCATCAAACAAGATTGAGCTTTTATTACTATGAAAAGCACGAGGATAAGGCAATAACCCCAAAACAGACAATGCTGTTACCGACTTTCCTGAACCAGATTCCCCAACAATTCCGACAATTTCGCCCTTTCCTAATTTGAAACTGATATTTTTCACAGCCTCAAAGCAGGTAGCGTTTTCTCTTTCAAAAGAAACCGAAAGGTTATTAACTTCCAACAAAGTCATCAATCATTCCTCCGGCTATCAAAAGCATCTCTCACCCCTTCCCCGATAAATATGAGCAAAGTCAACAAACAAGATAACACCACAAAGATAGAAAGACCAATCCAAGGAGCTTGTAAATTATCTTTCCCCTGACGCACCAAATCACCCAAAGATGGATATTCATGCGACAAGCCCAACCCCAAGAAATCAAGCGCGGTTAGAGCCACAATTGCTTCTGACAACAAAAAAGGCACAAAAGTTATGGTTGCCACCAACGCATTTGGAAGAATATGACGATAAATTATTCTAAAATTACTCGCCCCGAGCGCTTTAGCCGCTTTCACAAATTCAAAATTTCTGGTACGCATCACTTCTGCCCGCACCATACCCGTTAGAGAAGTCCACGAGAAGAAAAGCAAGATAACCAACAAACTCCCAAACGTTGGCACAAAAATACTCGCAACAATAATTAGAATAAACAATTGAGGCAAAGAATCCCAAATTTCCATAAATCTTTGCAAAACAATATCCGTCTTTCCGCCAAAATATCCCTGAACCGCACCTGCACCAATACCGATACAAGAAGAAACAAATGTCAAAATAAAAGCGAACACCAAAGAGAGCCGTAACCCATAAAGAATTCTGGCCACGATATCCCTTCCCTCATCATCTGTTCCCAGCCAATGAGCTTTACTTGGTGCTGCCGGTGTTGGAACATTCAAATCATAATCTACCGTATTGAAAGAAAAAGGAATTACCGGCATAATCATCCAACCGTTTTCTTCAATATTTTGCCGAATTAGTTCATCTCGATAATCTGTCGGTGTTGGGAAATCTCCCCCAAATTCGGTTTCATTATAGGTTTGAAAAATCGGGAAATAATATTGATTTTTATATTTCAAAATCAACGGCTTGTCATTTGCAATTAATTCTGAGAACAAGCTCAAAACAAACACACTTGCCAAAACAACCAAAGCCCACCAAGCGCGCCGTTTTTTACAAAACACTCGCCAACGTCTTTTAAGCAAACTATGTTTATCCGACGTTTGATTTTCCAACTTTTTATCCCTAATTCAAAGTATTATTGGTTTTATTGGAAGTAGCTTCAGTTTTAG
This sequence comes from uncultured Alphaproteobacteria bacterium, assembly GCA_944391515.1. Lineage (GTDB taxonomy): Bacteria > Pseudomonadota > Alphaproteobacteria > RF32 > CAG-239 > Scatocola. The sequence goes on from CALXTW010000017.1 coordinate 17,152, forward strand.
CTTTAGCCTCTCCTACTACCTTTGGAGCCTTTTCCGCTTTATCTACGGCCTGAGTATTATTAGCCTCCTCTATAGCCTGTGAAGTCTTTGTTTCTTCTTTAGCTACAGTTTCAACATTTTTTACCTCATCTGCAGCGTTGCTCGCTACTGCTGAATTTTCCGAGTTATATTCAGATTTCACATCTTTTTCCAAAGGGATATCTTTATTATCTAAATTTTCTTTTGATGTTTCTTCAGTATCTGATTGAATTTCTTCCTTAATACTCTTTACTTCTTGTTCTTTTCCTTCGTTTATCGGTTGCTCCATAACTACAGCTTTTCCAACTTCTCTTTCTTCAGGCAAATCTGTTACCTTTTCTTTTGTTTCGGTCTCAGAGTTTTCTGATACCTCAACTTTATTAGCTTCTGCAAGAGGCTCTTCTGCTTTATTGATTTTTTCTCCTTCTGATTTTTTATCCTTTATTTTTGGGTTAGGAGCTTCATTCTTTACTTTAGCTTTCAATTCTTTTAGTTTGTCTTTTGGTGATTTTTTTGAATTAAATCCTTCCCATTTTTGATACCATTCATCATAATTTTTGAGATATCCGTTCAAAGTTTCTTGGCTCAAAACATTACTGAGTAAATCTGCTTGCAAACCTTTTGCAGCGGTTTCATAAAGCCCCATACCCTTTAACTCTTCACACTCACCTTTCAAATAGAGATAGTTTTTAACCAATTCTCTACTCTCACAAATCTGATTATTAATGCTAAAGGAGTTTTTCATAGGATTTTTAACAGCCAATAAAACCAGATTATTTCTCTTAAAATTCTCAATATAATCTTCGGTTTTAGGACCTCCGAGTTCATTTATTCCGCTAACACCTTGTAAAAAGACGACAGTATTTTTATCTAGCTTTTTCTCTTTCAAACTCCTCATAAATTGTTCTAATTTTCCAATCAAGCAAGAATATTGTTCTTGATAAGCTTTTCTTTTCTCAAACAAATTTTTATTTCCGACCCACTTATAGTTTGTCAAAGTTTGCCATTGAGATTGTGGTTTTAATTTACAAAATTCATTATAAACATACATATCGGACGGCAAATCTAAGAACACAAAATAAGCTCTGCTTCCTTTGTCTTTTTTAATTTCTTCCAATAAAGCATCCAAAGCCTTAAAGGAATTTACGACATACAAAGAATCATAAGATACCCCCATGATTGGCAACTCGCTAGCTCTCACAAAACCATCTATTGCACCATAAGGGACAGACCAATCAGTAATCAAATGCCAACTATTAATCCATTGAACCATTAAAAACTTTGCTTGCTCCCATGAGGATACCTTCAAATTTTTAACAGCAACCGGCGTATTAACCTTATCCAAACATTTATCGACATTTCGAGCATTGTTTTTAGAGCACAAATCCAAACCTCTGGACTGAATTGCCGTAACTCGATAATTAGAATTTTTATAAACATCGATTAATTTTGCATTTTTCAAAAAGACATATTCATCACGTACATCTGAAAAATTCCATAAACTATCAATTTCAACATTTTTCAAAATATGTTCATCAGCTTTTTTATCATCAAGCCCATTTAACAATTCCACAGTATTATTCAATGTATCAGTAGAACTAACATAAGCATTAGGATAAACCCAAAAACCGTTTTTAGCCAAAAATGCTACCAATCTACCTTTTAATTCATTGGCTTTATCATCTTTACCCAATTTATCCTTCATTTCACCAAGCGTAATGTAAGATGAAGCGTTCGGCAAAAAGAAATAAACATATTTTCTGGGATTTTTACTGGCTTTATCTAAATGATTATCATAACGAACAACAAAATCATCTGTTTTATTTTTAATCAAATATGCATCAACCAAAACACCGGAAAAGATAATTAATAAAATTCCCGTAAAATAAGCAGTAGTTGATTTTGAGGACATCATCAAAATAACAAAAGTCAAGATTCCCGCACCACCAGCTAAAATCCAATGCGAAATTCCGTTAAAAATAAAAGAGGCTGACATTCCGATATAAGGAGCAAACATCGGCTCTAAAATTGAGGTCTTATCATACACGGCAAACTGATTAAGCAGAGCCAAAACAACTCCGCCCACCACAACTGATGCCAACAAATTCTGCAACAAAGAAGAGAATGAAACCAAGAACATGGCAAGCAAGGACAAAACCAAAATCACCATCAAAGACGTAAATATCTCCGGCTGTAATCCGAGACTCTCCGAAAATATGGTTTGGCTTCCAGAGCCAGCAAACAACAAGAAATCAATACCCAAAAGCAGAGCAACGAACAAGCCCTTAATAATCCAATCAAAAACATATCTAAACATTCCTCTGGATTGTTTAATACGAACACTGCGAACATTTGACGCAATATTTGAAGATTGATTTGAACTTTCAATAATAATGTCTTGCATTCTGATATCCTCTTTATTTTACCTCAAATTAGGGATATCTAAACATATTCTAAAATCAATTTAAAGCAAAAATCCCCGAAACTGCACAGGCTTCGGGGATTTTTAATTAACTTATAAATTTGACTATCTTGAGTAGTATTCGATAACCAGATTTGGTTCCATAACACATCCGTAAGGAATATCGTCAAATTTAGGAATAAATGTATATTTAGCAGTTAATTTCTTGCTATCAACTTCCAAATAACCCGGAACTTCGTGCAAAGAGCTTTCAACAGCAGCAGCAACGATAGCGAGTTGTTTAGATTTTTCGCGAACTTCGATAACATCGCCAACTTTAACCATGTAAGAAGGAATGTTTACTTTTTTACCATTAACGGTAACATGTCCATGGTTAACGAATTGACGAGAAGCAAAGATGGTAGAAGCAAATTTAGCTTTGTAAACCAAGTTATCCAAACGAGATTCCAAAATACCAACCAAGTTTTCAGCAGAGTCGCCGCCTCTTCTAACAGCTTCTACATAATATTTGTGGAATTGTTTTTCGTTAACGTTACCATAGTAGGTTTTCAATCTTTGTTTAGCATACAATTGCTCACCATAGTCGGTCATTTTTTTGCGTCTTTGACCATGTTGACCCGGAGCATATTCTCTCTTATTCAATGGGCTTTTCGGATCGCCCCACAAGTTTGCGCCATAACGACGATTCGTCTTTTTCTTAGCGTTTTCAATACTTTTCATAAATAAAAATCCTTATTAAACAGGTTATTACATTATTGTCTCGGTAGTATTGCAACATAAATTGCAAACGGGACATAAAAATCCACATTTCCGAAAGTACGGGCAATATAATACAGTTTTTTTTGGAATACAAGCAAAATTTTCCAAAATTAGTCTGGATTATTTACAAATTCAGGCTAAAATAGCCCAAGAGGAAACACCGATGGGATACGATATACTTTTTCAACAAGCTCTTCAGCTCCACGAACAAGGCCATCTAAACGAGGCCGAAAACATTTACCGCCAAATTTTGGAAACGGCACCGGACAATGCCGACGTTCTAAATTTGCTGGGTTTAATTGCCCAAGCCAAAGGCATGCACTCTCAAGCGACAGAACTTTTTTATCATGCCGTCAAGCAAGCCCCCAAACATGCCCCTTTTTGGTTTAACCTTGGCCTTTCTTTGGAAAACGATAACAAACCTGTTGAAGCCTTGCAAGCTTATCAGACAGCCCTTGAGTTCAAACCAGATTTTAAGGAAGCCATATCCAACATGGGCGATATTTATAATAAAGAGCAAAAATCAGACCTTGCCGAGGAAATGTATAACAAAGCCTTGCAAATTGATAGTAACTACACCCCTGCTCTTGCCAACCTTGCAGCCCTCAAACAAGACATTAAAGCTTTGCAAAACTTTTGCCTTCAATATCCCTCTGAAGCGATTTTTCCTTATTACTTAAGTAAGATTTACCAAAACGACGCCCAATATGAGCAAGCCTTGACCTATATTCGCCAGGCGCAGACCATTGCTCCTTCTTCATTAGATGTGCTGGAAACTCTGGCTGAACTCCTCATGCTAACCAATAAAGAAGAGGATGCCATAAAAATTTTTGAGCAAATCTTATACCTAAATCCCAATTCCGTACCGGCTTTGATTAACCTTGCCAATCACGCCACTCAACTCCAAGATTATGCCAAAGCCGAACGCTATTACAAACAAGCGCTTGATTTAGCGCCACATGATTTGGACGCCCATTTTAACTATGCCAATATGCTCTACCGCCAAAATCGTTTACCCGAAGCCTTAGAGGAATATCGCGCCGCTGTTATTATTAACCCTAATCGTTATGAAATCAGTAACAATCTGGGCTTGATTCAAAAAGATTTGGGTGAATACGAAGAAGCATTAGGCTTATTTTTTAATGCCTTTTTCAAAAATCCGACATCTGAAGACATCGCCTTAAATATTGTCGAAACCCTGACTTTGCTTTATCATCAAGACCAAGACAAAGCCATCAAAATAGCTCAAAATTGGCAAGATAAGGCGCCCAATAATATTTTTGCTCAACAAATAAATGCAGCCTTTAACGGAGAAACAAGTGAAAATAATCAAATTTATATTCAAAAGTTGTTTGACCATTTCGCTGATAATTACGAAATGGTTTTGCGAAGGATTGGTTACCTCACTCCAAGAAAGCTTAGAGCTATTACGTCTGATGTTAAAGGTACCCTTGTGGATCTTGGCTGTGGTACGGGGCTTGTTGGCGAGGCTTATCAAGCCTCTCTCACCAAACTTATCGGCGTTGATATCTCCGAAAAAAGCCTCACCCAAGCAAGAAACAAAAACATCTACCAAGAACTCATAAAAGACGATATTTTACACTTTTGCCAAACCAAACTAAAAAACTACCACCCTGCTCTCATCACGGCGGCCGATGTTTTTTGTTATTTTGGAAATTTAGAAGACATACTTGCCGCTTGCGTCCCTTTTCCACTCGCTTTTTCGGTTGAAAAAGCCGATGACAAAGAGACCAAACCATTTGTCCGCCAAGCCTCCGGACGCTATCAACACCAAGCAAGCTATATTGAACAACTCTTAAAAAAATGTGGTTATACAAATATTAACCAATATCCGCTAGTCTTAAGAAAGGAATACGGACAGGATGTCAACGGAATCATATTCACGGCAAAATAGGAGACATACCATGGCTGAAGAATTAATTGACATTTACGACGAAAAGATGAACCTTTTAGGGCAAACCACACGCGCCCAAGCCCACCAAGAAGGCCTTTGGCATATGTCTTTTCACTGTTGGATTGTCCGCCGCTCTCCCGAAGGTCGTCCGCAAGTTCTGCTCCAAATCCGCGGCAAAAACCAAAATCACCCCTCATTAATTGATATTTCTTCCGCCGGCCACCTCTTAAGCGGTGAAACCCCGCACGACGGCATTAGGAATATTGAAAAAGAACTTGGGCTTAAGGTTGATTTTTCCAAACTAACCAAACTTTTTACCGCCAATCACGTCTTTCAAAAGAATGGCTATATCAATCACGAATTTAACCCAACCTATTTGTTGGAAGATTCCACTCCCATAACCGAATACAAACTCAACCCCGATATGGTTGACGGCGTCTTTATTGCCGATGTTGAGGACATGCTCAATCTCTTCAAACACAAAGTTGATAAAATTTACGTCAACGGACTGAAATTAGATGAAAACAAGCGCTATATTCCTCATGCCGGCAACATTGCCCGCTGTGAATTTGTGCCTCATACCGACCAATATTTCATCAAAGTAATGGAAACCATAGAGCGGTGGTTTCAAGGACAAAAAATTGATAATCAAGCTTAACGAAAACGACTATCCGCAAATCATCGAATGCTGGGAGCAATCTGTTCGGGCAACCCATAAGTTTTTAAAACCTGAAGAAATTACTTACTATAAGCCCCTTGTCTTAAAATATGGCCTTCCTCAATGCTCTGAAATTTGGGGATTTAAGGAAAATGACCAAGTCATTGGCTTTATGGGTATAAGAGATGATAAAATTGAAATGTTGTTTCTCTCTCCCCTCCACCTCCGGCAAGGTCTTGGCACAAAGCTGGTCAATTTTGCACTCCAACAACGCCATTGTCGCTTTGTTGATGTAAATGAGGAAAATCAAGCCGCTTATAAGTTTTATCAACACTTAGGCTTTACGGTCTTATCTCGAGATGAAACTGATGACTGTGGCAAACCCCACCCAATTTTGCACCTACAAATTAATACTGATAATTCCTGATTGATAAGCCCAAACCCCAAGAGCCAATAAGGCAATAAGAATAATCAATCCCCATTTTGAAGTCGGATTTGAAATATTTTTGCGATAATACAAACCTTTTCTGCCGGCATGAACATAAGTTCCCTGCGGACCACTGCCCACACGCAAACCTTTACCCCCAAAAGACAAACCGACGCCTGATTTTGATAAGTTTATTCTTAAGGGTCCGATATTTATCCCTTTTTTCAAATAAAATCCCATAATATCACTCCTCAGCAACCACATTAATAAATTTTGAATATCTCACCCGACATAATTCTGCTTGTTTGATTGCCACATCACACATAATCTGATTGGTATATTCTTCCCTAAAATAATCATCGGGCTCTGCAGTTAAAATCGCCAATGCTTCATCATAAGTGAGATTCAAGCCAATCAATGGAGCCTGCACATCACAAGCCATCATAATATCGTAATATGCTTTCTCGATTTTAAATTTAACTGCAAAATTATCCGATTGAGCCTCTTTGGCTTTCACATAATGCGCCGCCACCTGAAAACGAATATAATTTTGCGCTAAAATAGGATAAAATTCCTCCAATACCGGCCATTCATCACTCATCTTATTTACCTATCCATCAAATCGAAACAATACGCCTATCATATAAAGTTTTTATCTCTTTCGCAATCATTTCCTTATTTTTGCCCCACCAATTATATTGACAAAATTTGCCTTATAGAATAGAAGAACAATAAACATTTATTATTCTAAAACTATATAAATTATGGAACTCATTAATTTTCTCAAAGACAACGGCATAATCATATTTGTTGTTGGGTTATTTTTAAGTGGCATCATCGGATTAATCCTTGATGAAAGAATAGATAAAAAAGAAGGATATGCTCATTCCCAATATGGTAGTAATACCAGTGGTTGGTTGGTACTATTCTGGCTGATTATATCTATATTTGTGAGCATTGCCATACATTAAACAAAAAGCGGCTTATTCATCATAAGCCGCTGTTATTGTAACAAAACCTCAGAATTGTAAAATTTCATTATCATCAGGGACCACGACATTAGCCAAATGCAAATTTTTTATATCCTCTCTGGTAACGGTTAAATGACTAACGGTACCCATATGGCTTGCAACAATTACAGCCTTAGGCTCATAGGCTGATATTGTTTTCACATCATCAACATCCATAATTATTTTTTCATGATTAGTCAACATAGCCCCACAAGCATTAACAACAATCACATCCGGATGATATGTATCCACAGCTTGTTTCACCTCATCACACCAAATAGTATCTCCTGCCACATACAGTGTTTTTTCATCACTTGCCTTAAATACCACCCCCATTGCTTCATAAGGCATACCTACTTGTTGACACAAAGGTTCAATCACCTCTCTCTTACCGTGTTGACATTTAGTTTTATATAAATTGACTCCCAAAAATTCAACCGAATTATCAATAACTTTAACATTATGAAAGCCAAACTTTTTCACAACTTCGGCATCAAGAGGCGATTGCACAAAAAACACAATATCTTTATCCAAAGCCTGAGCTGCAAACGCATCCCAATGATCCGGATGATAATGAGTCAAAATCACGGCATCTACATTCACAATTTGTTCCACACTTATTGGCAAATCCACTCTTGGCTGACGCACATCAGCATTAACACCGACATCAAATCCGGTCATATAATCTTTGGGCATCAACCATGGATCAATCAAAAATTTAACATTATTATAAGTAACCACAAGTGTTGCATTTCGTATTTGATGTATTTGCATATTATTTACTCCAATTAAAGGTTTTTAATGTTTCAACAAGATATTGGGAATATTTTTGAATAAAAGTCATCACAAACGTAACTTGATTTGCATCAAACTGTTGTAAGAACTCCAAATCTTTTGCACTCCATTTTTGATGTATCTGTTCATGAGCCGCAAAAACATCTTGTCCCAATGTCGTAAATCGATAATAAATTTCTTTTTTATTGGTATCGAGTTGATACGAACACACAACTTCTTTATTAATAAGTTTTTTAATCAATTTACTAACGCCGCCTCTGGTAAGATGAAGAGATTGCGCCAGTTTTGTGACATTTGGTTTATCAATTTTGCCCATATGCTCCAGACAATGTAGTTCGGTAATCGTATAATCAAACAAGATTTTATCGGCATGTTTCTTAAATTCATCATCAATCAACTCAAATGTATTAAGCAGTTGTGACATTAACGTATTCAAATCATTGCTCATTAAACAGACTCATTAAGTTATTATGATTACATTAAATATATAAACAATTTTGTTTCCTTGTCAACATTATTTCGGAAAATTATAAATTTCCATTTTCCAAAATTCAGCCATTAGTCCTGTCTCCAATACAAAAGCCGCCTACTTTCATAGGCGGCTTTTAGTGGCGGAGAATACAGGACTGGATACTCCCGCAAGCGGGTCCTTCTCGCGCCGTAAGGTTCAAACGGCATTTCGGACTTAAGTTTTCAACTAAAGTCCAAAATTTGTTTTCACCAACTATCAGCTCCGAACCTTACAGGTTCGAGCTCCAACCTTCACAACATTAAACAAAAGGCACCCTTTGTTAGGGTGCCTTTTGTTTAATGGCGGAGAGTACAGGACTCGAACCTGTGCATCGTTATTCACGATGACGGATTAGCAATCCGCTGCATTACCACTCTGCCAACTCTCCATCGTGGTACGGGGATATTGATATATTATCTTTTTCCCCTCGTCAACATCTATTTTCACTTTTTTACAATTTTATCACAGAAAAAATCTATCCCAAGACCACACTCAAATAGGTCATAAAGATAAAACCTCCTAAAATTGCGGCAGAGCGCTTTTCTTCATTTCTATGCATAGCCGTTTCGGGCAAAACCTCATTAATAATCACAAACAACATAATTCCACCAGCCATAGCCATTCCCAATGGAACAAAAGCCGGACCAAAACCTGTTGCCATAATTCCCAAAACAGCACCAATGGGCTGCATTAAGCCACTCAGCATTGCCAAAAGAGCCGCCTTCCCTCGTGAAAAATCAATTGCGACTAGTGAAATAGCAATCATCAATCCTTCAGGAATATTCTGCAAAGCCATACCAATCACTAATGCCGTTGGGTCAAAAAGTTGATGTCCGGCATAAGCCACGCCCACAGCCAACCCTTCGGGCAATTTGTGAATTGCGATTGCAAAGATAAACAACAATGAACTTTGCATATCAATAGCTTGTTCCCCGTGCTTACCCGTTGTTTCGTGCTCATGAGGAATAATGGCATGCAACACCCAAATCAGCCCGACACCAAGTAAAATTGCCGAAATAATCAACAATCCGCTGATGTAGCGATTAGGTTCGACCTCATTCAAATGAGCCACAGCCGGAGACAATAAGGTAAACACAGAAGACGCCAACATAATTCCGGCCGCAATATTAAGCATAAAATCAATATTATGTTTGCTATATTTTTTCTTACAAAAAATCAACAAACCACCTAATCCGGCAAATAAGCTGGTAAAAATTGCCGCCAACACACCATCAATCAACAAATGACTCATAATAACCCCTGTTTTTCCAATTTTGATTTCAAATCTTCCGACACATGCGCCCCAACTTTTGCCAAAACATCTAAAGCACACTCTTGCCCAAGCCGAACGGCTTTCTCTAATTCAAAATGATGTAAATAACCAAATAAGAACCCACCGGCAAAAGCATCTCCCGCCCCTGAAGTATTCTCAACTTTTGTTATTTTCAACGCATCAAAATGCATCCATTTTCCGCTTTGATAAACATCAACACCTCTGTCTCCGCAAGTTTTCACTGCCAAAGGAGGCAAAGCAAGATTGCCAAGAGCCTTAAATTCGTTTTCATTACCGATTAAAACATCAATCGACTTCATATATTTAGCAAAAAAGTCCTGATGTCTTTCCACCACCATGGGATCCGCAAGAGTAAACGCGACTTTAATAAAGCTATTTTTAGCTTTATTGATAATTTTTTTGACTGTTAACAGATTATCATCCAGCCAATAACCTTCCAAAAACAAACAACGCGTTTCTTCAGCCAAATCCCAATTAATCCCCTTGTAAGGAATAATCTTAGTTGCCCGTCTTTTGGCGCAAATTGACTTTTCACCATCTTCATGCACCAAAACCACCGAACATCCGGTTGCCTCGTCTTTATCAATCATCAAACCGGGAGTAATGTCAAATGCCCTTAAACTATCGGTAAATAATTTACCAAATTTATCCATGCCTATTTTACCAATAAAACAAGCCTGCCCACCCAAAGTTGCAAAAGCCTTGAGAGAATTTGCAACCGAACCTCCGGCACTGACATCATAACCTTTTGAAAAATGTAATATTTCTTCAAATTCATCTTCTCGAGTATGAAAATACCCACCTTTGTTAACTTGAGACATATTCCTAAAGGCCTGATTCTCTGAAGCCTTTGTCGTCAAATCAACAATTGCGTTTCCCATTCCAACGAGATCAAACATGAGCCACCAAAATATTTACATTTTTCAATCAGTTATCAACCAGCTTAAAGTTTCTTCTTCAACAATTCGTTAACAACCGCAGGATTAGCTTTACCTTGGCTTTGTTTCATAACTTGTCCGACAAACCACCCCATAAGTCCTTGCTTACCACCGCGATAAGCTGCAACATTATCCGGATTATCAACCAATACTTTATCAACAATAGCCTCAATAGCACCTGTATCGGTAACTTGTTTTAAGCCTTTTTCTTCAACGATTTTTTCAGGAGCTTCGCCGGTTTCTGCCATAATCTCAAAGACATCTTTAGCAATTTTGCCCGAAATCACGTTTTTGGTAATAAGTCCAACCAAAGCTCCTAAATTTTGTGCCGAAATTGGGCTTTCTTGAATGCTCAAGCCTTTTTTGTTCAGCATGGCAAAGAAATCACCCATCAACCAGTTTGCAACCTTTTTAGCATCTTGTCCTTGAGCTGCTTTTTCAAAGAAATCGGCTGTTTCTTTGTTTTCGCAAATCACCATAGCATCATACTTGGTCAAGCCGAGCTCATTGACAAAGCGTGCTTTTTTAGCATCCGGCAATTCCACCAAATCTTTTTTGGTTTGCTCAATATATTCATCACTAAGCATCAAAGGCAACAAATCCGGCTCAGGGAAATAGCGATAATCATGAGCATATTCTTTCTTGCGCAATAACTCTGTTTGTCCCGTTGCTGGGTCAAACTTGCGAGTTTCTTGCTCAATTGTTTCACCGTTTTCATAAACTTCAACATGGCGTTTTGCTTCATTTTCAATAGCTTGCATAACAAACTTAACGGAGTTCACGTTTTTCATCTCACAACGGCATCTCAGTTCATCAGAGCCATACGGACGAACGGATACGTTAACATCGCAACGCATTGAGCCTTCATCCATATTACCGTCGCAAGTTCCCAAATAGCGTAAAATTGAGCGTAATTTTTTCAAGAAAGCACCGGCTTCTTCCGGAGAACGAAAATCAGGTTTAGTCACGATTTCCATTAACCCGACCCCTGCTCTGTTCAAGTCAATAAAGGTTTTTTTAGGATCCAAGTCATGGATTGACTTACCGGCATCTTGCTCAATATGCATTCTTTCAATACCGATATCTTTGGTTGTTCCGTCTTCCAAATCGATACTAACTTTTCCCTCACCCACAATCGGATATTGGAATTGCGTAATCTGATACCCCTGCGGCAAATCGGCATAAAAATAGTTTTTGCGCGCAAAAGCAGAATATTTATTGATTTTAGCATTTAAGCCCAAACCGGTTTTAACCGCCTGATGCACACATTCCATATTCAAGGTTGGGAGCATACCAGGCATTCCGGCATCAATAAAGGAGACATGCTCGTTTGGATCGGCACCATATTCGGTCGAAGCCCCGCTATACATTTTTGATTTAGAAATAATCTGGCAGTGAATTTCCAACCCGCAGATAAGTTCCCATTTTCCTTTAGCTGTTTCAATCACATATTCACTCATCTTTATTTCCTCACAAAAGTAGCATCTTTTTCCAACGCACTGGCAACTTTGAAGATTGTTGCCTCATCAAATGCTTTACCGATAACTTGCAAACCCAAAGGCAATCCGGCTTTAGACAAACCGATAGGCAAACTCAAACCGGGCAACCCTGCCAAGTTAACCGAAACGGTAAACACATCATTCAAATACATATTAATCGGATTTTCTAGCATGGACTTATCCCCGATTGGGAAAGCAGCCGTCGGGGCTGTCGGAGTTAAAATCGCATCACATTTTTCAAAAGCCTTCACAAAATCTTGGCGAATAAGCTGACGAATTTTTTGAGCTTTAAGGTAATAAGCATCATAATATCCGGCAGACAAAACATATGTACCAATCATAATACGGCGTTTGACTTCTGCACCAAAACCTTCTGTACGGGTATTGATATACAAATCGTCCAAATGTTGTCCCGGAACTCTCAATCCGTAACGAATACCGTCATATCTTGCCAAGTTAGAAGAAGCCTCTGCCGGCGCAATAATATAATAAGCAGCCAAAGCATATTTTGCATGAGGCAAAGAAATATCAATAATTTCAGCGCCTCTTTCTTTGAGCATTTCCACACCCTTATCCCAATAAGCTGCAATTTCTTCATTTAATCCATCGGGACGATATTCGGCAGGAATACCAATTTTAAGCCCCCTAATATCTTGGTTCAAAAAGGCCTCAAAATCAGGAACAGAAACCTTAGCCGAAGTAGAATCTTTGGCATCATATCCCGACATTGCTTTCAACAAAATAGCGGCATCGCGCACATCTTTGGCAATCGGACCGGCTTGGTCCAAAGAAGAAGCAAACGCAATTATACCATAGCGAGAACAACGTCCATAAGTTGGCTTAATTCCTGTTACGCCACAAAAAGCAGATGGCTGACGGATAGACCCACCGGTATCTGTACCTGTTGCAGCAGCACACATATTAGCAGCCACAGCCGCAGCCGATCCACCCGAAGACCCGCCGGCCACTAAATCTTTCTCTTTACTCCAAGGGTTAACCACCGGACCATAGTAACTGGTTTCGTTACTTCCGCCCATTGCAAACTCATCCATGTTGAGTTTACCCAAAACGCAAACACCAGCTTCGAGCAACTTAGAAGTAACGGTTGATTCATATTGCGGAACAAACTTATCTAAAATATGAGAACAAGCGGTGGTACGAATTCCTTTAGTGCAAAACAAATCCTTAATTCCCAAAGGAATACCTTCCAAAGCACCTTGAGTTCCGTTTTGGTATTTTGCTTCAGAAATTTTAGCTTGTTCCAGAGCCACCTCCGGCGTTTCCAACACATAAGCATTATAGCGACGATTGTCTTCCATAGATTGGATATAGGCTTTTGCAACTTCCGTTGCCGAAAACTGTTTTGATTTTAACCCTTCCCGGGTTTCTGCAATAGTTAATTTTGTGATATCTGTCATTGTATTTACTTTCTACACGTTCAAAATTTATTCAACAACTTTCGGCACAACAAAATAGCCGTACTCAGCTTGCGGAGCATTAGCCAATACTGCTTGAACTTGGTTACCATCGGTTACTTTATCCTCTCTGCATGTAATATAACTCTCGTTCACCGACACTAACGGTTCCACATTATCGGTATTAACCTCATTGAGTTGTTCTACCCAATTAAGAATTTTATTAAATTCTTTTTCAGTTGCCTGAATTTTATCATCTTCAATTTTCAAACGTGACAAGAATGCCACTCTTTTTACAGTTTCCTGATCTATGGCCATTGTTTTCTTCCTACATATTTAATTTAAATGGTGGTAACACCGTATCATATTTTAATCTTTGTAACACATTAACCGACTGAATATCAAGCCCCATTTGACTTATCATCTTATTCACGGCAATTTTAGGCTCCATTCCCATAAATTCAGCCAATTTTTCCTGCAAAGTCTTTGGTTTTGGATAGTAGAGAATACTAAAGCTGCTTTTAGGAGCAATATTGGCTAATTTTTTTGCCCAAGCCACAGCCTTATCAATTCCGCCAATTTCATCAACTAAACCTTTTGCCTGAGCCTGAGAACCGGTCCACACCCGCCCTCTGGCTAACTTATCCAACTCTTTCAAAGAAATTCCGCGCGCATCAGAGACTTTCTGCGTAAAATCTTTATAAACTCTGTCAAGAGAGGCATTAAAAGCTCTCTTTTCTGCGGGCGAAAATTTCTGATTAACCGACAACACGCCGGCATTATCACCAAACTTAATATTTCCCCAATTAACATTGAGTTTCTTCCATAAATCTTTCAGTACAAACTTACCGCCCAATACTCCGATTGAACCGGTTAAGGTTGAAGATTCGGCAATAATTTTATCTCCGGCCAAAGCTACAAAATACCCGCCGCTTGCCGCATAATCGCTCATTGACACCACAATTGGCAGTTTTTTCTTTTTCTTTAAATTGTCCAGAGCATTCCACATTTCGTTAGCTGCGGTATAACTTCCTCCCGGGCTATTCACACGTACTACAACCGCTTTCACATACTTATTATTAGCAATATCATCAAGCTGTTTCATAAAAGTTTCCGCACCCGCAACATTTTCACCTTGCATAGGGTTGGTGTAACTTAGTCCTTCACTAATTGTTCCGTCCACGACCACAAACGCCACTGTCGGTACTTTTTCATCATTACTCTCAATACTGTAAATATAATCCGAGATATTCAACAGCGTCCCCTTGGTTTTATCCAAAACATGCTCAAACAAAGCCGTTTGATAAGCAACCTTGTCCACCAAACCGACTTTTTTCCCCCTTTCAGCTGAAATTGGCGCCTGATTAACCAATTTCACCAAATCCTTTTCTGAAATATTTCGGCTTTTAGCAATGTCTTTCACCATTTGCGAGAACAATCCTTGACCGAGTTTAGTCATTTCTTCGCGATAAGGCTTAGAAAAAGAACTATTCACGAGCGACGCCGCCGCATTTTTATATTCATGTCTGGCATAAAATTCAGCCTCAACCCCAAATTTTGCCAATAACTGCTTAAAGAAAGGAATTTCAATATTTAAGCCCGTAATACCAATTTCACTGTTAGGTTGCATCCAAATTTCATCAAAAGCCGAGGCCAAATAATACTCATTTGTACCTCCACCGAAATTACCCATTCCCGCAGAATACAGATATGCCTTTTTTCCGGTTGACCGAAAAGCCTCTAACGTACTACGCAAATCTTGAATTTGTGCCAAACCTAAAGGAGTTTCGCTAATCTTTGCCACAATAGCACTGACACGATGATCCATTGCCGCAATATTAATTGCTTTAATGAGGTCATAAAAAGAATTTTGCGGAACTTCGCTCAGCTCAGCCCATAAGTCATCAACCCGCATTTCCTGATAATTTTGACCTAAATCGAGTGTTAAAACCGTATTCTTAGGAACATTAGGAACAATATTTCCCGTTCCACCCAACATATTCAACAACAAAAACAAAAGCAATAAAACGATAACACCGAATAATGCCAAAGCATAAACCGTTGTTTTCCATACCAAAGCCGAAGAAGCATACTTCTTAGTAATTGCTTTAATTTCGGGAAAAGGACTTTTAAATTTCATTTAAACCTCACAATTTACATTCTTATTAGAATATAAGCGCTCCCTTGCTTATCTCAAGCAAATCTTTGATTTTCCACAAGTCATAAAAAAGAAGCCGTACTTCTTAAGAGGTACGGCTTCTAATTTTAGTAAGAATTACTTAGAATTCGGAAAGAACCTGACCGGATTCGTGAGCATTTTTCAAAGAAACCATACCAACAACATGGTAGCCGGCATCAACGTGCAAAACTTCACCGGTAATAGCTTCACCCAAAGGAGAAAGCAAAGCCAAAGCAGCACGACCGACTTCTTCTTGAGTAACGTTACGTTGCAAAGGAGCATTGAGTTCGTTCCAACGCAAAATTTTACGGAAATCGCCGATTCCTGAAGCAGCCAAAGTCTTAATCGGGCCGGCAGAAACAGCATTAACACGAACACCTTGTTGACCCATATCAACAGCGGCATAACGAACGGCAGCTTCCAAAGCAGCTTTAGCCACACCCATAATATTGTAGTTAGGCAAAGTTCTTTCACCACCCAAATAGGTCAAAGTAACGATAGAACCATTTTCACTCATATAAGGAGAAGCACAACGGCAAGTTTCGAGCAAAGAATAGCAAGAAATATGCATAGTGTTCAGGAAGTTCGGCAAAGTCGTATCGATTGTACGACCTTTGAGTTCATTTTTATCAGAAAAGGCAATAGCATGAACAACGAAGTCAATTTTACCCCATTTTTCACCTAATTCTTTAAAGCAAGCTTCCACGCTGGCAGAGTCGGTAACATCGCATTGAATCAGAGTCGGCTCAAAGCTCAAGGTCTCTGACAAAGGTTTAACTCTTTTTTCCAAAGCTTCATTTTGATAAGAGAAAGCGATTTGAGCTCCTTGAGCATCCAAAGCCTGAGCAATACCCCAAGCAATAGATTTATCATTAGCCAGGCCCATAATCAGACCTTTTTTACCTGCCATAAGTGGTGCAGCTGTTGTCATAATATTTTCCTTTGCTTTATAAAAAAATTTAATGTAAAAACTAAATTAATATACTAGGTATTTAATAAATTATGCTCAGTTTGTAAACAATTTTTTTTATGAGGTTAGAATGTATTGGAAAACTCTTCTTGAAACCACGCTAAAAACAAGAATTATTCCCTCACTGAAGACCACGGGAGAATTCTTATATTTTCTAGCAAAGCGCGCAAAGAATGACACAATATTTAGGGTCGCTGCCTCACTGAGCTACACCTCTCTTATTGCAATCGTACCATTGTTAGCCATAGGATTGGCAATTTTTTCGGCTTTTCCGGTTTTTAGCGGTGCCCGTGTACAAATTGAAGAATTTCTCATGCAAAACTTCATTCCCTCAATTGAGCAGGAAATCAGCCAATATTTATCCGAATTTGTAAATGCGGCCGCACAATTAACCACCATTGGTGTGGTAGGTCTGGCAATTACAGCGATTCTCTTGTTATCCACAATCGAAAACAGTCTCAACTTCATATTTAAAGTAAACCGCCCTCGCCGTTTTACCACCAAAATCACCTTATATTGGACAGTTATTACGCTAGGTCCCTTGCTTTTAGGAGCCACATTTTCTCTGAGAGGGTATTTGTTTACCTTACAAAAATTTATGCCCAATGAAATTGAATCCGGCAGCATATTCATTAGCAATCTTTTACCTGCCATTATTAACATGGTCTTATTATTGCTGGTTTATGTATTGGTTCCCAACAAAAAAGTCCGCATCAAAAATGCCATTGTAGGCTCACTCATTGCCGTCATTTTATTTTGGGTCTTAAGAAAAGGCTTTAGTATCTTTTTCTCCATGACCGTTACATATAAAATACTCTATGGAGCTTTAGCAACGATTCCTGTATTTTTAATTTGGATGTATCTGGTCTGGGCCGTTGTAATTTTCGGTGCGGTTGTCACGGCTGCTTTAGAGGAATATCAATCACTTGACGACCGTCAACTCAAAAAAATTCTCATCAACGGCAAGCCAGAAAAAAGATAGTGAATAATTTTTTAAAAAAGAGCTTGCAAAAAGAACAAAAGTAGTACATTATAATTTTCATCGGGATAACTCTTATCCGAAAATTGTAATTTAAGTAAATAAGTCAGATAACATAAATTATCTGGATTAACTATCAAGAAAGTAAAAACAAATGGAAAAAGATAAAGCACTTGACGCCGCGCTAAGTCAAATTGAACGGGCTTTTGGCAAAGGCTCCATTATGAGACTTGGTCAAAACACCAATATTGACATTGAAGCCATCTCCACCGGTTCTCTGGGTATTGATATTGCCCTTGGTATCGGCGGTCTTCCCAAAGGACGTATTATTGAAATTTATGGTCCTGAAAGCTCTGGTAAAACAACTCTTGCCCTGAGTGTTATTGCCCAATCACAAAAGAAAGGCGGAACTTGTGCCTTTATTGACGCCGAACATGCACTTGACCCAAGCTATGCAAAAAAAATCGGTGTAGACATTGACAATCTTTTGATTTCTCAACCTGATGCAGGCGAACAAGCTCTTGAAATTGCCGACACATTGGTTCGTTCGGGCGCGATTGATGTTTTGGTTGTTGACTCTGTAGCCGCTCTTGTTCCTAAAGCCGAACTTGAAGGTGAAATGGGAGATTCTCACATGGGGCTCCAAGCTCGCCTTATGAGCCAAGCCTTAAGAAAACTCACTTCTACCATTTCTCGCTCCAATACTTTGGTCATTTTCATCAACCAAATTCGTATGAAAATCGGCGTTATGTTTGGTAATCCTGAAACCACAACCGGCGGTAACGCCCTGAAGTTTTATGCTTCGGTTCGTATTGATATTCGCCGCATTGGCTCAATTAAAGATAAAGATGATGTAATTGGCAGCCAAACCCGCGTTAAAATTGTCAAAAACAAAGTTGCTCCTCCGTTTAAGGTTGTTGACTTTGATATTATGTATGGCGAAGGCATTTCCAAAACCGGCGAACTTATTGATTTAGGTATCAAAGCTGGTCTGGTTGAAAAAGCCGGCGCATGGTTCTCTTATAAAGGAGAGAAACTCGGTCAAGGTCGTGAAAATGCAAAATTATTCTTGCGTGATCATCCTGAAGTCGCTGAGGAAATTGAAAACAAGATTCGCGCCGATGCCGGACACTTAACCACCGAAATGATTGGCGATGATTCTCCGGTTGAGGAAGATTAACTCTCTCTTTCAACATAATATTTTATGCACAATAAAAGCGGAGCTCAAACACTCCGCTTTTATATTGAGACAGATAAAATTAAAAAGCTAGAACCGGCCGAACATAGTTATAGCGGTCATACTGATTACTGTCGTTCTTACCGTTGAAGTAATGATTAGCATTATCTACATTCAAACTCCACACATAGCCGTCTGAATACTCGGTAGAGGACAAATAATAATAGTCCATCAATTGCTTAGCCCCTATCGTAGATAACAATGACAAAGTGCTATTTATAACACTCCTATTAATATGTATTGTATATAGCTCTTGCAGACTGGGTAAAAACCACTTTCCTTGCTGACAAAAATCCGCACTGCAATTACTCGTTTGGTAAGCATTGACCGCATTTGCCGCATAAGTCGTTCCATTACAAGTGCTGGCTAATATCGCATCCGTATTTACTCTGCCATCTGCTCCACATGACATATACTCAAAATCACAATTCTCCAAATTAGGCGTATCACAATAACTACTTGACCACGTCATTCCCTCAGTTCCGGCACTGCCGTCTTTTCCTACATCCGTCAGGGCGACAGCCAAACGTTTAGTAGTGTCAAATACTACCCCAATAGGGGCAATATTCTTTGGACGAAAATTGTCTTTATAGCAATAACCATCGCCATATAAAACATCACCGATGCCACAGGGATCCGGATAGCTTGGACACGCCACTTGACTTGGGTCAGTCGGGCATTTTAATATTAAAGTAGCACCCTCACAATCCGCCTCCGTTTGCTTATACCCCAACTCTTCACAAGATGGCGGTACAACACAAGTTTGCGCCTGAACTTCACTAAAGGAGAAAGCTGCACCACAAGACAGCATTGCTCCTGCAATTAATAAATTTTTCTTTATCATGGTCTTTCTCCTTTTGCTTACTTAAACCAGCAACGCATTGCTCCGTTGCACCAAGAATTATCCAAATCCTTATAGCCTACTGCACAACCCGTGACGCAGTACTTTTGTGAGCAATCTTCATATTCGCATACATTCCCTGTCGGACAGCTTGAAAGTGAACATTTATTCTCACAAGTTTTGCAGTTGTTGTAATATTTAATTCCGTCTTTAAGGCAATAATCGGTTGGGGTTACCGGTCCTAAGTCCGAACAAGTCATATTATAGCCGCTTTTACATTGGCATGAGGTATAATAGGTTACGCCGTTTTGCGTACATCCCGTCCCTACACCTTGTTGATTTTGACCATCACAAGTCTGATTATAATTGCTGGGGCAAACACATTTGCTATAATATGGAACGCCTTCTTCTACGCAACCCGTTCCTTCGGGCTCTTGCGGAGAACTACAACTCGTTACCGGATATAAACTCCTGTCGCAATAACACATAAATTTACCGCCGCAGCTATCGCCGCTAACGGTGTTAGGGTACGAGCAAGCACTCTTGTCGTATTTATAACGACTGTCACAACATTCCTTAAAATAAGCTGAATTATACGGGCATTTCAAACCCTGAAGCTGACCTGAACCGCAATTGGTCAGGCTGTAACCGTCTT
>CALXTW010000018.1 GCA_944391515.1 uncultured Alphaproteobacteria bacterium
CTCAAAAATAATTACAACAGAACATTTTAAGAACATTGCAATTAATTTTCTTGACACGGGATTCTTATCAGAGTCGTTGGGATTCGTAGGATTAGTGTATAAAAAAACACAAACCAAAATTTCCCTTAGCAAGAAAGGAAAGAATGGTTTGTGTTCAAAAACACTTCTAAAAAGTGAAATTAAAGAGCCTTAATTTTTTTAGAAAGGCGAGAAACTGTGCGAGAAGCATTGTGCTTTTCGATAACACCTTTTTGAGCAGCTCTCATCAATTCGGATTCTGCAACCAAGAAAGCGGCTTTAGCAGCTTCTTTGTTGTTTTCCAAAACAGCGGCGATTACTTTCTTAACGAAAGTACGAACACGACTTCTGCGAGCACCGTTAATAACGGCTCTTTTATTATTTCTTTTAATTCTGGTTTTTGCCGATTTATGATTGGCCATAATATTAATCCTGTCTTAAAAAGTTAAACAATATTAAATTCTGATATGCTTTATAAACTCTATGAAGGGTTGAAGTCAACACAAATTTTTGCAAAAAAGTCTGTTTTTTGGCTTTTTTTAAGCTCTTAGGAGTGTTTTGCAATAAATTCGTTAAGAGCAGACTTAAAATCTTCGCTGTTTAGGCACATTCTGCAGCTTTGCGCTTCGGCAACGAGTCCGGATTCTAAAGGAGCATTTGCGGCGGCTTGTTTGATAACTTGTTTTGCCACTTCAACAGCCATTGTTGACTGGTCGGCGATTCTTTTAGCAACCTTATATGTTTCTGCATCCAAATCAACTAAAGGAATAATTCGGCTGACGAGTCCGCACTTTTCGGCTTCTTCGGCATTAAGTGCGCGTCCGCTTAAAATCACTTCCATAGCTTTTGCTTTGCCGATAGCTTTTGTGAGGAGCTGTGTTGCACCAAAACAAGGAATCATGGCAAGGCTGAGTTCGGGTTGACCGAATTTTGCATTATCGGCCGCCAAAACAATATCGCAGCTCAAAGCAATTTCGCATCCGATTCCCAAGGCAAAACCGGCCACTTCGGCAATAATTGGTTTGCGTGTCATTCTAAAAATGCTCATATATTTATGCATCTTCAAGAGTTCAGTGTCTTTAGTATTTACTTTATCAACCAAATCTCTGACATCGATTCCCGTTGCAAAGGCTTTGTCGCTTCCTTTGATGATAATGGCTTTTATTCTATCGTCTTCATCGAACGCCTGAGTTTGTGAAGTGAGTTCTTGAAGCATTTCTTCGCTGACGGCGTTAAGGGCTTTAGGTCGGTTAAGGGTAATAATTCCGACATTTCCTCTGATTTCGCTGACAAGTGTATTTAATTCCATTTTTGCCTCTATAATTTGTTTTTAACCGTAATTCTGACTTCCAAAGGTTTAGCGGATTCTCTCACAATTTCGAGCATCTCGTTTTCACGATAAAAAAGCAAGGTATTGCCATCTCTGCCTTGATAGTTCCAACCGAGTTGCGGCAAGGTTTTAACATAAAAATTTTCAATAGCCTTAAAACCGATTCTCGAACTGGTAAAATAAGCCTCAACAAAGCGAGATTCCTCATTTCCGAAACTAATGGTGTCTTTTTGAATTTGGGTAACGCCCTCCATCAAAGGCACATCTTCCAGTCCGTCAATAAAGGTTGTTGCCCAGCCTTTACCGGACATAAACAAGATACTTAAACCGCAAATCGTTATAATTTTGTAAATATGTTTTTTCATCTCTTCTCACTTTTGTTTTTCAGGACAGAAAAAGGTGGAACGTCCGCCCAAAACGATTTTTTGTACGCCGCCGTTTTTTAGACCACAAGTACAATCAGGGCAGGGCATTCCGGTTTTGTTATAAACGCAATGTTGGTTTTGAAAGTAGCCAAGACTTCCATCCGGCTTTTTGTAGTCTCTAAGGGTTGAACCACCGGCTTTAATGGCTTTTTGTAAAACATCTCTGATAGCTTCAATCAAAGATTTACATTCACGCAAGCTCAGCGAAGAAGATTCCCTTGTTGGCAAAATTCCGGCTTTAAAGAGAGCTTCAGAAGCATAAATATTGCCGATTCCGTTAATGATTTTCTGGTCAAGCAAGGCAATTTTGATAGCAATTTTTTTATGTTTTAATTTTTCATGTAAAAACTGATGGTTTAATTTTTCATCAAACGGGTCCAGACCTGAATTTTGAAAAATTTTGTTTTGAATAAGCTCATCTGTCTTGCAATAAGTGAGCAAGCCAAACCGCCTTGGATCGTGGTAAATCACGATTCTATTAGAAGTTTCAAACACCACATGGTCGTGCTTTTCCATTTCAGGCATAGTATCACAAATTTTCACTCTGCCGCTCATACCTAAATGCCAAATAATGCTGTAACCGTTATCAAGTGAAATCACAATATATTTGGCGATTCTTTGATAATCAGTAATTTGGGTATGGATAACTTTTTGTGCGAAATCGTCAGGAATAATTTGCCGAAAGCGATTGTCGTTTATGCGAACATTGACTATATTAGCATAACCGATAGCTTTTTTAAGAGCATTTTTAATTGTTTCGACTTCGGGCAGTTCGGGCATATTAACCTCTGAGATGACGATTTGTTTTAAGATAAAAACCTTAAATTTAAGGGTATTATAAATGATAAATGGATTTTTACAATTCTTAAAAAAACAAAAGTTAGCAATTCAACTGGCAAAAGAAGATATGTTGTTTTTGCTTTATCCGTTAGAGATGTTTCAAACAACAATACCCTTATCGCGATTCTTTTTAAGAAAATCATCTTTATCACCGGCTCAAAGAGTTGAAAATTATATCTCAACCCATCATGATACGTTGCTTTCGCTTTATTCTACAACGCTCGCATTAAGTTATAATATTCAACCGCCGCGCCATGCTTCAGCAACACTAAAAGGCGACATAGAAATCAAACACGCTCTCTCCTTGCAAGACTATTCCTTAGGCGAGGAATTAGTGCCGGAATTGGTAAGCTCTAATCCCACGTTAGATGAAGATTATTTGCTAAACACTTTGGAACTGAATTCGGATATGCGTTTATATAGTGCGGAATTATCAGAACTTCAAACCTATGCGTCGGAATGTGGGGAAGCTATCCCTATAAGTGTTGATTGGCAGCAAACCTCCTCAGAAAAATTGTTTGTCTTTTTTGAAGATGAAATAACCGATTCTGTAAGCTTGCCCACAAATGCGCAGCATAATTTAGCCGCAATATTTTTTCATCTTCTGTATCATAAAGCATACTTGGTTTTGGATTGGCAATCGGTTCTTTATAATAATCAAGGAAAAGTCTTTTGGCGTGATTTTTCGGTAATTCGAAATTTAACTCCGGAGTTGCAAAAATATGCGTTGCAAAATATGTTGGAAAAAACGGCTCCGAAAAATTCTGATGAACATAATGTAAAGCGTGCATTGGATTTGTTGCGCTATTATTGCCCGCAAGTAAATTTAGTTGAACTATCCAAGCAAATCGGCGGTAAGATATTGTCTGATTTCAAAACCCATGATAATGAATGGAGCAAGATAAACTCCCCTCACTTGCAGCAATTAAATGCAGACGATGGGCACAATAGAATTCCGCTATCAAGTAAAAATCTCTATCAGCTTCTCAAATCAAAACCAATGCCTAAACACTTGGGGAAATCGTCATTGTACTATTGGGGACCTTTGATTTTGGCAGCTTTTTTGATTTATTACTTTCTTTAGTATGGGGAAGATTTTCAATTTTTTCAAAAATTTTAATGGCTCTGCGAGGAAAGCAATTGCCTTGTTTGCATAACACTTCATCGGCAACATCTTGATAATACATCAACATAAAAAGTCTGGTCAAATAAGTTAGCCCCAAACCATAGTCAGGCAAACTTTCCAATACTTCAAAAATTTTGTTACGATTAATTTTTTCATGTTTGCAAATATTATCTAAAGCGCCCCATTCTTCCTGACACAGGCGCATACTTGTACGTCTCTTATTAATGATAATAACGCGGTTAAGTAGTTTCGTCATCTAGTCATCCGTTTCTTGATAAAATAGATTTTAAGATATTGCTTTAAATTCTTTATGCGCTAATAATAGAACATAAAAAATTAAAACACAATTAAAAAGAGTAAATAAAATAAAAAACAAGTAAATGAGAAAGATACAACGCACCAAAAAATACTTTGCGCCGCAAACAGATGACAAGGAGCGCAAATGCGATTACCCCGGCTGTGATAAGGCGGGAGAGTATCGCGCGCCCAAAGACCGCTCGCTGAAAGAGTATTATTGGTTTTGCCTAAAACATGTTCAGGAATATAACGCCAAGTGGAATTACTATGCCGGCGAGATTCCCGATGAAGACGAGAGCGAAAAGGCTAAAATGCGTTTTAGTTTTCGCTCTAAAGTTCGTTACAAACATGGCTATACTTTTAAGGATGACTTTGGCTTTTTTGGCGAATACGGCACAGCTTACAGCAGTGCGCAAGAAGAGAAGTATTTTAGTGCCGAAGAGAGAAAATGTCTGGAGATAATGGAGTTAAAAATCTCCGAAGTCAGCTTAGAAAGTCTTAAAAGACAATATAAAAAACTGGCAAAAAAATATCACCCTGACGCAAATCACGGTGATAAAGATGCTGAAGAAAAGTTCAAGCAGCTTACCAACGCTTATAGTTTGCTGCTGGCAAAACTTTCCTAAATTTATTTAATGCAAACATCAGGAGCGCGCAAATAAACCGGTTTAGGATAATCGGTTGTTTTTTTCTGAAATTTGCGAATAGCGCATAAAGCCAAATCTTCAATATCCAAATGTGGTTTCATCAAAATGGAGTGGAGGCTCAAGCCGGTCGGCGTCGCCAAAAATCTTTCCACTCCGTCGCCGATAAATGAAACCTTTTTACCCCTGAGTTCGGCAATAATATCTTCTCTGTTGAGGGCATTAGGCTCAGTGATTTTGTTAAGGTGTTCATCAAAGAGTTGAAAGTAAAAATCCTCTCTTTTGGTTTCAATAATCACGGCATTAACCGGAGCAATTTCTTCAGGGGTCCAAGACAAAGAGTAAGCATAAGCATCAAATGCAGAAACCCCCGTCACCACCATTTTAGGGCAAGCAAAAGCAAATGCTCTGGCCGCTGAAATGCTGGAGCGTACACCCGTAAAAGACCCCGGTCCCGTACAAACAGCCATTAAATCCAAATCTTTGACTTGCAGATTGTGTTTTTGCAACAAATTTTGAATAGCCGGAATAAGCACCTCAGCTTGGCCAAAATCCATTTCCTCCACAAATTTGTCGAGGCATTTTTCATCTTTCATCAAAGCGACCGAACATCCGGCAGCAGTAGTATCAAAAGCAAGACTATACATAATTTTGTTCACTTAGTTGTTTTTAGTGTTTGAATAATTTGTTTTATATTATAAATTCACAACAGATACAATAATTTTATGGTATATTTGCGTTAAAATGAACGAAGCCTTACTGATAAATATGTTTTATGCCGCACCGGAGCTTTGGTACACTCTGGGATTAGGACTAGTTATATTGCTGGCATATCTGGGCATGCGGGAAATAAAAATCTTAAAATTAAACCAACGCAACTATTTTTTGAACCGTGACCGAGAGCGTTATGCCGAAACGCTATACGCCTCCAAAGACGGCTATTTTGCTTTTATCTATCCAGACGAGAAAGTAAACGACCCCAGAAAAACTATAAAAGAGCATTGTTCTCGCCGCTTAGCGGTTATTATGAATTTGCCTTCTGGAACAAAATCAACTTTTGAAGATATTTTAAAAAATTTTTCCAAGGAAGACAGTGCCAAAATTCAAAAATACGTTAATTTTTTGAAAGAAGAAGGCATCTCTTTTGAAGACGAGTTTTTGCTCAAAAACACCAATAAACACCTTAATCTTTCGGGCTGCCGTATTAATGCGTTGGACGGTAATGTTTATTGCGATATGATATGGTTTCGTGATATCAGCCGCGATACCAATAAAATTTTGGATTTGGAAGAAGAGAAGAATAAAGCTCTCGCCAAAATCAACCGTTTAGAAGATTTGATAGATAATATTTCTTTCCCGATTTGGCTGAGGGATGAAAATCTCCGCCTCCAAGAGGTTAATAAGAAATATCTTGAATTTACCAAAGAAAAAAGCAAAGAAGATGTGATATCAAATCAAACCGAAATTCAAAATTTGAATAACGAGAGTGTTTCTGCCAACTTGGCATTGCAGGCCCAAGCCGCCAATAAGGAGCGCAAGCAAACCATAAATTTGGTCAAAAGCGGAGAACGTCGCAGTTTTGAAGTAATAGAAACGCCGTTTCACGGAGAAGAATTGGATAAAATCCACACCGCTGGCGCTTTGATAGATGTAACTGCGTTAGATGAGTTAAGACGCAATTTCAAACTTCACCAAAACGCGCATTTAGAGATTTTGGGCGCATTGGGAACGGCATTTGCCGTATTTGATAATTCCTACAAATTATCATTTTACAACAAATCTTTTGTGTCTTTTTGGGGGTTGGAAGATGTCTGGTTGGAGACCCATCCGAGCTATGCCTCATTTTTAGATGTTATCCGCGAAAAAAGATTGTTACCGGAAGTTCCTGATTTCAGAAGCTACAAGTCCGATGAGCAAAAAGACTTTTCAAGAATCATCGAACCCAAGGAAGATATGCTCCACCTGCCAAATGGTAATACGATTCGCCGAGTTCGCGCGCCATATCCTTTGGGCGGACTTGTCTTTGCTTTTGAAGATGTGTCAGACCGCTTGGCAACAAGAAGAGCGTACAATTCTTTGTTAGCAGTCCAACAAGAGCTGTTAGATAATTTATTTGACGGTGTGGTAATTTTTGGCTCCAACGGCAGGCTGAAATTTTATAATCAGTCGTATCTGAAACTTTGGAATTTGCCGGAAATCTTTTTGCAAAAGGAACCGAATATATCAGAGCTTTGGGAAGCTCATCAAAGATATTTCACTTATGTTGATAATTGGCCGGAGCTTAAAAAAGATATCATTAATCACATTATGAGTACCACCACCAAAACCTTTAGCTTAACCCGCAATAACAATACGGTGGTAGAGGTATTGTCATCTTTGCTTTCGGATGGCTCAATTATGGTAACTTGCAAAAAAGAAATAGCAAGCTAACAGCCGCTTTCAGAGTTTGATTTGACAAAAAAACATTTTTATGGCAAATTATAGATGTTTGTTGCAGATAACTATAAAAATGGAGCAATAAATGACAGATAATTCTTCTAATCCCAATATAGAATGGAAGAAAAGCGGTTTTGGCACCACAGAAAAGCTCAGCTTAAAAATAAACGCCCGCGAGGCGATAAAATACAATGCCAAAAATAAAAATGTAATTCAAACCAACAATCCTTTAACGCCGGCTGATTTACCTGCCGGACTGAAAAAAATCCGCAAAAAAATAAAAGATGTTTTTGATGAAGACGAAGATGAGGACGAAATAATCATTGCCGCGCCGATTCAGTCTTTGCAAGAAAGCAATTCTTTGTACAATGCGCTTAATGACGAAGAGAAGAAAATTCTCAAACAGCAAGAAACCTTACAAAATATCAAAATGCAGCAAGATGCCGGTAAGCTAGAGGCTTTAGCTTTGGCCGCTCATGCTTTGCAAGAACAAGGTGTTGAAGGCTTGAGCCAACAAACGGTAGCAAGAGTTATGCAAGATGCCGCTCCGATGAACAAGTCGCTTGAAAATCTGGTCAAAAAGGACTTGGTAAAAGGACTGAAGTTAAAAGATGAAAATTTATCTGAAGGACGCTATATTCAAATTTTGCGAGGCATAAACAACCTCAAACGCGCTGGAGGTCTTAAAGCCGTTGAAGGACTGAGCCTTAGTGAAGTAGAACGCGCATCTGATGAAAAGCAAGTTGCCAAGGTTTTGCTTGAAAAGACAGGTCGCAAAGAGCCCAAAAAGAAACGCCAACTTGAAAAGCAAATAGATAAGAAGCTGCAAAAGAGCGGAAAAAATAATCAAATACAGGTATCTCGCAAAAACTTATCTTTCCATACTTTGGAAGAAAAATCCCGTCAAGAGCGAGGCAAATAGCCTAAGCAAAGCTAAGCTGTCTGGCATCATAGTTAGCCAGTATTTTGGCAATAGTTCCTTCCAAATCTTCTTTTTGCCGCGATTCGATGAGCTCAATAATTTCAATTTCTTTTTTATCTAACCGACGATTAATTCCAATCGAGTCATAATACTGTTTACTCAAGGTAAAGAATTTTGCAGCTTGCAGGCTGTTTCCTTGCGCATAGTAGTATTGTGAAAGAATTTTTCTGGCATTAGCAACGAGTTGCGGCGAGAGTTCTTCATCAGCCATATCCAAAACCTTATTATAAGCCCAAATTGCCTTTTGGTTATTTTCCAAAATGTGGTACATATCGGCTAATCTTCCCCAGGCAATCAGGTTTTGTGGAGCGAGTTCTACCGCCAACTCAAAAGAACCTGTTGCCAAGCTGACATCTGACAAGGCCGCAATCGAGCCAAAGGTTGAGGAATAATAAGACGTTTCCATAAAGATTTTGTCGCGTCTTTCGCCGACAGGCATGGTCGAAGCGGTTTCGATATTTTCATCCATCACCGCCTCCATAAGAGCCAATGCAAGCGAGGCATCTCCCATTGCCAAATGATATAAAGCCTCATCTTCATCAGGCAGTTGCTTGGTCTGTTTTGCTTTTTTGAACTTTCCGCTCACGGCCAGAGCAATAAAATCCTTAATGGCGGTAATGGTTTGCAAAATATCATCTTCGGAGTTTTCGCCTTGATTCCGAAACATGATTGTCTGAGCTATTTTGAGCTCATCCACGCCGCGCCCAATCATATCAATAATCAAGGCCACTAAATCGTTTAGAGATTTCTTGGTTTGTTGGTATTTGAGCAGAGCCGGATCGAGTTTTGCGTTATCATCGGCAAGGTCGATTTTTTTGCCTTTTTTCCAATCCAAATCAATCATATTGTTTTTGGTTTCTTTGTTTTCTTTTTCGGCAGATTTTTCTTCTTTGGGGCTTTCATTTTCTTGCGGAAGCTCCTTTATTTCTGTTTTTTCCGCCTTGTCTTCAAAAACAAAACTATTATTTTCTTTTGAGAGGTTCAGCTCATTAGCTAATTCACGTTCAAGCTCTCTTTCCTCGTTTTGCTCAGCGATTTCTTCTTCGTTATTTTCTTCTTCATCTGTATATTCGGTATATTCAAACCCATCTTCTTCCGTATCAGCTTTTTTGCTTTCGCTTTTGAAAAAAGCGATGATTGATTTGACATACAAAGAAATGATGAGCAACAAAAACAGTGCCACGGCAATAAGCATTAAGACAATGGACGCCATACGCAAGGTATTAGTTCCGTCCCAATAGCTGGCCAAAAAGTCCAAAACCGAGTTTATGTCATGAGCGATAATGCTGAAATAATCTGAAGATGTAATAGTTATTATCCGTTCAAGCATAATTTTACAAGGCACCATTTACAAATCAAAAATAAGAGATTAATATAACGACAAACAATAGGGAAACTTTAGCAGAAATAAATTAATAATGGGTTACCTCAGCCAAAAAAAACACCACGAACGGATAAACATGTTGCTT
This sequence comes from uncultured Alphaproteobacteria bacterium, assembly GCA_944391515.1. Taxonomy (GTDB): domain Bacteria; phylum Pseudomonadota; class Alphaproteobacteria; order RF32; family CAG-239; genus Scatocola. The sequence goes on from CALXTW010000018.1 coordinate 9,568, forward strand.
AATGTCTCATTAGGCATCATCAGCATTACCACCATTTTAGCTCTAATGGATAACACCACGGGCTTTAGCGCCTTTATCAATCAATGGCAGTTTCAAATATATGTTTATTTGCTGATAGTTTTTGTTTGCGCGTTGTTTAATAAATTTTTTCTGCAAACTTTTTTTGCTTTTTTATTGATAACGGTTAATTACACCCTTATTGCCACTAGTGCCAATTTATTTAACAGCAGTCATAGCGACGGCACGGGACAATTGACGATTCTTTATCAAAACCATACCAAATCGGGTGCAGATTTAATGCGCCAAGCCGCTCACTCTCAGGCAGACATCGTTGCACTCAATCATGCGCAAACCAAAAATTTTGGTCTGGAGGCAGAACCTCAGTATCATTTATATAACGAAGACCAAGAGCAAGGTTTAAGTTTTATCATCAGTAAGTTTACACCGCTTCGTTCCGGCAAGTTGATTTTATCTGACAGATTCGTCGGTTCATATATGGAATTTTTGGAAGGTTCTCAGCCTTTGGTTCTTATTAATATTGACTTTAGCGGAATTTCCAGAAAAGAAGAAAAAAGTGTTTATAAAAATTTGAGTAAATTTGTCGTCATGCAAGACAATCCGGTAGTCATTGTCGGTAATTTCGGCATGCCCGCTTGGTCAGATACATTCCAAAAGTTTTTGAACAAAACCGGACTAGAGGTCAAAAATCGCATTATCATGAGCGATGGCTCTGTCTGGTTTAATCCGTTCAGTGTTCCGAGCCTTAATGTTTTGGCTTATAAAAAATTCGGGGTTAAAGATGTGAGCTTCTTACCCAAGGAGAAGAACAACTTCCACCCATTGTTAATTGAGTTGAGCTTTTAGTTTTTTGAGCTCTTTTTCCAATAAATCGGACATTTCTTTGTCGCCTAATTCAAGTGCTAAATCTTGAGCTGCTTGAATATGGTTTTTGGCTTGTTCGAGCTGACCGCTTCTCAGTTCCAAAAAACCGATATTTGCATAGTCGCAAGCTTGCCCGCTCAGGCGATTATTTTTTTGCTCTTGTTCGAGTGATTGTTGGAACAAACCTTTTGCGCGATGCAAATCACCTTTTTGCAAAAAGATAAGTCCCAACAAGCTGTATGCATTGGCAATATGAAAACAAGAGGCTTCTTTTTTTGCTTGTTGGATAATATTTCTCAAAACGGATTCGGCATCTGCCATCAAATTTTGCGCATAAAGAGCCTCAGCCTGCAAATAAAGACAGTTTAGCCGAGCCGCAACATTTTCACCTTGTCTGTAAAGGCTTTCAGCCTCTTTTGCTTTTGCTAAAGATTTGTTGAAATTTTTTTGCGCAGCCCAAAAATAGCTAAACAACTCGGCATTAAGAGCTTTACCGGCGTATTTGGGCGATTCCTTAAATATTTTTTGAGCCTCAACAAGGGAACGCTTTGCTTTTGTAAAATTTTTGTTCAACAAATGCAGTAATCCGATTTGGTTAAGAATTTCAGCCATATCTTCCGTTGCCTGAGCGTTTGCCAGCAAAATTTTAGCTTCTTCAAAATATTCTTCGGCCACATCAAAATGCTCTCCGGCGGTATTTTGCATGCCCAAATTTGCCAAAGCCAAGGCTTTTCCTTGTGGCAAATGAAGTGTATCAAAAATTTTACCGGCACTTCGGAACATTAATTCGGCCACATCATCAACAAAAGACACACGGTAAATTGTCCCAAGCAGCAAATAGGTTTTGGCAAGTAAAAAGGAAGCCCGAGATTTAATAAAATATTTTTCGGCTTTAACGCAAGATTGAGAGGCAGCAAGCAAATCCCCCTCTTGCAAGCAAAAATGCGTTTGCGCGTAATAATAAATTCCGCATGCAAAAGGGGAGCATTTTTTCAAATTTATATTTTCCAAAATCGCCCAAGCTTTTGCAAATTGATTTTGTGCCAGATAGAGAGCTGCCAATAAGGCTTTTGCTTCAGTGCTTTGCGGAAAGAGGCTTAAGAATTTTTCTAAGACTAAACGTGCTTGATGTTGGTTAAAATGGGCTTTGAGCGCCAAAGAGAGCAAGGTTTTGTGCTTTTTTAGTAAATACTTTTCGCTTAAAGAATATTTTCCTTCACATAAAGCCAGAAGGGCAGGTTTGTTCTTAATAAGGATTTTAATTGCCTGATACAAAAAAGGCTCGGCAAAAAACACTTCCAAATTAGAAAACTTAGCTTTTTTCCAAATAGCTTTTTGCACGAGTTTAAAAAAATGGTCATATTTCAAGCATTTCCAAAAAAGCCCCACCCAGAGCAAAGACGCTAAAATCAAAAAAATTATGATAAATTCTAAAAACGACATCAAAATCTTTACGCTAAATTAGTTATTTTCGAGTTATGTTGAGGATAGTATTTCTAAAATTATATGTATAGGGATTTTTTCAAAATGACAATCTCGAAATTAAGCAGAGACGATCTTTATCGGGTATGTGACCCAAAAAAGTTCAGTTTTACCAGCACGGCCGACTTGGAAGAAAGACTTTCAGCTTTAGGTCAAGACCGAGCCATCAGTGCGGTTGAATTAGGTATCAACATCAAATCCAAAGGCTACAACTTGTTTTGCTTAGGGCCTGAAGGCACGGGCAAAACCAGCTTAGTTAAAAGAATATTGGAAAAAGAGGCCAAGAGCCGACCGACACCTGATGATTGGGCTTATGTTTACAATTTTGAAGAACCCTATCGTCCGAAGGCAATCAATTTTCCGGCAGGCGAGGCCACGGAATTTGCCAAAGATATTGATAAATTAATTGAGGAACTAAACACCTCTATCGGCGCAATTTTGGACAGTGAAGAATACAAAGCCGCCGAAAACATCATCAAAGAAAAATACAAGCAAAAGAAGGAAGAATATGTCCGTATTTTGCAAAAGAAAGCCAAAGGTAAAAGCGTATCTTTGCTACATATGCCGGTTGGCTTGGTTGTTGCTCCGGTCAAAAACGGTGAGGTGTTAAGCCCTGATGCCTTTGATGAACTGCCTGAAGAAGAGAAAAAGTCATTAATTGAAGACTTAAACTATATGCAGGCCGAAATTGAGAACACGGCACAAGACCTCCCCAACTGGGAAGAAAAACAACGCAAAGAATCTCAACAACTGCGTGAGAAGTTTATCAAAGCTGCGGTAAAAAATCCGGTTGATGAGCTCCGTCATAAATATAAAGCTCACAAAGGAGCTGTTGAGTTCTTGAAAAATGTTCAAAAACACATCGTTGATAATATTGATGAATTTTTGCCGGCCCAAGAACAAGCTCAAGCAGGTTCCGGAGAGGACGACCCATTATCTGCACTTTTGAACCGTATGAACAAGTCAGATGATGACAAGTTCGCCAAATTAAAAGTAAACGTCATTGTCAAAAACGAGAAAGATTCCGGCGCTCCGATAATCTTGCTTGACCACCCGACCCAAGCCAATTTGGTGGGCAGAGTAGAGAGAATACAACAATATGGTGCCCTGGTAACAGACTTTACCTTGATTAAAGCCGGCGCTTTGCATCGTGCCAATGGTGGTTTCTTGTTAATGGATGCAAGAAAGTTGTTACTCCAACCCTATTCTTGGGATTCGTTGAAACGCGCCCTTTCTTCCAAAACGGTTAAAATAGAAACCCCGAGTGATGAAAGCTGTTTCACCACAATTTCGCTTGACCCATGCCCGATTCCTTTAGATGTCAAAGTCATTTTGACCGGTGATGAAGAATTATACGAAGTCTTGAGCGAACGCGACCCTGACTTTAGAGATTATTTCAAGGTAGAGGCTGACTTTGGCGTCTTGATGGATAGAACTTACGACAACGAGATTGAATATGCCAAATTGATAGGCTCTCTTTCAAAGAAGAAAAAAATCCGTTCTCTGAATAAGCAAGCTGTTGCCAGAGTAATCGAATATTCTTCACGCTTGGCAGAGGATTCAGAGAAATTAACCGCGCATATTGCCTCAATCGGCGACTTATTGCGTGAGGCTGACTATTGGGCGCGCAAGTCCAAAGCCAACCAAATCGGCAAAAACCATATTGAGCAAGCAATATCTGAACAAATCTATCGCAGCGACCGTATCAAACAAGCCATGCTTGAGCAAATTGATAAAGGCACGATATTAATCGATGTTGAGGGCAAAAAAGTCGGTCAAATAAACGGCTTGGTCGTTTATAATTTCTCAAGTATGTCCTTTGGTAAACCTTCTCGCATCACGGCACAAGTTCGTTTAGGTAAAGGCGAGTTTATCAATATCGAACGCGAAGTCGAAATGAGCGGTCCGATACATAATAAGGGCGTATTGATACTGTCATCTTTGATAGCCAACCGCTTTGCCAAAGAATCTCCGTTGTCATTGTCGGCCTCAATTGTGTTTGAGCAATCATACGGCGGAGTTGACGGCGATAGTGCTTCTTCAACCGAATATTATTGCTTGCTGTCGGCAATTTCCAATATTCCGATAAAACAAAACATTGCGGTTACGGGCTCAATCAACCAGTTTGGCGAGATTCAACCAATCGGCGGTGCTAATGAAAAGATTGAAGGCTTCTTTGATGTCTGCAATCATCGAGGCCTAACCGGTGACCAAGGTGTTATTATCCCTCGCACCAACGTCAGTAGCCTGATGTTGAGAGAAGATGTGCTTCAGGCGGTGGATGAAGGAAAATTCCATATTTGGGCAGTTGATACGGTTGATGACGGAATAGAGATATTAACCGGCATTCCGGCAGGCAAGCCCAATAAGCATGGCGAATTTCCGAAAGGCACGGTTAACTATGAGGTTAGCAAAGGCTTAGAGCATTACTATAAATGCTATGTCAAATACGCCAAAGAAACGCATGGTTGCCTATAAAGACACAAAACTCCTCTTTGCAAAAACAAAGGGGAGTTTTTTTATCACATTAACTTTTTGCCTTCTTTTTTGAGCTCTTGTGAGCCTTGAGGGTCAAATTGGTAGTAATAAATCATTTCTCTTTGATTGATTCGGTTAGCATCAATTGCCGCTTCAGGCACGCCCCAAAGAATGGAAAACGGCCAGGTAATAAGATTTAATCCGCCATAAAGCCAGTGAGAGCTATCAGCCCCGTTTCCGGTTGCCAAATAGAAATTTCCGCCCCCCGGTAAAATGTTGAGCGCACCGGCGGCAACAGGGTTTGCCGGACGAACGAAACTTCCGGCCGGTTTTTCAATCGTCACGCCTTGGCTTTCCAAATAGCGAATATTAATTTCTTCTTGTCGGGAGAGATTAGTGCAACCGCAAAGCAAAAATAGAAAGATAAAAGATATTTTTTTGAGCATGATTTCTTTTCTCCAAGGATATTATATAAAAAAAGACCACCTCAGAGCAGGTGGTCGGAGAGTTCGAAAATCACTCGCAATAAGTTGACTCTTTTAGCCTTTAGGAAAACCCTTGGACATACGCTAAAAGCTCCCCGACCCTAAGTCGGGGATATAATTACTAAAAGCCGAAATTCGACTTTGAGCTTACGATGTTATATCCCAACACCGTATTGCGAGAAGAGCTTTCGACAGCTCCGCACCGAGTGCTAAGCAAAATGAGCCCCCTCACTTTGCCATACACCAAAGTATAAAGATTATTTTGCTAAAATCAATTTTTATTTGATTAAAAAAAACAAATTGCCTGATTCAAAATTGTTAATTACAAATTTTTCAAAATCCCAAACCCAAGGGCAGAAATCAATACACATACCACAAAGTAAATATTTGGATGTTTGAGCAAATACCAACCTTGTGTTAAATCTTTTTTTGAACATTGAGGTTTAAGGCTATAATAAATTATTATCCCCATCAAAACCATCATTACAATGGCAACACCTATATTGTAAACTTTAAGCGATACAAAATCAGTACTAATCATAAAGGCAAAACATAAGGTAAGCAAAACAACCGATAAATTTCCGGTTTGGCATAAATCATAACTTCTTTTTTTGATGAGAGCTAAAGAAGAATAAAATATAATCAGCAAGGTTATATATTTTAGAAAATAATATTCCGTATGATATACAATATTACCAATTTCTAAAAAGAATAAGGACGCCAGAAAAAAGTCAGCACCTTGAATCGTTCCTCGGAAAGAAAAAAGGAACCGAAATAAAGCAAATATTATTTTTTTTAAATTGATTTTACTCATTTTCTAAATTTCTTGCCCACCAAAATAGGAATTTAGGATATAAATTTCCTATTTTGATGTCAAGATTGAAAAGATTACTTAATCTTTTCAGATTTCAAAATATTTCTTGTTTTACCACTAGTGAATTACAAATTTTTCAAAATCCCAAATCCAAGGGCAGAAATCAATACACATATCGCAAAGTAAATATTTGGGTGCTTGAGCAAAGGGCTGATTAATTCAGGATTTTTCTCCTTTTTCCCCGGCATAAATTGCAAAAACAAAAGCACTAAGATATACAAACCAATAACGACACCAAAACTTCTTTCAATATAAAAATTTACCGGTAGGTTAATGCTTTTCATCGTTTGTAAATATATGTTCATCGGGTCAGCTAATGAAAATATTAAAATAAAGAATGTCCCTTTCATATTTAAATCACGGCTTCTTTTTTGTATTACAGCAATTTTAGCATAAAAAACAATCGCCAAAGAGATAAGAGAGATTAAAAAAATATCTAAAGCTAACAAATATTTCAGAAAAAAATTAAGCGTCATTATCGCGCCAAAAAACTGAAGACGATTAAAAAATCCATTAAAAGAAAAATAAAAGCTAAGAGGACTCTCCCCCCAAATATCATTATTAACGGAATTTATGATTTTAGAAATTTTAGTCATAGATATTCTTTCAGATAATTTAGCTTTAGACGATTAAAATACATCTTAAGTCCTATTGTCAATAATTTCAGGAATTTTCTCGCAAGTACCATTTTGCAAACAATACATAAAATAACTATCATAAGAGACATCGTCCGGAGAAACCCATATGTTATATAAGAAAGAGCTACCGCATAAACACAGGAGCAAGACGAAGGTTAAAAGCAATTTTTTTATTTTTGAAGAAATTTGAAAAGCATTAAAATCCCAAATAAGAATAATCAATGCATAGCTAATAATGCGCAAACAAATAATGATAATTCCGAATATCACAAGCAGTATAAAAGGATTGTATGGAAGAATATAAAACACATTTAAAGCTAAAAATTCCCCAAAAGTCATATTTAAGATATTAAAAGATAATATAAGAGGAATTTTCCACAATAAGGAAATCTTAGAAATATTTTTGACCTGTCCGTTGAAAGCAATTTTCCAAATTAAAAAAGGCACAATAAAGCCTACATAAATCGGAGGAATAATCAAAAACAAGAAAACGAATTGCACCGGAAAAAGCAATGTTGACAACAACAAACCGATACATAAATATTTTTGTTTAGCATTTAGGGACATTTTATTTAGCATTTTTTGATTATGTTGACTATATAATAATAAAAATAGCCGGTAAGTCAACCGGCTATTAAATTTATTTAATTTTATTTTTTAAATATGGGGGTAAATATTCTTTACAGATTTGACTATTCCCAGTTTTGAAACCTTTCCAACTTGCTTGAACGTCATTTTTTAAATCTTTTGCACTATCTTTAACTATTCCAAATATTCCTCCATATTGTTTTCTTAAAAGAGGATTAGTAGTCTTTTCATAAAAATCTTTTATTTCTTTTGCAACACCTCCTCCTAGTGTTTCAATCGCAGACAATATGCCTCCAGAAGCTCCAACACAGCTTACAGCACTATGTTTGGCTGTATCTGAAATTTGTTTAGGGGCTAATTCTTTAGCCAATTTACTAGCTTTTTTTACCGAAGGAGTTCCATATTTTTCACCAATGGCATAAAAACCATTTGTTTTGTAAATGTTATAGGCATCTCCTAGAGCTTTTCCGATATTATATGATTGATTATACCTTTTTAAAGGAAGAGTTGCTTTATTATTAAATAAATCACGTTTTTCTAAATAAGAAAAATCATTTTCCAACAAATTTTTAGAACTGAATTGATTAGATTTATTCTTATCTCTCAAAGGTGTGGAAGACTTTTTATTATTTTGGCTCATTTCTAATTCAGGGTCATCCTGCACAATATATTGAATTAAATTAGGCATATTTTTCTCCTCGTTTGTAAATTTAAAATAAAAAAATCCGAAGAAAAAATCTTCGGATTTTGTACACACTTATCCTTAAGTGGCAATTTAATATATACAACATTTTTGCCTAAAAATCAAGGATTATTTTCCTATTTTGTTTTTTTTAAGCCACAAACAGGTCTTTTATTCTATCAAAAAAGCCTTTTGCCTCAGGTTGGCAACTCTCATCTTTGCTGATTGAGCGAAATTCTTCGAGTAACTCTTTTTGCCTTGCTGAGAGATTGACCGGAGTTTCTACGCGGAATTTTACAAACAAATCGCCTCTGCGTTTTGAGCGCAAGATGGACATACCCTTGTCAGCCACTTTAACTTGTTGGTCAGATTGCGTTCCCGGCTTAATTTCAATTTCTATGCTGTCGCCCTCAATTCCTGGAATTTCAATTTTTCCACCTAAGGCAGCACAAGCCATTGAGATAGGAACTTTGGTATAAAGATTTGCTCCCTCTCGAACATAGAGTTTATGGCTTTTGACCGTAATAAAGACATATAAATCACCGTTTCTTCCGCCTCTTAATCCGGGTTCTCCTTCTCCCGGAACTCTCATGCGGGTATCGGTTTCAATCCCTGCGGGAATTTTAATCTTGAGGAGCTTTTCTTTATGAATAACGCCTTCGCCGGAACATTTTTTGCACTTGTCTTTAATAATTCTGCCTGTTCCTTTACAGGTCGGACAAGTTTGTTCAACAATGAAAAAGCCGCCTTGACGCATTTGAACTTTACCATGTCCGTGGCAAGTCGTACAAATCGGCGGTTCTTTGCCATCAGCCGTACCAAAGCCGTTGCAGTCTTCACAAACCTGAGAAGAGGGGATAGAAATCTCTTTTTCAACACCGGTAAAGGCTTCTTCCAAAGAAATCTCCAAATTATAGCGCACGTCAGCCCCATCTCTGGCATAAGAGCGTGAATTTGCGTTGCGTTGTTGTCCGCCACCCATAAAATCTGAGAAAATATCTGAGAAAATATCGGAGAAACCGCCACTGCCAAAATTAAACTCAAATCCGCCGAACGGATTTCCACCGCCCATACCCGAAGTAAAGGCTTGGTGTCCGTAGCGATCATATGCGGCACGTTTTTGCTCATCTTTGAGGACATCATAAGCCTCATTAATTTTCTTAAACTTAGACTCAGCCTCTTTATCACCCGGATTGCGGTCAGGGTGATACTTCATCGCCAATCGCCGATAAGATTTCTTAATTTCGTCGCCGTTTGCATCACGGCTGACTTCCAATAGTTCGTAATAGTCTTTTTCAGTCATTTTTTACAGCTGTTTAAAAATTAGAAATTTCAAAGTTTATCTTTATTTAGGGGCATAATTTGTAAAAAGCAAGCCCAAATAGCTTTGTAAATAAAAATTAAACAATTTTTTGCTATATTTTCAGTATGTTTTGATATTTTAGACAAAAAGTATTGTGAAAAGACAAAAAATGTGTTATTTTAATATAAAATAACCTTTGCGGAGAATAAATATGGCGGAAAATAAAGTCTCAACTCAAAATATGGAACTTTTGAATAAATATTTTGAATTAAATCCGGAAGTAAAAAAGCAGTTTGACGCGATGACCCCGGCTGAAAAAAGCGCTTTTCAGGAAAAATTTTTTAGAGAATTAAAGACTGAACGTTTGCAAGAACTTCACCGTGGCCGCAACAGTGATGAATGGCAACTGACTATTGATAACTTAAATATCCAAGTTTTGCAGGTCATGAAGAAGGCCCCGGCCAATTTAGCAAAAATGCCGCCCAAAAAACGCCGCGAAACAATCGAAAAAACGCTTAATTCCTTTACGGTAGAAGAAAATGCACAATTTATTCAATTAAGCAATCAAGCCAAAAAACAACTTCTTGAAAATTTTCCGCCCAAAAAATTATTGGCCGTTGCTGCTCGGTTAGAGGAATTGATTGCTCAATCACAAAATGCCGCCACCAAACAAGCCCTGAGCTCTCAGTTGAGCATGGTAAATGAAGAAATTCTGCAAACCGTTCAAGAAATGGCCAAAGGAACCAATAAGGAAAAACCCGAAGGCATAATCATTGACCAAACCAACATTGCCGATGTTTATGAAGGGGCAAATATGTTGTTGGATTATGCCGAAAAGAAGTTTTTCCAAAACAAAGCAACGAACGAAACCACCGCTGTTCGCCAACATCTTGAAACTCAAATTGACATTTATGATGAAGCGCACGGGCTTAAAGGCCTAACACCTGATGACTTGGCAAGAGTAGAGGCCAATTACAAAAAAGCCGGAAAACTTGCCGGTAAAGTTGCAATAGATGAAAATATTCAAACCGTTCTCTCCAATCTTGAGTTTATGGATGAAAAAGGCAATCCGGAAAAAGACCAAGCCGCACAACAAAAATTGCTCTATGAGACCATAAAAGAAGAGGCGGTTCGCAATCTTGCCGGTACAAAGGGTGATATTACCGAAGATATGGTAAAACAAGAAATCGGTAAAGTCGCCGCGACAAAAGTTGCCGCTTTGGTAATGGGTAGTGAATTTTCAATGGCGCAAAACCCCAACCAAGCCAAGGCAGCATTGCAAGATTTGCTGAGTGGTAAAAAATATCAAGTCAGCAATCCGGCCTTTATTGGTTACAATGCTGAATACACCAATAGCTCATTAGGCTATTTGGATAGATTAGCCCACAAAATCGGCAATACGGCACCGGTATTAGGGCAAATGTATCGTAAAGTTCAAAAGTTTGATAAAACTTGTATAGATCGTTTTGGTCCAGCTTATGTTAAAGCAAAAAAACTACTTCATGTAATGAAAGGCAACAGCCTCCGCTCTGTTCCAATGGCAGCGCTCAGCATGACATTAACCCATGTTCAGCCTTATGGAGCCATTGCAATGGCCGGTGTCTGCGTTGGTGTGGCAGCTTACCGCTTAGCTAAGAGCTATAAAGAATTGAAAAAAGAAGCCAAAGCCAAAGGTGAAAATTTCGGAGCCTTTGACTTCTTGAAAAAACACGGTATAGATATTGCCATTACCGCTATTTCAGCCACCGGAACAGCGCTAGGCGTTCCGATGTTGGGTAAAGCCGCTATGGGTATCAATGCCGCCCGCACCGGTATCAAGACTTTTAAAGAAAAATACAAAGAAGGCAATAAATTCTGGACCGCCTTTGGCAAAGCAGCCGCGGCAGCTTCGACGACGGCAGTAACAACTTATTTAACAGCTTCATTAACCAGCGGTATTTTGCAATCAACAGGCTTTGGCCCTTGGTTAGATACCCAATTTGGTCGCACAATTGAAACCGGCGAATGGGTTAAAGATACCGACGGACACAAAAGCTATGACTACAGTGATAAAGATATTCAAGCCGCAGAAAAGTTTAATGAAACACCGTCTCGCCACTTTGAATATGTTGGTAAAGGTCACACTATAGCCGATTATAATAATCCGGATAACTATGAAAACCGCGCATGGTATAGCGAAGACCAACACGAAATGGCAACCAAGAGCATTCAAGAAGGCATGAGCAAATTAGGTTGGGAAGAAGGCTCAGAAGAAGTAATGCTCAAAAAATTAGCCTCTTTCACGCGAGAATATGCAAATCTTGATCATCCGGTCAATGATGGCTCAGGTCGTACGGTAGGCGAAGTATTTACCTGTAAAGATGGCGATTACTCCGTAAATCCGCAACAATTGCTCGATAAAGTTTTAGCCGGTGAAACAATGAACGAAACCGATTGCAGATTGCTCCATAATTTGCAATTTGCCTCCAGCCCGCAAGGTCATGGTTTGGTTGATGTTGGTATTAAACCTGAAGAATTATATTCTTACGATACCGGTAAGCCGCATGGTGTAATTATCAATGAAACCGAAGGTGGTGGACATTGGCAAACAGGTGAAACCAAAATTCCGAATGAACCTGGAATATTTGTTCCTGCTATTGCTTATGATGAGCAATATCAAGGCCAACTCATGAAGTTAAATGAACGTGTCGGCGCCAGAGGACATTTCTGGGCTACGGTAAACAAAGTAATTTTACCAACTCCGCCGCAAACCGGAAAAACACCGACACCTCCTCAAAAGGATAATACTCCGCCGCAAAAAGGAGGCAACCAGCCCCCGGCAAAAGGTGGTAACCAACCTCCGGCAAAAGGAGGAAATCAACCTCCCGAAAATGGTGACAACCAACCAAGTTTGATTAACATCAATCGAGGAATTGGTGAACCGGTAGGAGATGCGATGAATCCAGAATACTCAGATGGAGCCTTGACAGTTGAATTCGGTCCATCTTATGAAAATAAGAAATCTCAAAAACCTGTAACAGGATTTTTTACCAAAATGATCAGAAAAATAAAAGGAAACAATAAATAAAACAAAAACCGGAGGAACTTCCTCCGGTTTTTTTGTTTAGTATAAGATATGTTTTTCAACAATTTTAAGAAAGAGAATTTTGAATATATTTAATTTAAAACAATTTTCGGATTTTTTAGATTTTACTTTCATAAAAGGAATGCATCCAAACAGATAAAAAGTTTTAGATTTATCTGTCGTAATTGTCTTTAATACCGGAATTTTCCCGAACAAATAAGCCGTATGATATGTTTCCTTTATGTATGAAAATTTAACAATATTTTGTTGCAAACAAGAAACGACGTAAGGATTAAATTCCAATACTTCGGGATGACGTATTTCTGTTAATTCATAAGTTGGAGTGCACAAATAAGGATTTTGGGTGCAATCAAAATGCAATCCGCCAACGCCAATATTAGAAACGAGGTTTCTGGTTGGCAAAATGCAAGCACCTCGGTTTTTCATAATGGTTAAATTCCATTGAATATCCCAAGTTGAAACATCTTCATTATTTTGAAAACCTTTTAATATGTTATTATAATAATGAGTTACTTCAGGAACATTTGTGAAACCGTCAAAAATATGGTCATAACTGTCATCAACGACAAATTTATAATTAGGTAACCACCTATCAGCCCAGGTAGCCCACCCCCAGGCCCATGCTTCATAAAGAAAGTAATAGCTGTAAAAACTAGGAATAGCATTTAATGGATTATAGCCGGAGATATTCCAAACACGCTTGTCGTCCCTGTATTTCTCTAACAATTCAGAGCAATAGGTAAAGAAAGAGTCATTAGGAATACAATCATCTTCCAAGATAATACCTTCTTTTTCATTTTCAAAAAACCAAGTAATAAAACGATGAATATGTTTTGCTCCCTGATTCTTATCCAAGAATTTTGTTGTTACTTTGCAATCCCAGTCCACCTGAGACAAGACATAATCTCTAACGGCAAAAACTTTTTCTTTTTCCCCTTCAACATTGTCTCTAGGTGCATCACATGCTATATACAACCGCTTAGGAGCCGCTTTCCTCAATTGCGGTAACATTTTTTCTACGGTATCTTGGCGATTAAATATAATTAATAAGACTGGAGTTTCCATAATTACTACCCTACGCATAAAAGTGAGAAATAAAAAATCGTTTTTATATCTAATCATAAAAGTTGTAATTGCAACGATAGAGGTAATAAAAGTATATATAAAAATAAAAGTTTTGAATTTTGATTTACTTTAAATTCAAAGCTAATATAATTTAACGAAACAGCGAGAAAAGGAAATCAACATGTTGAGCTTAAAGCATCTTCCTATAAGTTCTTTTAATGAAAATTTGGCATACCTCCACAAAGACTGCACGGCTTATCGGGTAGATGAAATCAAATCGCTCACGAAGATAGAAATTCATGGAGGTGTTAAAACCATATATGCCTTTTTGCAAATTGTGGATGATGCCAAATTGGTTAAGCCCAATGAAATTGCGCTCAATGAAGAGGCTTTCAATCAAATAAATTTGCCTGAAAATGCTAATATTTCCATTTCTTTATCAACCCCGCCTCCGTCTTTAGCTTCGGTTAAAAGAAAAATCGCCGGTAATATTTTAAGTTCAGGTGAATATAGTTCAATCATCAATGATATTACGTCGCGTCGTTATTCTAATATGGATATAGCCTCGTTTTTGGTTGCCAGTGGCTCTTTTATGAGTGCGCCTGAAGTTTTGTCATTAACCGAGGCATTGGTAGGGGATAATATCTTTCACTGGGATAATGAAGCAATAGTCGTTGACCACCACTGTTTAGGAGGTGTTCCCGGCAATAAAACCGATATCATAATCAGTGCTATCGTTGGTGCCTATGGTTTACCAATGCCCAAAACAGCATCGCACTCTCTTACATCTTGCGCCGGTGTCGCTGATACTTTTGCTGTTTTAGCCAATGTTGAAATAGATGATAAAACCTTTAAAAAATTGGTGCAAGAAAATCGTGCCGCAATAGCAAGCTATGATAGCTTGAATATCGCTCAAGCGAGTAAACAAATATCAGCGGTTGAGCGCCAAATAGGACTTACTCAGCAAGAGCATATTGCAGCCTCTATTTTGGCAATTAAACTGGCAGCAGGCGTTACGCATTTACTAATAGATATTCCTGTTGGTCCCAAAGCACGCATCAAAAGCACGACCGAGGCCATGCGCTTAAGAAAACTAATAGAATATGTCGGAGATATGCTCTCTATGGAGATAGACGTAGTTATTACTGACGGCAGCGAGCCGATAGGCAATGGCGTTGGAGCCGTGTTGGAAGCCCGCGATGTGATGAAAGTTTTGCGCAACAAAGATGATGCTCCGCAAGATTTGCTTGAAAAATCACTTTTCTTAGCCGGACGTTTGCTTGAGTTTGACCCCAAACTCAGAGGAGGACAAGGCTACCACGTTGCTAAAGAGATATTAACATCAGGCAGAGCCCTAGACGTTATTAATAAGATGATACATGCTCAAGGCAAAGCACCACAGCCCCAACTTGGACATTTAACGCGGGATATTGTTTCCAATGTTAATGGTGTTGTAGAGGCGATAGATACAGCCAGAATCAACAAAATCGGTGTTTGGGCAGGAGCGGGACAATATGCCGGAGCTGGATTGGATTTGTTGAAAAAAGTGGGCGATAAAGTTGAACAAGGTGAAACCTTGTATCGTATTCATTCATGCAATTCCACGGATTTTGCCTATGCCAATTCTGTTGTGGAAGGCTATACCGGTTACGAAATCTCCGGCCATAACAGCAATTACTAAAGGATATGTCTTATGACTAAAAAAATAAGAATAGCCATAATCGGCTGTAACAACATGGGGCAAAAGCATCTCAAGGTTTTACGAGAAAAATTTTCGGAACAAGTTGAAATTGTCGGAATTTTAAATTCGACACCGGAGTCTTCAAAACGTCGGGCAGAAGAGTTAAATCTACCTTATTTTAAGAATATAGATGACATAAATCCTCAAAATGTTGATGCTGTTATCATTTCAACGCCAGGCAACACGCATTCGGAAATAGGAGCAATTTTTCTATCCAAAGGACTTCCGTGTTTAATTGAAAAGCCAATGGCAACTACTCTGCAAGGGTGCAAAAAATTAATAGAAGCATCAACAAAAGGAAAGAGTATTATTCTTACAGGTCACACGGAAAATTACAATCCGGCGGTTGAATGTCTGAAAAAGGAGTTAGAATCACCTATAGTTCAAATTGAAGGTATTCGTACCAGCAAAAATGCTTCCAATAAGACCAATATTAGTGCTATTCAGGAGTTAATGATACACGATTTGGCAATTGTTTATAGTTTGTTGGGTGATGATTTGAAAAAAATAAAAACCTCAAAGCGTCAAGATTTAAGCTGGGAAAATCATGCAATTGCGGAGTTAGAATATAAAAACGGAGCAAAAGTAAAGCTGGAAGCTCTAAGAGAAAACCGAGATGTTGAAAGATATATGAATATAACCGATAAATCAGGGAACAAATTTCATATAGATTTTATGAGCAAAAGTCTTTACAAAAATGGTCAAATTTTAACCGAAGGCGGAAATCCCTTACAAAAAGAATTGGAAAATTTTCTAAATTGTATCAGAAAAAAAGAAACACCCAAGGTTAATGCCCAAGAGGCCACGAACATCCTGAAACTTTGTTTGAAATTAGAACAAAATACCGGTATTTTCCAGCAAATGCATGCATGTGAGGTCGTTACCCGATAAAATTACCGGCCACCACTTTGCATCATAGATAGGCGGCTCTTTTGAATAATTAAATTGCTGCCAGATTCAATATAGTTTTTCCCCGTATGCAAAAACTCAAGATTCTGTTGTAAATAAACATCAATTTTATTAATAGCATTGTCGGGAATACCATTTTCCTTTGCTTGATTTAATAACTTTTGTTTCATAATGTTATTATATTTTATAGTAGCCTCGGGAGTAATCTTGTCCACGCCGGTAACTTCTTTTACTTCATTGATTGCTTTATTTTCTAAATCTGTATCAGGTTGCCCGTTTTCTTTAACAAAGCAGTCTTTTTCAAACCCCATAGGTAAAAAATCAGGTCCCCCTTTTTGATGTAGAAAGGAACAGTCAAAAACACTTCCGTCAGGACATGACAGATATAATACGTCATTATCAAAAAAAGACTTTTTGTTATTTTTAGTTGTTTGTTGAGATACTTGAGAAGAAGTCATGAAATATCCATCACCGAGTTCATATAAAATCTGCAAAGCAGAAGTATAATTTTTTTCAGAATTATCTTTATGTGTTTCGCGGCTATGAAAAGAAGTTGTTTGAGAATATTTCTTATTAAGATGTTTTGTTACAACTTCTGTTTTACCCTAAAAATGATAATCTGAATTTGTAGAATTATTTTGAGCAGCATTTGCGGTTAACGGACTGCTAAGCAAAGTGGCCAAGGCTACAGTTTTTCCTTTGTTTTTTAATCTATCAATTCTTTTCTTTATTTTTTCATAACTCATAATTGTTTCTCCAATACGACCTATTTAAATATTAACATAAAACGTGAAACAATACAATAAAAATACATTTTTTTGAGTTCGGCTCTTGCATTGGAAAAATTCACTCTCTATATAAGAGGATAGAAAGATTAAATTTGAGTTTTTTTATAAACAAAAGGAAAACAAAATGAGCAATAAAGTAATAGGTATTGACTTAGGTACAACCAACTCTTGCTTTGCCGTAATGGAAGGCGGAGAAGCCAAAGTTCTTGAAAACTCGGAAGGTGCGCGCACCACGCCGTCAATGGTTGCTTTTACGGATACGGAGCGTTTGGTAGGTTTCCCTGCAAAGCGTCAAGCTGTTACCAATCCGGAAAACACCTTATTTGCGATTAAACGTTTAATTGGTCGTCGTTTTAATTCTCCGGAAGTAGAAAAAGATAAGAAACTTGTTCCTTTTAAGATTATTGAAGGCGACAATGGCGATGCATGGGTAGAAGTAAAAGGTCAAAAATATGCTCCGTCACAAATTTCAGCCATCGTTTTGCAAAAGATTAAAGAATATGCCGAAAGCTATTTAGGAGAAAAAATTGAAAAAGCAGTAATTACCGTACCGGCATATTTTAATGACTCTCAACGTCAAGCTACAAAAGACGCCGGTAAAATTGCCGGACTTGATGTCTTGCGTATTATTAACGAACCGACCGCTGCAGCCTTGGCTTATGGTATGGATAAAAAAGCCAACGGTACGATTGCTGTTTATGACTTGGGTGGTGGTACGTTCGATATTTCAATTTTGGAAATCGGTGATGGCGTATTTGAAGTAAAATCCACCAACGGTGATACTTTCTTAGGTGGTGAAGACTTCGACCAACGTTTGGTAAGCTATTTGACCGACGAATTCAAAAAAGAATCCGGTATTGATTTGAAAAATGACCGTTTAGCTTTGCAACGCTTAAAGGAAGCTGCAGAAAAAGCTAAGATTGAGTTGTCTTCAACCACACAAACCGAAATCAACTTGCCGTTTATTACGGCTGATGCAACCGGTCCGAAACACTTAAACATCAAATTGACCAGAGCTAAATTAGAATCTTTGGTTGAAGATTTGATTGACCGTACGGTTGCTCCTTGCCAAAAGGCTTTGGCAGATGCTGGCTTAAAAGCTAACGAAATCAGCGAAGTTATTTTGGTTGGTGGTATGACCCGTATGCCGAAAGTTCAAGAAAAAGTAAAAGAAATTTTCGGTAAAGAACCGCACAAAGGTGTAAACCCGGATGAAGTCGTTGCCGTTGGTGCTGCAATTCAAGGCGGTGTCTTGATGGGGGACGTAAAAGACGTCTTGTTGTTGGATGTAACCCCGTTGTCTTTGGGTATTGAGACTTTGGGTGGCGTCTTCACACGTTTGATTGACCGTAACACCACGATTCCGACCCGTAAATCTCAAGTCTTTTCAACGGCTGAAGATGGTCAAACCGCAGTTACGATTCGCGTCTTCCAAGGTGAACGTGAAATGGCTGCCGACAACAAATTACTTGGTCAATTTGACTTGGTAGGAATTCCGCCTGCACCGCGTGGTATGCCGCAAATTGAAGTTACCTTTGATATTGACGCGAATGGTATTGTAAACGTTTCAGCTAAAGATAAGGCAACCAACAAAGAGCAAGCAATTCGTATTCAAGCCAGCGGTGGTTTGTCTGATGCCGATATTGAAAAGATGGTTAAAGATGCCGAAGCCAACGCTCAAGCCGATAAGCAAAAGAAAGAGTTGGTAGAAGCCAAGAACCAAGGTGAAGGACTTGTTCACGCTACTGAAAAGACCTTAAAAGAGCATGGCGATAAGATTTCAGCCGCAGAGAAGACCAAAATTGAAGATGAAATTAAAGCCTTGAAGATGGCTCTTGAAGCTGATGACTTGGCAGACATCAAAGCTAAGACTGAAAACTTGATGCAAGCCTCCTTAAAATTAGGTGAAGCTATGTACAAACAAGCTGCTCCTGAAGGTGCTGCAGCCGGAGCCAATGCCGGAGCAGATGCTGGTCAAGCTCAGTCAGGCAATGCTGATGAAAAAGTCGTAGATGCTGACTTTGAAGAAGTTAAATAACAACTCTTAAATCTACAAAAAGCCGCTTCGAGAAATCGGGGCGGTTTTTTTATAAGTTGACAAGAACGCCATTTCACGTACAATAATCGCATATTCACCATTATTTTATAAAATTATGCTGTATCGAGTAGTTTGCGGCTATTCTCAAAAGAGTGAGAAAATTTATGCCGCGGTGCATCGAGCAGATAAAGCCTTGCACCAAAATATGTATTTTTCGCTTATGCTGGAGCACCCTGAAGTCGCAGATATGGTTCAAATCGGCGGGTCCATGTATTTAGACGAGCTCGCATCAGGATTAAAATTAAGTATTCCTCCCGAAATGATAACGCCAATACTCTTAAGTCTCAAAGAAGAGTTAACCAAAGAAGTGATAGCTACCTTTGAGCAAATGAAAACCAAAGGCAAAGAAAGCTCATTGCGGGAATATTTAACCGATGTTGAAGCTTATGCTAAGATTGAGCCTGTTTCAGCGGTTGCTGCCCGTGTCAAAAGCCAAGCCCAAGAAGAATTGCGCCGTCGCCGTCAAAAAGAGGAACGTCTTCGTCAAGGGCGAGAATTGTCCCCTTTAGCACCGGCTTGGTTGCGTTTTCAAACGCATTATAGCGGAGATTAAAAAAAGAGTGCCTCATACGAGACACTCTTTTTATTTTTTTAGGTTTATTTGCGAATTATAATATAAACCTCTCCGTTACCAACAGACAGACGGTGAATCTTATCACCTTTTTGAGGCCTTTCGTCATTAATCACCCGCTCAAGCCCATGTTCTTTTGTGAGGATACAATCGCTTTTAGCATCCACCACCTCAATCACCGGCTCTTTCACGGTCATTTTGATAATGGCAATTTCTTGGTGAAATTCATCAACAGTGTTTTTTGATTCGTTATACGTTGCGAAGCACACTGCTGCCATAGCAATAACAAACCTCACCATATCCCAAGCAAAACTATATTTGCTTTCATGCTTTTTGTAGCTGTATATCAAATAAGCTACAGAAGCAATAGCGATTGGAATAATAAATGGTATTCCGAAAAACCACCCCCAGAGGATTAAAGAAGATGTTCCCAACCAAAAGATTAGTAACCCAAAGAAGCCTGATAGCATGTAATTCGTATCAACTTCAAGTAGAGCTATTACCAAAATCATCCCCGCAAGCAATAACGCACCAATGGAAAGACCTGTTCCCGAAAGAGTTGTCCAAGCATTTTCAACCCCTAAGTTTGGGTTAAGAGCGTGTTCATAGTTGCCAAAAACAAACAGCCACAACACTGTGATGATTAATGCAATCAGAGATGTCCATATGCAAAGTGATATTGGATTATTCTTTACATACGCCAAAACCTTGTTTTCTTTTTTTTCTTCCATAAGGCAAAGATATTTTAAGATTAATAATTATATAAATTGTAATTTTTAATGTCATGAATATACTGTTTTTTGCCTATTTTGTCAAATTAAATATAAGAGCATAAAAAAACCGCCCCGAAGGACGGTTTTCTTTTTTTTTATCAAAACTCAATTATTTCTTTAATTGAGCAGCAACTTCAGCGGCAAAGTCTTCTTCTTTCTTTTGCAGACCTTCGCCCAAACGGAAGCAGACATATTCTTTTAATTTGATGTCAGCACCGAGTTCTTTAGCGGCATCGGCAATAACATCTTTAACCTTTTTGTCCGGATCCATAATATAAGCTTGTTCTTCCAAAACAACTTCGTCATAATATTTACGAATACGGCCTTCAACCATTTTTTCAATGATGTTAGCCGGTTTGCCGGAAGCCTTAGCTTGTTCTGAGAAAATAGCTTTTTCATGTTCAACGGCAGCCGGATCAACGCTTGCAATATTTAAGAATTGCGGAGCAGAAGCGGCAATGTGCATAGCAATATGCTTACCGAGTTCAGCCAATTTAGCTTTATCGCCTTTAGATTCGAGAGCAACCAAAACACCGATTTTACCAACATTTGGTTTAGCCGCATTGTGAATATAAGAGGCAACCACGCCATTGCTGACTTCAATCATTTTAGCGCGGCGCAGATTCATATTTTCACCGATTTTGGCAATCATATCGGTTAAGCGTTCTTCAAAAGATTTGTGAACTTTCGGGCATTGGAAAGTTTTCATATTGCAAACGTCGCCGTTATACATCAAAGCGACTTGAGCAGCATCTTCAACATATTCTTGGAAAATATCGTTTTTAGCAACGAAGTCTGTTTCAGAGTTAACTTCGACAACGGCACCTTTGTTTCCGTCAACGGCAACAGCAACCAAACCTTCGGCAGCAATACGGCTGGCTTTTTTAGCAGCACTGGCCAAACCTTTTTTGCGCAACCAGTCAACAGCTTGTTCCATGTCACCGTTAGTTTCGGTTAAAGCCTTTTTGCAGTCCAACATGCCTGCACCGGTAGATTCTCTTAATTCTTTTACCATAGCGGCGGTAATATCTGTCATAATTATTTCCTCACTTGAAAATTTTTAAACCAATGCGGCGATAACTCTAAAAAAATTAAAGATATCGCCGCTTAAGTTTGCTAAAAGCAGTAGAATAAAACTATTATTCAGCTACAGCTTCGGCTTCCTCTTTAGCTTTTTTAGAAGTTCTTTTTTTAGTCGGTTTAGCTTCAATACCTTCAACAGCTTCTTCAACTTTAACGCCTTGAGCTGCGATTTCAGCTTGCATACCGTCCAAAATAGCAGAAGATACTAATTCGCAGTAAAATTGAATAGCACGAATAGCATCATCGTTACCCGGAACCGGGAAATCAACTTCATTCGGATTAGCGTTAGTATCGCAAATACCGATAACAGGAATACCCAACTTTTTAGCTTCTTTAATAGCCAAATCTTCTTTCGGAGTATCAATAACGAACAACATATCTGGTTGGCCGCCCATATTCATGATACCGCCCAATTCCTGATTTAATTTTTCTTGTTCTTTTTTGATATTCTGCATTTCTTTTTTGGTGTAGCCTTCGAAAGCGTTTTTCTCAAACATTTCGTTGAGCTTAACCAAACGAGAAATAGATTTGTAAACTGTTTTCCAGTTAGTCAGCATACCGCCGAGCCAACGGTGATTTACATAGTACTGGCCACAACGTTCAGCGTTCTCTCTAATCAAATCTTGAGCTTGTCTTTTTGTGCCGACAAACAAGATTTTACCACCATTAGCAGCAACTTCGCGAGCAGCATTCAAAGCTGTGTAGAGCATCGGGTAAGTTTTTTGCAAGTTAATGATGTGGATGTTATCTTTTTTGCCATAGATAAACGGAGCCATGCTCGGGTTCCAACGACGTGCGTGGTGACCGAAGTGAACGCCTGATTCAATCATTTGGCGCATAGTAAATGTAGGAAGAGTCATATTTTAATATCCTTTTTTCCGGTTAAACCTCCGCAGACTTATCGGTCTTGAACTCAAGACACCGGAGCGAAGAAACAAAATCCTCCGCCATGTCTGCGTGTGTATTATTGTTAAAACATTTTGGAATTACCATAATTCCAAGGTTCTTTTATTACCTATTTATTTAATTTGCAAGCATTTTTTTTACATTTAAAAGAAAAAAGAGCGCTTATGATTAGGCGCTCTTTTAATGGACTAATTTCCAAATAGCCAAACAAATAAAACCGAAAATACGGCCAGCAATACAAATATACTGCCCAAGGCCACATATTCTCGTTTTCGTTTTAGAAAAATTTTTAGTTTTCTTTTTCTTCTGGATGGTTTTGTTTTCATATTAGTTGTGTTTTACGATGATTACTTTGTCATCTGTCTTAAAGCGATGTATCAAATCGCCTTTTTCTAAAGAATCCAGCGGAGTTTTGTCAGAAACTTTTTCGAGTCCGAACTCATGCGTGAAGATATATGTATCTTTTTTATCAATCAGCTCTATTGCGGGTTCTTTTAAGGCTTTTTGAATGGAGTTTTGAACTTCTTTGTACATTCGATATTCTCCGTATGTTATCCCTAAAGCGATTCCAGCGCTGATATAGAGCCATAATATCTTTTTCCATACAAGGAAACTAGAGGTGTTTTTATGTAAAAAAATATAACATAAGCACACCAAAAATATCGCATTGACAGGTAAAAGAAAAGTCACACCGAAGAACCAACACCAAATTTCCATCAAAACCAATGCCAACCAACAAATAAAGAAAAAGAAATTTTCTTCTAAGTAAAGCTTATTGGCTGATGATGAGACGAAGGATAAAGAAAATATAACAGTGACAATGTAAGTCAAATCTCTGGAGCAAAGCGTTCGATTGTCCGTATTTTCTATAAGCTCTTTTCCTCCTAAGACAAATACGAAGATAAGTGAAAACACTAATAAAACAAAGATTGTCCAACCCACGCATCCCCAAGGATGTTTTTTCAGAAAAGCATCAATTTTACTGAAAACATTTTTCTTTTCGTTCATAATGATAAATTTTTTAATGTTAATAAAATAATAGTTTGTTGCTAGCAACAATAAATATTTTCAGAGCTCTTGTCAAATGAATATTAGACTCTTTTTTTTGTTATAGATTCGCTTTTAAGGCTTGAAAAACTTAATGTTTTGCCGTATTTTACAACATAAATTTTAGCTAAAAGGGAAAAAATGTCAGATTTATTTGAAAGCACAGCGCCGAAGCAAGAAACTTATTCGGCACAAGATATTCAAGTTTTGGAAGGGCTTGAAGCCGTTCGCGCTCG
Organism: uncultured Alphaproteobacteria bacterium; assembly: GCA_944391515.1. Lineage (GTDB taxonomy): Bacteria > Pseudomonadota > Alphaproteobacteria > RF32 > CAG-239 > Scatocola. Next base: position 33,282 of record CALXTW010000018.1, read on the forward strand.
CCCGGGTATGTATATCGGCGGAACCGATACGACAGCTTTGCACCACTTGGTAGCCGAGATTTTAGATAACTCCATGGATGAAGCCGTTGCCGGTTATGCTAATCGTATTGAAGTCAAAATGAATGCAGACTATTCCGTCACCATTACTGATAATGGACGTGGTATTCCGGTTGACCCGCACCCCAAATATCCAAATATGTCTGCGCTTGAGGTGATTTTGACTATGCTTCACTCCGGCGGTAAATTCGGTGGTGGAGCTTATAAAGTTTCGGGTGGTTTGCACGGCGTTGGTTTGTCAGTCGTAAACGCTTTATCCTCCTCTTTGGTGGTTGAAATTGCACGCGATAAAAAGTTATATCGTCAAGCCTATGCAAAGGGCAAACCTCTAACCCCGTTGGAGTTGGTTGGCAATGCGCCCAATCGCCGCGGTACATCGGTTACGTTCTTGCCTGATGGTGAAATCTTTGGTCCCAATTCTCAGCTAAATCCTAATCGTGTCTATCGTATGGCTCGTTCCAAGGCTTTTTTGTTTAAGGGAATATTCATTAACTGGAAATGTGCGCCTGAGGTTTTGAGCGAAGGAGACCAAACCCCGCAAGAAGCAGAATTGCATTATCCTAATGGTTTGCTTGATTTCTTAAATTATCAGTTAGGGGCTCGTGCCACTATCAACCGCATGCCTTTTAGCGGTGATGCCGACTTAGCGAATGACGAAGGACGTGTTGAATGGGCCGTTACTTGGCCTGAGGATGAAAACGGCTTTTGCAATTCGTATTGTAACACGGTCATTACGCCCGAAGGCGGAACGCACGAAATGGGCTTCCGTGCGGCACTTATTCGCAGTCTTAAAGAATATGGCGATATGGCCAATATTAAGAAAGTTTCATCGGTAACGGCGGAAGACTTGTTAAGTGATGCTTGTATCATGCTTTCGGTCTTTATCCGTGACCCGCAATTCCAAGGTCAAACCAAGGACAAATTAACTTCCACCAAAGCCATTCGCTTGGTTGAGCAAGCCGTTAAAGATACGTTTGACCACTGGCTGAGCTCGGATAAAGAAAACGCCACGGCTTTGATTGAATATGTTGTGGAGCGTGCCGAGAGCCGTAAGAAGAAAAAAGAAGAAAAAATTCAAAACCGCAAAACCCCGACCAAGAAATTGCGCCTTCCCGGTAAATTGGCAGATTGCTCACAAGCTGCTGCCGAAAATACCGAAATTTTCATCGTAGAGGGCGATTCCGCAGGCGGTTCGGCAAAACAGGGTAGGGACAGATTTACCCAAGCCATTTTGCCTTTGCGCGGAAAGATTTTGAACGTTGCCAGTGCTTCGCTTGATAAAATCACCCAAAACCAAGAAATCAAAGATATGATAGAAGCTCTTGGTTGCGGCATTAAGGAAAATTATAAGGAAGAAAATCTCCGCTATGAAAAAATCATCATCATGACCGATGCGGACGTGGACGGTGCGCATATTGCCTCACTGTTAATGACGTTTTTCTACCAACAAATGCCGAAATTGATTGAAAACGGGCATTTATACATTGCCACTCCGCCTTTGTATAAAATTGTTGTAGGTAACAAGAATTTCTATGCCATTGACGATGAGGACAAAGATCGTATATTGAAAAAAGAGGTCAAAGGCAATGTTCGTCCCGATATCAGCCGTTTTAAAGGTTTGGGTGAAATGAGCGCACAACAGCTCAAAGAAACCACTATGGATAAAAACAAGAGAACGCTCTTGCGTGTTGTTATTCCAACCCCAAATACGGAAGAGGGCAAAGAAGAATGCTTTGAAACCCGCCGTCAGGTTGAGCGTCTGATGGGTAAAAATCCTGAAACCAGATTTAAGTTTATCATTGAACGAGCCAAATTTGTTGACGATTTGGATATCTAAAGTGAATGAATAAATGATACGTCTTATGCAAAAATCTGAAATTGAGCGAGTCTCCAAACTTTGGCTTGCATCAACCAAACAAGCACATCCTTTTATCTCGGCAACTTACTGGGACGAAAACCTGAATACGGTTCAAAATATGCTGAAACATCAAGCTAAGACGTATCTTTATGTTGATAAGCACCAAATCAAAGGCTTTATCAGCTTGCTTGACAAGGATAATATCGGTGCTTTGTTTGTAAAGCCCATCTTTCAATCGCAAAAAATCGGCTCCAAACTCTTGCGTTATGTTTTGCGTAATAAAACCTCTGCCAGCTTAAAGGTTTATACAAACAATGAAACCGCAATCAAATTTTACCGCCATCATGGTTTTAAAATCATCCAAGAGAGCAAAGATTTATCCACCCAAGCTCATGAGCTGATAATGGCTTGGAGCAAAGGCTCTCGCAAAGGTTTGTCTCGCCAAAAAGGTGATTCTTAAAAAAATATTCCTTGAATTCCTCGAAATAAGGAGTTAGATAATAATCATAAAGTGATTATTACCCTGATTATTAACCCTAAAACCGAGACATTATGCTTAGTTTACTTATTGGTGGTTTAGTTTCAACAGGACTGTGCGCCGGAATAGCAAAATTGTGCGGTATTGATAATGATACCCCACATGATTCGACAATGGATATCTTTGATAACCCATTTCAGCCGTAATTGTTAAAAGACTTGGTGTCTTCGTTTAATTGTAAAACCGTTGCCCGATAGCAAAAAAACTTCGGACAACGGTTTTCTTTTATTTAAAAATTTTTGCTTGACTTAGAGGTAACTCTAAATGTTACACTATCAAAAATAGGAGGACGAAGCCATGCAAGAGCCAAAATCATTTTATTATCATTTTGATAAAATCAATGCCTGGTTTATTTTCAATATGTCATTATTGATAATGATGTCTTATGTGAGCATGAAATGTGTTTGTTTGCTCTTCTGGTGGCAAACACAAGTCTTGTGGGGCGTATGTGTGTTCTCTTTGGCGATGTGGGCTTATAAATATATTTATCCGCAAAGATTAGCTTTGGTGGATGATAAAAGCATAACAATTGACCATTGCCGGCCACTTTTATGGAAAGATATTGATTATGCCGAAGAAAGAATAGTCCGCTGTTGTTTTAAGAAGTTAAAAATAATTGCCTTAATACCGAAAAAAGGGATTAAATATCAATACAATTTTTTGCAAAAGCATAACGGAGATTTTACGCCTTTCTCGATTCCTTTGTATGATATTGTGAGTGCGGCTGACAAACAAGAATTACAACAAATCATATCTCAAAAAGTAAGATATAAGAAATTAAAATAAAGAAATATAAAAGGTATTCCCCTCCAAGAAAGCGCAACTTTTTTCATAAAAGCGAAGTTTGATTGGGAAAGATTTGTAAAAGGATAAAAAAATGGTGGAGCTGAGGGGAGCGCTAAGCAAAAATGACTTTAAATGTCATTTTTGTCTGCAAGCTCTTAGAAAATCTTAATGAGCAAGGAAGGAACGCCCGCGGCGAATTTAGATACCTAAGAGGTATTCCCCTCCAAGAAAGCGCAGCTTTTTTCATAAAAGCGAAGTTTGATTGGGAAAGATTTGTAAAAGGATAAAAAAATGGTGGAGCTGAGGGGAATCGA
>CALXTW010000019.1 GCA_944391515.1 uncultured Alphaproteobacteria bacterium
AAAAAATTATGAGTAACCTTATACGTTATATCATTCAGGAAGATCCTGAAAAACAAATGAAGAAAAAGCAAACAAACAGAAATAATAAAATGACTAATTTACTAGAAACACCTTTTGCTCAAATTTTTGGTGCTGCTTCTGACATGTATAAAAATTATAATGATATGAAAGAAGATAATGTCATTGGAAACGATGACTATTTTCATTGCAAAGCAAATTATGAAGCAACCCAAAGAGGAAAATGGGGAGAGAAAACGGCAGAAGCTCTTGGTGATGCTAAAGAACGAATTGACTATTTCAAAAATAGGATTATAAAAGGAACATCAGCTATAGATGCTTATGCTGATTATGAACACGATAAATATATTAATTCGCTTGGGCGCCATCAAGCAAAAAGTGGGCTATATACAAATGCTAAAGATGGTTGCGAATTTAAAAGAAAAAAATCAACAAATAAAAAATATTAGGCAATGACAAAAATTAGAAAAATATTAATGATAAGCTTTTTTTGCTTATGTTTATTGGGTTTAAGCATTTCCTTTATTCGCAATCCTTATTGGTTGAGTATCGATACTTGTTTAGATAACGGACAAATATGGGATTATCAAAATAATATTTGCCGAGACGACTGCTTAATTTGGAAAAAAGAATTTGGCTGTATCAAACTTACCCCAGAACAGACAAAACTTTTGAAACGATGTAAAAATTTATCAAATTGCCCAGATAATCAAACGCTTAAAGAAATTTGCTTAAATAATCAAAAAGCATGGAATATTGATGATAATAATTGCAAATTTGACTTTGTTTCTCAAGATTGTTCTAAATTATCAGGAAGTTGGGAATATCCAACGATTTGCAAGAAAAAATAATTCTTTGTTTTAAGCCTTATAAAGGAGAGGTTAAATATACCTCTCCTTTTTATCTATAGTCTTTAATAAAACTATATATGCTAATTTGTTTTTCGATTTGTGATAATAACGTCTCAATATACTGTTTTATAACTTCACAAACCTGAGTATTTTTTTCTTGTTCGCAAACAGTGCCTGCCGGAATATTGTATTTATTTAAACAATAGGCAACACCATAAACCGCTAAAGTCGATTTAACATAATTTTGATAATCTTGCATATTATTTTTACAGTTATAATGATAAAAGTGTTGCATAATATTTTGTGCAAGCTGATTCATACATTCAATAGGATGGTCATTGCCTTGGCATTGATTTAAATCTTCTTTGAACTGAAGTAGCAATGAATAATCATCAACAATCTCTTTTATTTTATCTTTGTTGCTCCAATCGCTTTGCGAGTAAACTTTATCTATATCAACTCCATGATATGTTTCAGCATAAATATTAAAACTAAACAACATTGTTAACGCAAATACCAAGACACCTTTTCTCATCATCAACCTCCCAAGATTTCAATGCTTTTTAGTATATATTGCAAAATTGAAAATATTGTTAAATAGATATTTCAACCTATCGTCATTGAGGTCAATAAGTCCAAAATTTTGTGCTAATCCTTTGATTTTGGCTCGGGTTTTACACGTCGTGCCCATTTGTTCCGGGGAACCCGAAAAGGTCTATATTTCTTAGTAACTTATTGTTTCGATAATTGCTATTTACAATCATTAAAAGCTGTTAATACATTCACTCACTACCTGTAAATTGTATTTAATTTTGCTATAAAACAAAAGCCACTTGGGAAAAGTGTGCCTAAAATCCGAAGATTAAGTTCTTCGGATTTTTTTTATTCATTAACGGAGGAAAAACATGTCTAATTTAATTCAATACATAATTCAAGACGCCCCCGAAGAAGAGCTGAAAAAGAAACAATCTCAAACACTGCTTTCAAGAGAGCTTTCTTCCCGTCAAGATACTGATAAAAACTATAAATTTAACTCACGTCATTTGTTGGAGAATGATTTTTCTCACCTTCAATCTAAACCAGCACCCACGGCTCGCTCTTACTTATCGCAAGCGTTAGCTAAAAATATGGCAAAAGAAGGAAATAAAGTAAGCTCTGCTTTATCACCCAAACCTATCGGAAATGGTGGCGCTTCATACAAAATTGCTCAAAATGACAAAGGTAATATAGCTAATGATGCAAAAGCAAATAATATTGACTATTCTCTTTACGGTAAGGACTTTGATAAAAAAGCTATTGATGAAATGCTTAATGATAAACGTTTCAATGATATCATGAACAGCAGGGTAAAAATCAATGAAGGTGAATATATTAATCATCCCAATGACCGTGGAGGTGAAACAAAATTTGGAATAAGTAAGCGATGGTATCCTAATGAAGATATTAAAAATCTTACAAGAGAAAGAACTGATATGATTTTGTTCAGAGACTATTGAAAAAATACAAACATTTATCAACTTCCCGATGAATTGGCAGATATTGTTTTAGATGATAGTATTGTTCAAGGACAACCGACTGCAATAAAAAATTTACAAAGAGCTTTAGGAATTGTTGATGATGGAATAATTGGCTCAAATACATTAAATTCTATAAAGAATACAGATTATAAAACTCTAAAAGAAAAATTTATTGAAAATGTTAAAAAAGTAGAAGAACAGTATTTGAACAACGATCCTTCACAACGTGTATTTGAAAAAGGCCACAAAAATAGGTTTGATAAATATTAATTGTGAGCTGATACTGATTTTATCATTTTATAAATATAATCATAAAGTTCTTGTGTTGTGGTGTGTTCGCTATACAAATATGGCAATACACCACAATTATTTTGCTTACAATAATTTGTATCATTGTATAAAAATAGATATTCATCATAAATAAAGTTAACATATTTATCTATTTTATTTTGAGCATCTTGTTCTGACAAATTATAAAATTTTGTTAAAAATTTTACAGCTTCATCTTTATAGCATCGTTGTGCTTTTTTATTTGCATTGATAAGAAAATCATAACATTTCATGCTCCAAGTTTCGGTACATTCTTTCTTTTCTTGAATATATTTTTTCTGACATTGATATAAACGTTGTTCACTATCCCTTAAAGTTTCAGCATAAACATTAAAACTAAACAACATTGTTAACGCCAATATCAAACTTCCATTTTTCATTCTTTAAACTCCCAAGATTAAGATGAATAAAGTATATATTGCAAAATTGAAAATATGGTTAAATAGAAATTTTAACCCATTGTCATTGAGGTCATTAAGTCCAAAAATTTTACGCTAACTTTCTGTTTTAAATCGTTTTTATACATACATCATTACAATGCCACGAATTTATAAGGACATAAAAAAATACCCTGCAACTTTCTTGTTACAGGGTATCTTCGTATTAGTTGTTAAGCATTAAAATTTATATTTAGCGTTTAACAAACCGGTGTGGTCTTGGTAGTCCTCACGGAATTTACCTTCATAACCTAAAGAGAGTTCAACATTATCATTGATTTCTGCGGTTAATCCGGCACCAAATTCCATACCGAAGCGGTCTAATGCTTCACCTTCAACACTATAAACCGAACCATTGGCCAAAGTTACGACAGAGTTTGTGTCATCGTTCATTAAGTCATAAGTTGCGGCAATGCGTGCTTCCGGTTTAATGTTCATACCGTTTTCAAGCGTCCAAGTTTTGCTGACTTTAGCACCGATAACACCGGTTAAGATATCGCTATCATTTGCAGATACTCTTTGGTCGGCGGAATCTTTATAGCCGTCTTGGCTGATATGAACATAGCGCAAGCCCATCTCCGGCGTTAGGCCAAAGCCTTTAACCTGCATATCATATCCGGTCATGGCTTGCAAACCAAAGGTTTCAGCATCATAGTCAGACTTAACATTAACTCCGGCAACATTCTTGCTTTCGTCATAATCTGACCAGCCGTATGAGGCGATACCGTTAACATACCAATTACTCGGCTTATATTCTCCATAAACAAAGGCAGTATGTGTATCTACATCTGTTTCTCTTTTGAAGCCGTCAATATCGGTGTTGGTATAAGCATAACCTAAACCGACTTTGGTGTCTTCCGTTACATATTTTTCAGCACCCATGGCGATACCGTTTGAATCTGCATCAAAGCCATAAGATTTTGAAGTGTCATCAAGTTTAGATTTATTAAACAAGCCTTGAACCCACATTGCGGCACGTTCGAAAACATTATCACCGGAAGACATACCTTCACCACCAGTAGAAACAGAACCACCGGTTAAACGAGTACCGACAGCGCCAAAGACTTGGTTTGCGGTTTCGGTTTGTGTATGTTGAACCATTGGCGCAACCTCAGGAGCAACCGCGGTCAAAGCATCTACATAAGCCTTTTGTGAGGCGGCATCCGGTTTACCTGCCAATTCAGCCAAGGCATTGGCAACTTGTCCGGAAGTTGAACCGCTCGGGTTATCTAAAGAAACACCATCCCAAGCCGTTGCAGTGCCGACATTGTTGGCATTACCGCCGGCTTCTGTCGCAATATCAGCCGCTGAGGCTTTTCCGGTAATTTTATATTGACCGTTTCCTAATTTTTCAAATTCATAACGGCTGTTTTTGCTTAACTCCGCAAAATCTCCGGTAACTTTACCATCAAGAATAGTAAAATCTTTTGCTTCACCTTTGCTCAAAACACTGCTGTTTAAGGTTAAATCAAGTTTGGTGCCGGTTGTGCTGACATCAATCGTACTAGCTTGAATTTTACCATAACTTCCGTCTTCTTTACCGGCAACCGTGAATTTAAGCGTGGAGTTGTCTTTGAAGGAAACATTGGTAGCTTTTACGGTATTGGTACCTATGTCCAAACCTCCGGCAACATTCAAATTGGTGATTGAAGTTGGTTGTTTATCAAAAGTCAACGTGCCTTTGTTAACGTTCAAAGAGGCTAATTCAATATTCTCACCCAACAGAGCTTTTTTCAAAGAATGGTCTGCATCAAAGGTTAATTGCGAGCCTTTGATATCACCATTAATTACCGCATTAGAAGAAGTGATATTTAAATTACCATTTCCGGATAGACTAGCAGCTAAAGTACCAGCAACATTAATAATACCATTATCGCTTAATAAAATTTCTGTTTTATCTGTACTAGCAATAACTTCCGGTAAATTAGTCTGATTTGTACCATCGGGAATTTCCTTAACTGCAAAAAGTGTTGCGCCTTCCTCAATATTAACAACACCTTGTTCTTTCACATTTATCTCACCTTCTGTTATAAAAATAGCTTGATCTTTAATATTTACAGTACTTCCAGTAACATTAATATTTCCAGCTACACTTGGTTTAGACCGTTCACCAAAAGCACTATCTAAAGCATTATATTCAGTCGTAATCATGGCTAAATTGCTCATGTTGATTGTTCCGCCTTTAAGATTAACATCTCCTAAAGACCAAATTTCTCCGACATCACTAATATTCACACTACCATCATTAATATTAACACTAGCTAAACCGGAAATGTCTGATTCTTTGCTAAAGTTTAATGTTCCTCCATTAATATTTATCGTATTAAAACTTTCCAAATCGCCATTTGTAGCAACAACACTTCCGCCATGAATTTCTAAATTATTTCGCGCTGTAATATCTGAATTAGAATCCAACACAATATTTCCGCTTGAGGTAAAAGAATTGACCGCTAATTGTATATTTTCTTGTTCAGGTCCTTTGCCTGGAATCTTGACATGTAAACCAGAATTTTCATCAACATTGACATCATTAATCAATCCTGTTTGCTGGTCAAAAATCAAAGTCCCTTCATTAACGCTTAAAGAAACCAATTCGCCTATTGTGCCCGAGATAGCTTTGCTTAAAGAATGGTCAGCTTCAAAGGTTAATTGAGAGCCTGAGACATTGCCGGTAATATTTGAGGCCGAATTTTGGAATGAGATATTTCCATTGCCGGAAATATTTGACACCAATTTTCCTGAAAGATTGATTGTTCCTGCATCGATAAGTTTTATGGTTGAGATATCTTTAGGCATATCGTTTTCAGTTAAAGTGGCAACGGTTTGTAAAGTTGCACCTTCTGAAATACTAATATCTCCACCGCTTACAGAGATATCGCCACCCTCAATATAATTATCGGAATTATTAACAACAACATGACCGCCACTCATTTCAAATTTACCACTAGTGTCATCGTTATATTGACCATGATTGGTACCAATAACACTCTGATTACCATTCATTGTAATCGTACCACCACTTAATTCAAAAGTTTCAGACAAACTATCATTGGTAAAGTCCGTGTTGTCTAAAGTGATTTCTCCTCCGGTGACGCTAATTCCATTTCCGTGCATACTGGAATCTGTAGCTTGGATCTTTCCATCGCTAATTGTTATTTTTTCATTAGCGCTTATGTCCGAATTTTGGGACATGCTAATGTTACCACCTGAAATATTAATATTGTGTTCACTGTAATTTTCGGATTGGCTTAAAACCAATTTTCCTCCCGAAATATAAATATCGCCAGTGGTCTCAATTTCCGTTCCTTCACATCCGAGGCCATATCCGCCATTTTCACAACGATTTACTTTCATAATTCCGGCATTGTTTAATTGCAGAGAACCGCCTGTTATATTAATATTACCATTACCTGAGTGAACTATGGTATTACCTAACGGCGTATAGAGTTCGCCTGTTTCTTCGTCTGGAATAAGACCTTCAATACTCCCGCCAATAATCGTGGCTCCTTCACTTACATTTATATTACCATTGGCCATGTGAGAAATACCTGCGAACATCGTATTTACCGTAATAGTTCCATTTGTAATATTTATATTATTATTTTCTGACTGAACAATTCCGTCTTTAACTGTTCCAAACTCAGTAATTACACCTGCCTCATTTACCTCTACCCCAGTTTGAGTAATCGTTTTGTCTTCGGTTATATTGATATCTGCTGCTTGCAAATATGCTGGTGTTACTAAAGAAGCTAAAGCTGTTGTGAAAAGTAAGGTTTTGTTCATGAGTGCCATCCTTTGTGGTTGTTGCTTGATTTTGCTTAAGATTTAAGCTACTTAATAATATGAACTATTGAGTGTGAACCTCATTACTCAGTAGATTGATATTTACAATCACAACTTTAGCAGGTATCTACTGAAATGCAAGTAATTTAATTTTTTTTATTTCTTTTGTTTATAGTTTTGGGGCAAATTTTCAATTTCTTACACCCTCCAAAATCTAAAAATTATATTTGAGACCGACTGTACTACCTATGTTATAGAAATCTTTGCCAAACTGATAAAAACTTTCAACAAAGATATCAAATCTTTCATCATTTTCGGTGGTAAGGCGAAAAGCTATGTCTCCCATATCTCGCGGTACATCAATACCATTGGCCCCAAATAATTCTTGTTGGGCTAAGAAGTATGCATTTACGCCGCCATTGGTATCGGCTAATTCATGATACCAACGGAAGTGGAGTTCGGGTTTGACAACCATACCGTTATCCAATTTATATTCTTTTTTGGCTTTTAAGCCCAGCATGGTTTTGACAGAATTATAATCTTCTGATTCAACATGCATATTCATCGGACCTATTCCCGTCTCCTCATAAGTATCTGTTTTGATATTGGCTCCAAATAAGCCTGCCATTGGTTGTATTATCAAATTGTCTTCCAAATAGAACCGATAGCCTGCACTAAGATGAGCCGAAAATTGTTCCTGAAACACCATTTGTCCCTTCAACAAAGCTGCTTAAAAAGCTATTTGTTCCAGTCATATTTTTTAGAATAACAGTACCATTCGTGCTTTGATTACGGGTGGTGCTATCCGATACGCCTGCATAGATTGCCCCTAAAGTTTGATCTCCGCAACCGTCATCATCCGAATTATTTGAAGGAGCAAAAGTTCCACCTGTAATTGTTATGATATTATTCGTCGCGCCGGCGCCACCTTCTACATTTCCTTTGATGGTTCCGCCTGAAATATTGATATTATTTGACGTTCTTCGGCTTGTACCATTATAATTACCACTATCGGCTGTAGCTAAAATATTCCCCTCAATGGTGCCACCCGAAATATTTAAAGTGTTGGTTTGAGTGATATTTCCACCGTTTCTTACTCGGTTGAGACCTATCACATCGTTTTGCGCCGTTCCACCGCCAAAATTAAGTATTTGATTTGTGACATTCTTTGTTTGCGTCCCTATCAAATCTTTTTTAAATGTGGCGGAATTAGATGTGGCTGTAAAAGTATCAAAACTCGAACCTGAAGCTTTGTCTGTAGCAATATATATGGAAGTTTGATTATCCGTTATGTTAACAGACCCATTGCCTGCTTTGGCTTGTTGAGAAAATGCTAAAAAAGCAACCGAACACAATAAATATATACGTAATGTCATTTCCGCCTCTTTGATTTTTTTACATGTTCAATGAGATATGATGTAAATTCTCGTTTTCAATAGAGGTAAATAAAATTCTATAATTTCTTTTTATATTTATTGTTCATTATGAACGGTAGAATAAATCTTGTCCCAGCCGGTATTATGCGTTGCTCCTTTTATGGTTTTTATCTCGGCTTGATGACGAACAAATTTTTGAACCATCTGTGGCAAAATTACCTTATCATCCTCCCCTACATAGTGTTTTTGGGAAATTTGCATAAAATTATCACGATAATCGGCTAAATTTAATGATTCTGATAATGGGGGCAAATTATGATAGGTGGTCCAATCAAGATGATCCAAATTGCCGGCAATAGTTATGATTTTTTTGACATTTAACCCTTGTTTGGCTGAAGATACAAGTCCTGCGATTTGAGCTCCGCCGGAAAAACCTATCAAAATTACGGGATGTGTCCCTGCTATTTGACGAATGGCTTCATATTCAGCATTTATCACCTCAGGAGCAAAACGCGCCGTTGTCCAATGTCTTTGAGAACAAATCTTAGTGTTTATATATTGGCAAGGTCTTGCCAAATATATCACATTGGCTTGGTTATCACTAAAAGCCAATTGGCGGACAAAAGTACTCCTTGGTGTTGGGTCTTGCGTCGGGCGGCCATAAGCATTAAAGGCATAGCCGTCTCCTTCTATGTATATTTTATAAACAGCGTTCGGATTGGTTATTTTTTGCCAGCTCACAATATCAAAATTCTTGGTTTTGATTTCTTTATAAACAAAACTTCTCGGCGGTGTAATACCCACACATCCCATCAAGGTCAAAACGCTGATTATTTGTAGTATGCGTTTGCCTGTATGTTTCATGTTTATTCCCATACCGTCAATATTTCGTTTATATCTTTTCTTTTTGGAGCTTGTACATCTGCTGAACTTCTATACCCTAAGGCAATAACGGCTCCAATATTTTCACTTTCGGGAATATTCAGAAGTTCACGAATGGCATCGGCATCTCGCAAACCTAAGATGACGCTGTCTATCCCCATGTCTGCAGCCTTTAGTACAAGATATGCATTTTGCAAACCCAAATCATAGCATCCCCATCCATTGCCCATTTCATTTTCAGCATTACCCTCTCTATCAAATCCTGAACGATTTTTTACATAAGTCGTCACGAGCAAAACATTGACATCTTTGGATACTATTTGATTTTGCGGAACCAAGCATGAACGTAATGCCGCTAACTTATCACTAGCAAAAACGGCATAATAACGTCCCGTTTGAGAATTTTTCCACGATGGAGCTTGTTGCGCGCATTTTACTAATTCAGCGATTTGTTCTTTATTTAGTTTTTTATTAGCATCATAAGCGCAAATACTTCTTCTTTGCGCAACAACTTCATCAAAAAGCATATCTCTCTCCCAATTCAAAACAAATTTATTATGTAATATTGTGCATAAATTGTGTTTATAAAAAATTAAAATTGGATAGATTATGTTATTTATTTGACATTCTGAAAATAATCTATATAGTGCAATCGCTTGAGAAATATTAAAAATTTTATCTATTTCATTTATGAAGAAATGTTGATTTTATAGATGTTAGTAATGTTGCCGTGGCGGCAACATAAAGTAAGGAGATAAATATGTCAGATATAACATCAGAAACACAATCTGCTTATGATGGTTTCGTTGGCGGTAAATGGCAATCCGAAATCAATGTAAGAGATTTTATTCAGAAAAACTACACCCCGTATGAGGGTGATGCCAGCTTTTTGGCCGGTCCGACAGAAGCCACAAAAAAATTGTGGGATATGTGCTGTGAGTTAAGCAAAAAAGAACGTGAAAAAGGCGGTGTGTTGGATATGGATACCAAAGTTGTATCTTCTATCGTTTCACATGGTGCCGGTTATTTAGATAAAAATTTGGAAACTATCGTTGGTTTCCAAACTGATGCTCCGTTCAAACGCTCTCTGCAACCGTTCGGCGGTATCAGAATGGCTGAAACTTCTTGCAAATCTTATGGCTATGAAGTTGATCCTGAAATTTCTGAAATCTTTACAAAATACAGAAAAACTCATAACCAAGGTGTTTTTGATGTTTATACCCCTGAAATGAAAGCTGCACGCCACTCCGGTATTATTACCGGTCTTCCGGATGCTTATGGTCGTGGTCGTATTATCGGTGACTACAGACGTGTTGCTTTGTATGGTATTGATCGCTTAATTCAAGACAAGCAAGAACAATTCAAATCTCTTGAAGGGGAAATGACGCCTGATAGAATCCAATTAAGAGAAGAAATTGCTGAGCAAATCAGAGCTTTGAAAGAAATGATTGAGCTCGGTAAAACCTATGGATTCGACATTTCTAAACCAGCTAAAAGCGCAAAAGAAGCCATTCAATGGTTGTACTTTGGTTATTTGTCTGCCGTTAAAGAACAAAACGGCGCTGCAATGAGCTTGGGTAGAACTTCTACTTTCTTGGATATTTATATTGAAAGAGATTTGAAAAACGGCGTTATTACCGAAGAACAAGCTCAAGAAATGATTGACCACTTCATTATGAAGTTGAGATTGGTTAAATTTGCTCGTACTCCTGAATATAATGAATTGTTCTCAGGTGACCCGACTTGGGTAACCGAATCAATCGGTGGTGTCGGTATTGATGGTCGTCCTTTAGTTACCAAAAACTCTTTCAGATATTTGAGAACTTTGGAAAACTTAGGTACTGCTCCGGAACCAAACTTGACTGTTTTGTGGTCTAAGAGATTACCACACGCTTTCAAAGAATACTGCGCTCATATTTCTATCAAAACATCTTCAATCCAATATGAAAATGATGACTTGATGCGTGTAACTCACGGCGATGACTATGCAATTGCTTGCTGCGTATCTTCTATGGTTGTCGGTAAAGAAATGCAATTCTTCGGTGCTCGTGCTAACTTGGCTAAATGTATGCTTTATGCCATCAACGGCGGTATCGATGAAAAATCTAAAGAACAAATCGGACCTAAATACAGACCAATTACTTCTGAATACTTAGACTATGATGAAGTTATGGAACGCTATGAAGATATGATGGAATGGTTGGCTGGATTGTATGTCAACACATTGAACGTCATTCACTATATGCATGACAAATATTGCTATGAAAGATCTCAAATGGCTTTGCATGACAGAGACGTTAAGAGATATTTCGCAACAGGTATTGCCGGTTTGTCAGTTGTTGCCGACTCTTTGTCTGCTATCAAATATGCTAAAGTTAAAACCATCAGAGATGAAAATGGTGTCGTTGTAGATTACGAAGTTGAAGGCGACTTCCCGAAATATGGTAACAATGATGACAGAGTTGACCAAATCGCTGTTAACCTTGTTAAGAAATTCATGGGAATGATTAGAAAACACTTCACCTACAGAAATTCTATTCCGACCATGTCTATCTTAACCATTACATCTAATGTGGTTTATGGTAAAAAGACAGGTAATACTCCTGATGGAAGAAAAGCTGGTATTCCGCTTGCTCCGGGCGCTAACCCAATGCATGGTCGTGATACTCATGGTGCCGTTGCTTCTTTGGCTTCGGTTGCAAAACTTCCGTTTAATGATGCTCAAGATGGTATTTCTAACACCTTCTCTATTATCCCGAATGCCTTGGGTAAAGATGAAGTATTTATGGGTGATTTAGATATCCAACTTGACTGCGGATGCTGTGAAGGTACCTGTAAATAAAAATAGTGACAGTGAGGCGTGAATAGTGTATACTATTGGGTGTCGCTATTCACAAATCACGGTTTATTAACAATCAATAACTTGTAAAGGTAAAAAAAATGGCTACTCAACAAGAAGAAAATTTGATTAATTTGTTGGATGGTTATGTTGAAAAAGGTGGTCACCACTTAAACGTAAACGTATTCAACAGAGAAACTTTGCTTGATGCTCAAGCTCATCCGGAACAATATCCGCAGTTGACTGTCAGAGTTTCCGGCTATGCCGTAAACTTCATTAAGTTGACTAAAGAGCAACAAGATGACGTTATCTCCAGAACTTTCCACTCTGCAATTAATGCTTAATTGACAGAGAGGTTTTCTTAAAAAAGCAAGATTTTATATCTTGCTTTTTTTTTATTATGCGATATTGATACCTCAAGGAGAAAATAATGTCTGAAATATTAGGAAACATTCATTCGATTGAAAGTTGCGGAACGGTTGATGGGCCTGGTATCCGATTTGTGGTTTTTACGCAAGGTTGCCCTATGCGTTGCTTATATTGCCATAACCCTGACACGTGGAATACAAAAGAAAATCAACTCATGAGCGTTGATGAAATTTTGGCGCAATACGATGGCGTCAAAGAGTTTTGCCATGGGGGCATAACCGTAACCGGTGGAGAACCTATGTTGCAAATGGACTTTGTGACAGAATTGTTCAAAAAAGCGCAAGAAAAAGGCATTCATACCGCGTTGGATACGTCAGGTGCGTTGTTTAATAAAAACAATACTGAAAAAGTCGATGAACTTTTGAAATATACCAGTTTGGTTTTGCTTGATATTAAACATATCGATGATGAAGAGCACAAAAAACTGACCAAACATACCAATAAAAATATTTTGGAATTTGCCAAATATCTCTCTGAGCAAAAGAAACCTATGTGGGTTCGACATGTGGTTGTGCCCGGTATTACTTTTAATCCTGAATATTTGGAAAAGCTGGGGCTGTTTTTAGCATCCTTGCATAATGTGGTTGCTTTGGATGTTTTGCCTTATCATGATATGGCTTTACCTAAATATAAAAATTTGGGAATTGCTTATCCGCTTGAAGGCGTCCCTCCACTTACTAAAGAACAGGCTCTTGAAGCCAAAAAAATTATTTTGAATGCATATAAATTAGCTAAAGAAATGAACGGACAATAAAAAGAGGTACTTAACGTACCTCTTTTTATTTTTTTTAGAAACTATAAATCTATTATATCTATTACATGAAAATTGTCATCGTAGATAAAACGCCTTTTGACATAGTTGCCGGCAATAATTTCCGGTAAAAAATTTTTATCAGCCTCTCGCATTTTATCATAAGGTATTTTATCTTCATCTACCCAAAAGAGCTGAACTTCATCAGCTTTTTCATGAATATTGCCACTGAATTTGGTACTTTTGAAGACATGAACATAAAAATCTTTGGTTGGGAATTCAATGTATCCGACTTGTATGGGGTTTTCTATTTTTAAGCCGGTTTCTTCCAGCGTTTCTCTGATTACACATTCTTCCATCGTTTCATCTGGTTCTTTTTTTCCTCCCGGAAAATTCAGACATCCTTGGTTAATCCCCCTTTGATGTTTAATCATTAAAAACTTATGATTGACAACATCTTCAACAATTGAAAGAGATGCTTCTTTGGTCATTTATGTGTTTTCCTTTGAAATTATATTCCCTATAATAACTTAAATAAAAAAAGAAAAGCCACCTTTTGCAAGGTGGCTTTGAATTTATATCTCTATCTTCCTTGAGATTGGTTGTAATAATCCATAAATGAAGCGGTATTTAATACTTTAGCATCAGCTCTAAACTGATTAATTTCATTTGTAACTTCTCTTAAATCCAATTCTTTTTCTTGACCATTTTCATTAGTTACAAATTTTCCGCCTTTGTATGCAAAATTACTGTTTTTACTATTAAATTCGAAGCTTTTGGAACCATCTAATTCCTCAGTTTCTTTTACACTGGCATTACCTTTTTCCCATTTGTTCCACTCACTTCCATCCTCATTAACACCAGATACTTTATTATCTTCACCAACGGCTAATTTAAACTCTCCGGCATAGGTTTGTGCAATTTGTGACTTTTTTATACTAATCATTGAATTACTACCATTGCTCATATCTCTATCGTTGCTTTGTGTATTTTCAGCTGCATTTCCAGTAAAAATTGCGGATGCTGTAGCTATACCTACTGCAATTGTTTTACCCTTATTGGCAACTTTCTTGCGGACGTTTTGTAATTTGTTTGCGATTTTGTTCATTTGTTTTCTCCTTAGATAATTCATTTTATCTATCTATAGCATATTTTTGAGATGTTTTCAAGTCTAAAAATAGACAAAATTCATTTTTTGTAAAATTTTCATCCAAACGATAATTTTTATTGGTAATATATACGAGCTAAGGTTAAAAAATTGTGAAAAAAGCACTATAAATCATCTGATTAGCTAATAACAACAAAAAACCTCTGTCCGCGGTTAAGCGGAACAGAGGTTTTTGGGGAAAAGGATTAAAGAGAGTTAAATATCTCTTCCATCTTCTTTCCTAGCTGATTCATATCTGTCAGCTCATCAAATCCAATTGCGTAGATTTGATAGCCGGCATTCTTGTATGCCTCAGCAATTTTTTCCCAGTTTTCCACACCTTTCCTGTTGTACAGGATGATTTGCGGGGTGCTTGGGAAGCAGGTCAAGAGATACCATGTGTGGGTGCCTGCGATACCCATACACAGGTCGGTTTTAGCGTACAAGTTATAATACTGCTTGTGCGCAATACCGCGGATACCAAAGACCTCACGGTCTTCTGCATATCCTGGAACATAGCATTTGAATTCCTTTATTAATGCCTCGATTTTGTCGAGGTCATTAACCTTGTGAAAATGTTGTCCCAAAATCAGGGTTACATTTGACAAGGTTTTCATGAAATTAAATGCCTGTGGTTGCACGCTCTGCTGTGCGGCAGTAACACCGCACTGTCCGTCAGAAACAAGTTTCTGTGGAACGAACATAATGTTCGTGCGGTAGCGCGGAACACTGAGGAACCTTGGAAGAGGCTCCTTTATTTCCGGCTGCAGCGCAGGATATTCAGCGAAGAGCTTCCACTCCGCTTCGGTGATTTCACCGTCGAGTAGAGACTGCCTTGCATTCCAACCACGACGGGGTAACGTTTCGCGTTCTTCCCATTTGGCTGGACGCATCTCAGGAGCGATGAAGCTCAGGTTTGTCATTATTTGAGACACTTGTGCTTCAAATTCTTCCTGTGTTTCTTTTTCACTGAATGCGACCAACTCAAGTCCGAGTGCTTTACACATTTTTACGGCAAAAAATCCATGACCAAATGCCTCAGTTACGAGGCCAATTTTTGTTGTTTCCATAATTTGAAAGTTTTGTGCCACCACCGCTGTATTGTTTTATAACGATGATGACGGGTTAAACAATAAAATTGGTCATCAGCAAGCAACCGCTGTTGTTGAATAATGACCATAATAATATTTTTCATGGACTAGAATATAGCATAAATTACCCCCCGAGTCAACACTATTTGACAAAAAAATATAAAAATTTCTTAAATTGACACAATTACTGTGTTTTGAGGGGGTGTGTGGCGTTTTGGGCGTGGAATTTGATGAGATTTTGAAGAAGATTGTGGGATTGGAAGGTGGAGTGATTGAGATTTTGGCGAAGATTGAGGCGATTGGAAGAGGAATTGAGTGAGATTTTGAGGATTCGGCGAGATTAGGGTAAAACTTTGGGAAGTTGCGGACGGATTCGCGGGGATTAGGGTAAAACTTTGTGCGGGTTTGGGGAATGAGGAGAGTTTTATAGGAATATTTTGAAGCGATTTATTTAAAGCAAAGCCCCGTTAACAGCTCTGCTGTTACGGGGCTTTTGATTAGTCGGCAAGAATTTTTATGCAAATCTTGACGACGTGTTTCTTTCCATCTTTCAGGAAGTAGTTTGCAGGGTTATTCTCATACCCGCCATAAAGCGGACCATGATAGACGCCTGCCGGAATAA
This sequence comes from uncultured Alphaproteobacteria bacterium, assembly GCA_944391515.1. GTDB lineage: Bacteria > Pseudomonadota > Alphaproteobacteria > RF32 > CAG-239 > Scatocola. Next base: position 16,074 of record CALXTW010000019.1, read on the forward strand.
ACTTCCACGAGTTTGGTTCGATTTTGCTTGCAAAGGATGTTTCTGGCTTTTCAAAGAAACCGATATCCTTTGTTGTGTCAAAAGGAACATGCACCGGCAAATCTTCTGATGCGGCTGATATATACATCCCTTCCGTAAAGGTCGGAATATGCCCATCATTAAATTCTGCATGAACTTCTGGGAAGACCTCTGCTTTCTCTTTCAGGACTGTCCAGTCAATATTGACTTTCAGCCCCGGAGCCAACTCGGTTGAGCCAATTTTGTGGTTCGCCGGGTTAGTCAGATGCGTCCATATTTTTTCTGCATTTTCTACCGTAAAACGCGAATCGGCAGAAGCAGAAATAAAATCGTTGATAAACTCTTGCTTTTTTGCATTGAGAGTGGCTGCTAAGCCTGCCAACTTCTCTTTAATGAATCTTTCCATAATAATAATTAAAATTAAAATATTAAACATTTTAGACAGGGGTCTTAGAGACCCTGTCTGATAATTTTAGTTGCGGCGGCTTTGACAGCCTCATCGGTCTTATTTCCGGCTTTGCTCAGTTTTTCAAGCTCAGCAAGTTTGTCCAGGAACTCCGGCAAATCTCCCAATTCCCATGAGCCATCTTCTTTTTGCGAGATTTTGGCTCCGATGAAGGAAAGGAACTCCAAGCTTTCTTGCTTTTCTTTAGCCTTGAACGCGCTTTCAGGATAGCCCTCCAACACATTTAGTTTTTGAATGTGTTTTTGAGGCTGCATCAACGCTGTTCTACGCCAGAGGATTGGGTCTTGCTCGTACCTTGTGCCCATTTTTGTGGGGAAAGGTATGAAGTCGGCAAAACCAACTTGAGCAATCAAGTCCCTCTTTTCGGCCTGATATTTTGCCGAAGGAGCAAAATTCATCGCCGAAACGGCGGTATAATCCTGCGCCGGCAAGAGTGTCCACTGAGAGCCCAATATCTCTTGCCATCTGCTTTGTGGCAAAACGCTTACATGGAGCGAGAAGATATAAGCCCCTGAGACATCCTTGGTCAGAACAATTCCGGACGGAGCATCAACCTTTTGTGCCTTTTCCCAAAGCATTGATTCAGGAATTGCCATATAGTTGACGGCGTCCCTCAATGAAATTGACGCAAAGATATATTTTCCCGCCTCTTGCAATCCGGTCAGAAAATCCGGTAATTCATGTTCCGGAATATGCTCCAGAACATCGTTGCAGAAGACCACGTCAGCCTTATTGACCGGCTTAATGGAATACTCCGGAATACCGATATCATATCTCTGTACGATAATATGGCGGTATTTGGTTACGCGAGGTATGATTTCCGTAACCTCTGCGCTATCAGCATTTTTGATTTCCTGCGAAAGGTCTTGCAGAATTTCATTAATACCAACACCTTTTTCCATTAAAGACGCAATTTTCTCGGCATTGTTGGCTAACACTTCAGCCAAGACATTTGAAGCCTTGCTTTGACCACAGCCGTAGTCGGTTATCAGTAACGTGTTTGTCAGGTCAACCTTCTTTTGGAACGCTAATTCCAAAAAATTAGCGAACATTTCGTTCACCAATTGATTTGCTGACGAACCGTAGTTTTTTGCACCTGCGTGAACTGATGTGTACACGCTTTTCAAATCAATGACACTATCGTACCACTGATTAGCAAGCTGAAAGCTTACTGTCTGAAGATTTTTTTCCATTTTCTTATTTTTATGTTGCCACAAGGGCAACTGATTAGACAATATAGGCTATGCCAAGCAACCGCTGTTGCAATAATAGCCAAAATAATTTATTTACGAAATTGAACATAGCATAAAATTTACTGCCAGTCAATTTGTTTTGACAAAAAAATACAAAATAAATATTTATTTGGCGATTATAAACAAATGGTGCTAACTCTCTTTATTTTTTTATCAAAATAGAATATACTCTTTTTCATTCAACAACAGACAACTTGAAAGGATTGATATGTCTAGAGTTATTACCATGATTCCGGTACGTATGGCTTCTACGCGTTTGCCGAACAAGCCTTTGCTCGATATTAACGGGAAGAGTGTTTTACAACGTGTGTATGAAAATGTGAAAGCCGACGTTCCCGGTGATATTGTTATTGCTGCCGGAGACCAAATTTTGGTTGATGAGGCTCAAAAATTCGGCGCAAAAGCTATTTTGACAGACCCGTCTTTGCCTAGCGGAACAGACCGTATTGCCGCCGCCCTCAAGCAAATTGACCCTGAGGGAAATAAATATGACATCGTGGTTAACTTCCAAGGTGATGGTTTGAATGTTGACCCTAAAGTCAACCTTGACCTGATTGAAATGATTGAACGTACCGACTGCGATATTGCAACTTGCGGTATGATTTTTAAGAACGAAAAAGATGTTGAAGACCCAACTCAAGTTAAAATTGTTATGGGATTGGCTCAAGGCGAAAGCGAAGCAAACTGCTTATATTTTACCAGAGCCGCCGCTCCTTTTATTCGTGACCCGCAAAAATGTGATAATCATGATTTTTATCATCATATCGGTATTTATGTTTATAAGGCTTCTTCTTTGCAAAAATTTGTTAGCCTTCCGGTTGGAATTTTGGAAAAAAGAGAATCTTTGGAACAACTGCGCGCTCTTGAAAACGGCATGAAAATCAGAGCTAAAATCGTTGATAACATTAAGCTGGTTGATGAAGCTCCGGCTGATGTTAATACCCCTGAAGAATATGAAGCCGCTTTGAAATGGATTAAGTAATCTTTAGGTTGATAAAAAAAGTTAAGGCACCGAAATGGTGCCTTTCTTTTAACCAAAAATCAGCGGTAAAACAAACAATAATGCTAATCCACCAAAGGTTAGCTGATTTTTTATGCTTTGTTCACGATACATAACCGCCGAAATCAGCATCACTATCGGTGCCGCCATGCGCATAAATACCGCAACAAAAGATACCGGCAATAAATTTATTGATGCATAAATAATCAAAAATTCCGATATGGTGTAAACAATTCCGGCTATAGCTACCTGATAATTACCAAAAATGTTGCGATAATCTTGCTTGGATATGCCTTTGACAACACAGGCAAAATACATAAACACCGAAGAAAAAAAGACATGTGCATACCACCCAACTTGAGGAATCGCCAGATGATCAAACACACTAAAGGACGCACCTAACAATATGATGAGGATAAAGTCTATTTTTCCGGTTAAGGACAATCTTCCGGCATCACCACGCAGAATAAAGACTATCCCCAACAGTCCTAAAGCGCAAATGCAAAAGATTTGAAATAGAGCTAACCCTTCTTTAAAAAACAAATTATTGACCAATGAGCCGAGTGCCATTGCCACAAAGCCAAAGAAAACCGATGAAGAGGTGCTTTCTTTGTTTACTACTTGCTGAAATTTTATCATTGCCCAGAGCAAGACACCTTTCAGAATACTTAACCAAATGTATGGCGACGTTGTGATTTTGGTGAAATCATCTATCAACAAATGTCCCAAGAAAGGCCAACTTATGGCTAGCCCAACAAGCAACCAAACGGAGGTAAAGGCTGCGGATAATTCGGCCGGAAAATATTTTACACAAGGCTTGTATAAAAACGGGCGCACAACCATGGTTAGCAATATCAACAAGCCTATTGATATTTGAAATAATGTCATTGAGCTATTCCATTGTGGTATTGGTTGCTAACCAATTTTTGAGTTCTTCCATACTCTTGACTTCCGGTATCCAATTTAATTCTTCGGGCAAGTCAGATGTGAACTCGCAACGATAACGAATAGGATGTGCTCCTACATTAATAGCGGCATATTGATTATATATTCTATCATCAACCAAAATCGTTTCCTCTGCCTTTAAGCCATATTTTTCAAAGCAACTTTTAAGCATATCCTCCTTGGCAGAATCATGCATAAATTTACCGTGTTGGACGCATTCAATCGTCAAAAAGTCCGTTACTTCACTCAGTAAATTATTCAAAAACTTCTTCTTGGTTTCAACATCAAAAGTTGCAGACATCGTAAACTGACGATACCCCTTCTCGTTTAGTTCTTTTAGGGTTTCCACAACGTTGGGATATAACGGACGATTGGTAAAAAACTCAGGAGAATGGCAAAAATCATAATCCATATCAACACCTTGAGTGGGATGTGTTTTGAGCTCCAATGCCCCATATTTGGGTACAATCGGCAAAACTTTCGGTAAATCTTCCCATTTAATATTTCCATATTGGGGGGCATATTTCGGGTGACGGGTTAAAAAATTATAATAAGCATAGTTTAAGTTGGCCAAAACACCATCTACATCCCAAAATATATTTTTAATTATCATTGTTTTCTCCTTATCTTGTTTGGGGTTATGTTATGTTAATTTTACTCAAAATACAAGCCATTTTGATTAATCAAATATTTATGTTTTTCAAATATAAACAAAGTAACATACATCTAACGGAGGTATTTTATGGAAAAAACTGATTTTGACGTTATGGCCTGGGGTACAGCCAACCTTGGCGAACTCAACCAAATTTATGGTGCGTTTAAGGCTTTGGAAGATTTGACCGGTAATACTTATGACTATGACAAATCCCTTTTATTGCCTCTTGATGTAAACAATATTCATGACTTGAAAGAAACCCTAAAGTTATCTAAATTCCCTGACTTTCAAACATTTAAAAAAGAAGTGTTTGCCATCTTGGATAATTTTTTGAAAACAAAAGAAATTGCTCCTAAGGTATTTATTGTTGCTTATAACCAAGCTGAAAATAAAGTCGCCGGAAAAAATATCGATGCTATTTGTAGAGCCGTAAAAGAATATTATAAAGAACATAATTTGGGAAATGTCTTTACATCCGTTCTTACAAGCCGTTTACATAAATATAAATATGTAGATTTAATTAATATTCCTAAACATCTGTTGACTTTTACATCGCGTATCCGTTTGTTGCAAAATGCCGAGTTGCGCAAAAAAAGTTTGATTACCATCGGAACTATCAACAACTTTAACCGCAAAACCGTTAAAGATAAGAAAAAAGAACTTATTGCTTCTTTACAAAAAAACAAAGCTAATCCCGAACTTCTGGCTCAAGTGCAAAAATTGTCCGCTTTCATTGCCAGCCCTAAAAAAGTTGTGATTTGTTTAGGCGGAAGGGTTGACGGACCTGAAATTAACTTCACTTTGCAATTTGCAAAAAAACTTTTAACAGATGCTCAAAAATTAGCGGCTTGCGGATATAGTGTTGTTTTTGTGAATGGACCGAGAACTCCTAATAATGTGGCTGATTATTTGTATGAGATGACCCGCGATGATAACAATATTACTTTCCATAACTGCAAAAGTATTGCTCAAAGTGATGAAGATCGTACACCTCAACGTTGGCGCATTTATTCCGGTAAATATGAAAAAGAATTTGCACAAATGTTGATGATTGGTAATATTTATCCTGGTATCTTGGGGTTTGACAACTTGTTGGTGGCTCACACCATGGACTCTTATTCTTGCTGCGAAACGGCTAATGCCGCAATTACCACCGCGATTTGTGCCAGAGGTATGGAAATTGATGCTGAAATACGTCATGACTGTTACAATATGGTGCAACTTTTGTGCCCAAAATACGCTGTAGATTGGGATGATTTTGTTTATTTCAGCCAAAATATGAAGATTGAACCGAAAGACTTAAGACCTCAAGTGCTGTCTAGCCCGTTACGCGTATTTGCCGAAGCTATCTTAAATCGCGTCGCTTAAAGGATTACTCTTCTATCCAAGGTGAGACGATTTTTAGAATTTGAACAATTAATTCATCTATGGTTCGTTTTTGTGGGGCGAGGTTAAGTGACATCTTAACCTCAAACTTTTCTTTGATTTGAGCCAATGAGAGTGTCTTTAGAACTGCAGACATGACAAGCGCATCAAACGCATTGTCCGTTTCAAAATGATATGAGGGTTCTTTGGCTCCTTCATAAGTCAAAGTCATGGTATTTTCTATATAATCCGTTTTTATGGATAACCCCAGATAGCCTAATCCTGATATATTTTTATATATCACCTCCGGTGTAGCATTAAACAACTGTAACACATATTTTACGGCAATGGTTAAGGCTAAATAAGGTTTGTAGGCTTCTCTGGCTGTTTCCAAATCTTTAACTTTAAAAACGGCTAAATCCAATGTACTGGGCATTTTAATTGAGCTTACAAACAACGCTAATGAAAATTTATTCATAGAAAATTGCGGATTATTAATTTGTAAAATGATTGTCTTGTCATCGCCATAACGATTTATCAACTCCTCTGCTTGTCTGGCATATTCTTCCCAGCTTTGCGGCACATTATCAAGCGAAACGACCGGACATACCTCATCACAAAATGTGTTGCCTTCATGTGTATCAAACGCAATATCTATCATGTTTTTATCCTTTAAAAAATTTAGGCTTATTTTATCATGAGGTTGGTAAGTTTTTTATTAATTTTGGTTTTTATTTTGACTTCTTTTTTTTATGATTTTATAGTTGAGAAAAGTGTTGCAAACGGAGATGATTATGCAAAATATCGGAATTATCGGCACGGGAATTTTTGGTTCAGCCTTGGCGTTAACGGCGGTGCGTGCTGGAAATAAGGTTCTTTGCTGGGACAGAAAGCAAGATATTATTGATTCCATTAACCAAAAGCATACAAACCAACGGTATCTGCCTAATATTCCTCTTTCGGATAATATTCGCGCGACCAATAATTTAGCTGAAATTTTTGAAGAGGCTCAAATTGTGCTTCTGACCACCTCGGCTCAGGCAACGCGTGAAGTTTTAGAGAAGATTAAACCTCTCCTCAAAGCTGACACTATCTTGGTTTTTTGTGCCAAAGGGATTGAGGCGCAAAGCGGAAAAATGCTCTCCGAAATTGCGCAAGAAATTATTCCCTCAACAACCATTGCCATTTTATCCGGTCCAGGCTTTGCCGTAGATATTGCCCATAAAAAGTTAGCCTCCGTTACGATTGCCTCACAAAAAGAAGGTGTTGCCAAGCTCTTGTGCGAGACCTTAGGGACGCCTTTTTTCCGCCCTTACACCACAACCGATATTATTTCTCCGCAAATTGGCGGAAGTGTTAAAAACGTGATTGCCATTGCCTCAGGCATTGTCGAAGGGGCTCAGCTCGGAGATGGGGCAAGGGCCGCCCTTATTACCAGAGGATTGGCTGAAATGCTCCGTTTGGCAAAAGTACTCGGTGGCAGTGTCGACACCATGATGGGAATGTGTGGCTTAGGTGATTTGGTGTTAACGGCCAACTGCTCACAATCTCGAAATTATAGTTTTGGTTATGAAATCGGGGTTTGTGGAAAAGCTCAAAAAATATTGCAAGAGAACACGCGTACGGTTGAAGGGATTTTTACCACTCAAGCCGTTCTCAAACGGGCGCATGAGCTCGGAATTGAAATGCCGATTTGTGAGATTGTCAGCCAAATTTTGTTTGAAGGGCTGTCCATCCAAACGGCTATGGAAAAATTAATGTCCAGACCTTATAAAGATGAAGGGTGCTAATGAGCTAAGCTCATCAGCACCTTAAAGTATTATTGCAAGTTATCTTTGAAGAACTTTGTTATCTTATCAAAAGGAATTTTTTCAAGATTATCGTATAAATCGACGTGGTTGGCGCCCGGAATAATCATTAACTCCTTATTTTTACCTTGCAATTTTTTGAAAGCATCTTCGCTAAAGTAGCGGCTATGCGCTTTTTCACCGTGAAGCATCAAAACGACACTTTTAATCTCATCACTATAGCTTAACAACGGCATATTCATAAATGACAGAGATGATGTCATATTCCAACCGCCTGTCGAATTAATCGAACGCTTGTGATAGCCTCTTGGGGTTTTGTAATATCCATAGTAGTCTTGCACAAACTGTGGTTCTTCTCCCGTTAATTTATCGGGTAACCCTTGTGCTATGGCAAAAGTTCCGGCTTTAGCATCCTGCGTTCTTTGAGCATTGAGTTTTTGGCGCAAAGCATAGCGCTCTTCTTTGCTCATAGCATCAAAATAGCCATTGGCATTAACGCGGCTCATATCATACATCGTAGAAGTAACGGTAGCTTTGATACGGGTATCCATGGCAGCGGCATTTAATCCAAATCCACCAAAGCCACAAATACCGATAATACCGATTTTTTCAGGATTTACCTCTGGCAAAGTACTTAAAAAATCTACCGCAGCGCTAAAATCTTCGGTATTAATGTCAGGAGAGGCCACATTGCGCGGTTGACCACCGCTTTCCCCCGTGTAAGAGGCATCAAAAGCAAGTGTGACAAATCCCTGCTCGGCCATTTTTTGCGCATATAAGCCTGAGGCTTGCTCTTTTACCGCACCAAACGGGCCGGAGACGGCAATAGCTGACAAATCTTTATCTGCTCCGGATTTAGGCAAATATAAATCACCAACCAGCTTTATGCCGTAACGATTTTTGAAACTGACTTTTTGAACTTTTACTTTATCGCTTTTAGCAAAAGTTTTGTCCCAAGTGTGCGTTTGGTAATATTTGAACAAGCCCAATACCACCAAAATCGCCAAAATTCCTATTGAAATAATTTTCATTGGCTTTCTCCTGTTATTGTGTTTGGGATAGTTTAGCTTTTAGAGTATGCTCTAAGTCAAGCCCTTTTTGTAAAAAAAAAGACCCGACAATAAAATTGTCAGGTCTTTTTTGTTTAACAATTAATCATCTTCGTCTGCAGAATAATGAATACTTTTGTAATCATGCCCTTCATAGGCATATAAGCCGGTGATTTTACGAAAACGACACACATAGATACTTAAATACCGCTCACCGTTTTCATAAAATATTCCTTGCGGATTTTCAACAAACAGCACATCTCCCTCTTGGTGGATTGAGCCATTTAGTTCTCTATCCCATGAGCGCATGGTGCATGCTTTGCAGTCCACATCCAAAACATAGTACTCGTTATTCCCTAAGCTTTGCAAAACCCGATACGGGTCAGCGAAATTATTATGAACCAAAGCTATTCCCGGTACCGAGAACGGAGCAACTGTCGGAAATTCGAAACGTCCAAGTCCACAAGGGGGAACCTGCTTTTCTTTTTTTACAACAAGTAAGCGGCGTTTTTGACGTGAAGCTTGTTTACCATAACCTTGATACCAATAGCCATTGATATTCTTATCAAGGGCTTGTGAGGCACGCCCAATACACAACAGACTCTGATTGATGATTTCGGCATTGTCCACAATTATCGTGATTTCTGACAAGCTCGGAAGCTGTACGTTATAACGTGACAGAAACGCTTTCATTTGCTTTTCGTCATAAAGCTCTGACGAGAACAAGTCCAGACAAATGTATTTATCTGATTCATCAATAAATATTCCCTTTTCTTGTTCAAAAACCGTTGACGTAAAACGTCTTCCGTCTTTCAAAAAATAATCACCGGGAAGTTTCATCGGTTCTATCATAACCGAAAAATAATCAGAGGACTTTGCCATCAAATTGTTGAAACGGGCACGTCTTTCCAACTGTGCCAAAAAACTTTTTTCCATAAGGCTTTAATATTAAGGGTTAATAATTGTATTAATAAGCTAATTATGCGCTTGTTGTATGCCTTTATCTTGTCTTTGTCAATGGATTTTATTTTAATATTTAAGCGCTATACCCGTAATTATAGCATAGCCTTTGGAATTGTTATCTGAGTTTCGGGTGAGGCCTTTGGAATTGGTATAACCATTGATTAAGAATATATCTAGATGGTCGTTTACTTCATATCGGTTCGACTGCAAAAACAAATTATCACTATTACGGGTGTTTTTAGCCTCGGTATGCAGATATGCAAAGTTGGTACTAAAGCGGCCAAAGTCATAGCCAAAGCTGATATCCCAAGCCTCTCCTTCGCGATAATTATCAAAATAAGCCGGAAGGTGTTCATTCTGTCTGGTAGTGGAGATTGGATTGTCTTTTCCATCAATATATGCATTTTTATATGAGGCGGAAATATTAAATTTATCTACTTGCCAACGAACGCCAAATGCCCATTCATTATCCGTGCGGTTAAATAAACCATAGCCTACTGATGTGTATAGCTCTCCAATGCCAGGTGTCCATTTGTTTTGCATGGCAAAAGTATAGCCGTCTTCAGGTTTGTCATAGTGAACATAGCGACTGACCATACCGCGGCGGCTGGCGTTATCGGGAGCATAGCTGAAACCAAATTTGGTATTGCCGATTTCAGGTGTGAAATAACTGAACTTAAAAGAACGACCATCATCCATAATACGCGTAGATTTCGGGGTTGCAAATTTGACCGATTTGAAACCATTGCTCCAATTGGCACTTGGCAACCAATAAGTTAAATTACTGTCTTGAATGCCAACCCATGTGATGTCTTGAGCGCCAAGGTGCAAATAATAGGCAGCATTGTAAGTGTGGCCGATGGTGAATTTACCAAGTTCTTCTTTTTCAACCTCTCCATAGGGAAAAAATCGCCAATCGCCATGAGGATAGCCATTATCATGCTGGCGAGAAACAATGGTGTAATTTGCCTTTAGTGAGAGTTTGGTTCCGTCTTCAAAATTATAGCCGCCGCCAAATTTTCCATCAGCTCTAAAAACTAATCGGTTTGGCATGGTATCAACATTATGCAAATCTCTTGTTTGAGAGATTCCATAATAAAGGCCGGCCAAGCCTGATTGGCTAAAGTTCCACCCCAAGGGGGCATTTTCATCAGCGTAGGCACTATTAAGAGGCGCTAAAATCAATGCAGCCGAGGCTAAAAACTTTTTCATATAAATTGCTATCCTTAGTAGTTATCAGGTAAATCGTTTTCCAACAAAATGATTTTTTTGCGTTCGCTGTTCAGTGCATAGGCATGCTGCAGGCCATCGTTCAGGCTTTTGGCTATATAGATTTTACTTTCGGGATAATTAGCTTTTTCTAGTCCTGACTTGATGGGTAAGGTTTGTTTTTCGCCTACCAAAATCACGTAGTCGCAAACTTTTGCTATATCTTCGCCAAAGGCTTGGTTGAGGCTGTTTTCTTGCTCGCCTAACTCAACCATTCCCGGCGTAATGATGATTTTGTAGTCATCAAACAAAGACAAAATTTTTAGCGCCGCCTTAATTCCGCTCGGGTTGGAGTTAAAGCCGTCATCAATAATCGTGACTTTGCCATGCTCGGTTAATTCTAAGCGGTGCGGAACGGCTTTGATTTTTAGGAGTTGGGGTTTGAGTTTGGCAAGCGGAATACCCAATAAACTACACATTGCCAGAGCCCCTGCCAGATTGACAATATTATGCTCTCCAAGCAAGCGGGTTTGATAATCGCATTTTTCACCCGTTGAGGTTACAAAAGTAAAGCTCGTTCCTTGCGAGGAGACTTTAACATTTGTTGCTTGGTAGTCATTATGTTTGCCCAAGCCATAAGTTTGATACTTGTGTTTGGGCGGATTGTTACGAATAAGTTCATTATCGCCATTGACGAGCAAGAAGCCATCTTTTGGCAAAGCATCAGCCAGTTCATATTTGGTTTTGATGATGTTGGCTTGGGTTTTGAAACTTTCCAGATGTTGCGCGCCTAGGGCTGTGATGATACCGTGTTTGGGGTGAACGATATCGCACAATTCCTTAATATCGCCGACATTTTGCGCCCCCATTTCGCAGACAAAGACTTCATCGGTGGCTTTTAGGTATTCTCTCACGGTTTTTACAATTCCCATCGGGGTATTGTAGCTTTCGGGCGTCATCAAAGAATTAAAAGACGCATGCAATAAAGTGTTGAGATAATATTTTACGCTGGTTTTGCCATAGCTGCCGGTGATGCCGATAGTGAGTAAGTCTGGGCATGAGCGCAAAATCTTTTTGGCTTTGATGATATAGCAATGTCTTCTCCAAGCTTCAAACGGCATATTGATATAGTTGGCCAAGAGTACGACTATTCCAACCAAACCATAGGCCAAGGGTAAGAAAGTAATATTTTTTATCCATGCGGCATAAAACATTAAGCCCAGCAAGACAACAGAAGTTAAGAGTAATCTATCAACCCTATGGGTATAGACAAGGCGCTTTTTGGCTGATTTTGGCCACATTGCCCAACAAAAAAGCGCAAACAAAGCACTCAAGCCCCAAGGGTTAAGCGCAACTTTTAAGCCGATACCCCCAAGCAGAAGAGCTAAAATTTGACTCCAAGAACGGTGGAGGTTGTGTGCCAGCCATTTGGTTTGTACTTTGGGCTTGTAGGCATTGAGCTGGAACATGTGGGTGAAATAACGCAGAGCCAAAAGTGTGGCGCAAGCTCCCAAAACAAAACAAATTATTGGTGCTGACATTTTATTCTCCAATATTCAAAAAAGACTTGATAACACGAGCAAAAAGATAAGGCTGTTCTAAAAACGAATAATGCCCTGCTCCTTCAAACACGACCAGACCTGAGCCTTTGATGAGGCTTTCCATTTTTTTGGCATCAGACAAAGGTGTGGCAGTGTCTTTATCGCCCCAGATTAACAGGGTTTCTGCCGTGATTTGCGGCAACAAGGGTTCTAAATCTTCATTAACGGCTTTGACCAAGCACCCCCGCATGATGGGTGATGCCGCCGCATAGTCAGCCGAGCCAAACTTGGTTTGAAAATAGTTCAAAGCAAAAGGGAAACACTTGATGAGCTTTTTGCCTAGTTTATAAATTCCAACCTTTAGTTTGTATTTTAGGCCTCGTTTGGGCAAAATTCCGGCCGAATCGACCAAGATGTTTTTGGTTATCTTAAAAGGTAAATCAGAACGAGAGTTGAGTTTAATGATAACTCTGCCACCAAAGGAGTGTCCCAGCAAAATTACCTTATCGGCTTTGAAAAGTTTAAGAAACTCCACCACAAAATCAGCATAGTCATCAACCGACCAAACCTGTGGCGGTTCTTCGCTCTCGCCAAATCCCGGCATATCTAATGCTACGACATGATACCGGCAAGAGATGGTATTTATGATATTTTCAAAGAGCTTGATATTGGCTCCCCAGCCATGGAGCAAACAGACCAGTTCGCCCGAACCTTGGCTTTGATAATTGATATTTATTCCTTTGATTGTGGTGCGCACGGTAAAATCTTTACTCTATATTAAACAGAATCGTTGTATTGCTCTCTTATTGTTAGCTTTTTTGTATTAAATAAACCTTAAAAGGAAAAAGATTATGAAAATTAAAGTTGCGGTTATTTTCGGCGGTAAGAGCACCGAACATGAAATTTCTATTATTTCTGCCGTTCAAGCCATGAATAATATGGATACCGAGAAATATGACATTATTCCGCTTTATTTAACCAAAAATAATGAATTTTATTTTGGAGAGGCGCTGCGTAATATTAATGAATATCGCAACATCAAATCCTTGCTGGAAAAATGCCAAAGAGTGATTTTGGTCAATGACGGAACAAAGCACAAAATCATTAAATATCCTTTTAAGTTGTTTGGCAAAAAAGTTTTGGGTGAATTTGACGTGGCTTTCCCGATTGTTCACGGGACAAATGTTGAAGACGGTACTTTGCAAGGATTTTTGAAAACTCTTAATGTTCCTTTTGTGGGGTGCGGTGTTTTTGCCTCCGGCTTGGGCATGGATAAATTTGCCATGAAAATTATGCTCAAGGAAGCCGGTTTTCCCGTATTGGATTGCTTGCGCTTTAATGCTCACGATTATCAAGAGCCGGCACAAGTCATTGAAAAGATTGAGAAGAAATTCTCCTATCCGGTCATTGTGAAACCCGTTAACCTTGGTTCCAGTATCGGTATTTCTCGCGCCGATGACAAAGAGGCTTTGGTGAAATCTTTAGATACGGCTTTTAGTTTTTCCGATATGGTATTGGTTGAACGTGCAATTACCAATTTGAAAGAAATTAACTGTGCGGTTTTGGGCGATAGTGATGAAGCCTCAGCTTCGGAATGTGAAGAACCCCTCACCTCTCATGAAATTCTCAGCTACCAAGATAAATATATGGGTGACGGCGCAAAATCCTCAGGCTCTAAGGGTATGCAGAGTTTGAAGCGCAAAATTCCGGCCGATATTCCTCTCAAACAAAAGAAAGATATTCAAGAAATGGCGGTTAAGGCTTTTCAATATCTGGATTGCAACGGCGTTGCCAGAATCGACTTTATGATTGATGAAGATGAGGGAAAAGTTTACTTTAACGAGATTAACACAATTCCGGGCTCACTTTCATTTTATTTGTGGGAGCCTTTGGGCATTAAATATAAAGAGTTGTTGACCAAACTTATCAACTTAGCCCTTAAGAGAGAGCGTAAAGAATCTGAAATTGTGTACTCTTTTGATACAAATGTGCTGGCTCAGGCCGGAAGTTTTGGTGCAAAGGGAAGCAAAGGAAGTAAATTGTAAAAATTTATCTCTTTGATTTTCAATAATTTTATAAAAAAGTTGAAAAAATTATTTTCCCTTAAGCGTTCCTTAAGGAGCCAATGTAAAAGTGAGTTTGTAGTTAAGGACAAACCACTTTTATTTTAAGGAGAAAGAAAATGAATAAATTTATCACCGCTTCTGCTTTTGTTGTTGCTTTAGGATTGAGCGCAAATGCATTTGCCGCAGGTTTTCAGGGACAAGCCAATATGGGCGGTTTTCAAGGTCCGGGATTGCAACCAAGCTCTGTTTCCGAGGCTTTGAAACTCAATGACGATACGCCGGTTGTATTAATCGGACAAATCGAAAAAAGTTTGGGTGGCGAAAAATACCTCTTCAAAGATGCAACAGGCAGCGTTACGGTTGAAATCGACAATGAAGATTGGAGAGGCGTAAACGTTACCCCGAAAGACACCATCGTTATCCAAGGTGAAGTTGACAAAGACTTCTTTAAGACCGAAATTGATGTTGACAGCGTAGCTTTGAAAAAATAATCTGACTTTAGGAAAAAACTGCAGTCCCCGGGAAAAAAGCTCGGGGCTGCAGGCGTAAGAAAAAGGAGCTTTCCATGCGGGTGTTGTTAATTGAAGATGATGAACTTATCGGCGATGGTATCAAAACCGGACTTGAAAAAATGGGCTTTACCATTGATTGGTTTCAAGACGGCGATGATGGCGAAGAAGCATTGTTGCAAGCTCCTTATGACGCGGTTGTTCTGGATCTGGGTTTGCCGCAAAAAGACGGATTGGAGATTTTGGAGAGCTGGCGACATGCCGGCAAGAAAGAACCGGTGTTAATCCTTAGTGCCAGAGGCGACATTGACCAGCGCATTTTAGGTCTTAACCTAGGGGCAGATGATTATTTGGCAAAACCCTTCTCGCTCAAAGAAGTTCAAGCCCGCTTAAATGCCCTTATTCGCCGCCAAAACGGACAAGTCAGCCCGCAACTGGAGCACAAGGGTGTGGTGTTTGATCCACAAACCAGACGCGTTAGCTTTATGGGCAAAGAAGTTACTTTTTCACCCAAAGAGCTGATTGTATTGGAACTATTGCTCCGTAACAAAAACAAAGTGCTTTCCAAGGAAGTAATTGAAAACAAAATCTATTCTTGGGGCGACGAAGTGCAAAGCAATGCCGTGGAAGTGCATGTTCACCATTTGCGCAAAAAGCTTGGCAAAGACTTTATTAAAACAATCAACAAAATAGGATATATCGTGGAGGATTAATGAAAAAACTCAGTCTTAAACTCAGGCTCATTATCTTGTTTGTGTTGATTGCCGGTGTGTTCGGGGCAATCGCCGGCGCTATGTCTTGGCTTGAAACAAGAGAAAAAATTGATGAATTTTTTGACACCTATCAGATTGCCTTGGCCAGACAACTGGCGGCCGCTGATTGGGAATTTGCTTCGCCTTTAGTGCAAAAACAAACAAATCAAAACCTCAAACATATCGCTCATGCCGATGATGAAGACGAAGCCATTGGATTTGCGGTGTTTACCAAAGATGGGCAAAAAGTTTTTCATGATGACGAAAACGGTAAGTATTTTACTTATACGCCGGTTATCGGCTCATATGTTGAGCAAATCGTTGATGGCGAAAAGTGGCGGATTGTCTGGGTATATTCTGCAGATAATAAATTTGTGATTGCCGTCGGGCAAGAACTTGAGTACCGCGAAGATATTGCCTGGGATATGGCCGAAGAATTTATCACACCTTGGGGAATTGGGTTGGCCCTCCTTTTAATCGTGATGATTTTGGTGATTGCATATGAACTCTCGCCTTTGGCAAAATTGGCCAAAGAGGTGCAAGGCCGCAAAGAAGGCGATTTATCCCCCATTCCAGAAACAAAATTACCCCAAGAGGTTTTGCCTCTGATTAATGCGATGAACGCTTTGCTTAAGCAAACCGAACAAATGCTCAATCGTGAGAGATGTTTTATCTCTGATTCCGCCCATGAGTTGAGAACGCCTTTAAGTGCTCTCAAAGTTCAGTTGGAGGTTTTGGAAATGTCGATGAGTGATAAACAAGAGCGCGCAAAAGCTCTACAAAAAATGGGGCAAGGCATTAACCGCTGTGCCCGTTTGGTTGAGCAGCTCTTAGCCTTATCAAAGATTGACACAACCTCAGCGGCACAATTAAGTGACGACCATATAATTGATTGGAAGCACTTGATTGCCCAAATTTTGGAAGACTATGCTGAAAAGATTAAAGAAAAATCTTTGCAAGTTGACCAGGAATTGGGAAGTTCAGCCCCGTTTGAAAAGGGAAATTCGGTTTTGGCGGCTCTGCTTATTCGCAATCTGGTGGACAATGCGGTAAAATACAGCCCTCAAGGTGCCATCATTCGGGTTGAAATGAGAGATGGTCAACTCCAAGTAATGAACTCGCAAACCTCTGTGGCTGAAAAAAATCTGGCTTTGCTCGGGCAACGCTTTTTCCGTCCGGCAGGGCAAAAAGAAACCGGTAGCGGTTTAGGGCTCTCCATTGTGCGCAAAATTGCCGAATTTTATGACTGCAATGTGACTTTTAGCAATACTGAAAACGGCTTTTGCGTTACAATTAAGCAATAAAAAATTTGCAGAAAGCTTTTTAAGTAATTAATTGGTAACTATTTGTTTTTATAATAGAAGTGCAAGATAATTGTTTAGGACTTCTTGACAAGCCCTAAACATTATCTATAATATGCTCTTGATGTAATTTTTTATAAGGTAATCATTTATAATATCATGATGTACGTTTTTTATATGGCATTAGTGTTATTCCTTGTGTTTACTAATGCTTTTTTTGTGGTTTCAGAATTCGCAATTGTTAAAATCAGACGAACAAAACTTGAAGAATTGGCTCATGGGGGCAGCAAACAAGCTAAAATCGCCCTCAAAATTACCGAAAGACTTAATACTTACCTCAGCGCAATTCAGCTCGGCATTACCTTAGCTTCCCTTGGTTTGGGTTGGATTGGTGAACCTGCTGTTTCTCGTTTGTTGGAATTGTGGTTTGGAGATTTCTTTAACGGAAATACTATTTTGCTCCATTCGGTCAGTTTTGGTGTCGCCTTTGCCTTTATTACCTTATTGCACGTTGTTTTGGGTGAGTTGGTGCCAAAATCTTTGGCTATTCAACACACAGAACGCTATGCCTTGGCGATTGCCAGACCCCTTTATCTCTTTAATAAAGTTTTTGCCCCGTTTATTTGGGTGTTTGACCATGTTACAAACGGTATTTTACGCATTATGGGCACCAGAGTTTCTAATGAAACTGACGATGCTCACTCCGAAGAAGAAATTAAACTCATTATTAATGCATCACAAAAAGACGGCGTCATTGATGATACAGAAGGTGAAATCATTCAAAACGCTATTGATTTCTCGGAAATTTGCGCTCATGAAATTATGATTCCGAGACAAGATATGAAATGCTTGTTCTTAGATGACGGATATGATGAAATTATGGAATTTGTTAAAGGAAACAAGCATACGCGCTATCCTTTATGCAAAGACGATAAAGACAGCATTGTCGGAATGATTCATATTCGTGACCTTTTAGAGCATCAAGATGAGTTACACGACAAAGATATCTTAAGCAAAATCGCTCGCAAAATTTTATTTGTTCCTGAAAACAAGTCAATTTCTGAAATTTTGCACCAGATGATGGCTAAACATATTCACATTGCAATCGTCGTTGATGAATATGGCGGAACGGCCGGTATGCTCTCTATGGAAGATATTTTGGAAGAATTGGTCGGCGATATTATGGATGAACATGACGATGCCGAAGAAGAACCGATGAAAATGATTAACGACAATACTTGTCTGTTTGATGGAACCTTCCTGATTGAAGATGCATATGAGTGCATGGGATTGCCTAATATTGAATATGAGGAAAGCACAATCGGCGGTTATGTCTTCGGGTTGCTTGGAAGAGAGCCAAAAGTCGGCGATAAGGTCGAAGATAACTATTGTATCTATGAAGTTACAGATGTCGATAATATGCGAATTACCAAAGTCAAAGCTCAGGTTAAAGAGCATAACGACGAAGATGAAGAAATCTAAAAAAACAAGCCCCGAGATGGGGCTTGTTTTTTGTTAAAGTTATGAAAAATATATTTTGAGTTTATTTTAGATTTGATTATTTGTGAAATGACAGTATATTAGAAATACAAAACAATATACTCAAGGAGTAAATAGATGAAAAAAATTATTAACTATATTGACCAAGGACAAGGTATCGGCTTGAAATATTTGGCTCTTCTTGCCCTTATTCTTGGAATTCTGGGAGGTATCGGAACAAAGGTAATTGCAACAGATGGCATTCCTTTAGCTCAACAAGTGGCTGACCAACTCTTGCCAATGAAGGTCGTAAGCGGGAAAATTGTTGAACCACAAGAAACGTATAAAGTCGTACATCTGCGTTTGGGAGAAGATGAAAATGCTTACCCAATTCCTATTGTGTTGGATACCACTTCTGATATGCTCGACATCGATTTACTTGATCAAGGTGTTTATATTACTCGCTCCTATTTGTATATGATTAATGAACATGAGGCCAGAACTTATAAACTCGACGGTGACTTCGAACTTATTCAAAAAGATTATACTAATGAGTTTACATCTTTTATTAACTGGACGGCATTTTTGGTAGGCGCATTTGTATTTGGCGGATTGTTTGTCTTTTATTTTCTTGCTACTCTGGTTTTCTCATTTGTTGCCGGACTTATTGGTGCTAGCAAAAAAATCGCTCTCGACTTTAATACAAAAATGCGCTTGAGCTCCGTTGCTTTGATTACTTGCGTTTTATTGTTCTGGGTCTTAAGACTTGTTGGTAATATTAATGTTAATATGTGGCTTGCCGCAATCGTTGTTGTTGCATTGCAAATTTATTTTATCAGATGTTTGAAAGAGCAACCAACAACAACTTTTGTTGAAAGCAAAGCTCAAAATGCAGCTAATAAAGCAGAAGGAATTATCGTTTCTGCAAAAGAAAAAGCACCAACCAAGAAAAGTAAAAGACCTGCACAAAAGAAAGAAAGTGTAAAGGCAAAAGCTTCTACCGCTAAATCAGACAAAGCTCCGAAAAAAGAGACATCCAAAGCCAAGCTCAAAAAAGAAGTGGCAGATGAACCTAAACCTCAGAAGAAAAGAGGTAGAAAGCCAAAGGCTTAAAGCTTAAAATCATAAATAGATATTAAAGCCTCTCTGATGAGAGGCTTTTGCTTTGTTTTCTTTAGCCAAAATTAAAATTCTTGTGTAAAAGGCTTTGACAAACACTTTTAAGTATGCTAAATTATAGCTTGATAGGGTTCAGTTATAATGAGGTATATTATGAGAAAGCAGCTTGTGATAGGATTATCCATACTCGCACTAACCGGATTGGGTGGGGTGAGTAACAATAGTGTTCATGAACGTTCACAAGAGGCAACCTCCAAATACATACACTTCGTAAGAACTTGTCAAAACCAAACCTTTGAACCACTATCATGGGCAAGCCTAGAGATAGGCTTGCCTATGCGTAATTCTTTTCAGACGGCGAGCGTATCTTTTATTACCGGAGGGGATGCACTATCCTTCCCGGAATTTCCGGATAATTCTCCTGAACAATGTAAAAATTTGGGGTTTAGCTTAACCTCTTGTCCGAGTGGCAATCCAAGCGGAATTTGCCCTTATAATACGTCTTATTTTAAAGAATGTTGTGACGCTCGCTACAAATATAATAAAAATGAATGCACTTATCCTAACACCGTCAGTGGCGACAGCTGTGGTGGTAAATTTATGTGTTATTGCGATAGGAGTTTGTATCCGGAAACGAAATGTGCCTCTCCGATGGTGGCGGAAAGCGGGGATAGTTGCGTTGAAGATGGTGTAACTTATTATGCCAAATGTGT
>CALXTW010000020.1 GCA_944391515.1 uncultured Alphaproteobacteria bacterium
TCTAATGCAGAATTTGCAGGTCAAAAGTGTCCTCACATAGGTTTACTATGCTCCGGTACTTTTGCCTTTAATTCTTAATTATATGACTCATTCTCCGAGTTTTTATAAAACCTCACATAATGGTTATCTAATACAGAATTTGCAGGTTAAAACTGTCCTCACATAGGTTTACTATACTCCGGTACTTTTGCCTTTAATTCTTATTATATGATTGTTTCTCATAAAATAAAATCATCAAAAAATGGACAAAAAAGCGTTTTGACAGCTTAAAAGGGTTGTTATCAGCCCTGATTTGTGGTATAGTATAAGTATGATTTATATAATTTTAGATGATATTTTGTGGGTTGAGTGAAGATTTGCTTTGATTGGGCGTTAGGTTTTTTGAGACGGATTAAGTTCTGTTTTGAGTTACTGAAAAGTCTATGAATTGATAAAGCAAAATTTTCACATTTATTATTAAAAAAATAAAAAAAAATAATATGTTAAATTTTTTCTTTTTAGCCATTTTTGTAGCGATAGCTGCGATTTTGGTATGGATGCTGGTTTGTGCCGGTGTGGGCATCCTTGGTGCATTAGTTGAAAACAGTTTCGGCGGAGCCATCGTTTGCGGTTTCGTATTTTGGTGCGTTTCCTGCTTGTTTTTTGACTGTGCTTGGAATGATCTCTCTGCTGCATGGTGGGGAATTATTCTGGGAGCCCTCATTGGTTTGTACATAACCTATCAGGACGTTAAATATTTGTTCTAGTAGGTATAATACGGAAGAGTTGCCTCTTGTGGGGCAACTCTTTTTTTGTGTTTGGCGCTTAGATTTGCTTGAGAGTCAATTGATGGTATTGATTGTTTATGGCGACTTTATAGTTATTGGGCGAAAGGCTCAAAAGCTTTCTTTTTGCATTGAGTAATCGCGCGGTTTGTGTGATGTCTTGGCACTTGATGGTATTGGGTGCTTTGAATTTGATTTGCGGGATTTTTGAAATAAAGCTCAATAATTGCGTCTCACTTTCCCAAGCGGGGGTGCCGATTAAGTCTTGGTGCAAAACAATCGGTTGCAGTGCTTGTGAATGCGGCGTTTGCGGTAGTTCTGATGGCGATAATCCCGTCAGCAACAGAAGGTTTTCTTCGGCTTCGGTTTTATAGTCGCTGGCATGGAGATAATTTCCACCTAAAATTTGACGGCAACGATGTTTGATTGAAGTCAGATTTAGATTTTTTTGGTTTTGAATTTGCGGATTAGGATCGTTGACGCAAATCACCAAAAAGGCTCCCGTTCCGCAGAGCTTTTTCTTACGAAAAGCATTGGGGTGTTTTTTGCCGTAAAAACGGCTGAGATTGCGTGTGAAATATTTGGAATTCCATAAAATTTCATAGGTTTGCAGAATTTCAAAATGTTCTTTGATGGCGGATAGGATTTCGGCTTCCTTATGTCTACCATTAGCCCAAAGAACAAATACATTAATGTTATTTGTCATAAATTTCCTCTTTAATTGTGTAAACGATGTATAAAAAAATATCGTTTAGGCAATCGGAGGACGGTATAGGCTTAAGGCAAATTTGGGTAAATCGAATGAATCTTGTGTGACAAGATGTTTTTCTTTATTGGAAATTTTTGGGAAGAAAGTTATCGGAGTGGGTAAATCGTATAAAATTTGTGCGGAAATGGATAAGTGGATTTCCGTGGAGTTGAGGTCGTCCTCGTCATGGTCAGCACCTGCATTGTCTGTGGTAAAAATTTCTTTACCATTGAGTGTTATATCGTTCACGTCTATAATATCAAAAGCAGATATTAATAACGCAACGGAAATAAATATACTGACTAATTTTCTCATAGCGTGTTGAATGTTATAGGTAAATATTTATTTTGGCAAGGAAAATATAGCTTATACAATGATTAGAGTGAATAATATACAAGCCGATTTGAGTGTTGATTTGGAGGGCTTGAAAGAAATTGTTTCAATGAAAACAGGCTTGGATCCTGAAAATATTAAAGCAACCCATATTGCTAAAAAATCAGTTGATGCTCGTAATAAAACGAATGTGCATTTTGTGTATTCGATTGATATGGAAGTTTGGGGCGATGAAGACTATATCTCCGGGATTTTGGCATGGAAAGATGTGGAGCTGATTAAATCTAAGCCAATGTTGGTAATTGAGCCTAAAGCTTGCTCAAACCTGCGTCCGGTGATTATCGGTAGCGGTCCTGCCGGTATGTTTGCAGGAATTGCCTTGGCTGAGGCTGGGCAAAATCCGTTGATTATTGAGCAAGGAAAGTCTGTCCCCGAGCGGCAAAAAGATGTGCAAACCTTTTGGCAAAAAGGAATATTGAACCCAAGCTCTAATGTGCAGTTTGGAGAGGGTGGGGCCGGAACATTTTCGGACGGTAAACTCATGACCGGTATTAAAAAAGATGCTTTGAGTGCAAAAGTTTTGCAAGAATTTGTTGATGCCGGAGCGCCGCAAGAAATTTTGTTTTTGGCAAAGCCTCATATCGGTACCGATAATCTGGTTAATGTGGTACAGAATATTCGCAAAAAAATAACCTCTTTGGGCGGTGAATATCGCTTTGAGGAAAAGTTGGTCGGATTGAGAGTAAAAAATGATCAACTTTGTGCCGTGCAAATTCAAAAAGCAGATGGAAGCCTATATCAAATTCAAACAGATAAACTGATTTTGGCCTTGGGGCATAGTGCGCGCGATACTTTTGAAATGCTCTATAATTCAGGTATCAAAATTGAGCAAAAGCCGTTTTCTATCGGGGCCAGAATTGAGCATTTGCAAAGTATGATTGATGAAAGTCAATATGGGCGTTATGCCAGTCGTCCGGAGCTCGGTGCCGCTGACTATAAATTGGCGGTGCATTTGCCTAATGGGCGCTCAGCCTATACTTTTTGTATGTGTCCGGGAGGCGAAGTGGTGGCGGCGGCATCCGAAACATCACGCGTGGTTACAAACGGTATGAGTGAATTTGCGCGCAATAATACCAATGCAAACGCAGCTTTGTTGGTAGGCGTTAATCCGCAAGATTTTGGCGGAGAGCATCCTTTGCAAGGAATGTATTGGCAAAGAGCTTTAGAAGAAAAAGCATTTGAAATGGGGGGCAAAAACTATTTTGCACCGGCACAGTTGGTGGGAGATTTTCTGGCTCATCGTCCCTCAGTGGGAGCAAAAAGCGTGAAACCATCTTATACGCCTGGGGTAAAGTGGTGTGATTTGAGTGCGTTGTTTCCCGATTATGTGACTGAGACTTTGCGCTTGGCAATTGTGGAAATGAGCAAACGATTGCGTGGTTTTGCTCATCCTGATGCGGTGTTGACCGCTATCGAGACCCGCTCGTCATCGCCAATTCGCATTATCAGAGGAGAAGATTTACAATCCAATATTATCGGTGTTTATCCTTGCGGAGAAGGTGCCGGATATGCCGGAGGAATTGTCTCTTCGGCCGTGGATGGTTTAAGAGTGGCCATGAAGATATTGTCTTAGTGGTGGACAGTCTGATTTCACGGTTGAGTTTTTGAGGGCTTTTGTTATTATTTGGGTAATTACTAATTCTGATAAAGTATGTGAGCTTAGGAGCTTAAATATACTAATATTGATGATATTATTCAAACAACTTGGCATTTGGAACGTTAATCTATTTAAGAGGTACGATTATGGAAAATCAAACAAATTGCAAATGTGGTGGAAAATTTTGGTGCGCTTTGCTAATCGCTTTAGGGTTGGCAAGTGGTGGATTTTTTCCCGGATATTTTTATTATCAAGCTGTTTTGAAAAACAATTTTGTCAGCGTTAAAGGTTTGGCGGAAATGGATGTTCGTGCCGATTTGGCGGTTTGGAATATTCGCTATGTGGCAACAGGTATGGATTTGCTCTCTACTCAGCAACAAATTAATGCTAATTTGGCGCAAGTACGTACTTTTTTGAAAGAAAAAGGTTTTGATGATGCCGAAATAATTGAAGGAAGAGTTGAAACCAATGATTTGATGACCAATCCTTATCGCGACAATAATTCTAATCCGGTACGCTATATTATTTCGCAAAGTGTGACCGTGCGTTCAACAAAGGTTGATGCGGTGGAAAATGCTTTGTGCCAGACCGGAGAATTGGTGGAAAAAGGTGTGATTTTGGATAACCAATATGGCTCACCCGTTTCTTATATCTTTACTCGCTTAAATGAGATTAAGCCGCAAATGTTGGAAGAAGCAACCAAAAACGCAACCGCTGCGGCACAAGAATTTGCCAAAAGCTCAGACAGCAAAGTCGGCAAAATTCGCAGAGCACAACAAGGCGTCTTTTCTATTTTGCCGAGAGAACAAACGGCTAATGCACAAGAAAGCGCACAAATTGATAAGAAAGTTCGTGTGGTTTCAACGGTTGAATTTTGGTTGGAATAAGGTGCGATAAATCTTAAAAAAAACGCTCTTTTTTAAGAGCGTTTTTTTTGTTTCTATTTCAAAATTTTGGAAGATTCGATGTCCTTAAAATAGCGGATGGTGTCGCCTTCTAATTTATTGGCGGCGGCATCATCACACACGATAATGGCGTGTTGGTGCATTTGCAAAATGCTGACCGGCCACATGTGGTTGATGCCTTCTTCTATGGCATGGCGAATAGCTAATGCTTTATTGGATCCTGTGGCCATAATTAAAACCTCTTCAGCGTCCATAATTGTTCCAATACCAACCGTGAGGGCTGTTTTGGGGACTTGGGTTAAATCATTATTAAAAAAGCGGGCGTTGGCCTCAATGGTTTCTGTGGTTAGAGTTTTGATACGTGTGCGGGAAGACAAAGATGAGCCCGGTTCATTAAAAGCAATATGTCCATCAGAGCCGACCCCTCCTAAGAATAAATTTATTTTGCCATAGGATTTAATTTTGTTTTCGTAGTTTTGGCATTCTTCGGCGTAGTTGCGGGTCATTCCGTTTAGGAGATTGATGTTTTGCGGGCGAATATCAATATGTTTGAAGAAATTTTCTTCCATAAAGTAGTGGTAACTTTGTGGGTGTGCGGGAGGAAGTCCGATATATTCATCCATATTAAAAGTTACGACGTTTTTGAAAGAGATTTTTCCGGCCTGATTGAGACGAATTAATTCCTTATAGGTTCCTAAAGGGGTGGAGCCTGTTGGTAAGCCCAAAACAAAAGGCTTACTCTCGCTTGGGCGGAAAGTTTGTATCCGGTAAGCTATATAGTTAGCCGTCCAGAGGGAGCATTTTTCATAATCAGGTTGGATTAAAACTCGCATATCGTTTTTCCTTGTTTGTAAAGTTTGCCGTTGATTATGGTATATTTGATTTTATAATCTTTGTCAAAAATTACTAAATCTGCATCATAGCCGGGGGCTATGAGTCCTAAGTGTTCGCGGCGCATGATTTTTGCCGGATTGGTGGAGGCCATTTGAATGGCTTGTTCTAAGCTCAAACCAAACGAAACTAAATTTTTAACGCCCTCTATCATAGTGAGTGCCGAACCGGCGATGACATTATCGGATTTGCGGTAAAAACATTTATCCAAATAAACTTCATCGCCATTGGCAATAAGAGGTAATTTTTTTTGTTTGGTGGTTTTTAGGGAATCTGTTACTAGCACAAGTTTATCCAGCGGTTTGCAACGGAGTAAAAATTTGATGAACTCGGGGTTGATGTGAATGCCGTCGGCAATGAGTTCACATGACATTTCGGGATGAATAAAAACAGCTCCGACAGCGCCTGGGTCACGGTGATGCATTCGGCTCATGGCATTAAACAAATGAGTGGTATGCAAAATCCGAACTTGCATGCCTTCTACCATTTGCTCATAGGTGGCGTTGGTGTGTCCGGCTTGCAGGACAATTCCTTTGGAAACGCAAAATAGGGCAAGTTCCCGCATGCCTTTGAGTTCGGGGGCAACGGTCATATTGATGATTTTGCCTTTAGCGGCTTTGAGTAAGTCTTCCATTAAAGAAATATCTACCGGGCTCAAAGAATCGGCAGATTGAACACCGAGACGATCTGGTGATATGAAAGGACCTTCAAGATGCAGACCTAAAATTTTGGCGCCGGTTTCTTGTCCCATGGCTGAAACAACGGCTTTGATGGCTTGTATCATTTCTTTTTTTGGGGCACTGTAAAGAGTGGGAATAAACGAGGTTACTCCATAGCGAGGCAAAATCTCAGACATTTTAAGGATAGAATCGGGGGATAGGTCATCTGTTCCGAATCCTCCAATGCCGTGGATATGCGTATCCATCAGGCCGGGGGCAATGTAGTTTTGCTCCATATCAATAAATTTGACGTCGGAAGAGAATTTTTTCTTGGCAAAACGGGCCTCATTGAAAACATCAATAATCTTGTAGTCTTTTAACAAAACCGCACAGTTATTCATTACGGAATAGCCGGTCAGAACATTGGCATTATGCAAACATATTTCAGAGGTCATGTCTCGTTTCTCTCCTTTATTATTTTGCAAAATATTATAGTTTCAAAAAGTAAATTATTGCCTAAATTTTTATTTTGTTTATGCTAAGAGACGTAATGAAGGAGGAAAAATGTGGAAAGATTTTTGGCATAAATTGTTTGAACCTAAAGCCTTTAATCAAGGCTTTTTGCCTGAAGCCGACGGACATAAGGTGTTTTTTGCGGAATATGGAAACCCAAATGGAAAGGTGATTTTATTGACCCATGGCGGACCAGGGGGACGAACAAGTGCCGGACATGCTAAAATCTTTGATTTGAAAAAATATCGGGTGATTATGTTTGACCAAAGAGGCTGCGGCTTATCAGAACCAAAAGGTGAGATGAAACATAATACCATGGAGGATATTATTTGGGATATCAAACGTCTTTATGATTATCTGCATTTGAGCGGAAAAGTGATTTTGCGTGGTGCGTCTTGGGGCTCAACCGTCATGTTGTGCTTTGCTGAAAGATATCCTGAATTGGTTGATAAACTCCTTCTTTCACAAGTGTTTTTGGCTGATGAAGTGCATAGTGAATGGTTTGATAAAAAAAGTGCCCTCTTTTATCCCGAGTTTATGGAACATATGCAAGAAAATGCCGGAAGTTGGAAGTCTTTGCCGGAGTATTATGCCGAATTGATTAATGACGATGATTTGAATAAGAATTTGATGGCGGCTAATCAATATGGTTGGTATGAAAGAATTTTGGGAAATGTTAATCCTGCTTTCGGAACAAAAGAAATTTTAGATGAAGATGAATATGCTGAGTTGAAAATTTATCTTAATTATGCAGCCAAAGCTTATACTTTGAAAAATAACCAAATTATGCGCAATGTGAAGAAAATTCAAAACATCCCGGCGCTTCTGATGCATAATCGCTTGGATATGGATTGTCCTTTGTATTCGGTTTGGCAGTTGCATAAAAATATGCCCTTCTCAAAGTTAAAAATTGCTCCTGGAATTGGGCACTATAATCCGCAGTTGAAGAAATTTATTGCGCGGGAAATCAGAGCCTATTTGGCAGAAAACGATTGATATTTTAAAAAGTATCGTTGACATTTGAATGGATGATGATACCCTTTTGCAGTTAATTTATTATCGGGAACTATCTTTATGCGTCGAGTAATTATTGCTACAGTTTTAACCTTGTTAATTTTGATTTGGGGAAGTGATTTCTATCTTGTCGGGGAACCACTCTCTTTTGACTGGAAGGTCTTTGTTATTATTCTGACCTTGGCCGGTTTGGCTTGCTATAAATTGGTGGATTATTTGGCGCAATTCAAAATTATTGAACATAACTCCCGAATCGATATTGTGTTTGTGGCTTTTGTTATTGCTTTTATGTTTGTGCCGATTTCAAAAATTAATCATGATAAAATAAGTCAACAAGAAAATCGAACCTTAGCTGAATATGTGCCGTTGGTGAAAGATGGTAAAATTAATTTTAACTATGGACGCGATTTTGAGGCTTGGTTTAATGACCATTTTAATCAACGTAAACTCTTTATTGATGTGAATAGTGAAATTAATTTGTTTCTCAATCGGAAACTTAAAAGTGATACAGCCATGAGCGGAAAAGACGGGTGGATGTTTACCAAACGTTGGCAGTCGGTTGAAATGTTTCAAAACAAGTATTTGTTTGATGAAGATGAATTAAAGGAAATAAAAGAACAGTTGGAGTATTTGCAACGTTGGGCTCAAAGTAGAGGAATGAAGTTTTATCTGTTCTTGGTTCCTGATAAAGAGCGGATTTATCCCGAAGTTTATCCCGATGGATTTGAGAAAATTAATCCTCAAGCTAAAATTGAGCAAGTGGCTGAATTCTTAAAGAAAAATTCTTCCGTTCCGGTGATTTATCCCGGAGAGGCTTTGATGAAAGCCAAAGATGAACATATTTTATTCTATAAAACCGGTACGCATTGGAATCATCAAGGGGCTTATGTCGGTTATGTGGAATTGTTTAAACGTATTAAAAAAGATTTTCCAAACCTGAAAATTATGAAGCCGAAAGATTTTAATATTACACCGAAGGTAAGTGCCGATGTTGATATTGCTTCGGCATTGGGAATCGATGCTTATAAGGTTTTGCCTAAGGCTGATTTGACTTATGATGAATTTGAAGTCAAAAAGCCAACGGTTCAAAGCTCTTATACTATGGTTGATAAAGATAAGAGAATTGAAACGTATGATTTTGTTTCCTCTAATCCCTCTAATAAATTGAGAGCCGTCTTTTATGCCGATAGCCAGTTCTTGCGCATGAATTGGTATGCGGCGGAAAGTTTTAAGAATATGCTTCATATCTATACCGGTTATGGACGAGATTATGATGTCGATTATATGCAAAAAGCTATTCTTGATTATAAACCGAATATCTTTGTAATTGAAACCGGTGAACGGTTCTTGGATAGATTGCTGAATTTGAATTTGCCGAAGGAATAAGACTATGCTGTTTAGCTCAATGACATTTTTGTTTGTGTTTATGCCTGTGGTTATGGCGGTTTATTTCTTGGCAAAAAAAGAAATAAGAAACTATATTTTGTTGATTGCCAGCATTATTTTTTATGCTTGGGGTGAGCCCAGATATTTGGCGATTATGATTATTACCATTTTGGTAAATTATGTCGGTGCCATTTTGTTAGACAAGTATCATAATCCTCGGACAAGATGGGGTATTGTTACTGCGACAATTTTTATTGATTTGAGTTTCTTGTTCTATTTTAAGTATTTTAATTTTGTGATTGATAATATTAATCTGGCTCTTAGCTCTCATATTGATTTTGTGGATGTGATTATGCCGATTGGTATTTCTTTTTATACGTTTCAGGCTATGTCTTATTTGATAGATGTCTATCGTAAAGAAGTTCCGGCTCAAAGAGATGTGTATAAATTGGCTCTTTATATCGTGCTCTTTCCCCAACTTGTGGCCGGGCCGATTGTGAAGTACCATGATGTTTGCGAGCAAATTGATGAACGCAAGGTCGAATTCAAATATGTGATTATCGGGTTGAAACGTTTTATTGTCGGATTGGCAAAAAAAGTTTTGATTGCTAATACTTTAGCCGTTGTGGCAGATAAAGTGTTTGCTCAAGCTCCTGAAAATTTAACTCCTGAGGCGGCCTGGATAGGGGCTATTGCATATTGTTTGCAACTTTATTATGATTTTTCGGGATATTCTGATATGGCCATCGGCTTAGGGCTTATGTTTGGCTTTAGATTCTTAGAAAACTTTAATTATCCGTATATTTCAAAAACTATCAGTGAATTTTGGCGGAGATGGCACATCTCTTTGGCGACTTGGTTTAAGCAATATCTCTATATTCCGTTGGGGGGAAACAGAAAAGGTGAGTTGCGTACTTATTGGAATCTTTTCTGTATCTTTTTAGTAACAGGTGTTTGGCATGGTGCGGCTTGGAACTATATTCTCTGGGGCGTTTGGAACGGAATATTTATCGTTTTTGAGCGGTTTGTCGGTTGGAGTAAAGATAAGGTTGATACCAAACTCGTGAGTATTGGAAAACATATTTATGCTTTGATTGTTATTGGAATTGGAATGATAATTTTCAGAGCTCCGAGTGTAATGCATGGTTTTGAATTTATTGGTAAAATGTGTGGTTGGAATGTGCAAGATCATTTGCCCGATTTTGACTATGGTTTGAATAATAAGTTTGTTTTGATGTTGGTTGTGGGCTTTATTTGTGCCATGCCGGTATGTAAAAATATGCTGTATGTGTCATATGAACGCAAAGTTTTGAGAACAGTTATCAATATTTGGCTATTTGTCTTGTTCTTCTGGTCCACAATTAGTTTGGCGGCATCAACTTATAATCCGTTTATTTATTTCAGATTTTAGGTGTTAGGAAACAGCTTGAACAGGAGCTAAATCTTCTAGGGCGGCTCTTAACCATGGATGAACAATCGGCATAGGGGAGGTATTGTGCAAGCTATTAAACAGGTAGCAATAAACCCCATCATCTAAAGATTTGTCTAGTTGTTTGATAACTAAAGGTGTGAACGCCGGAAGGTCTTGGCTGGCCCAGCTTAATTTGTCGGCTAAAAATAAGATTTTATCCAGTTTTGATGCATGGGCGCGCAAGGTGGTGTGACAAGATACGGCATTTAAGACTTCTTTGTCTGTAATGTTAAAATTCTCAACGGCAATGACACGGGAAAGTTTTTGATGTAAAAGGTCCGGAAGCTGTCTTTCTTCGGCTAAAATTTCTAAATCATAAATTTGTGCTAATTCAAGATATTCTTCATGGTTAAAAATACGGCTGATGTCATGTAAAAGAGCTGCCATGGAGGCTTGTTCTGGTGAAAGCCCGAATTTTTGAGCTAATTTCAATGCATTGTGGCGGACTTGAAGAGTGTGGCCCCAAACTTTGATTTTTCCGGCTTGGGTAAAGTTACGTTTGATGTTTTCTTCTAACGAGAGGTTATTAAAGTAAGTAATATCGGTCATGATGAAAATCCTTTTCTTTGCTCCTAATATTAACTTATTCTTATATATAACTGATTTTCAAGGAATTTGCCAGCCTTTTCTTTGCGCCTCTGACTAAAGTATATATTACGGAGGTTGTAAATGTGGGTATTGATGAGAAAAAAGTTGCCTTTGATGAGGGATGGTGTAACATAGAATTGGTTTTTTTGTATTTGAAATAAAGGACATGTCCAATGAAAGGAATAATTTTAGCCGGAGGAAGCGGTTCGCGTTTGTATCCTTTGACCAACACAACTAGCAAACAATTATTGCCGGTTTATGATAAGCCGATGATTTATTATCCGTTGGCAACTTTGATGTTGTTTGGAATCAAAGATATTTTGATTATTTCTACCCCGCAAGATACCCCAAATATTGAACGCTTGTTTGGTGACGGAAAACGTTTGGGCTTGACGATTGAGTATCGTGTTCAACAAGAGCCGAAAGGTATTGCTCAGGCATTTACAATCGGGGCTGATTTTATTGGACAAGATGATGTTTGTTTGATTTTGGGTGATAATATCTTTTATATGGGAGATCAACTCAAATTCTTTAGAGAAGAAGTGGCTCATAATCCGGGAGGAACAGTGTTTGGCTACCATGTTTCGGATCCGGAGCGCTTTGGTGTGGTTGAATTTGATAAAAACCACAAAGCCATTTCGATTGAAGAAAAACCAAAAAATCCAAAGTCAAATTATGCCGTAGTCGGTTTGTATTTTTATAAGTCAGACGTGGTTGAAAAAGCTCGCCAATTGAAACCTTCGGCCAGAGGTGAGTTGGAAATTACCGATTTGAATAAAATGTATTTGAGCGAGGGACGCCTCAATGTGGTGACAATGAAGCGCGGGAATGCTTGGCTCGATGCCGGAACGCCGCAATCCTTGTTAGATGCGTCTAATTTTATCGGTATTATTGAAAAACGTCAGGATTTGAAAATCGCTTGTATTGAAGAAATTGCTTACAAACGCGGTTTTATTGATGAAACACAATTAACCGAAATCATCAATTCACTTAAAGACGGAATCGATTATAAAGATTATTTGAAGAGAGTTATTGAGGATTGCCATGAAGATTGTTAAGACCCCAATTGAAGGAGTGGTGATTATTGAACCACAAATTTTTGAAGATGCCAGAGGATATTTCTTTGAAAGTTGGAATAAAGCTAAAATGGCTGAGGCCGGTTTGGATTATGATTTTATTCAAGATAATCAATCCAAGTCTTGTTATGGGACTATTCGCGGTGTCCATTTTCAAAAGGGTGAGTTTTCACAAGCCAAGTTGGTACGCGTATTGCAAGGTACGGTCTTGGATGTGGCGGTGGATTTAAGAAAAGATTCTCCTACTTTCGGAAAACATGTGGCAGTTGAATTGTCGGCAGAAAATAATCGTCAATTAATGATTCCGCGTGGGGTTGGTCATGGTTTTTCCGTCTTGACGCCGACGGCTGTATTTGCTTATAAATGCGATAATGTTTATAACAAAGCCTCTGAAGGTGGTGTACGGTTTGATGATCCGGAGTTGGGAATTGATTGGAAAATTAACCCCAAAGATGCAGTGTTGTCAGACAAAGATAAAGTTCTTCCTCTTTTGAAAGATATTACATGTTTTTAGTTGTTGGTGCCAACGGACAGTTGGGTAGCGAACTTAAGCTGTTGTTAAAAGATAAGGCTGTGTTCGTTGATAAAGATGACTTAGATATTACGGATGAAAGAGCCGTGTTTGATTTTGCCAAAAAAGATGATTGGCAAGCAATTATCAATTGTGCTGCTTATACTGCCGTTGATAAAGCTGAAAATGATTTTGAATTGGCGCAAAAAATTAATGCCAAAGGCCCTGAAAATTTGGCTAAAACAGGTATCCCTTTAGTTCAAATTTCAACCGACTATGTGTTTGACGGAACGGCTTGTAAGCCGTATGTGGAGACAGATGAAACAAATCCACAGTCGGTGTATGGCAAGACTAAATTAGAAGGTGAGCAAGCCGTTTTGAAATATGCCGATACAGCCGTGATTATTCGTACGGCGTGGCTCTATTCTACATTCGGTAATAATTTTGTGAAAACAATGCGTCGTTTGGGGGCTGAAAGAAATCAGCTCAGTGTTGTGTTTGACCAAGCAGGGACTCCGACTTATGCCAAAGATTTGGCTCAGGCAATTGTTGATATTTTGCCGCAAATTAAACCTCATAGCAAAGAAGTTTATCACTTCTCTAATGAAGGGGTTTGCTCGTGGTATGATTTTGCAACGGCTGTTATGAAATATTCGGATTTGGATTGTGAAGTGTTGCCCATAGAAAGTAAAGATTATCCGACTCCGGCAAAACGTCCGAATTATTCGGTTCTCAATAAAGCCAAAATCAAACGTGATTTTAATTTGAAAATTAATCACTGGACGGTCAGTTTGAAAGATTGTGTGGAGAAATTAGAAAATGGTTTTTAGTTCGTTAATCTTTTTGTGGATGTTTCTGCCAATCGTTTTGGGGCTTTATTTCCTGACTAAAGAAAACTATCGCAATGTCTTATTGCTCGTGGCCAGTTTGTTTTTCTATGCTTGGGGTGAGCCGGTTTATGTCGTCATTATGTTGTTGTCGATTGGAATTAACTACGTATGTGGTTTGAAAATCGGTGTGAGTGATGAGAAAAAACGTAAAAAGGCTCTCGTGTGGAGTGTGGTCATTAATTTGGCATTGCTTGGTGTTTTTAAGTATTCCGGCTTTTTTATGGAAAATGTAAATGCCATTTTCGGTCTTGATGTAGAGGTTAAAAAGTTACCTTTGCCGATTGGTATTTCTTTTTATACCTTCCAATCTATTTCTTATTTGGTGGATATTTATCGTCGGGTTTGCGAGCCGCAAAGAAGTTTGGTTAAGATGGGATTGTTTATTTCCTTCTTCCCGCAATTGATTGCCGGACCAATTTTGAAATATTACGATATTGCGGCACAAATTGATAATCGCAAAGTGTCTTTTGTCTTATTTAACCAAGGAGCTGTTCGCTTTTTGCAAGGTTTGGCAAAGAAGGTTATTATTGCCAATATTATGGCAAAAACGGCTGATGAAATCTTTGGCTTAGGGCTAAATGATATTTCTACGCCGATGGCTTGGATTGGTATTATTGCTTATACATTCCAAATTTATTTCGATTTTTCAGGCTACTCCGATATGGCTATCGGTTTGGGTAAGATGTTTGGTTTTCATATTAACGAGAACTTTAACTATCCTTACATCTCTACGTCAATTAAAGATTTTTGGAGAAGGTGGCATATTTCGCTCTCAACCTGGTTTAAGGAATATTTGTATATTCCGTTGGGTGGAAATCGTGAGGGCAAAGTTAAAACCTATCGTAATTTGATGATTGTGTTCTTTATGACTGGTTTGTGGCATGGTGCAAGTTGGAACTTTGTGGTTTGGGGTTTGTTCCATGGTGTGTTCTTGGTGGTTGAGCGCATTTTTCCGGTAGAGAAATTCTTGCGTTTTCGTATTCTTCAAACGGCCTATGCTTTGTTAGTGGTTATGGTGGGTTGGGTGTTTTTCCGAGCAGAGAATTTAAGTTCAGCTTTGGGATATCTCAACAGAATGTTTGTTCCCTATAAAACCGATGTTTATTCAGCATACATGTCCAATGAGTTTTTAATGGTTCTGGCGTTGGCTGTTTTGAGCTGCGGTTTCTTAAAGCTCCTGTTTGATAAATTGCCGGTTAAAACCGAATATAAGTTTGGATTTATGCGTTTGGTTAATCCGGCTTGGTGTGCAGTGATTGCTTATTTCAGTGTGTTACTCTTGGCCAGCAATACATATAATCCGTTTATTTATTTCAGGTTCTAGTGATGAAAAAATTGTATGTTTTATATCGTTTGATTCCGGCGGCTATTTTTTGTTTTATTGTTTTTTGGCCGTTTTTAGCGAATGTATTTTTCAGCAATACAGAGTTGTTGGATAATCGACCGTTAAAAACAAAACCGGTTCAATTTGACCGAAATTTTAGTAAAAATTTTGAGGCCTATTATAATGATACTTTTGCCGGTCGAAAAGATTTGGTTTCTAAATATATCAAATTAAAGCAAGCTCTTAAAATTGATACCGGACAGTATTTTTATGGGAATAAAGGTTGGATGTTCTATGATTCCGTTAAAGTTAATAACGGAAATACAATGGTCGATTACTATGGCGAAGTGCGTTTTAGTGATGAACAATTACAGAAAATGGTTGAAGGTATTAATATGGCCGCTGATTTTTATGCCAAACGCGGAGCCAAATATTTTATTGTGATTGCGCCAAATAAGGAACGTATTTACTCGGAATATATGCCAGAGCGTATGCAAAAGGCCAGGGTATCGGAAGTGTCGCGTATGGATGCCGCTGTTGAGTATTTGACAGAACATACAAAAGCGGTATTTGTTAATTTAACACAGCCGATTTTGGAGGCTAAAGCAGATTTTCCTTATAATTTGTATTTTAAGAAAGATACACATTGGAATAATATCGGTGCTTATGTCGGGTTCGAAAATGTGGCGCGGACGCTTAATCAGAAAGGTGTTTCTTTGCCGCAAAAACATCTGACGATGGAAATGATTCGACCAACAGGCAAACGTCATGTCGATATGCATCCGGAAGCATTGGAAATGGAATATGAAATAGATTATTTATTGAATAATCAATCTGAGTGTGTGTCTCCCGAAAAATATGTTTGGGTGTGCGATAACAAAAGCAAAGGAAATGGCAAAACATTAATGGTGTTGGGTGATTCTTTTGCCGGTGCTTTAATGCCTTATTTTAATAAGGCATTTACCAAGACAATCAATGCTCCGGCAGGAAATAAAAAATTATCTTATTATCAGAAATTAATGGATACCTATCAGCCGGATGTTGTTATTGATGAGTTGATTGAACGCTATTTCTCGCGTTATGCAAATTATGGTCGTATCTTTTCGGGGCATTATGATGATTAAAAAAAGCCTTAAAAATATTTTTGTTTGGTATCGGTTACTACCCGCTTTGGTGTTTATTTATTGGGTGTTTTATCCATTTGTGGCTAATTTGTTTTCAAGTAATGCCGAATTGTTGGATAATCGTCCGTTGAAAACAAAACCAACAGAGTTGAGCCTTAATTTTCCCAAGGAATTTGAAGCGTATTATAATGATACATTTGCTGGTCGCAAAAGATTACTCAAAAAGTATGGAAAAATTCAATATAAATTAGGTATTGATAGTGGAATTACTATTTTAGGGCAGAAAGGTTGGGCTTTTTATGATTCTGCAAAAGTGCCTGATGGTTATACTTTAATTGACTATTTTGGGGAAGTTCGTTTTAATGATGACGAATTAAAGCAAATGGCTGAGGGTGTTGAAAAAGCCAGAGAATTTTATGCGCGTCAGGGGATTGATTATATTATTATTATCGCTCCTAATAAGGAGGCGATGTATTCAGAATATATGCCTGAGCGTTTACAAAAACAAAGAAAGTCTGATAAGTCCCGTATGGATTTGGCGGTCGAATATTTGCAACAAAATACTAAAGTAAAAATTATTAATTTTAAAGATGCTTTGATGGCTGCTAAAAAAGAATTGAAAGAAGAAATTTATTATCCTTTAGATTCTCATTGGAATGGAATAGGAAGCTATGTCGGCTATACTGCGATGGCAAAGTATTTAAATAAATTTGGCTATCATTTGCCGGTGAAGAAAATATCTGAAGATATGATTATGGTTGCCGGAAGCCAAAAATCAGATTTAGATGTAGCAGGAATTAAAGATATTAATTATAGAGTTGCTTTTTTTGATGACATGAAAATACAATGTCTTAAAAATGAAGATAATGGGTTTATGATGGTGTTTGAAAATCCTCAAGCAAAAGAAAAGAAAACTTTGTTTATGATTAGAGATTCTTTTGGAGTGGGATTGATGCCGTATTTAAATAAAGCTTTTCAAAAAACGGTTTATGCTCATAATAAGTATAACAAACGTGAGCGGTTGGAGGCTTTGATTAAAGAGCATAAGCCAGATATTATGGTGGATGAATTGGTTGAACGTTATTTTGATCGTTTCTTGAAATATAATGATTTATATGGAGATAAAAAATGAAATCTATTCTCGTTACCGGCGGTGCCGGATTCATCGGTGCTAATTTTGTTCCGTATTTTGCAAAAAAATATTCAGATTATTTGGTGATTAATTTGGATAAATTGACCTATGCCGGTAATTTGGATAATTTGGAAGACTGCAAGGATTGCCCAAATTATAAATTTGTACAAGGTGATATTTGTGATCGTGACTTAATTGAAAAACTTTTTAGAGAATATGATATTAGGGGAGTGGTGCATTTTGCAGCTGAAAGCCACGTTGACAACTCCATTACCGGACCGAAAGCCTTTATTGAAACCAATGTTTTGGGAACGTTTACGTTGTTGGATGTGGCCAGAAATTATTGGATGAGTGCGCCAAATCAGTTTAAGGAAGGTTATGAAAATTGCCGCTTTCATCATATCTCTACTGATGAGGTGTATGGAGCTTTGGGGAATACCGGATATTTTTATGAGACAACACCTTATGATCCAAGCTCACCTTATTCAGCCTCAAAGGCCAGTTCAGATATGATTGTGAAAGCATATCATCGTACTTATGGTATGGATGTTACTATTTCTAACTGCTCAAATAATTATGGGCCGAAACAACATCCGGAAAAACTTATTCCAAAGATTATTTCTAACTGCTTGGAAGAAAAAAATATTCCAATTTATGGTGATGGCAAAAATGTGCGTGACTGGTTATATGTTTTGGATCACTGTAAGGCAATTGATTTGATTTTCCATGAAGGAAAATCCGGTGAAACCTATAATATCGGCGGGCATAACGAAAAGAACAATTTGGAAATTGTAGATGCCATTTGTACTATTTTGGATAAGAAAATGCCTAAAAAATCAGGTGGTTCTTATAAAGATTTGGTTGTTTTTGTAAAAGATAGACCTGGACATGACCGTCGCTATGCGATTGATGCTACAAAACTTTCAACTCAGCTGGGTTGGAAAGCTGATGAAAATTTTGCCAGTGGTATTGTAAAAACCGTTGATTGGTATTTGGCAAAATTAACAGGTTCTAAAGCAGCTTAATCGCTATCTTGAAATGTTTGGAAAAAAAATAAAAAAACTGAAGAATTGGTGGCAGAATAAAAAAAATCTGCCCCAATTTCGTATTCAGTTGGAAAAACTAAAAAAAGAAAAGAGAGAAACTTACAGCGCTGTTCTTATCTCGCATGAATTATCGGCAACAGGAGCTCCGTTGATGTTGTTGTCTGCGGCTAAGGCTATCTTGAAAGATGGCGGACAAGTGCGAGTTTTGGCTTATCAGGACGGTGTTTTGAAAAGTAACTTCCAACAGCTTGGCGTGGCGGTTTTTGTTCATCCTGATTTTCGAGATAATTCAGATTTACTTAATGAATTTGGTGGGGATTGTGATTATGCAATTGCTAATACGGTGGTGGCATATCCGGCTATTTCCTTGCTTAAGGGACCGAAAATTTTGTGGTGGATTCACGAAGGAAAAGTGATTGAAGACGATTATATCAATCGTTTCAGAAAAAAGAAGTTTCGTCCCGATTTGGAAGAGACATTACGTATAGCTCCCAAAATTGCGGTCGTAAGTGATTATGCAAAACAAGTGGTTGTCTCATATAATCCCAAGGCAGAAGTTTTAAATTTGGCTGAAGATGATTGGGGAGAAGTTAGTTCTCGCATCCTAAAAGATGATGATAAGGTTCGGATTGCAATGCTGGGGGCAGTTTGTCCGATTAAAGGTCAAGACGTGGCGTTGCAGGCCTTGGAAAGTTTGGCTCCTGCTTATGCCAAGCAAATTGTTTTGGTGGTAGCCGGTAAACAAGATGATGCCTATGCACAAAACTTAAGAGAAAAATATCAACTTCTTTCTAATGTTCAATGGGAAAATGCGGTTCCTTTTGAAAAATTACAGGATTTTTATGCTAAGCAAGATGTGATTTTGGTGGCATCTCGTGATGAATCTTTTTCGTTAGTTGCCTTGGAGGCTTGTATGAATTCTAAGCCACTGATTGTTAGTTCTAATGTAGGGGCTAAGTTTTTGGTCGAAGAGGGAAAAAATGGTTTTGTATTTGAGAGTGAAAATGTTGAAAGTCTTAAAAATGCTCTGATTAGGATTTGTAAAAAGCGTTTGTCTTTATCTGAGATGGGAGCTTATTCTCGCCAAAAGTATGTTGAAAATGGCACGATGGAGGTTTTTGCTCAGAGGTTGCTACGTTTGATGAAAAAATAGTATCTGTTTATATAAAAAAATCCCGAAGTGACCTTCGGGATTTTTTTGTTTTTCGTTTTTAGGCTTGCTTCTTCTTGGTGGAGATCAGTGAAGCGGCGATACCAATAAAGATAATTGTAAAGGTTATTGATAATGAATGCCATGCTTCCAATTTCCATCCAAAGTAGGGCAGGAATATCTTACTTCCGATGAAGATAAGAATAACCGATAAGGCTTGTTTGAGATAAACAAAGCGATATACGGCAGCTTCCAAAAGAAAGTATAATGCTCTTAAGCCAAGAATTGCAAAAATGTTACTGGTGTAGATGATGAAGATATCTTGTGTGATTAAGAAGATAGCAGGAATGCTGTCTAACGCAAAGATAACATCCATGGTTTCTACAATCAAAAGAGCAAAAAACAGCGGGGTAATGTAATGATGCCCGTTTCTTTTGATGAAGAAATGTTCTCCATGAATTTCATGTGTGACATGGAAAAATTTAGAAATCGTTTTGTATAAACGTGTTTCTTTTAAGGGTTTTTCTTCTTCTGAAGAAGGAAGAACCATCTTGATACCTGTATAGAGCAAAAAGGCAGAAAACAGGTAAAGTACCCAGTGGAATTCTTTGATTAAGGCATCACCAACAAAAATCAGAATGGCGCGCATAACCAGAGCGCCTAATATACCCCAGAATAAAACACGATGTTGATACATTCTTGGAATTTGCAAAGATGTAAAGACCAAAGAAATAATAAATACGTTGTCTAATGACAAACTCTTTTCAACCAAGAAACCGGTGAAAAACAGCAAACCTTTGTCCATGCCTTCTTCATATATGACAAAGACGCCGAAAATGCACGCGGCGAGAATATAAACAATACACAAGATTAATGTGTGCATGAAATTCGGAACTTCATTCTTGCGGTTAAAAAACAATAAGTCCCAAAGCAGTAATACAATAACTGCAATACCAAAAATCACCCACATCCATGTTTGTGAAAGAGTGGCGTGATGCGTAAATAAATATTGTAATTTTTCCATAGTTCTTTCTTATGTGTTAAAGTTAACTTACTCTTTAGTGTTTAAGTCATTTATAGATGAGCGTCAATTTGTATCTCAGGGTAATTAACAATTCTTCTTTTCTGTTTATTTTACTTCTTGCAGTAAGATTGCCAGATTGTGTGTGAATAATTTTACTGAGATGGCAAGTAAAATGATGCCGAAGAATTTTTGGAGCATATAGATTGTTCCTGCTCCTAAAATACGGTCAATTCTTTTACTTAGTTTAAGAACGATATAGACCCATATTACATTTAGTAATACAGCTAGAATAATGTTTATGTCGGCATATTGAGAGCGAATGGATAATAGAGTTGTTAAACCTCCGGCTCCGGCAATGAGTGGAAATACAACCGGAATAAAGGTTGCATCTTTGGGTGAATCTGGTGAGCTTTTGAATATTTCAATATCTAGAATCATTTCCATTGCCATAACAAAAATTATAAGTGAACCGGCAATGGCAAATGAGGAAATATCAACATGAAAAAGGTGTAAAAATGCTTCTCCGACATAAAAGAAGCCCATAAACATGAGCAGGGATAGCAGAGCGGCTTTTTGGGCGTTTATGATTTTACCTTTCTTCTTTAGGCTTAAAAATATAGGGATAGAACCTGTAACGTCTATTACTGCAAACAATACCACAAAAGCACTGATAAATTCTTGAATATTAAACTGACTAAACATTTCTACCTTCCTTTCGGGTTTGGGATAGCAGTTTGATGTGTAATAGTCAATAGAAGGAATGGTTAAATTTCAATTCTTACCACAACACGACGATTTTTTTCCTGATTTTCAGGAATAAATTCACCATAAGTGTTGGTGTTTGGACATTTGGGAACAATGTGTCCCATACCAATGGCCTTGAAACGTTCTTCTGTTAGGCCTCGTGCTATAAGGGCATGGACAATTGCTCCTGCTCGGGCAGAGGATAATTCCCAATCTGATTGAAAGCGAGAGTGTTGGGTTTCAATAGTGTCGGTATGACCCTCTACAGCAATGCCAAAACGGCGATATTTATCACCTTTAAGCAAATCGGCAATTTTATCTAACAAATCTTTGGTATCGGCTTTTAATTTATCAGATCCTTTTTCAAATAATATGGAGCTTGTGATGTCTAAAGTGGCTCCTTGTGCGTCTGATCCAATACCTATACCATCGCCTAAATTGGCTTTGGTGGCATCATCTATAAAGTTTAGTATTGTGCCGTTCATTTGTTCTGCTCCCATAGAGCCAAAAGCTGCGGCAAATGCATATTGTATTTGTGCTGCTTTCTTTTTATCTAATGTCGATGACGCGAATAAAACGATAAACAATGCCAATAAGAGGGTTAATAAATCCGAATAAGGAATTAACCAGGTTTCGTCGGCGTGTTCTTCGTGAGGCTGTTCGGCAGGCTTTTTCTTGACCATGTTTTTTCCTTAATCTTGGCGGGCTTTTCTTTCGCTGGCTGGAATAAATGCTTGCAATTTTGCTTCCATTGCCATGGATGATGCTCCAGATTGCAAGGCAAGAGCGCCTTCCAATATCATTTTTTTTACTTCAACCTCTGCTGCTGATATTCTTTTGAGCTTATTGGCAAACGGGTGCCAACAAACGTAACCGGTAAAAATACCAAGCAAAGTTGCAACAAAGGCGGCTGCGATTGAGTGTCCTAATTTATCTATGTCTGATAAGTTACCAAGGGCGGCAATTAATCCAATAACAGCGCCCAAAACACCAAGTGTCGGGGCATACATTCCTCCTTGCGAAAAGATAGAAGCATTCGCGCGGTGTCTTTCTTCCATTTGTTTGATATCATTATCGGCTGTTTCATAAATAAAATCAGCGCTAAATCCATCTGCGACCATCGATAGGGTTGATTTGATGAATGGGTCTTCGATTTCACCTGCTTTCTTTTCTATTGCCATAACGCCTTCTTGTTTGGCGGATTTGGCGAGACCAACAAATAAGTCAAAAACTTCTTGTTTGCTCATTTGTGGTTTTCCGCAGAAAATAATCTTACAGAGGGTAGGGAATCTTTTAAGTTCTTCCATGGTAAAGGCGTTAAACAATGCGGCGGCAGTTCCTGCAAAAATAATCAAATATGCGGCCGGATTAATGAGAGCGTGGGGATCAGCTCCCTTAAGATACATACCTATACCTATAGATGCAATACCGGCAGATAAGCCTATGATGGTGGATTTTTCCATTTGAGAATCCTTTTATTTGTAAATATTTTAAGTAATTGTATAAAAATTTTTTTAATTTTTAGTAAATTATAGTTCAGAGAAGATGTTCTTGCCATTCCTTTTCTTTGAATCCGGTTAGAACAAAGTTGTTGCCTACAAGAATTGGTCTCTTAACTAACATGCCGTTTGAGGCTAAGAGTTGTCTTTGTTCGCTTTCTGAGAGAAGAGGGAGTTTGTCTTTTAGGCCTAAGGATTTATAAAGTAGTCCTGAGGTGTTTATAAAGCGCTTTAAGGGGAGATTTCCTTTTGTTTGCCAAGAGGCAATTTCTTCAGCAGTGGGATTGTCTTCAACAATGTGGCGAGTAGTGAACTCAATTTTATGTTCTTCCAACCAGCGTCGTGCTTTTTGACAAGTGGAGCATTGGGGGTATT
Organism: uncultured Alphaproteobacteria bacterium; assembly: GCA_944391515.1. GTDB lineage: Bacteria > Pseudomonadota > Alphaproteobacteria > RF32 > CAG-239 > Scatocola. The sequence goes on from CALXTW010000020.1 coordinate 22,825, forward strand.
CTAAAAATAAATATTTCATGATTTTCCTCAGAATTGATTGCTTTTCTTTACTATAAGTCATATATTTATATAAGACAACCAGATTAGGGAGATTTTTATGCAGAAATTTAAGACTTTTCTTGCCTTTGATATTGGCGGAACAAAAATTGCTTATGCTTTGGTGTCTCAGGATGGAAAACTCCTTTCCGAGCAAAATAGAATCGCTACACCTAAAGACAATAAAGTTCTATATGAGACGTTAAAAGATATTGTTCATCAATTCGAAAGTCAGGTTGATGGGGTGGCAATTGCAACGGCCGGAGAAGTTAATAAGGAGAATTCGGCGATTATTGCGTCAGTCGGAAATATGCCTGAAGGGTATATGCATACAGATTTTGTCTCCCTCTCATCAAAGCCGGTTTATGTAGAAAATGATGCAAATGCCGCTATGTGGTCAGAGTATCGCTTAGGTGCTGCGAAGGGTACTCAAAATTCTATGTTGGTGGCTATTGGTACCGGTGTCGGTTTAGCTTTTATTGTGAACGGTATGCTCTTAAAAGGAAAGTCGGGTGCCGGAGGAGAGGCGCATTTCTCTGTTAATCGTGAGAAAAAAAGAAAGTGTAGTTGCGGATTATGGGATTGTTATGAGATTTATGCTTCAGGAACAGCTTTAGGATTGGATGCTAAAGAAGTTTACGGTAGAGATGATGTTTCCAGTCACGATGTGATTAATGGTTTGAAAGAAAAAAATCCTTTGGCTGAAAAAGCATATCAGATTTGGGAAAATGATGTCGTGCGAGGAATTGCCGGATTGGCAAATATCTTTGATCCTGAAGTAGTGGTGTTGTTTGGTTCTTTAACCGCTTTTATGGATTTTGAAAAGTTACAAAAAGAAGTCAATGCTCAGATTGTGACTATGCCGTTGTTGCTTAAACATGCCGAAATGGGAAATGATGCGGCTCTTATCGGGGCAACTTTGGCTGCTGCTGAAAAACTCAATAAGGATGCTTAGACATGAGACAAATTGATTCTTTTGTGATGTGGCTTGCCGTGAGTGTCTTGATTTTGGGTGGGCTGGTGTTTTCGGTTTATTTGTTGTCTTTTATTTTACCGCTTGTTTTGTTGTTTTTGTTGGGCGATTTTTTGTGGAATGTCGGAAGACGTTGGTATTATCAGAAAAAATTCGGACAAGAGACTGTGGTGATTGTTAAGAAAAAAACTCAAAATAAACCCGCTGACATAATTGATGCCGAATATGAAATTTTAGATGATAAACATTAAAGAAAAGAGAACCCGCCAATCGGCGGGTTCTCTTTTTAATGTGTAGCCATAAATTAAATGGCTTTTTGTTTCTTTGCAGTTAAGATATCTTTGGTGCTCATTTTTTGAAGACCAGAAGAATCCTTGGCTGTATTTGAACGTGTAAATGATACAACGTTTTCTGATTTGGCTTTTAAGACTTTTTGAACAATTTGATCTTTTTGTTCGGAAATCTTTTGCCATGTCAGATTATTGCGAACATAGGTATTGCCGTTTTCTGCAATCTTTTGACGCAGAGGCTCGTTGTTTAATAACAATTTCAGAGCCTTTACTTGACGCCAACGATCGCTCTCTTGTGATGGGGCGTAAATACCAATTGCTTTATTGTAATCTTGGCTGTCATCACGAATGTCTGCACAATGAGCAAAGTCATTGAAACCGCTACGACCAACAATAACGGCAGTTTGGCAGCCCATAGCTTCAATCGGAACCATACCAAAAGCTTCATTTAAGCTAGACATTACAAAAATTGATGAAACATTGTAAACGCGAGCCATTTCTTTTTGATTGAGTGATGGCAAGAAGATAACTCTATCTTCAAAGTCTTTCAAAATTTCATGGCATTCTTGTGTTACAGGGTTGCCGATTTCACCACTGACCATATAAACAACTGATGGGTCTTCTTTCATGATTTCAGCCATAGAGCGAGAAAGTTCGCTGAAGCCCTTATCTCTCACAACGCGTCCCAATGAGGAAACAACTTTTTTATCCGTCAAATCGATGACTTTGTCGTCGTTGTAAATGTTTTTATATTCAAATCTATATTTTAATTTGTGTAATTCTTGTGGATTTAATGGTTTGAAAATTTCATCATTGTATCCCGGCGGAATAACTGTAATCTTGTTGATATCAGCAAGGTATGGCTCAGCTACCAGACGAGTTTGTTCATCAGGAGAGGTACCAATGATAATATCTGCTTTGTGGAACGCAAAAGTTTCATGCTCAATGCGTTGCTCAAAATTGTGCCATTGCCATTCTTCTTCGCTAATTTTGCCGCTTTCATATTGTGGAAGATTGCGTTCGTATTTTTTGTGTCCTAAAGAGTGGCTGGTTACCAACATAATCGGACGACGACCGGTTTCTTCTTCAATCTTGCTGCAAAGCATATCGGCGGCTAACATACCATCACGATAGTGACCTTCAACAACTTCAATATTATCTAAGGCATTTTCTTTTTTGTAGAATTCATATAAATTTTTAATCAATTCCGGTAAAAGAGGGACAATCTCTTCTTTGGGGACAAAATTGAAATTGCCACCAGCCGGAACACGCAAAACGCGACTGCGAATGTTGGAACTTTCGTGCCATTGTTGCTCAATCGTATAGTTGATGTCTGTGCCAAGATTGCGTGGCGTACCACCAAATTGAGGGCAAATTCTTGGATCAACACGACGTGTTACCAAGTCAACATCGTAATTGTTGGAATTTGCTGCCAGAGCTTTAACATAGTAAACTTGGCCGCCGGTATCTTGTCCGGTGATTACTTTCTTGGAAATGACTTTAGTGGTTGGAAAGCCTTTTTCATCCAACTCAAAACCAAAATCACCTTCCACCAAGCCATGTGTTGAGAACATGACTTTTAATTTTTTTGACATTCTTTAATTCTCCATAAATTATTGTGAAATTTATGGTTACAATGTAACAAGAAATTTTAATGAATCAAGTTAATTCGACAAATTTTTTCTTTTTTTGTTTATAAGTAGGTATTTTTATTAAAATTCTAATTTTTTTGTGCTAAGCTTAAGTGTTTCTTGAGTTTTGTGCTTGTTGTGTATTTTTTACACCTTAAAATAAAATAATTGTTGACAAGAAACTCAGAATTGATTATTAAATACCACGAACCTGATGGCGGGGTAGCTCAGCTGGTTAGAGCGGTGGAATCATAATCCATGTGTCGGGAGTTCGAATCTCCCCCTCGCTACCAAGATTGAAAAATATAGTAAAAACAGCAACTTATAAGTGCTGTTTTTCTTTTTTAAAGCACAGTTTGTAATAGTGTTTTGTATTGCTGAATTGTAGTGATTTTGTGCATAACTTTTATTTTATTAAGGTATATATGGTTTGTCTTGTAGTGTTTTGTCAAAATACTCTTTACATTCATTACAACATCAGTAAAATGTTTTATAGATTTAAAAGAGATTTAAAAGGTTCAATATGACATCGGAAGTTATTATTCGAAATAAAAAATGTGTGGTTTTGGCTGCAGATAGTGCGGTAACTATAAGTCGAAATAACAATAGTAAGGTGTATAATTCTGCAAATAAACTATTTAGCTTATCAAAATATCAGCCAGTTGGAATTTTGGTATATAATAATGCATCTATCAATGGAATTCCAATTGAGTTAATAGTAAAAGGCTATAGAGAAACTCTTAAAGAAAAACAGTTTCCTACTATTGCTCAATATGCAAAGCATTTTAAAAGTACTATAAAAGCATATGTATCTGAACATATTTCTGTACAAGATAAAGAAGACCAAATGGGTGTTTTATTTTCTGATTTTCTTGTGTATATAGCTGAAATTCATCATAGAAATAACCAAGGTTATGAGGACATACTGAATAATCAAAAACACGAAATTACTCAAATCATTCAGAATGACAAAATTCGTCTCATACCTTCTGTAAAGTTACTCCCTTATATAACTAGTAATGCTCAAATAAAACATTTATTTCAGATGTTTCAGTCTAGAGAATCTACAGTTATTTCTTTTGAAGACCTAGTTGAAGTGTTTATACTGTATATTCATTGTAGTATAAATTATACATATACAGGCGTTGCTATTTGTGGTTATGGGTCAAAAGAAATTTACCCTAACGTTTCTCAATTTAATGTGGTTGGTTTTGTTGGAGATGAATTTATAATAATTGGCGAAAAAGACCATATAGTAGAGAATGATATTATACCTCTCGCTCAAAGAGATATGATGGATACATTTATTTGTGGAGTTTCACCTCAAATATTATATAAATTTAGTGAATTATTAAATATAATTATAACAAAAATATTAAATAATATAAAAGATGCCTTAGAAATTAATGATGCTGTTTTTCAAGGGCTTATAAGTGAAATTCAGAAAGAATTACCTTCTAGTTTTAGTCCAACAGATTTTATTGATAGGACGCAGATAGACCAAATAGTAGCAGCTTTAGATAGTTTATCAAAGGAGGAGGTTGCAGAATTAGCAGAAAATCTTGTTAATTTACAAATTTTGAAATATAAAGTATCATATAATTTAGAAACGGTTGGAGGGCCTATTGATGTGGCAATTATTTCTAAATATGATGGATTTATATGGAAAAAGAGAAAATTTTACTTTCCAGCAGATTTGAATTTTCATTTTTTTGAAAATTACTTTAAAAAATAAGCCAATTATGGTATGATTATTGCATAGTATGTATCAAAGGAGATAATATCATGGAGATTTTTACATCGTCTCAAAATAATACATATTATTATTCTAAAGCGGATGTTTATATTGAGAAAAAAAGTACTGAAATAGCTGATTCTATTTCAAAGAAAATTGAAAATGCAGTTAGTTGTACTCGAACATCTAAAGAAGACACTGAAAGGCAAAATGTTTAATTTTTTGCTATGTTAGAGGTATAGATAAGTATGCATGTTATCTAAAAGTGGTTTGTTGTTGGAATTTTAATTTCGTTTTTGTGTTGGTTGTCGTTACTTTTTTACTTTATTAAGTTGTAAATAGTTTGTCTGGTGACATTATATTTTTTTGCGAGCTGTGAGATATTAGTTGTTCTATCCATCACCACCGCTTTAATCTCATTGATTTGCTCGTTGGACAGTTTCTTTTTACCTCCTTTATATTTGCCCTTTTGTTTGGCGATTGCTATGCCTTCTCTTTGTCTTTCTAAGATAATCTCTCTTTCGAACTCAGAAACAGCCCCTAGCAAGGTTAACATAAGTTTTTGAAAAGCGTCTGTTTTCTTATTTGCTTCAAAAGTTAGGTTTTCCTTATGGAACTTTATGGTAGTACCTTTCTTCATTATAGTGTCTATCAAAGATAAAAGGTCTTGAACATTGCGAGCCAGTCTATCCATTGAGTGGACGTTTATAATATCTCCCTCTCTTAAGTTATCTAGCATAGCTTGAAGTTGTGGTCTGTTGGTATCTTTGCCGGATAGTGTATCGGTGTACTCTCTGTCGCAAGAAATATTCAGTAATTGTCTGTCTGTATTTTGTAAGGCTGTACTAACTCTGATATAGTTAAAAATCATATTGTATCTCCTGTTAAGCGAATTTATATGTATAAAGTATATTTAAGATTATATTTGACAGGCGTTAAAATGCAATGATATTCCATTTAGTTTTGACAGTTTTAATACTGTAAAAACAGCCTACACTTGGATTTGACAATAAAAAAGCCGGAGTTATTGGCTCCGGTTTTGAGGTTATTGTTCGCTTAGAATAATTCTTATTTAGACATACTTTCTTCTTTATTTAAATATTCCTCTAAATTGTTTAACGTTCTGATGTCTAATAATATTACTCCACATTTTGCCGCAAGTTTACGAGCGGAGGGTGTAAATGATGCATTACTGACAACGGCAGCATACTCTGTATTATAAAAGTTTTTGCCCGCAATGACTTCTTGTACAGCTTTATTGCCTACAGGTTTGCTATATTGTTTACATTGAATGGCAATTTTTATATTGTTTTTTTCTGCTAGTACGTCCACTCCTTGGTCTCCGGACCCTTTTGTAGCTCTTGCACTAAATCCTTTGAGGTTTAATATTCTGGCACATTCCTTTTCAAAATCATAAGGAGACATGTGAGATGTATCTAACTCTTGAGGAGTTTTAATGTAAGATTTTATTGATTTGTAGATACTGTGAACCATTTGCGTCAAAGCTTCAGTATTACACTGAGTATCGTATGAAATAAAATATATGTTATTAGGGTATTCTTCATTGATGTACTCTTTATCATACTGAGGATTATTGTTTTTTAGAAAACTTATTATAGGTTCCATTCTCTGTGTCATTTCCTCAACGGATATTTCTTTTCCATCGAGTTTTTCTAAAATAGTTTTAGTAGCATTTATTGTTTCTAAGGCCGTTTTGTCCTTCTTTAGAAGGTTTAAAATGTCATTCCCTAACAAATAGATGAAATCTACATACCCATCATTTAAGGAGTAACTTTCTAGTAGCTGTTTATCAAAAATAATAACATTTTGGGTTTTATCTAGGAATTCTATATCTATTAAAGTTTTGTAATCTTTTATTCCGTTCCAAGTAAAGTTTCGTGGAAATAAGAATTTTATTCGAGGTATAGAACATTGTAAAGCAAAGCACTTTTTTTTGTTTGTAATTTTGGTTGCTAAGATTGGAGAGAGGACCTTATTTACAAAGTATTCTATTTCTTTGAGCCAACTATCTTCTACGATACATCCATAATCATCTTTGTAAATACTTTGTTGGTATTTTACATCCAAGGTTTGCAAATGTTCTAATATAGTTTGTACAACAATTGTATCGATTTGTTTTAATAAACTCTGTCCGTCTCTATAATGCTTTATTACATACTCTTTGGCTCGTTGTTTTCTTTGTTCTTTTAGTTGCTCCTTCATTTGTTTTTTGGCTTGTCTTTCTTGTTCTTTTTTTTCAGCATTTGAAATTTGCCTACTTATTGCTATACATAAGACAATAAATCCTACAAAGAGGCATATATATAGTGTTTCTTTGCTATCTATATTGGTTATGATTATAGCCACCAATAAACCAATAATTAGGTCTCCCATTGTAAATCTCCAAAATTTGTTATTGTATAAAAACAAAACCCGCACTTTTTCTCAGTAAAAGGCGGGCGGATGTTAGAAAACCGTATCGAAACAAACGGCTCGGCTTATTCAGCGCACAGCCTTATTCGCCGACATCCGCCCTAAGGACAGAAATCGGCATATAGTTTTAAGTCGCTATGCTAGGCGACTGTTTCGATAAAAGGGTTTTCTAAGCCCTAAGCTGTCTTCCTTTCTAAGGAATACAACCTAATCTAACATTAGCAGAGTTTATTTAGTAATCAAGTAAAATCTTTCTCCCTAAGTATAGGTAAAACACCCATTTAAACGCTATTTTAAAGCGCTAGAAAGGGATTTTGTGAGTTTTGCTTAAGATGTGCTTTATAGTAAGAAAACGTGCCTACGGATTTAAAATAAGCTTAAAAACACATATAAAAAGGATAGCAAATATACTGTAAAATCAAAAGATTGAGATTCTTATATTAAGAAAAGTTGATATTAAACTCTGATTAAAAAATAGCGGAGAACTAAAACCCACCGCTATTTTAAATAAGTAATTGATTTTAAATAATGTTTTTACAAGGAAAAGTATTCGCTTGGTCTCTTTGTATAAGGATGTGAGAGCTAAAAACAACCAAAGGAAGGACAAGCTCTTAAGCTAGAATATTGTTTTTTTCTAGGACTTTTCTTTTGTATTTTTATTAAATCTTTGACTGTTTCTCTGTATTCATTATAAAGTTTCTGTCCTTCTGCTCTTAATGATTTGGATACATATATATCGGCTTTATTGGGAATACTTTTACAGATGTATGAAGCCCAACCTAATGGATGATATGGTAATATTATTTTCAGAGCATTTTTCACTAGAGGATGATGGTTATAGTCTTTCCCCAGGGCGGCTTTAAGTAATATATTTTCAATATAACGGCGCTTTGTATCATATATAGATAAGTCTTCGGCTGTTATTTTCATCATACCGTGTATGTGTACTCGGTCGGAGGCTGTTTTATTTTCTTCTACAACAAACATATAAGGGATTTTATGGTTAAAGCTCCGTTCTAGTGTTTTTATTGGTCTATCTAGTATGTTTCGCCGAATGTAGTCAGCTCTTTTGTTGGGGTGTGAGGTTATATAATTTTTAATACAAAGAAGTTTCTTTATATCTAACAATAGAGTGAATGTTATACAGTCAAAGGATACTAAAGAGCGTATAGGAGTTTCATTGCCGGTACTATCTGTCGTCTTAATGATAAAGTCTCCAAAATATCCTGAGGCGGTGGTTGTGTTAATATATCGGTTGATGCCTGCCTTGGGAGATAGTAAGTAGGGGGCTTTGATAGCCGTTTTGTAAAGATAGTCCGCATAAAAAGCCATTTTTTCGCTAATGTTTAAATGTTTCCATGCTGGAGGAGCTTCTAATGACTGATATATGTTTTGATTGAATCTATAACTGATAGAAGGATTTAATATACATGTCTTATAGTAATCTATATTAGTTAATAATACTAAAGAGGGGGTACAATCTTTTTTGCCTGTGCTAATTACCGCTTCTCCCCACAAATCGTTGTATTGCGCTATTGTCTTAGATAGATTTGTCATTAAATTTTTGCTCCTTAGTTTCCATTTTTGTCGTTAGTTGAATAGTCTATTTTGTTTATCCATTCTTGAAATAGGGGTAGGGGAGTGGATGATTGTCGTCTTCCATAGTAGTTGGTCATAGTTTGTTTTTTGTGTCCTACTAAGAATTGAATTTCATCATCAGATAAGCCAGATAATCTTAATTCATCAACGCATGTATGTCTAAGAGCATGTACTAACCGTCCTTGTTTTTTTAGGCCTAGTTCTTTTAAGATATTGGCTATTGGCTGAGAAAAGCATTTGTTAAAAGTCTTTCTTGTTCCTCTTGTATAAACTTTGAATGAAGGAAAGAGGTTTGAGTTATCAGTTTTCTCTCGTTCTTTAATAAAGTCATTTATTCCAAGTTCTATTAGTTTTTTATGTATAGGTATCATTCTAATCGAGTTTTGGTTCTTAATCGTTTTGTCTTCTTCATTGTTTATGCTAAAATATTGGATATTGTCTCGGGTGCGAATGTCTTTTGTTCTCAGTTGGCAAAACTCTCCTTCTCTCATTCCTGTATAGATAGCAATCATAAAGGCCCAATATAGGTCTATTTTTTCTTGCTTATGTTTTGTAAGATAAAAGATTATTTGTTGCATTTCTTGATGAGTATATGTTAAGGGAATCGGAGATGAAAGGTCTTTTTTATTGAATAAAGTGTCCTTTGTAGGATTGTCAGAGCAAACAACGCCCTTTTTCTTAGCCCATTTGTGAAAAGTAGAAAATGAGTTGATGTATGTATTAATAGTTTTGTTTGTTAGGCAAGGATATTTAAGTTTTTCATTTTGTGATAAAATATCTTCAATGCCTAAATTTTTGAATTCCTTAATTCTGTGGAAGTGTTTAGGGGTGATTTTTAGTATTTCTATCCATTGAACAATATCAGAGCTCTGAATCTCATCGAGTTTTTCTTTTTCTGGAAAACACGCTATAAATGATTGTATGTGTGGTACTTTTTCTTTTATTGCGTCTCCACAATCGTCTTTCCATTTTGTTAATAGTTCTGAAATGCTTAAATTTTTGTTATTTGTATTCTTTATTTTAGATAGAATATTTTGGCTTTCGTCGTCTTCATCATTATTTGCATTTTTTTGGGGCATTATTGATTGGCTTGAAAGTGTATGATTGGCGGCATATTGTCTATATGCTTTTTGGGTGATTTCGAATTTAAATGGATATGTTTCAGGGGTATAAGAATAGTCTATTTCTGTTGCTATATGGAAATTTGCGGCTTCTATTATTGTTTGAGCAAAGGCTCTTTGAGCTATAATTCGTTGTTGGTCTGTTAAATTGTATTGAGAGTTTATTAAATATGTAATCATTAAATTGGTTGTTTCGGAAGTGATTTGAGCCTTGAGTTCTGCTTGAAAGGTTGTTATCTTTTCTTGGTCAAAGTTTCGAATTAGTTGCATATAATGTGCCATTTGTATAGCGCTAGGATGGGAGATGTTGTCTTTAGATACCATCTCTTGTAGTTGTTTAGCTTGTATTTTGCCTGAGTATTCAGAAAAAAAGTGGAAAACGCTTTTTAAAAGTTTTTCTTCAAATATATTTTGAGGAAAGAAAGGCCTATCTTGAGGGGATTCAATCTTTCCATTCATATTAAATTTTCTGATAAGTTGAGGCATTATTTCGTAATATTTAGTTTTTGCTTGCTCAAAATCTTTAGTTTTTAAGGATATATTGATTTCTTTACCCATTTTGTACATCTTTTGAGCTAAAGGAGGAACTGCTAAACGTATTTTGTATGTGCCGTAATCAGTTAGGTACAGTCCTGTATATTTTTTTATGACTTTCATCTTATTCTCCGACTCTTGCTTTTTGTATGAGTGATTTGTAATACCTTTTTGTATTAGTGAATTTTAGGCTAATCAAGCACTTTTTATAGGCTGAAGGCTACTTTTTGTAGGCTGAATAAGGGTTGTCGAATCTCCCCCTCGCTACCAAGATTATAGAACAGTCCTTAGCGGCTGTTTTTTTATGTTTGTTTTCTTTTCAATGAGGTTTAGAGCTCGGCAGTTTGTAGCATTACAAACTGCGGGAGATTAGCACTTAGGCCGCTAATTAAAATTTCGAAAGTTGTCGCTTTCTCATTTTAATAAGCGTTTCTAAGATTTTGCAGACAAAAACAATCACTTCACTGATTGTTTTTGCTTAGCAATCCCCCTCGCTACCAAGATTATAGAACAGTCCTTAGAGGGCTGTTTTTTATGTTTGTTTACTTTTTAATGAGCCATAGAGCTCGGCAGTTTGTAGTATTACAAACTGCGGGAGATTAGCACTTAGGCCGCTAATTAAAATTTCGAAAGTTATCGCTTTCTCATTTTAATAAGCGTTTCTAAGATTTTGCAGACAAAAACAATCACTTCACTGATTGTTTTTGCTTAGCAATCCCCCTCGCTACCAAGATTATAGAACAGTCCTTAGAGGGCTGTTTTTTTATAATCAAAAGCTCTGAAGTTTTTCAGAGCTTTTTGTTGATTTTGAGTTATTTTAGAATGCTGCTTCACAGACAACAGATAAAAGGTCACTAGTTTCACAAGAGACTTTACCTTGGTTAGACAATAGAGGCATCCACTGGCTACTAAGGCATCTCCCTCTGCCAGAAGATGTGTGTAATCCACATGTAATCTCTTGATAGCTAACGTTAATATTGCTTGAACAAGGATAATCTTGATAGCGATTAATATCCTCGCAACCTCCAACATTTTTCAGTAAAGTACAAGCATGTGGTCCGGTTGCTAGAGCCCAAGCAAGACCGCCGGTATTTTTAGCTGCACAGATAGATGTGGCATCGGTTGCAGTTGCACTACCGGCATTGAAAGCTATGGTTCCGTGTTTTCCTGAACTATCCAAGGCAACAATTGTTCCAATTGCCACACCATTTTTTATGTAAGAATCGCCTACTTTGTATGGTTCTGTTGTAGGGGTGATATTTGCTAACGTATTGACACAACGTGTTGGAAACGTATCCTTGATTTCTATGCTTCCGCCTGATTTACCTGTTGACATATTTACATAACGTATTGTCCAAGTTGTCGTAGATGAAGCTGTTCCATATGCATATTCTCCCTCAAGTCTAGTTTTGGCAAACAAGTCTATGGATGCATTTAAGGTTGTGATATTTTTATACATTTCTTTTAATTGGTTTTCTGTCGGAACGCTCCAATTTTTAGCGCCTGTTGTATATCCAGAACAAGATATGGTTTGGTAATAACCAAAACTCCCAAAATCTTCCAAAGCCACAAAATAACCGCCATTAGAGTTATATATCACTCCGATAGGTGTTTTGGTTGGTTGACTTATTTCTGGATTGGCATAACTACCATCTGAATATACAATATCGCCAACAGCTACCGGAGCAGAGCCATCGGGATTCATATAAGCAGTACAGAAATATTTAGAGTCATCAAACGGGCAGCGCAGTTTTGCCAAACCGCCGCAATCTGAGGCAGTCTTATCATAGCCCAAACCTTCGCAAGTCGGTGGCACAACGCAGGTTTGTGCTCGAACTTCCGCCACGGAGAAAGCCGTTGTCAATAACAGCATTGCTCCTATTGTCATTTTACAATTCTTGTTCATGGTCTTTCTCCTTTATTTGATTTATTTAATTCATTGCCGGCATCCAGCACCTTAAGGCACCGTCACACCAATAATTATCCAAGTCAACCTTGCCGATGGCACAGCCGATTGCGCAATATTTCTGAGAACAATCTTCTATCTCGCACACCAAACCATCCGGACAACTGTCCAGCGTGCATTTGTATTCACAAGTTTTGCAATTATTGTAATATTTAACCCCGTCTTTGAGGCAATAGTCGGTTGGGGTAACCGGTCCTAGTTCTGAACATGTCATATTGTAGCCAGCTTTGCACTGACAAGCTGTATATTTGGTTACTCCGTCTTGAGTACAGCCTTCGCCCACACCTTGGAGATTTTGTTCATCACAAGTCTGATTATAATATGCGGGGCAAACACATTTGCTATAATATGGAACGCCTTCTTCTACGCAAGTATCTCCTTCTGGAATTTGGGGAGATACGCATTTGGTTTCGGGATACAAACTTCTATCGCAATAACACATAAATTTACCGCCACAGCTGTCGCCGCTGACAGTGTTAGGATAGGTACATTCATTTTTATTATATTTATAGCGAGCGTCACAGCATTCTTTAAAATAAGCTGTATTATAAGGGCAAATCCCACTAGGATTGCCACTCGGACAAGAGGTTAAGGTAAACCCGAAATTTTTACATTGTTCAGGAGAAATATCCGGAAATTCCGGGAAAGATAATTCTCCCCCTCCGGTAATAAATTGCACTGAAGCGGTTTGGAAACTGAAACGATAAGGCAAGCCTATCTCTAGGCTTGCCCGAGATAG
>CALXTW010000021.1 GCA_944391515.1 uncultured Alphaproteobacteria bacterium
CCTATCATGTTATAATTTAGCATATTCAAAACCGTTTGTCAAAGCCTTTTACACAAGAATTTTAATTTTGGCTAAAGAAAACAAAGCAAAAGCCTCTCATCAGAGAGGCTTTTTAGAGTATTTATTCAACACATCAGAAAGCGTAAGTTAAACCGGCGTTAATAGAGTAGGTGTCATCATCTTCTATATAGCTACTACCTTCCAGATAGAAATTGAATTTACCGCGCTTATAATCAAAGCGAGCAGACAAAACAGCTCTGTCTTTTTGAGCTTCATAGCTATCCATTTGGTAAGAACCAAGCAATCCGACTACCCCAGCTTTAGGTGCTTGATATGGGTTGTTAAATTCATGATAATAGGTTCCGCCCAAACGAATTTTGAGTTCATCTTCGTCAGTTAAGCTAAAGCTCTTCTTTGCGTACAAGCCTAAGCCGCCTTCAACCGATACATTATTATTGCTTTCAACACGAATATTTTCTTTTGTTTGATTTTGATATAAACCCAATACATTAAATTCAGCAACCGGTTCCAAGGTAACAATACCCATATCAATATCATGACGAACTTCATTGTTGATGCCATAGTAATAGTTTCTGGTATCCGCTTTGTATTCTTTGCCTTGAGCATAACGAGTATATTCACCCCAGCCCATACCAATCTTAGGCATTGATAAAAATTGAGTATTACCGGCTTCAAATAACAACGGGGTCATAATCTGAGCTATAATTTCATTCCGCTCTGAGCCATTATCATAATCACTGTCATATTTTGTGAAACTAGCACCAATACCATAGCGGAAGTTTTCATTATATTTACGATCCCAAAGGGCATATCCGCTGTGAGCTTCATCTTCATAACCACTCAAGCCATTGTTTCCGTCTTGTTCACGATCAAAGAAATCATAACCAATAGTAGTTCTGATTTCAGTTTCATCCGTGTTATTAAAGACAGCACTGTTAACTTGACGGTTCACATTACGTATAAGATCCATATTTTGTTTTGCAAAGTTAGGAATTAAGTCTAAGCCTAAACCTTCTTGAACGGCACGATTAAATTCTTCTTGGCTGGAGGCTATAATCATGCCATCGTAAATTGAGTTGCGAATAGCATAGTTTGCTTCCAAATAAGCTGCTTGAGAAGCATTATTGACTAACTTATCAAACCCAACTCTATTATAAACAATATTTTGCTCTTGATTGCTGGTAGTCTCTGAAGAATTATCTGTATTTTCGATTTTATCGGTCTCAACAATGTTATCTTCATCTGCAGGTTCTTGAGTACTGTTTTGTAAAGAAACATTCCACATTGGAGATTTTGACATTAAGGACACATCAATTTCATTTGCATCCAATGCATTTTCGTTAACATAGACATCTTTTTGTCCTTGAGCTAACATAGCACTATCACTGGCAATAAATAAATTACCAGTAATGCTATCGTCCGCTTTCATTTTTCCGGTAGAAGTTAAAACAACCTCTCCATTTCCCATCTCATTTAATGCAAAAGAAGAAGATGTAACCATAGTTCCGCTGTTTACCAAGCTAGCTCCTTGAGCCAGATAAATAAATTTATTCTTGCAATCTCCTCCATCTTCACAAATAGTAACATCTCCAGATGAGGTATCAGCAGTGATAGTACCGGATTGTGTTGCTCCGTCGGCAAATACAATCTTTCCGGAAGCGTTGTTATAGAATTTTGAACCAGAGCCGACATAAATACCTATACCTTGAGCGCCGGACATCATATTAATTGTTCCTGCATTTTCAACCGAACCACCATTGACAGCTTGCATACCATATGCTGTTGATGAAGTTGTATTAATATTAATTGTTCCAAGATTAACAGCCTGGGCACCAGAACCATCAGCATACATACCAACGCCATTTGAACCAGAAATATTGATAACGCCATCAGCTAAATTTGTAACTTTAGCTGTTGCACCGGTTGATGAGGCAATCATACCTTTAGCATTATTACCATTATTGTTTGTTACGTCAATAGTTCCGCTGTTTTGAGCTGTGGAACCTGCATTAGCTTGCATAGCTGCCTTTGTACCAGTATAAGTAATTTTTTTACTATTAATCACCGAACCACCATTTTGAGCAAGCATAGCATATCCGTTACCACTTTGTACATTAATGGTTCCGGCATTGGTAGCTTGAGCTCCACTACCATCCGCAATCATGCCGGAAGCATTGTTTCCTGTAATAGTAATGGTACCACCTTCATTGGTTGCGCTAGAACCGGCATTAGCTTGCAGTGCCGCCTTTGTTCCATTAAATGTAAGAGAGCCTTGGTTGATAGCTTGACCGCCATTTTCTGCTAACATCAAATATTGAGAAGAACTGCTTCCTGAAATTTTTCCCGTAGAACCATTAGTTATAGTTCCACCATTTGCGTGCATTGCCAAGGTATTTGAGTTTGTTGCGGTAATAGTCCCATTATTTGTTGCAGTTCCCCCATTGGTAACCATTCCCTGAGCACCACTTGCGGAAAGGGTAATAACTCCATCAGTTCCATTTGTGAGGGTTCCACCATCCGTGACCATAGCATTTACACCGCTTGTAACAGTAACAGAACCATTATTAGTCGCGCTAGAACCCGAACCAGCTTGCATAGCGGCCTTTGTACCAGCATAAGTAATTGTTTTACCATTAGTCACCGAACCACCATTTTGAGCAAGCATAGCATATCCGTTACCACTTTGTACATTAATGGTTCCGGCATTGGTAGCTTGAGCTCCACTACCATCCGCAATCATGCCGGAAGCATTGTTTCCTGTAATAGTAATGGTACCACCTTCATTGGTTGCGCTAGAACCGGCATTAGCTTGCAGTGCCGCCTTTGTTCCATTAAATGTAAGAGAGCCTTGGTTGATAGCTTGACCGCCATTTTCTGCTAACATCAAATATTGAGAAGAACTGCTTCCTGAAATTTTTCCCGTAGAACCATTAGTTATAGTTCCACCATTTGCGTGCATTGCCAAGGTATTTGAGTTTGTTGCGGTAATAGTCCCATTATTTGTTGCAGTTCCCCCATTGGTAACCATTCCCTGAGCACCACTTGCGGAAAGGGTAATAACTCCATCAGTTCCATTTGTGAGGGTTCCACCATCCGTGACCATAGCATTTACACCGCTTGTAACAGTAACAGAACCATTATTAGTCGCACTAGAGCCAGAACCAGCTTGCATAGCGGCCTTTGTACCAGCATAAGTGATTGTTTTACTATTAGTAACCGAACCGCCATTTTGAGCAAGCATAGCATATCCGTTACCACTTTGTACATTAATGGTTCCAGTATTTGTAGCTTGAGCTCTACTACCATTCGCAATCATGCCAGAAGCATTGTTTCCTGTAATAGTAATGGTACCACCTTCATTGGTTGCGCTAGAACCGGCATTGGCTTGAATAGCAGCTGCTTTTCCATTAAATGTTAGAGATTTGGTATTGACAGCAGTTCCGCCGTTTTCAGCCAACATCAAATATGTAGAATCAGCACTTCCTGTAATGATACCACTATTTGTAATTTTTCCTCCATTGGCATACATAGCGATAGTACCAGCTATCGAAGCATCTATTGTTCCTGAATTGACGGCTTCTCCGCCGATATTAGCGACCATTCCTTTAGCACCCGCAAGTTCAAGTTCAATTGTTCCACCGGCTCCATTTGTTACAAGTCCTCCATCAGCAAACATTCCCACACCGGAGGCAACAGAAACAGTTATCTGACTAGAATTAGTCGCCTTCCCACTGTCTGAAGTTCCCATTCCGATAGCATTAGCTCCTGTAACACTAATGGTTTTGTTATTTGTAGCCGCACCGGCAGATGCAAACATTCCATAAGAGCTATTAGCGGATACATTAATTGTATTATTATTATATGCATTTCCTCCTGCGACTAATATACCGCTCGCATTTTCGGCTGTTACTTTAATAATCCCATTATTATATCCTGTCCCAGCATCTACCCAAATTGCTGCTTTTCCTCCTTCAGATAAGCTAATCGTTGCATTATTGTTATTAACCGTTCCTCCATGCGCATATAAACCAACAGCATCAATTCCATCTACTGTTAAATTTGCAGAGTTAGTCGCCGTTCCACCATTGGCTTGTAATCCAATAGAACCTTGAGATGAAAGATTGATAATTCCGCTATTTACACCTGAACCATTATTCACCAGAATACCAACACCATTATTTGCATTTAAATCTAAAGTTCCGGTATTGGTAACACTACCTCCATCGGCATATAAACCAAATGAATTAGCACCATTGACTTCAATCAGAGAAGAATTGTTAGCAGTTCCTTGAGTAGCCTTCATACCAATTGTATTTTCATTCAATAAAGAAATAGTTCCTTGGTTTGTTATCTCTCCGGAACCGGTAGATAACATACCTATACCTTGAGCACCGTTAATAGTTATGAAGGAGCCTTGATTATTTAAGATACTTCCGCTACCAAGAAGTTTCATACCAACTCCACCCGTTCCAGTAACTTGGATGGTTCCAGAAACGAGTTCAGTTTCTTGGGTTTCTTCATTTTGAACATTTTTACCATTTTCTACCAAACCATTACTAGCCGTCATACCAATTGCATTTTCGCCACTTACATTTATGTTTGATAGATTGTATCCCGAACCGCTAGTAACATAGAAACCAGAGGAGCCATCCCCATCAATGGTTATTGTTCCAAAATTGTCAGCCAAGCCGCCACTAACATAAAAACCTGAAGAGCTATTACCACTAACAGTGATAATATTATTATTTGTTCCGGTTCCTCCAGTAGCAATATTTATACCCTTTGCATTATCACCTAAAACAGATATTTTACCAGTTTGTTCATTTATTACCGAACCACCATTTTCTATACCTGTTCCTCCGTTACCGGAAACTGTAATTAGACCATCATTAGAAACACTACCACTCGCTAAGTAAATACCATAACCTCCATTAACAGAAATACTACCTGTACTACTATTGGTAACATTAGCTAAATCTGCCATAATAGCATTTCCGCTTCCGTTAATAGTGATAGTACCATCATTAGTTATTGTAGCGGCTGTACTTCCGCTAGTAACATTAATACCATTTGTAGTCGAATTTTCAGCTGTTGTAATTTTTCCCGTAGATGTATTGGATATGGTTCCTCCCGCCGCATTAATAGCATCGCTACCAGCTTGCATATCAATTGTTCCTGAATTTGTAATAGGTGCACTAGCAGAAGATCCCATACCAACAGACGAATTTCCTGTTACAGTAATTTTTCCTTTATTTGTAATACCTTCTTGAGAAAGCGATGACGCAATGAACATACCAGCAGAATTCATTCCATTAACATCAATATTTCCACCAACTTCATTAACGGCATTTCCAGAAGCAGTACTATCCATATAAATACCATATGAATTATTGCTACCATCTTTTATAGTAAGAGTACCTGAGTTTGTAACTGTTCCCGTTCCTTGAACATACATGATATAACTGTTATTACCTGTTAAATCAATATTTCCGGAGTTATCTATATCCGTTCCATTTCCAGCCACAATAATTTTTGAATCCGAAGAATCAGCGCTAATAGCACCATTATTGATAAAAGTTCCACCATTTTCATCTGTAGAAGAAAACAACTCATAATTATCAGCATTAACAATGATTTTACCATCATTGATTACCGTACCGTCATTACTAGTTTTAAATACAGTACTATTATTACCATTTACATAAATTTCACCATTAAGGGTATTTTGAACTTTGCCACCGTTAGCATACATTGCGGTTCCATTTTCACCATTAAGGTTTATAACGCCTGTATTGAAAGCGGTACCCCCGGTATTTGCAATCATACCTGTAGATTTTTTTCCACCTTGAACGGTTCCGTCTTCATCTTGAACTCCGACATTAATGGTACCAAAATTCTCAGCTATACCACTATTGGTCTGCATACCAACTGAATTATTGCCATATAAGTTTATTGTAGCAATTTGACCAAGAGCTGAAGTATTTGTAATAGCACCACCAGCAGCATCATATAAACCATAAGAATTATTAGCATACATATTGATAATGCTATTATTGATACCATTTCCTCCGTTTACATAAATACCATAAACAGCGTTATTTGTATTTTCAGAGTTTCCTGAGACATTAATAGTCCCAGAATTTTGAGCGGTACCTGTCTCAACACCAATACCATAAGAACTTGATAGAGAAGGGGTGCTCGTAATTGTAATTGTGGCACCTTGGCTATTAAAGACACTACCTGTTTGACTTTGAATACCATAGCCACCATTAGTCAAAGTAATAGTACCATTATTTGTTAATTTTCCAGAATCAGAAGCCATTCCATAGCCATACATTTCATCAATTGAGATGGTATTATTGTTGGTTGCTTGTCCATCGACAATATACATACCATAACCAACTTCTTTAGTAACATCATAATTATAACCATTAAGAGCAATTGTTCCATTATTGGTAATGGAAGCATTAGCTCCACCTTCAGATTTCATGCCATAATTTTTAGTACTATCTTGATTACTATTTAATGTAATCTCTCCGTCATTTGTAGCTGTTCCATTTTCACCGATTAAAATACCCGTAGAATTAGCACCTGTAATTGAAATTTGTGCATTTTCTTCATTAAGAATATCGCTAGATGTTGTAATACCAATAGAATTACTGCCATTGGTAATGGAAATATTTCCTTGATTAATAACTTGTCCTGTGTTGGATTGAATACCGGTTCCGCTTACCATAATAATCTGTCCGGTTTCAGCGTTGGTAATTTTACCACTATCGGAAGACATACCTGTACTTCCAATACCATTCATTGTAATTATTCCGGAATTTGTGTTAGTACCGTTTGTTGTGTAGGTGCCGATTCCTTTATGAGTAAAAAGAATATTTCCGGTGTTATTATCAACTATGGCTGAATTTCCACCATAAATACCATATGCCTGAGCATCACCAGAAAGCAATACCTTCATGTTAATATCGCCGGTATTCTTAACCGTTCCATTTTCAGCTTGAATACCATAAGAAGATTCAGTCGTGGTAGCAGATGAGCCGTTAATATTGATAGTACCATCATTATTAGCCTTACCATCTTCAATAAACATACCACTAGCACCATTTGCTTTATTAATGGTAATAACCGCACCTTCATCATTAGTGATAGAAGCTGTACTGGCATTATTAACAGTACCTTCCTCAGATGTTGTATTTTTGCGAATAGCCATACCAATACCACTATTAGCAAGTTCAATAAGGCCTTTGTTCAAACCAGTACCGGCATTGACTTGTAAACCGGTGCCTTTTTCACCCATGGCGATACTTCCAAGATTCGTAACAGTTCCACCATGGCGTGTTGCCATACCAAAACCATCCACACTATTTACGGTAATTGTAGCACCTTCTGAGTTTACCAAAGTTGGATTTAAGGTATTGAATTCAGAGTTCGTACCTTCACCTCTTATTCCTAACATACCATAACCACCAATTCCGCCTTCAATGGTGATATCTTTTTTATTTGTAATAGTTCCGCCATGAACCGACAACATACCTGCGTGAGCATTATTGACGGAAGAAGCGCTTTCTGGAGCAATCGTTAAATTGATAGAACCATTATTATAAGCAGTTGTATGTGCATCTGCACGCATACCGATAAAGCCACCGGTTCCGTTATACAAACTTGTTTCAGAGGAATCATAGGTTCCACTGTCACCTAAATTAACATTAATATCTATCACACCAGCATTTGTCATTTCGACATAGCCGGTACGACGAACTAATTTTGTACCCTCAAGAAAGTCTTTTTCTAAATAACTTCCCATCCCCACCAAAGAATTAGAAATTGCCTGATCATTTGCAGCAGTAGAACTAAGTTCGATTGTTTTATTGTTTGTAAGTTTAACAGGAATAGTACCTTCAGGGTTTTGAACTTGATTAATCAAACGCGCCTGCATACCGATTAATGTTCCTGCTGCACTGTCCGAAGTGACGTTTCCTGTAATATTTCCATCGTTAATAGCTTCCGAAGAAGTATCAACATACATACCATTTACCTGATCAGTAACAGCATTTCCTTTAAATGAAATGTCAATATTTCCGTTGTTTCTAATGATAGAATGATCGCTTCCGACCATTCCGATTGTCCCATTCTTAGCAATAATCTTTAAAGTATTATTGTTTATGGCACCTGCATTATGCAAAGCGGCCATACCTATGGTATTGTTTTTCAGAGTAATAGTTGTTCCCACTTCCGAACCTGTTAACGGCATATCACCATTAACGACTTGATGTCCGTCAATAGCTTTCATTCCAACTTGCAAATATGGCGTATAAGCCAACACAGAATCATTAAAGTTAATTACATCGGTTAAATTTTTGGTTTCTTCATCAACCAAGATTTGTGAATCGTTATCCAAGGTAAAATCTTCAGTATTTTTACCATTAATTATTTTTACAGGTGTATAGGGATTGCTAATCGGATTAGACGGAGTCTCCGTACCGACCAAAGCCCCCAAGCTATCATCCGTTGGAGTAAAGACATCATTTGACGGAAAATAGTAAGGATGGCTGCTACCTCCGCCACCTCCGCCCAAGGCAAGAGCGGCAATTCCTCCGGCCAAGAGCAGTCCTCCGACAACCCAAGTTGTTGTAGAGAAAATAAATTCTCCGTCGGCAAATTCTTTATACGCATCTCTAGGTGTTGCCGTAATAGGCGTTGCACGGCTTGATGCCATAAAATAGTCATATTGCTCGGGTGGAATATTTTGAATACATGGGTGTCTTGGATTAGCTCCCGAAGCATGAAAAGCATTATATGCAGTGTAATTGTTTTGGTAAATTGCGTGGCAAAGACCGGTATTCCCGTATCTATCGGTTGCATCAATATTCATACCACGCTGAACGGCTGCGCGTAAAGCCCGCACATTTCCTTGCGAAGCGAGGCTATACATTTGAGCCAAACTGATAGGACGTAAAGGTAAAGCTTGGGCAGATAGAGTCGTAGCGAAATAAAACGCTATAATTGTTACATAAGTAACTAAGCTCTTAAAGTTAAATAATTTGACTTTCATCAATCTGCCACCATGGTTAAAAATTTGTCGACAAGATTTTTTTAACTTAAGAGCGAAAACGCGTCAAACACATATCAAAGGTTATACAACGTTTTTTAACTATTCATTAATAAAAATTAATAGATTATAAATTTCTTGCTTAATAAAATTTGTTTTTATATCATTTTTACGATTAACTAGCGAAAGAAAATCCATGAACATAAATTCAAAGTTATCCGATTGGCAGAAACATAACCTCATTTCCGAGTATCAAAAAAACGCAATTTTAGAATATGAAAACCGAGTCAAAAGGCCAATATTCTATTATTCGCTCATTTTCCTGAGTTGTTTTTGCATTAGTATTGGTATCATAGCTCTCATTGCCGCCAATTGGGAGATAATTCCTCAATACATCAAATTAATATCAGCTTATGTTTTGGTGAGTGGAGTAGGGGCCGGCATCTATTTTTCAAGAACATCCGACAAGATTTATTTATATGAAGGATTAGTTCTGCTTTTTGCTTTGCTAATTCTAGGCACTATCGGATTAGTAGGGCAAATTTATCACTTACCCAGCCAAGGTCTTCAGGCCGTACTCTTTTGGTCGGTACTAACTTTTCCTCTGATGTTTATCACGCAAAGGCCTCTTTTTCCGGCTTTATGGATGTTTGGTTTTTCTCTTTCAATCTTGGATTTTTGCCATCAGACACCACAGTTGCGCACCGTTTTGGAATTGTTGTTTGAGCCTCATCAAAATTTAGGATTTTGCGTAACACTGACTGTTTTATTATTTGTTTGGCAATCTCTCAAATTACTCCAACAAAAAACTCTTCTGACAGCTTTGCAAGGTTGGATAATTGCATTGTTTGCCTGTTTTGCTCTTTGGTTAGATATGATTGGTTTTGGGTGGGAATATAATGCTCAACCGCTGAACTTCACCCAATGGCAAATTTACGGTGTTTCTTTAGCTCTGTTTTTAGCATTATGGAAATTAAGTTCAGCCAAACGCACATCTTTGGCATTTATCTGCTTGAGTATTTTATATGGCTACACATTTTTTGCAAACTTCTTGCCCAAAGGCGAAGATATTCTTTCAGCTCTGATGATGCTTTTATTATTAAGTATTGTGGGAATATTTGCATATCAAAATCACCACATCCGCTTATTCAAAACAATCAGCATTTTGCTGACTTTGCGTTTTTTCGGTATCTATTGCGAAGTCTTCGGTTCACTTTTGACAACCGGATTAGGGCTTATTACCTCAGGTATAATCTTTTTGAGTCTGGCTTGGTATGGACGCAAACTAAGCTCTCGTTTTTTACAATCAATGAAAGGCAACACAAATGCATAGAGTTATATTGTTTCGATTAGTCTTATTTTTTCCGCTGATTACTTTATTTGTTTGGACACTCTCTTTGCAATATACAATTCTGTATGGAAATAGTGTCACGGTTGCCGTAACGGGCTATGACCCGCGCGACCTCTTATCAGGGCATTATCTATCCCTAACGCCGGATTGGACCAATACCGATTGCTCTCAGTTTGAGAAAAATAAATGCCCAAAAACGGATTTTGAAACACGCTATCGCTTTTATATTTCTGAAGACATAGCACCTCAGCTTGAAAAACTCATTAATCAATTGCGCCCAGAAATGAGTTTGGAGTTTTCATACCACAATCATCATCCGGCGATTCGCTCATTGCTGATTGAAAATACCCCATGGCAAGAGTGGTATGACGCTAAAAAACAATAATTTTCTTTCAAAATTATCAAAAACAGCTGCTTTATAGCCGTTTTTTTGTGCCACAAGAAAATTTTATACAAAAAATATTGTCGAATAGCCAAAAATATGATACAAAGAAATTCTAAAACATATTATTTATTAATCATTTTAAATTTTGCTTTATGAGTTACATTTTATTATCTGCGGCTTACGCCGCAATGTTCGCAGTATTGAGTTATCACAAAGAGACCCCAAAAACACTATGGGCTATTATCAACATCATAGTATTTGTGGTCTTGGGGTTAATCAACTACAACACTTTGCCTGTCCTCCAATGGTGGGGCTTCGAGGGAGTATGGGTTGAAGCCTTCTTTGTGTCTCTGGCCGGTATTTGTTTCTATCACATCTATTCAGATGGAGACGTCTCCAGCAAGGATAACTGGAGACTGCTGCCAACCGTAATTACCATTTTGGCATTTTTCATCTCTGCTTTTCAGAGTTGGGAAATGTTCCACGCTGACGCATATTACAAGCGTCTGAAGGTGGAGATGGTGGCTGACACCACATTCCAAAAGGATGTTCACCCGATACCTGTATCAAAAATGATATCGGTTGATGCGGAACTTGCCCGCAAGGTGGCCGAAGACAAGTTAGGTGAAGACTTAGGGCTTGGCTCGCGTGTTGCCGTAGGCAATATGACCATCCAGAATTTGACAGGTTCTTTTACCATCAACAATGGTAAAAAACTGGTGTTTGAGGACGACCTGATTTGGGTCGCACCACTCGAGCACCGCTCATTCTGGAAATGGTTACGCAACGGCTACACCCCAGGGTACATCATCGTTGACGCCACGGATGCCACCAAACGTTGGTTGGTAACCGAAGTCAACGGTCAGGCTTTACGTCTACAATACCTTGAGAGCGGCGCCTTTGGTGATGACATTGAACGTCATATCAAAGCTAATGGTTATGCCTCCAAAGGCTTAAACGATCATTGCTTTGAGATTGATGGTAATGGAAACCCTTACTGGGTGCTTTCTTCATACGACCAAACAATCGGTTTTGGTGGTGAAGAATCAGAAGGCCCAATTACCGTAGATGCTCAAACCGGAGAGCTCAAGGCATACTCCATTGAGGAAGCACCTGCTTGGATAGACCGTATTCAACCTCAGTCTTTTATTGAAGACCAGATAAGATGCTGGGGTGAATATAAAGATGGTTGGTGGAATGCTGCTTGGGCTCAGATTGGAGTACAAATTCCGACACCGGGAACAACTTTGGTTTACTCCAAAGGTCGTAGCTTCTGGTACACCGGAATTCAATCTGCCGGAGCGGATAACGGTACAAACGGCTTTATGCTCGTTGATACGCGTACCAAAGCGGCAAAATTCTACCGCGTAATTGGTATCAACGAAACAGAAGCTATGCGTATTGCCAACGACCAGCCTTTTGCCAAGGCAGCTCAGTACAGTGCCAATTTTCCGGTGCTGTATAATGTCAGAGGTATTCCGACATACTTCATGACATTTAAGGGAAGTTCTGGCAACGTGGTAGGATACTGCTTCTTAGCGGTTAACAATCGTCAGGCCGTAGGCTCAGGTTCATCCAAACAAGATGCCGAAGCCGCTTATCTCAGAATGTTGAAAAAGACATCCCAGGATAAGATTACAGATGGCGATGTAAGCCGAGAAAGCAAGACCTTTACGGTCCGCGCCATCGTTCAGGAGAATAATATATACTATATTCTCTTCAACGAGGTCAAAGGTGTTGAGTTCACCGGTAGTACTGAATTCTACCCCGAACTCAAATGGACCAAACCCGGAGACAAAGTCCAGGTTTCATATGGTCAAGGCGAGAGCAAAGTCATCCCACTTGACTATTATGACAACTTAGACTTTGAAATCTAAGGTCATATCATCAAAGTAAAAGCCTGGCAGTTTTATCTGTCAGGCTTTTCTTTTGCTTATTTACCAAATTTTATTTAGAAGCTTTTTTAATGTTTAATTTTTTGATTTTTGTTTTTTCTTCTTTGCTTTTCGGAATATAAACTTTTAGCAAACCATTGTCATAGCTGGCATCGGCTTTATCAAAGTCCAAATCCCAAGGCAAAGAAATGCTACGTTTAAATGAGCCATAGCTGATTTCGGAGAAATAGCTTCCGCCTTCTTTATTTTCGTAAGAATTTTTCTTTTCGCCTGAAATGGTCAAATAACCGTCTTCAGACAATTGCAAATCAATATCATTTTCATTCATGCCCGGAATTTCAGCCGTAACATTAACGCTGTCTTTATTTTCTTTTACTTCCAATTTGGGTTCAAAACTATTCCAGTTTGTAGCCTCTCTGCTTTCCGGCAAATCAAGCAGATTATAAAAACTACCAAACAAGTTTTTCAAATCTCTGTTAGTCGGAAAGTTCAATTCGTTCAGATAATGATGTTGGTTATTATTCATAAGATCTTTTCTCATTTTACAATCCTCCATATCAAAAAGAAATCTATCATTTCTGATTTTTATTTAGGTATTTATTAGATGAAATGCAAGAGGCCTTAAAAAATTAAAAACTTGAAAAATTTAGGAATATTCTTATAATCTAGTACATCAACAGAAAGGATAAACGATGCAAACACAATGGGCTCTGGTAACGGATTTTGACGGCACAATCAGCGCAGATGATTTTTTCACGCTGGCAGCAGAAAAATATTTTGATGAACAAATGCTAGCACCATGGCGAGCATATCAAAAAGGCGAGAAAAAACATTTTGACGCCCTAAATGAGATGTTTCAAAAACTCCGCCGTTTGCCAGACTTAGACAACTTCATCAAATCCATTCCCTTAGATAAAGACTTTGAAAAAGTTGCCGCTCTTTGTTTGGATAAAAACATTTTAGTTTGTATTTGTTCTGCCGGATGCGATTATTACATAAACTTATTGCTAGGCGATATAATCGAAAAATATGATATTAATCTCATCACCAATCACGGAGAATATAGTTATGCCAACGGTCTTAAAATGACCCAATTGCCCCAAACCCACCCTTGCTATGATGAAGACGTCGGAATTTCTAAAAGAATGGTCGTTAAAAATCTTCAAAAGCGTGGTAAATCGGTAATCTTTGCCGGAGATGGCAAACCAGATATTGCGGCAGCCTCCTGCGCAGATGTTGTTTTTGCAAAAAAACAATTGCTTTCAATGTGCCAAGAAGATGGTATTAAAACACAACCCTTCAATTCTTTTGCCGATATTTATAACTTTATAAAGGAGCTATAAGATGTATTACGCACCATTTCCCAATAAGCAAATAAATATTCCTTATCTCTTAAAAATCGGCAATGGTAAGATTAGAAAAATTGGCAAATACCTGACCGACAAAGGCTTAAACAACGCTGTAATTTTTTGGAGTGAGGGAATGCAAGCCTTACTAGGCGACAAACTCTATCCCGGATTAAACGAAAATGATGTTACGATAGTACACGAGCAAGACATACAGTTTATTAATATTGAAGAAATAACCAAAATTACGTTTAATCTTCCCAAAGCCACGGATGTCATTGTTGGTATCGGCGGCGGTAAAGCTCTTGATTTTGCAAAATTCAGTGCTCATTTGTTAAAAATTCCGTTTGTATCCGTTCCAACTTCCACCTCCAATGATGGTTTTTGCAGCCCCAATTCATCTTTGATTGTTAATGGCAAAAGAAAAACCGTCAAGGCTAGCATTCCCTTTGGCGTGGTTGTTGATTTAGACACCATAAAAGCCTCACCGCAAATTTGTCTTTATTCGGGAATAGGGGACATGGTCTCCAAAATCACCGCACTTTATGATTGGAAACAAGCCGCCGAAAGAAAACTTGATCGTTATAATGACTTTGCCTCACTGATGAGCTATAATTCATTGACGCTATTGTTTAATAAGCATAGTACGGATATTAATGCAGAATCTTTTCAAAGAAGTTTGGTCAACTCTTTGCTCACGAGTGGTATTGCCATGGAAATTGCCGGAAGTTCTCGTCCGGCAAGTGGTTCTGAGCACTTAATTTCTCACGGGCTTGATGCTATCTCTAAGCGTCCCAGAATGCATGGTCTTCAAGTCGGTATTGCCACTTATTTATGCGCTCTTTTGCAAAACAACCCAAGTACGGCAGGTGTAAGAGATGTATTGTCCGCTACGGGCTTTTTTGCTTATGTCAAACAAGACCCATTGTCTAAAGAAGAGTTTATAAAAGCTCTGCAAATGGCTCCGAGTATTAAGTCAAATTTCTATACCATATTATCTGAAAAAGACAGCTTTGCCCGCGCACTTCAGATACTAGATCAAGATCCGATACTCAACCAATTGATAAGATACTAGCTAGGCAATTAAATTAAGCATATTTTGGTATCTGCAGATTAAATGCGGATAATGCGCTAATTTCGTCTCAAAAACTTTGAAAAGAGATTCATAATACCAAATTTGTTTTTCTTTAGAGCTGTTAAAGTATTTCCAAACCATTTCTCCCCCAATTTCCATATTTTCAACCAAGGAAGAAAGGTTAGAAATTTTATCGGCACAAATCAGGAGCAAACCTTCTTCATCATCTGAGTTTTGAGCATAGGTGATAGTCTCTGTCTTTCGCTCAATCCAAGAGGCTGATTTATCACTTTCGTTATCAGCCAAAATAATTCGTAAAATATCTTGCCCTTTTGGGGAAGGAAACAACGCCAAAATATCTTTATCTGTAAAGGAGGTGTCCTCAATAATATCATGCAAAATTCCGGCAATTACCAGATTTTCGGAAGCCTTCGCATTGAGCAAAATTTCCGCCACATCAAATAAGTGCGATACATAAGGTGCACCATTAACTTTGCGCACTTGCCCCTTGTGAGCTTCAAGAGCAAATTGCACAGCTTTTCTCATATCATCAGTTAAAACATTGGTATTTTTTGCGCAAAATTCATCAAATAATTTAAGGGCTTCTTCGTGATTATAAAACATTTCTAATCCTTTAATAAAATCTGCCAAGATTTATTGGCTTGAAACTTTTCATCAAACAACACATCAGCCATGTATTTTGTCACTTTAACATTGCTGAATTCTTGATGAATTTTTTGATGTCCTCGCGCCGCAATTTCCATGCGCTTTACCGAGTTGTTTTTATAGAATTTGACTTTATCAAAAAACTCTTCCTTGTTTTCATAGAAAACAGCTTCATCATCACCGAACAAATCTTGAAACCCATTACGCTTATCAAAGAAGACCAATTGTCCGTTAGCCATTGAGTGCACCATTCTGTCCGAGCTGTAAAGATACACATCATTTAGTCGGCTCAAATTAAAGCCCATGGCACTTTCTTGCAAAGCTCTGATATATTCATAGCCATTAAGGGCAGGGACTCCTTTAATGCCTGCTAATTTCCAATTAAGATGCGGAACTTTATTATTTGTTTCATCAATAATTTTATCCAACTCTTCGTCTTGTCCGCAAAATTGGCGTTTTCCGGTTGTGGCACACAGCATCATATCAAAAGGCAGTTCTTCTTTTTCAAAAGCACGTCCCGTTTCCAAACAATCATCAGCCATATTAGGAACATAGCCAACGATTGTTCCTAGTCTTCTGAATTGATTGAGGAGCTCTTTATCACCGGTACTAATCAGCGTCACATCCGCCACCTTTGCTCGCTCAGCCACAGCCTTAATATTTCGTTCGGCAAAGCCTGGAACAATCCAATCACAACTCCATTGGAGTACTTTCAAATGAGGAAAAAGTTTTTTAATTTCCAGAATAGTATCATTAGAAATTAAATCGGCATGGCCGATAAATAAGGCGTCAGGTTCAACAACTTTGCAGTAATTAATCAAATGTTGGTTAAGGCGTCTTTTGCCAATAAAATTCATATGCCCGAACCCAAACATTCGACACAAATCCCTGTCCGGATAGTTGAGCACCGAATATCCGTTACGTATCAGACCGTTAGAAATTTTGAAAGGAAAACCGACTTGAAAACACCCTTTTAGGCGAATAAGATTAAAGTTAGAAATATGAATAATTTTTTTCATAACAGTCTCATTTTTGCAGAATATGTTTGAACCATAAATTAAACTTCGCAATCAAGCGAAACATAGGGTGTAAAAACTTCGGAGCTTGTCCTGCGGCCGAAAACATCACCGATACACGATGAATATTGCAATCAATTGCCACCCCCATGCGATGATGCCCTTGATTGAGAGTATCCTGAATACCTAAATTTCTACAAAGCATAATATCTAAAGGAAAACGATCATCATAGCCCTTGGTTTGCATACTATTTTTGAGCCAATTATACATTTTTTTGCGCTCATTTTCTGACATTTTATATTTAGGGTTAGAAAATTGATAGGCATTTTCAGGCGTGCGAAAACTCCGTTCAATTTTAAGTTCTCTGATTTCAAACGGATCAATGTGGTAAATATTACTTGAATAGGCCTTATACTTGTATCTTAATACCCTGATAAGAGGAGATAAAAAATCCCAACGACCAATTCTGGAAATAAAGGCAATTCTTACCGGAATAAACTGTTCATTTTGAGCAATAGCTTTTTCCACGATATCCCGCCCTTTAAGAAGGGTATCATAGATGACGGGTTTAGACTCATCGTAAATATCTTTTTCTCCGATAAGCACAACAATCTTATCCGAGCAGCCCTCAGTTTTTTTTACAGAGCTGTCCTTCAAAACAATTAAGTCTTTAGGATCAAGATGATAGATTTCTGATGAAAAACAAATATGTGTCATAAATTACTCCTGAGCACAAGATACACAAATCTCGTAAATAAACAATTAAAAACCCCAAGACGTCCACAAATATAAGCAATTAAAGAAGAAATGTTGCATTTTTGTTACATAATTATGTTGTATGAGGCACTAAAATATGATATACTTAATCTATAAAGTAAAAGATATCATTATGGATAGAAGGAGTATTGACATGGTAGCTCTGGTAAAGGAAACAAAAGGCGAAACCTTCATTAAAAAGATTGACGCCGCTAAACAAAATAAAGGGCATATTTTCTCCCTTTTGTTAGAAACTCTCACTCAAGAATATCCTCAAGCAGAAGCTGTAAGTATTGTCAATAAAGTCAAAAATTTCGATGCATTGGTTAACTATGATGCCAGTTTGGCTCGCTTTCAAATTGGGCGTAATGCGGAAAGCGTTCGCAAAACCATGGAAGAAATAAGCTCTATCAAAGTTTTGGGCAAAGATAACTTCAAATACAAACAATTAATGATAAAAAAACTCAATGTTTTAGCATCCTTAAATCCTGATGCCAAAACCTATGCCGACATTGCCGCCGCAGCATACATTGAACAAGGCTTTGGTGATGTAAACGTCTTTAAACGTGAATTTACCAATTACGTTCATAATCTCCATAATATCAGCACGGTCGGTTGCTGGGATACTGAATGCTTGGCACGACTTGGCTGTTAATAAAGAATTAATTCAAAACTTCTATACTAGTCTCCATATTATGTTTGATATGGAGACTTTTTTTATGGATTGCATTAAAACCATAGGCGTTATGACCGGAAATTCGTTAGATGCAGTTGATGTCGTCTTAAGTGAGTTTTCTATAAATCGAATTAAAGATATTCAAGGTCTAACACTTCCTTATTCCGATACTCTGCGCCAAAATTTTATCCAAATAAAAGAAACCTTAAAAAACAATCCTCAGTCGCTGTCCAAACTTGCGCAAACCAAAGACTTCATATCAACAATCAACGAATATACCACTCTCATTGCTCAGGCTGTCAATGAGGTAATTGAACACTCAAAAATCAATAAAACAGAGGTCGCAGCAATCGGTTTTCACGGTCAAACTTGTGGACATTTGCCGCCCTCTCTGGCTGGTTCTTCCCAAGCCTATACCATTCAAGTTGGCAATCCGAATTTATTAGCTGATTTGACTTCTTTACCGGTAATTTATGACTTTCGCTCCGATGATATGCTCAACGGCGGTGAGGGTGCGCCTCTAGCTCCCATGCATAATGCACATTTGGCCGCTTCGCTCAAGGCGCAAGGCATAACCGAATTTGCTTTCTGCAATGGAGGAAACACCGGCAACCTTTCCTTTATCAGCAAAACCCCAAATGGTGAAAATGTTGTTTTAGGATGGGACAGCGGACCGTTTAATCATTTTCCCGATATGCTAACCCAAAAGTTTTTTAAACAAAACTATGATAGAAACGGCTTCTATGGCAACCAAGGAACCATAAAACCAGAACTTCTAAAAATTTTGTTTGATACTGCGGCGCAAACCCCACAAGGAGAGAATTATTACCTGTTGCCGCCACCAAAGTCTTCCGACCCGGCCTGGTATCGTTTACTCGATTTGCAAGGATTTAAGCCGTGGGATATTTTACGAACGGCGGAATATTTAAGTGCTTATACCATGTTTCACTCGCTGAAATATGTCCCGGAAAACATCACGATGCCCAAGCATCTTTTAGTCTTTGGCGGCGGTTGGAAAAATCCGTTAATACTGAATGATTTTCAAAACTTGATGAACAGGGAAGCTTTAGTTTTGCCAGAACATCAAGAGATTTTTAAATTCATAAACCAAAGATTAGGAAGAGATTACCAAATTTGCTGGTCGGATGAATATGGCGTCAGCGGACAATATATGGAAGCGAGAATTATGGCAGACCTCGCTTATTGCAAAATAAAGAATATTCCCTTTACCACGCCGCAAATGACCAATTGTAAAACACCGACGGTTTGTGGTCAGTGGTGCTATCCTCAAACCGAACAACTTCCTTTGTTTAGTAGAGCTTACCCAGGTAGAAAATAAAAAAAGCACCCTAAAAAGGGTGCTTCTCTTCAATACAAAATAAGTTATTGCTGCAAACCTTCCGACATTTTCTTGAGTTGGTTGACAATGTTAGCAACAGTTTGAGAATATTCCTCTTCAGAAATTGTACCGTTTTTATCGGTATCTAATTTTTCAAAAACCTTTGCCGTAACTTTTTTTGTTTCTTCTAACTTGTACTCAACTAATTCTTCCTGAGAAATTTCCCCATCAGAATTAGTATCTATTTTTGTAAATTGCTCATGAATCATCAAAGTCGGATCAATTTGTTGAGCTTGAACAGAATTGATGAAAAGCAATGTTAATACACAACTAAATACGGTCAGTTTCATAACAACCTCTTTTGTTTGGGGGTTAATAAGAACGCGCATAAATCACATCCATTGTTGCCGGTTTGCCGGTTAACAAGCAAACACCTTCTGTTCCGGTTTGGTCAAACGGAATACAACGGATTGTAATTTTCATTTCTTTGAGAATAGCTTCAGATTCCGGATCGGCACACCATTTGCCGCGAACAAAAGCAACCTTGCCTTGCTTACCATCTTCAATCCAAACATTGGATTGGCTGAAGTATTTTTTAAATTCTTCAGGAGAGGTAATATCTTGGCGAATATTTTGTTCCAATCTGCTTTTCGCTTTCGAGAAAATCTCTTTTTGAATGTTTTCCAAACGAGTATCAATTGAGCCGACAAATTCATCAAATTTGACGATTTGTTTACCCTCAGGAGTACCAAGTTTGGTTCTTTCTTTAACCATAACATTCTGACCTTCGGCATCACGCATACCGATTTCGCAAATAACCGGAGCACCTTTTCTGGTCCACTCCCAGAATTTGTCAACCGAAGCTCTGTCACGTTTATCAACTTTGATACGAATTTTTTCAGCAAACGGAGCTTCTTTCTTTAAGGCAGCGACCAAATTTGAGATATATTCCATAACCTTGTCTGCATCTTCGGCTTTTTTAATAACCGGAACAATCACAACCTGATAAGGTGCAATTTTCGGAGGAACAACCATACCATCATCATCGGCATGGGTCATAATTACGCCACCGATTAAGCGGGTAGAAACACCCCAAGAAGTCGTATAGGCGTATTCAGATTGACCTTGATTATTGATGAATGAGATATTGGCAGACTTAGCAAAATTTTGTCCCAAGAAGTGAGAAGTACCAGCTTGCAGAGCTTTACCATCTTGCATCATTGCTTCAACGCAATAAGTATCAACCGCACCTGGGAATTTTTCATGCTCAGGTTTTCGACCAACCAACACCGGCATAGCCAAAGTATTTTCGCACAAATCACGATAGGCTTCCAACATGCGTGTTGTCTCAATTTCGGCTTCCTTGGCAGTCGCATGAGCAGTGTGGCCTTCTTGCCACAAAAATTCTCTGGTTCTTAAAAATAGGCGAGGGCGCATTTCCCAACGAACAACGTTTGCCCATTGGTTAACCAAAACCGGTAAATCGCGGTAAGATTTAACCCATTTTGAAAATGAATCGGCAATAATAGCCTCAGATGTCGGACGAACGATTAAAGGCTCTTCAAGTTTTGAATCCGGAACAAGTTTTCCGTCTTTCATCGACAAGCGAGAATGGGTAACAACCGCCATTTCCTTAGCAAAACCATCAACATGTTCAGCTTCTTTTTGGAAGAAAGACAGCGGAATAAACATCGGGAAATAGCAATTTTCATGATCTGTTTCTTTAATCTTTTCATCAAACACGTCGCGGATACGTTCCCAAATACCATATCCCCAAGGTTTAATCACCATACATCCCGGAGAAGAAGAATTTTCGGCCATATCTGCTTCACTAACAACATTTTGATACCACTCCGGATAATTACCGGCTCTTGTATTTTTTAATCCCATAAGTTTATTCCTTTTTTAATATTACATAATTAAAGGCTCGCCGCCCCAATGCGGAAAGCCTGACCACTATAACACTTTTTGCTTATTTGCCAAGAGGTTATTTACGCAAAATTAAATTTTATATCACGCTGATAGCTAAGGCAGACAAAATATCTTCAGCTTGTGATTTTGAAATAAAAGCACCTTTCAGGTTGGCTGCATCATTATAGCTGAAACAGCCCAAATCACACCCTCTCAAATCAGCACCCTTAAAACGACATTGTCGCAAAACGGCTTCTCGTAAGGAGCAATTCTCCCAAATACTGTCTCTAAAATCGCAAGCGTTTAATTCCGCTCCGTTAAAATTTAAGCCGTACAGTGTTTGTCCCTTAAAATTAAATTCCGGTAAGAAACAATAAGAAAGCATACAATTCTTAAACTCACAATTTAAGTTGCTGACATCAGAAAAATCACTTCCGGAAAGCTTGCAATCCTCAAACTTAGCACTAAAAAGGTGACACCCTCTGAATATACAATTATTCAAATCACAATTTTTAAAAATTGCTTCATTGAAATTGGAATAAGAAAAATCAATATTACTCATTTTGCAATTAACAAAACGACTGTTTTCTAATGAAATGTGTCTTATTTCTGAAATTGTAAAAAGACAATTTTCAAATTGAGTACATTCCTCAGAGATTTTAATTTTCTTAAGCTCTTCAGTTGATATAGATTGATTGCAAAAATTCATTTTAGCCTCAAAAAAAGTCCGATAAAAACTATCAGACTTTAATTATAAAAAGATAACACTAAAATAAAAATAATTATTTCACAATGTCATCAATTTTTTTGATGATTTTTTTAGAATGTTTGTTTTCGTTTAATATCTGACTGTACTTTTCTCTTCGATTTTGCTGCTTTTCAAGCAATTCACTGGTTTCTTTAGCTTGTTTTAAGGCTAAATTCTTATCTTCCTTGGCTTGCGAAAGGAGCAAATTTTTAACTTCTTGAGGCAAAGAAGATTTACCGATTTTATAAACGGCTTCATCAAAATCCTCACTAATATCGGCACTTTTACGAGCAAACCACTGACTGCTTGATTTTTTAGCGGCTTTTTTCATTGTTTTTAAGCTATGTTTTTCAGCCTTATTATCTAAAGCGGTGTCTGCAATTTGGAAAGACTTCAAGCTCTCATTTGAGGTGTTAGAATATTCCTTAGCTCTAACGGAAGTTGTCAAGAAACACACAAACACACTACACATTAAAGCACCGATAATTTTATTCATAATCATTTCCTTACATAAAACAAACAATATCAATACGTTCAATATAATAGCTTAAGAAAGAATTGCAAGACTTGAGAAAAGCGCTTGCATATTAAAATGAAAGGGCTAGGATAATTTTGTTATGACATTTTTGCCATAATAAATGTATCAACCTGTTTGTGAAAAGGATTAAGATAATGGCAACAGGAACAGTAAAATGGTTTAATAATAGAAAAGGTTATGGTTTCATCACACCCGATGAAGGCGAACAAGACATCTTTGTACACATCTCTGCCGTTCAAAAGGCAGGGTTAAGAACTCTCAAAGAAGGCGCAAAAATCAGCTATGAATTGATGAGTGAAAAAGGAAAGACTGTTGCCGGCGACTTAAAGGTTGTAGAATAGCTCTATTTTTTCCCAAAACACCGTTAAGAATAATCTCTTAGCGGTGTTTTTTTGTTTGACGACACTTTGAAAAAGCTGTAGCTTAAGAACAGTTTTTTTATTATTATGCTTATGAAAACAAAAATATTTGCAATTTGCCTGACAGGGATGGCTATTGCTTTAGGTGCTTACTCAGAACCAAATCAAAC
Source organism: uncultured Alphaproteobacteria bacterium (assembly GCA_944391515.1). GTDB lineage: Bacteria > Pseudomonadota > Alphaproteobacteria > RF32 > CAG-239 > Scatocola. Next base: position 23,312 of record CALXTW010000021.1, read on the forward strand.
ACCTGTTTCTCAACCCAATGAAACAATCTGTATTGATAGTATTATGACACCAATGACGGCCGCGGATATTCTCTTATCAGTTATTGATAAAGGATACATAAAAAACGGCAAATATTATTCAGTCAGAAAAGGAAAAACACCATCTCCAGATGGCCTTTATTCCGTCATCGAAACAACATTTGATGGAACTATCGAAAGCATTGACACCATCAAAGTCTATTTCAAAAAGTAAAAAGAAACCGTTCAGACTTAACATCTGAACGGTTTTTGTTTGGCTTAAATCATAATTTGCAAATTATCACGAACAGTCCGTAGTACAACCACTAGCCTGTGGCGCGGCCACTGCCTGTGGTGCTACCACTGCCTGTGGTGCTACCACTAGAATTGTTCTTGCAATTCAAAGAAATAAGCTTGCGGATGATCGCAAACCGGGCATTTTTCAGGAGCTTTCGGGCTCTCAACACGATGTCCGCAGTTAGCGCATTCCCAAATAACTTTAGTCGGGCGTTCAAAGATTTTGCCTTCAACTAAAGAATTGAGCAAAGCATTATATCTTTCTTCATGACCTTTTTCGATTTTAGCTACTTGCTCAAACAAGAAAGCAATTTTGGTAAAGCCTTCTTCATGAGCTTCTTTAGCCATACGGTCATACATATCGGTCCACTCATAATGCTCACCGGCTGCTGCATCTTTGAGGTTTGTCATAGTATCAGGAACTTGACCTTCATGCAAAAGTTTGAACCAAATTTTAGCATGTTCTTTTTCATTATTGGCGGTTTGTTCAAATTTATCGGCAATAATATTGTAGCCTTCTTTTTTAGCTTTAGACGCATAATAGGTGTACTTATTGCGAGCCATAGATTCGCCAGCAAAAGCATCCATTAAGTTTTTCTCAGTCTTAGAGCCTTTAAGTTCCATAGTTTTTCTCCTTGTTTGTTAGAGCGTTAATTAAAATTTTTACAGTTTTGACAGATTCCCTTAAAGGAAATATCAAAATTCTCAACCAATAAGCCCGTCTTGGCCAAAACCTTATCGGCCAAATCAGGAGCCACGTCATAAGGCACATCATAAACCTTATGGCATTTTGTGCAAATAAAATGATAATGATTACACAAGTTATGATCAAAATGCACCGACCCATCTAAGCTCTCAATTTTACGAATGACATTATTTTCAGCCAATTGATTAAGATTTCGATAAACAGTCGCCAAACTCAAAGAGGGCATTTCTTTACGTGCAATATTATATATTTCATCAGCAGTCGGATGAATAACATTCTCCTGCAATGTTTTTAATATCAGCTCTCTTTGTTTTGAATATTTCATAACTCTCTCATTAAAAGTAATAATGATTATTATTTTTGTTTATAGCTTAATTTTTAGGATTGTCAACAATAATTTTAGGGATTATGTATAGAATAACATTTTAACAATATTAAAGGAGAAGACCATGAAAGCGGTTGAAATCAAAAAAGATATATATTGGGTAGGGGTTAAAGACTGGAACTTGAAAGAATTCCATGGTTACAGCACACCTCATGGCTCAACCTATAACTCATATTTGATTATGGATGATAAAATCACATTAGTTGACGGTGTAAAATATTATATGTCTCACGAAAACATTGCCCGCATTAAAAGCATTGTTGATTTTAGCAAAATCAGCTATATCGTCGTCAACCACGTTGAAATGGATCACTCCGGCAATATTCCTGAATTAATGAAATTAGCTCCGCAAGCAATCATTGTGACCAACTCTGCCGGCAAAATGGCTTTGGAAGCTCATTTTGACACCACAGGCTGGAATTATCAAATCGTAAAATCCGGTGAAACCTTAAATATCGGTAAAAGAACCTTGGCTTTCATGACAACTCCGATGTTACACTGGCCCGATTCTATGATGACCTACGTCAAAGAAGATAAACTCCTCTTGTCCAACGACGGATTCGGTCAACACTACGCTACCGATGCCTTGTTTGTAAAAGACGCACCGTTTGATTGCGTTATGCAAGAAGCCAAGAGCTACTATGCTAATATTTTGTTCCCTTATGGGGCTCAGGCCGAAAAAGCTTTGGATACGGCCGGTTCAATGGGATTAGATATTGAGATGATTGCTCCGTCTCATGGTTGCATCTGGTCAGGCAAAGAAGAAGTAACAGCTATTTTGAACGCTTACGCCAAATGGGCTAGCGGCAAAAATGAAGGCAAAGCCGTCATTGTGTATGATAGTATGTGGGGCGCAACAGCAACCATGGCCGAAACCATTATGGGTGAATTCCAAGCCGCCGGAATTCCGGTTATAAAACACTGCTTGGCCAGCAAAAATGTTTCCGAAGTTATGGTCGACTTTTTGGATGCCAAATATGTTGTCATCGGTAATCCGACCTTAAACAATCAACTCTTCCCGAGAGTCGCTGCATTTGTAACCTATATGCATGGCTTAGCTCCAAAAAACAAGACCGCTATGTGCTTTGGTTCCTATGGATGGAAACCAGGCGTCGTAAAACAAATTCAAGCCGTGTTTGAAGATTTAGGTTGGACAACGGTGGAACCTTTTGAAGAAAAATATACACCAAAATCAGACATTTTGGAAAAATTAAAAGAAAGAGTAAAAGAACTCATTGCAAAATAAAAGCATATAGACAAGCAAAAACCCCAAATGAGAGCATCATTTGGGGTTTTATATTGCTTAAAATTTACTCATCTGTAAAATACAGATAAGGAACTGCATCATATTTCAAGCCATTTTTGGTACAATATTCCTTCAATTTCTTAACAGAGAAGCTAAGCTTTTTGATTTCAGTATTGTAAACCAAAGGTTCAAAAGTCAATACGTCAGTATCCTTACATTCCCACATAATAGGATTATCTTTTCCCTTTACCGTAATTCTTACAGGAATAAGTGTCCCATCAGAGAGTATCATTCCGGCCACACTATAAATTTCTACAATATCGCCAGTTAATCCCAACTTATTATAGAAATAGAAGGCCTTGTTTGCTTGAAGAGAAATCCCTCTCGTTGTCTTTACGAAATAACCGACTTCAAATCCACCAGATTCTTTAGGAATAAGAATGCGCCTATGATCTATATGATCTCGACCGAAATCGAGGTCATCTGTTTCACTTCCTCTGTGATCATAAATTCTTCTTGTATCAGAGATTTGATACAAGACAGGATTAATTAACACTTCATCATCCGGCACTGGACGTGATTTCATTTGTTTTTCGAGTTCTTCGACACCTTGACGAATTTCTTTAAGTTTTCTTTCAGTAGAATTACCGCAAGATCCGCAAAGCAAGACAGCGGCCATGACCAGACCTGTCATAAAAAATTTTGTTTTCATAATGTTTTTTTTATTTTATTGGTTCAACTAAGGGAAGAGCGTAAGGATCAAAAGCGACCTTCATCTCTATCAATTTTTGTCTTTGTTGTTCTAGTCCTACTATAAAATATAGAGGATTAGTTCCATTGGCAATACATTCATAACCAGCAGATCGACCATCAGAAGTTATAATTGCAGGCAGCCAATAGTTATCTTTTGTCGGAACGGCTGAAATTATACCATAATTTTTTGTTAATTTATCATTATCAAAAAAATATACGGCTAAACTACCATCTACCGAAAAAAGGAGACCCTCTTGATAACGAATGGCAACACATTCATAAGCATCACCAAAATCATCGGGAGGGGTGAGCGTTCTAAAGTAATCGATTGGATGACATTTACTCAAATCCAGAGAATTATCAGTATCAGTCATATAAATCAACCGAACGGCTTTAGCCAAATCGTTATTTACTTTATCAATCACATATTCTTTGGTCGAAGTGTTTTGACAACCACTCAAACAAAAAATAACCACCAATAAATATAATGCATTTTTCATAATCATAAAGTTAAAAATAAAATAACATTAATTTAAGATAAGGACTTTATATTTATAGCCTTGTCTTTTAGCATACTCCCAATACCACCCTTCAACACGTTGTGTTCTTTGATGAGCACCATCACCTTTATTATAAAGAGAAGTATAAATCCAAAAATCGGTTTCATCTTCCAAAATAATAACAGCGGGTTGCCAAGGAGCATTAGGAATATCTGACGGCATAGCAGTCAATGTAAATTCGCCCTCTTTAGGCATCATATCCATTCCTGCAGCATCAAAATAGCTCTTATGACCTTCGACCTCAATACTGACACCATTTTCATAAATATCAGCAGTGCACGTTCTGGCACCAAATTGAGAAGAAGTAACATCCGTAAAACAGATAGTCTTTTCGGAGTAAAGCTTTTTTCCGAACGCAGAATCATCTTTTGGCAAGACAAACTTGGTTCGATCTAAAGATTTACCTTCCGCAACTTCTTTTATTGAGCGATAGTTCTCAAACTGAACTTGGCTCAAAACTTTATCCTGTCCGCCATTACACGATAGCAAACAGCAGACTGCGGCCATGACCAGACCAGTCAACAAGAACTTTTTACACATATAATAGAAAAAATAAGACATTTTCAAAAAGATGGTTAGCACCTTTTTTGTTAAATGTCTAGACAAAAAAGAAAGAAAATCACATTTTTATCGCAAACCCTCAGTCTTATCACGACGGATAAGATAGCCAAATCGCAACGTATTCAGAATAAGAGAAGACAATCCTCCACAAGCCAATCCGATAGGCAATCCTTTCAATCCAAGACCTAGAGTAAAGGCAAAGAAGTAACAAGCCCAAACGCGCACAACCAAAAACGATATCACTTGGTTAATGGTCGGAATTTTAACATCTCCTCGACCATTCAATGCACCATTAATATTTAAGGGTAGGGCATCAATAAACAAGTCTGCCAAGACATAGAACAACAAACCATTAATAACCTGAATAACGCTTTTATCATTAGTAAATATACCAAACACTTGGTTTGGAAACATATGGAGTATTGTAATAAGAACAATGATAGTCGTTAAAGAAATTACATATCCAGCATTGGTGGCAATTAAAATTCCTTTACGGTCTTTTCTTCCAAATGCATTAGCCACCACAATAGACGTTGCTTGAGAGATGGAAAAACAAATCATAAACAACAATGTGCTGACATTAATCATAATTACAAAAGTAGCCATGTTATGTTGTCCCATCCATCCGGCAAAAGTACTCACCAAAGAGAATGAGCCATTTGTAGCAATCGTCATAATTGCAATGCCATAACCGATTTTACGAGTCCTTTTACTGTCATTCCACCAAGTTGCATAACTTCTATCCAAACCGAACCGTTTATTAAGTTTGGGATTTTTACGCATTCTATGAATATAAAACAAGATATATGTCGCTAAAAAGATACGCACGATTAAAGTAGAAGTCGCCGAACCAACAGCTCCTAATTCCGGTATGCCAAACTTACCATACACCAAAATTGGATTAATAATGATATTCAAGACATTTGCCGCAATAATCCCATACATTCCCACATAAGGACGCCGAATAGACTGCAAAAAGAAATTAGCATTTACATACATTAAAATAAAGGGAATAGAAAATACAAATACGCGTAAAACTTCGCCACCATGTTTTACCATATCATCATCTTGCCCCAGAAGGCGTAAAATAGTTTCACCTTGAATACCAAGCAAAGTAAAAATTGCCGCTAAAAGAAACGAATATTTGCGTCCTTCATGATATATTTTGCCTGTAGATTGAAATTTGTGAGCTCCGAATTTTTGCGAGGATTTAATAAGAACCCCTTGAAGTAATCCGATAGGAATTGTGAACAACACAACAAAAACAGAATTTGCCAAACCAATATAAGCCAATTGATCAGTATTATAATTACCGACAATCATTGTATCAACGATACCCATCAACCCCATAGCCACAAAAGCTGTGGTAATAGGTAAAGCCAATCGAGCAATATCTTTAATGTAACGTTTTAATTGTTGTACATATTCTAACATTTCGCCTCACTTTGGGTTTTGGTGTAAATCAATAAATATTAAATTTCAAGACCTTTATGAACAGTTGTTAAAGTTTTTCCATAAAAAACATCAAACAAAAAAATTGTAATTATCTGTGTATAACCTCTTGACGTAAAATAAAAAAGTTGTAGTTCTATTGCGGTTAAAAAAAAGAACAAGAACAAGAAAATATTGAAAGTCAGAAAGATGTCAGCATTTCTAAAAAAATTCTGTAACTATTATAGTGCTAATTTCACCCCAAAATTAGTAGAACGATTACGCAAAGGCTATGATTTAAGCAAATTCAAACGAGATTGCATAGCAGGCCTCACCGTAGCTGTTATTTCCATTCCTTTAGCCATGGCTTTAGCAATTGCATCAGGCGTTACCCCAGCTCAAGGATTATATACGGCAATTGTCGCCGGATTTTTCATTGCCTTGTTGGGCGGAAGCAGATATCAAATCGGTGGCCCAACGGGCGCATTTGTTGTGGTTATTTTTAGTGTAATGCAACAATTTGGATATGACGGTTTGGCAATGACAATGATTGTAGCCGGATTAACCTTAATGCTGGCAGGCTATCTCAAACTTGGAACTTATATTAAATATATTCCTTATCCGGTTGTTGTCGGTTTTACAGCAGGTATCGGTTTATTGCTGATTTCCACACAGGTAAAAGATTTGCTCGGATTGCAAATTGATAATGTTCCGGCAGAAGTTTTGCCAAAATGGAACATATATCTCCATAATTTAGATAAAATCAGCCCGAGTTCAGTTATTATTTCACTTTTCTCTTTTGCGGTAATTTTTTATATTCAAAAGAACAAACCTAAACTTCCGGCCTATTTAATAAGTGTTGTCGGAGCCACATTAATTGTTGCACTATGCGGTCTGAATACCGAAACCATTGGCAACAAATTTGGGGGTATTCCACACTTTTTACCCATGCCTCAATTACCTAATTTCGATTGGAACCTGTTTTTCAAGGTCATTCCGAGTGGCTTAACAATAGCCTTTTTGGCCGGCGTTGAATCTTTGCTGAGCGCTACTGTTGTTGACGGCATGAGCGGTGATAATCATAACTCTAATGCCGAATTAATAGGAGAGGGCTTTGCAAACTTAGCTTGCGTTTTGTTTGCAGGGGTTCCTGCTACGGGAGCTATTGCGCGTACGGCAACTAACTTTAAAGCACATGCATCTTCACCGATTGCCGGTATTATGCAATCAGTATTTTTGTTGCTGTTTATGTTATTATTATCTCCTGCTGCAAAATACATTCCTTTGGCTTGTCTGTCTGCAGTATTGATAATTGTAGGTTGGAACATGATGAATATCGAAAAAATCTATAAACTCATCATGGGACCAAGAGGGGATAGATACACCTTGCTGACCACCTTATTTTTAACCGTTTTGGTTGACTTAAACACGGCCATTTCTGTTGGATTTATTATGGCCAGTATTATCTTCATGCATCGTATGAGTCGTGAAATCGAAATTGAAAACGATGAAGAAGTTTTACAAGATGTCGGCGGCGGTAGCGACTTAACGGAAGTCTTAAACCAAAAAGGCGTAATGTCTTTGCGTTTGTCGGGACCGTTATTCTTTGGTGGAGCTTCTCAAGTTTCCAGATTTTTCAAAACCATACAAGATGCCCCAAAAGTTTTGATTTTACGCATGGGATATGTACCTGTTGTCGATGCAACCGGAGCAAACATCATTGTTGAGTTTGTCAAAAAATATCGCCAAGCGGGAACAAAAATTATCTTTTCAAATGTAAAGAAGCAACCACACCGTGTTTTGCACAAGGTTTTCCAAGAAGAAGGTATTGATTATCATACTATCTCTGCAGCTTCAACCTTTGAAAACGCCCTTAAAATAGCTAGACGCTATTTGCGTGAACAAAACAAAAAACAGGATAAAGCAGAAAAGTCAGTTGATTCTAAGGAATAAGAGAACATAATAAGTATAATAAAAGAATACTTACTTGACTCTTTTAATATATAGTATTTATATTATATATGAATATTGATACATAGGAAAGGATATAATATGACTATCACATTGCTTATTCTGTTTAGCCTCGTTCTGGCATTTCCGGCTTATGCAAATCCGGCTTGCGCTGTTTGTACGGTTGCTGTTGGCGCTTCCTTAGAAATTGCCAGACAGTTAGGTGTAGATGACAGTGTTGTTGGTGTTTGGGCCGGAGCTATGCTTGTAATGATTGGTTTCTGGACCATCAAGTGGTTTGATGCCAAAGGTTGGGTATTTAAGGGTCGTGATTGGTTGATACAAATTATCAGCGTTGCCATGATTGGCTTTGTCTATATCAGTGAAATTCCTTATAATGCACAAGTAATAGGTATTTTTTATATTGATCCGTTTTTATTCAGCACCATTGTCGGGGCCTTTGTAATGCTATGGTCATCTGATTTTTATCAATGGATGAAAGCCAAAAACGGTGGACACGCTCATTTCCCATTTGAGAAAGTAGCTGTTCCGGTTGTTGCATTACTCCTTGTCAGCACATATTATTATTATTTTCCGCTTTGCCAAAAAGCAGGTGAAGTAGGGGCTGACTTATATAATTTTTAAGCCTTAAAAAGCAAAAGAGCCGATGTAATATCGGCTCTTTTTTTAGTTGCGGAAAGAGTTAAAATACTCTCTTCTTTTGATTTCTTGCTGTAAAGTATCTCTAGCACCACACCAAAATTCAAACTTTTGGCTGCAATAAACAATATCACGACGAATATCCTCCAAAAGGTGGACGTCTTTTTCTTGCGTCAACTCTTGCTGTGCTGCTTCTTTTGCCTCATTCCATACTTCACAGGAAGTTTGCGCGATTTTGTGAATATTACAAACCTCATTGTCATTAAAATCCCGAGGTCTGTCTTTATACCTACGATACAACTTAATAAAATAAGCCTCCAAATTACGCTCAGACAGGCATCGTAAATACAAAGAAAACGCCCAAGGCCACACATAGAAAGCTAGTAAGTAAAGACCTCCTATGCCCAACACAATAATAAGAAAAGTTTTCATAGCTTTATGAATTTGACGTTAATGAATTAAAATATTCTCTGCGATTTATCTCAGCAAGGATTTTTTCTTCGGCTTTTTGCCAAAAAGAAAACACCTCAAAAGGTTCACCACTACTGTTTTTCAACGCCAAATTATATTTGCTTTTCCAAACAGATTGGAGATGTTGCGCCATTTCTAGTAGCCAATTCAATCCTTCGTCATTATAAGCCCGATGATTAAGTTCATAAGTCTCATATTCTTTACGAACCAATTTTTCAAGCTTTTTATCAGACAAATTGGCATAATAGATTTTCCATGCAAGTTCCAGAATTTGATGGCGAAACGCCACCACAATGAGCCCCATAATGAGGACAATCATTAACACATCTAAATTTACCATAAGTCTTAAAGTTTAGATTAATAAACATAAAAATTATCAAATTGGGTGCACTATATTATTATTTTTTAGTCTTGTCAAATTTTGAAATAAAAAGATACCCCCGCGTAAAACGCGGGGTTCTTCATATGCGGCTATAAGCCTTTAGCACTGGCCTCCCCTAA
>CALXTW010000022.1 GCA_944391515.1 uncultured Alphaproteobacteria bacterium
CCGGCACCAGATGCACGGTAAACATCAATCTTCAAATCGGCCGGATTAATGTACATATCAACTTCTTCAATCTCGGGCAAAACCGCAACCGTGGCAGCCGAGGTGTGAACACGGCCTTGAGATTCCGTTACCGGAACACGTTGAACACGGTGCGCGCCGGATTCAAATTTTAGCTTTGCAAACACGTCTTTTCCGGTAATTTTGGCTGTTGCCTGCTTGTAACCGCCAAGTTCGTTTTCATCAACGTCTATGGTTTCAAACTTCCAACCTTGCAATGCGGAATAGCGTTGATACATCTCAAATAAAACCGCACCAAACAAGGCTGCTTCATCACCGCCCGTTCCGGCTCGGATTTCAAGAATAGCGTTTTTCTCATCTTCGGCATCTTTGGGAAGAAGCAATATCTTGATATGCTTTTCCAATTCAGGCAATTTTTCTTTGAGCTCATAATACTCAACCTCAGCCATTTCTCTCATCTCTTTATCAAGAGAGCTATCTTCCATCATTGCCTTGTCGTCATTCATATTTTGCTCGGTGCGGTTATATTCTTGAATAGCTTCCACAACCGGGGTCAGAGCCGAAAGCTCTTTATTCATACGTACCAAGTCATCCGCACTTACGTTCGGAGAAGACAATAATGCCGAAATTTCTTCGTGGCGGCTTACCACATTTGCCAATTTTTCCGCAAAAGAGGCCATTAATTTATTTCCTTTTCTATCGTATTGAGGTCAACGGTTTTTTGCTCACCGCTGTCCAAATTTTTGATTGTTACTTTACCTTCGCTCAACTCATCGGGGCCGACAATTACCGCATGAGAGGCATTAACCTTATTAGCTTTCATCAAGCGTTTTTTCATATTACCGCCATAGCTTTGCTCAACTCTCAGACCTGCTTTTCTTAAGCGATAAGCAATTTCAAGTGCGGCTAAATTTACATCCTCGGTTACAGGAATGAGGGCTATCGGACGCGGGAGCGAAACATCAGCCTCAAGCAACATGCTCAAGCGTTCAACACCACAAGCCCAGCCAATTCCGGAAACTTTGCCACCGCCCATTTGTTCAACCAAGCCATCATAGCGACCACCGGCCAAAACCGTGCCTTGAGCACCTAATTTATCGGTTACAAGCTCAAATACCGTGTGGGAGTAATAATCCAATCCACGGACAAGGCGATTGTTTACGCGGTATTTAATACCTAATTTATCTAGTCCCGTCAAGACCTGATTGAAAAACGCGGTTGAGGCCTCATTGAGGCTATCTTTATACAAAGGTGCGTTTTCAACCACTTTTTTATCGCATTCTTCTTTGGAATCCAAAACGCGCAGAGGATTTTTCTCTAATCTGGTTTTGCTATCCTCAGAGAGCTCATCATAGTGTTCTTTTAAGTAAGCTACCAATTTGGTACGATAAGCATCGCGGCTTTCTTGGTCACCAAGCGAATTTATCTCTACCGTTACCGTTCCCATCAGACCTAATTTTTCAACAAATTCATAGGCCATGGAAATAACCTCAATATCGGCTTGCGGAGTTTCTACCCCCAAAAGCTCAACACCAAATTGGGTAAACTGACGTTGACGACCTTTTTGCGGCCGCTCATAACGGAACATCGGACCGGCATAGTATAATTTAACCGGCAGATTTTGTTGCATTCCTTCCGAAATGAATGAACGAACAACGCCGGCTGTACCTTCCGGACGCAAGGTCAGGCTTTCGCCACCGCGGTCTTGGAAGCAATACATTTCTTTGGTAACGATATCAGAAGTGTCTCCCAAATTGCGGGAAAAGACTTCCGTGAACTCAAAAATAGGGGTTTCAATTTCTTCAAAGCCGTATTTTTCAACAACTTCACTACCGGTGGCGATTACTTTTTTGGTTTTTCTTTTAGCTTCGCCGTATAAATCATAAGTTCCGCGTACGTTTTGTATTTTTGACATTTTTAACTTACCTTTTCTTCTACCAGACGAACCAACTCGTCAACAATATTTTCACTCTTTACTTTGTAGGCCGGTTTGCCGGCAATAAATATCATATTTTCTCCGCCTTTGCCACCGCAAACTCCAAAATCAGAATGCGCAGATTCCCCAGGGCCATTGACCACACACCCCATTACGGCTAAGGTGAGCGGCTTGGTGATATGCGCCAGTCTTGTTTCTAACTCCTCAACCGTTTTTTGGACATTATATCCGCGGCGGGCACAAGTCGGGCAAGAAATTATTCTGACGCCCCGATGTCGTAAATCAAGCGCTTTTAATATCTCATAACCGGCTTTGACTTCCTCTTCAACATCTGCCGTTAACGATACTCTTAAGGTATCGCCAATACCTGCCATTAACAAACTACCGATACCGATTGCAGACCTAACCGTTCCGGCGCGTAAACCTCCGGCTTCGGTAACGCCTAAGTGCAGAGGATAATCGCAAGCGGCAGCTAATTTTTTGTAGGCATCAATCATCATCAAGGTGTTGGAGGACTTAACACTAATTTTGAACTCTCTAAAGTCATTATCTTCCAGCATTTTGGCTTGTTCTAATGCACTTTCAACCATTGCATCTGCGGTTGGCTCACCGTATTTTTCAAGCAAGCGTTTATCAAGAGAGCCTCCGTTTACGCCAATGCGAATCGAACAGCCGTTGGCTTTGGCTGCTTTTACAACCTCTTTTACCCTATCGGCACCGCCAATATTGCCGGGATTAATACGCAAGCAAGCCGCTCCGTTATCTGCCGCCAACAATCCTAATCTATAATCAAAATGGATATCTGCTACAACCGGAATATTTACCGCCTTGGTAATTTCTTTCAACGCTTTGGCGGAATCTTCATCCGGGCAAGAGCAACGCGTAATATCGCACCCAACCAATTCTTGACGACGAATTTGTTCTATTGTGGCTTTGACATCCGAGGTCAAGGTGTTGGTCATTGACTGAACGGTTATCGGGGCATCGCCTCCGACGGCAACCTTTCCAACCATTATTTGGCGCGATTTGCGACGTATGATTTTTTCCATTTTCTCCTCCTAGTCAGAGCTCAAAATTTTTTATAGTTTATAAAACAAAAAGAAAATAGCAAGCCTAAACCTGCTATTTTCTTTAAATATTAAAAAATTCTAATGGTTAGAGGACAAATATTTATCCAATGCTATACCTGTCTTTTTATTTGCTTTAAAGATTCCCGGAACAACTTTACCGTCAATCTCAACATCTACAGCATCAAAACGACCAACAGAGAGAATCGTTCCTTCTCCGGCCGGAACCTGATAAGTATCTCCTGCCTTTAGAACCTTACTGAGCCATAATTTCTTATTATCCTTTACTTCAACCCAAGTTTCTTTGTTAACCTTAATGGTAACGCGAGACCCTGCCTTGACACTGACGTTCTTTTCAGTCTTTGCTTCTTTTGCAACTTCTTCAGCTTTAGGTGTTTCCGAAACTTGAGTTTGGATTTGAGACTCTTCTGTATTCAAGTTTTCTTTTACCTCTTCTTTTACCTCTTCTGCTTGGGGTTCTTCTACAAATTTTTCTTCACTAACAGTTACTTGAGAATTTTCTTCTGCCGGCGTTGAAGTTGTATCAATCACAGGAAGAGACTCGTTTGCTCCTTCAGAGGAAATAGTTTCAACCGTTGCAAATTCCTCAACTTTAAGAGGGAAATTGTCATTTGCTTGAGGGATTGATACTTCAGCGACAATATCTTCTCCCGTACTTACAGGTACTTCTTCAAATTGTACTTTGTTATATCCAAGCCACGTAACATACAACAAAACAACAGCTAAAACACTTATGCCCAAATATTTTTTGTTCGGCATGGTAGCTTCTGCTTGCGGTTCTAAAACGTAAACGTCTTCTTTTTGATTTTTAGCATCAGTTTCTTCTTTGAAAAGCTGAACAATTCGTGCGGAATTAAGCCCCAAAAACTCAGCATAAGAGCGAATAAAACCTATCCCATAAGGTGGCTCGGGAATCTCTTCATAATTACTGCTTTCAATTGCCTCCAAAAAAGACTTACGAATATAAAGTTCTTTAGAAACATCTTCTAATTTGTAGCCTTTTTTGACACGGGCATCACGAAGCATTCCTCCGACTTTTCCTTCATCAAGGGAAGTTTGCATTTGTGCTTCTTCAGCTTTTATTTCGGCAACTTCTTCTTTATTTTCTTTCTTCACGGTTTTATCCTCTTGTCGTAATTACTTGTTTTGCGAATCTTTAATAGATTTCTATCCCATGGTCATAAGCATAAGCCATTAATTGTGGACGTAAAGTCCTTTTTTGAGATTTCAATAGACTTTTTACATAATCTTCTACTTCTGCTACATTTATAGAACGTATCATTGACTTAACTCGACCAAATGACGCTCCCGAGCTTGATAGGTTTCTAAACCCGAGACCAATGAGTGCCATTGCCTCAATCGGGTTACTTGCCATCTCACCACAAACAGAACAATAAACTTTGGCTTGATTGGCTTTAGTAACAATATCTTCCAGCAATTTCAAAAACGGCGAAGATAAAACATCATATCTTTCCGTCAAGCGAGGATTGCCTCTATCGCAAGCAAATGTAAACTGAGCCAAGTCATTGGTTCCGATAGAAACAAAATCTGCTTGTTTTAGAACATCTTCCAATTGAAAAACTATTGAGGGAACTTCAATCATCAATCCAACATTGACTTTTGAGGGAGTGGGAGAGCCTTTCTTTTTCTCTTTTTCCAGCTCAATCATTAAGGTTTCTTTGGCTTCTTCAAACTCTGAAACATCTGATATCATCGGAAACATAACATTAAGCTCTCTTCCTGCTGCTGCACGCAAAAAAGCTCGCATTTGTTTGCGCAAAATCGCTCGCCTGTCCAAAGTAATACGAATCGAACGCCAGCCGATTGCGGGATTTTCTTCCCCCATAGCGCTCCAATAAGGCAACAATTTATCAGAGCCGACATCCAAGCTTCTAAAAATTACTTTTTTACCGTCAGCCCTATCCATCAGCTCTTTATAGTACCCAATTTGGCGTTCAACATCTGGCATAACATCTGAAGCCATAAACGGAATTTCCGTTCGATACAGACCAACGCCGTCGCAATTGGTGACTTCAATATAGTCTAAATCAAACGCCAGACCAATGTTGATATAGTGCCCTATTCTAACACCATCTAAAGTTTTGGAGGGGAGCTTTTTCAGTTCAGCTAATCTTGCCTGAAGTTTTTCTTTTTCTGCTATTTTGTTTTTGAACTTTTCTTGAATGACGAGGGAGGGATTAATATAAATATAGCCCTCATTTCCGTCAACAGCCAAAGAATCGCCGGTTTTTATGTCATTAAACAAGCCTTTAATTTTGGCAACGACCGGAATATTTAAGGCCTTGGCAACAATCGCCACATGCATGGTTGGGGTACCGTCTTCTATCACTAGTCCTCGGATTTTGGTATAGTCATAATCCATTAAGTCCGCCGGCCCCATGGTTTGCGCCACAACAATGATATCGCTGCTATTCATTACCTCTGCCGCAACACCAAAATCACCACTCAGATAAGTTTGCAGGCGGTCTGCAACGTCACGCAAGTCATGAAGTCGCTCTTTTAAGTATTGGTCAGAAGTGGCTGACAAGCGGTTCCACATATCTTCATAGGCACGCTCAACTGCGGCTTCAGCCGTTAGGCCAGAATTAACATTATCGGCAATTTTTTTGTACCATCCCTTGTCTTTGGCAAACATCTTATAAGCATCTAAAATATCAGCGTGCTCGCCAATACCGATTTTGGTGGAATTGAGTTTTTCATCCAAATCCTGATTCATTTGCTTATGGGCGGTTTCTAAGCGTTTGAGTTCTTTTTCTTTGTCTTCGGCAAAAATCTTACTAACAGCTTGGCGGCGACGATGAATAATGGCTTGCCCCAGACCATAGCCCTTACTCAGACTAATGCCTTTAATCTTATCTTTTAGTGTTAATCCTCGCTCTTTAATCAGCTCTTTTTTATAGGCTGTCATTTCATCTGAAGCTACAACTTCTGCCAGAATCATTGCGATGGTTTCAAGAATTTCTATCTCTGTTCGGGAATATTCGTGAACATCTTTCTTTTGAACAACCAAAACACCGATTGAACGGTTCCAGCGAATTAACGGAACACCCAAAAATGCATGGTATGCTTCTTCTCCTAACACGGCCTTATAAGAGAATTTGGGATGTTTGACGGCATCGGACGTGGCTAATGAGCGAGCGGTTTTTCCAACCTCGCCAATCAAACCGTCGCCATTGCGAATGGTCAGGCGGTGTTCGGCACTGGAATTGAGCCCGTAAGAAGCAAAAAGCTCCAGATAGTTATCATCTACCGCAATATAGATTGAAGCGGCATCTGAGCCCGTTTGCTCTGCAATAATGCGGATTATCTTGGATAGTTTATCCGAAACACTGTCTTGGCTTTCGGTAACAACTCGCAGATATTTTAGGATATCCATAGCCTGATTTATTGCCGGTGATTGCATTTGTCTTCCCATTGCTCATAAAATTTCATCTTGATTTTTTATATAATATCTATATTTTTTCATCAAGGATAATCTTATTTTTTAATTATTTAATTAATTTTGGAATACTTATGATTACTAATTACAAAAAAGGAGATTTCGACACCAGACCTTGGGGTAAGTGGGAAGTCTTAGATGCAGGCTCTGGCTATTGCGTCAAAAAAATTACCGTTAATCCTAATTGCATGCTCTCTCTGCAGTCTCATAATTTCAGAGCTGAGCATTGGATTATTGTTAGCGGGCAAGCCATTGTGACTTTGGGTGAAGATAAACTCATCAAAAAACAAAATGATGCGATTTATATCCCCGAAAAAACAAAGCACAGAATCCAAAATGATACTGCCGAAGTCATGGAATTTATTGAAGTGCAGACCGGCGAAAACTTAGATGAAAACGACATCATTCGCTATGAGGATTCATACGGACGCGTTTAATAAAAAAACTCCGGTTAACTACCGGAGTTTTTTTGCTTAAGGGCGGCGCTCCCATAATTCATTAAAGAGCGGACTTCCTGATTTGTTCATCCACTCAAACAAAACCATTTCTCGCGTGACAACATCAACACCATTGTGAAGCAGACGCTGAACACCCATTATGCTTTGGGTTCCGTTACGCGAAGAGCAACTGTCTCCTACAACATATACCTGAAAACCATTTTCGGCAAAATCCAGAGCCGTTTGCAAAACGCATAGATGTGTCTCAAGTCCGGCAATAATCAATTGCTTTTTGCCTGAAGAGGTAATGGCTTCGCGAATGGCATCATTTTTGTAGCAAGATAAGGTATCTTTTTCAAAATAACGTGCCTCTTTTCCCAAAACATTACGCAAGTCTATCATAGTCGGACCAAAAACTTTTCTATCTTGTTCGGCTATCAAATATGGAATGTTTAATTTTTCGGCAACATTGAGCAAAGAGGCACAACCGTTGATGACCTCTCGAGGGCTCTCTTGCGCCGGTGCTAAATTTTCCTGAACGTCAATAATCAGCAAAATAGAATCGTCTTTATTCATTAACATCGGTCAGTCTTTCATATTAGGGTTGACTATCTCTATAAAATACATAATACTTCAATAAATTAAATTTAACCACAAAAAAATTAAGAAGAAGTATCATGAATTTTGCAGATTTGGGTCTTTCTGATAAGACTATTAAGGCTATTGAGGAATTTGGAATTAAAGAACCGACAACTGTTCAAAGCGATGTGATTCCATCTATTTTGCAAGGGAAAGATGTGTTTACCATTGCTCCGTCTGGTTGTGGAAAAACAACGTCTTATGTGTTTCCTCTTCTCGATATTATTTCCCAAAATAGTAATGAGCAAAAATATATTTTAATTATTACGCCGGACTCAGAGCAATCGGTTGTGGTTTCGGACAGAATGGCAATTTTTAACAAATATCACGAAATTAATGAGACGACCCTTAAGGAAAAAGGCGAAGATATTAACAAAGAAGCTAATGTGATTATCGGCTCGCCTGATTTGCTTTTGGAGTTAGCTGATGAGGATAAGCTTGATTTAGGGAAAACAAATATCTTAGTGGTTGATGATATCAACCTCATTAAGAAGAAAAAACAGCTGGCCAACCTTGAAAAAATTTTGGAAATTTTACCGGCTGACAAACAAAATATTGTTTACACAAATCGTCGCTCTAAAGAAACTCAAGGTATTTTAGATAAAATCTTAAAAGCGCCTGAAGAAATTAAAATTGACAAGGCCAAAGAAGCAGAAGCTGAAATCAGCGCAAAGTCCAGCGAAAATCAAGCTCCTAAGGCTAAAGCCGTAAAAACATCTTCTCGCCAACCGGTGAAAGATAAAGAAGCTTTGGATTTAATCAAAAAATACAACAGCTTTAACGGTAAAACGCCTGAATTCTTAACCTATAAAGGAATTATCGTTAATATCGATTAAAAATAAAACCTCCGAAAATCGGAGGTTTTTCTTTACCTGTTACCAAGGAATATTCGTATCGGGAATACATTTGCGGGAATCTTGAGCGCAGGTTTCGGTGCGGTTGAGGTCATGCAAACGATGACGTTCAGGCGTGAATTCTCCTGCTTTCACGCACCCCATAAGGAGTAATATTCCGCATATTATTACCGCTTTTTTCATGTTCCCTCCTAAAATACAGATTTGATACAAATATAAACGATTAATAACATTATGGTCTTGGCTATGCGGCTCAACCATGGACTGCGTTCATAGGCATTTGCACTGCGCCAAACGGCTAATATCATGGATACGTTATATGCCAGTAAAATAAACAAACTTGTCAGATAGCAAACCGTATAAACCAAAATGGTTCTATCCATAGAAATCGGATTAAAATAAGTGGTATAATACGCATAAATGCTAATTCCGGCTAAACGTGGCGCTAACAAAGCTCCAAAAATTTTTACAATCAGCAATCCGGCCAAAGTGCCAAAGACACCAAATTTCCAAAATGTTTCTTTTAGGCCAAATTCTCCGGCTATCAATTTTTTATACATTTAATGCCCCACTATTTATTAACTTAATTGGTGTTTATAGTGGGGCATTTTTTAGTTTCTGGCAAGTGCTTTTTTAGCAGTTGGTAACATTAACCGCTAAACCGCCGAGAGAGGTTTCTTTATACTTATTATGCATATCTTTTCCGGTATCAAACATAGTCTTTATCACACTATCCAGCGGAACGATATGTTGTCCCGTGCCTCGAAGTGCCAAGCGTGCAGAGTTGACAGCCTTGATGGCGCCCATGGCATTTCGTTCAATGCAAGGAACTTGAACTAATCCGTTCAACGGGTCACAAGTTAGACCAAGATTGTGCTCCATGGCAATTTCGGCAGCATTTTCTATTTGCTTATTGGAGCCGCCCATGGCCGCTACCAAACCCGATGCCGCCATAGAACAAGCTACACCGACCTCCCCTTGACAGCCAACCTCGGCTCCCGAAATTGAAGCATTGGTTCGATACAAACTGCAAATTGCCGAAGCTGTCAGCAAAAATATTTTAATTCCTTCGTTAATCTCATAAGGAGATTTAACGTAAGCAAATTTTTCGTAGTAACGCATAACCGCCGGTATAATTCCTGCTGACCCCATGGTTGGTGCCGTCACAATTTGTCCGCCGGAGGCATTTTCTTCGGCAACGGCAAAACCCCACAGATTTATCCAATCTATCATCTCTAACGGGTCATAATCATTATTGAGGAATTTTTCTTCCAATCGATGATAAAGTTTTGGGGCACGGCGTTCAAGATTTAGTCCACCCGGAAGTTCGCCTTTAGCTTTAATTCCCCTTTCAACCGAATTTTGCATAACGCGGTTGATTTTGGAAATCTCGGCATCTACTTCCGTTGGGGAACGCAAAGAACATTCATTTTTCCAGACAACGTTTGCAATGCTCAGCTGTTCTTTCTCGCAAATATCCATCAGTTCTTTACAGCTTTCAAAGTCATAAGGAACTTTATAGGGTTCTCTTTCGCTCCTTGTGGCCATTTCGTCTTGGCGTGCAACCGTACCGCCGCCTACCGAAAAGTAAACCTCATTAAGCAAAACATTGCCGGACTCATCATATGCCTTAAATCGCATTCCATTTGAATGTTCGGGTAAAAAAATGTCTTTGGCAAATTCAACATTTTTATCCAAATCAAACGGGATGGCTCGTTCTTGTCCAAGGTGCAAAATTTTGTCTTGTTGCACGGCGTTAACATAGGGAATTTCAGGATTGATTTCTTCAGCTTCAAGCCCCATTAAACCATAGACAATCGCTTTGACGGTTCCGTGTCCAAAACCGGTCAGAGCCAGAGAGCCATACAAAGTAACATCTACTTTAGCAACTTTTTCAAACAGGTTTTGAGCGCGCAAATTATTAAGCCAGCGTTTGGCGGCTCTCATCGGGCCGACCGTATGCGAACTCGAGGGACCAACGCCTATCGAGAAAATTTCAAAAAAGCTGTAATACATCGCTTAAAAATGTCCTTCTATCCAAATATAATTTTTTACACCTAATTCTTTTTGAACTTGAGCAATGTACTTTGAGGTTTCACCCCAGGTGGTGTATTTATCTATAAACTCTTTGGCTTTGGCTGAAGATTTGGATAACTGAACCTCTATCGTTTCTTGCAACATTTGATAAACTACGTCATGGAACTTATCAAAATCAATATGCAATTTGTGGCTTTCATCAAACCAGAAGGCTTTATTGTCATGCAAGAAATTAAAGTGAATTAACTCACCGACACGGTGTGCCTCCAAAGGTTGCGCTTTCAAAAACAGACGATAAACAACCCAAGTCGTATATATTCTTTTTAGGGTTTCTTCATCTATTACACCGGCTTTGACGTATTCGGGCATAAAGGCAATTGAAACAACATCGGCTTTTTCTTCTTCAACCGTGCTTTTATATAGACCTAAGGCTCTTTGATATTCATTATCAGGTCCTAAGGAGTGTCCGTTTTCATGTCCGATTACAAAGAGATGGTCTGCCTCCAAATCAAAATATTGGTGCAATTCGGGAGAAACCAAACGCTCTAAGAGTTTTTTGTTTCTTTCCTTATCGCCGCTTTTTCTGACTTGACGGTGATAAGCATTTCTACGCCCGCCACCGGTTTTGATGGCTAATTTATCATTATTGGGCAGGTTTTGCGCTGTGGTAATTGCGCCGCGGCACTGAGCATAATCTCCGGTCAGGGCTACCAAGTCAACATCAACCATGGTTTGCTTTAACTCGCCGCTACCCGAAACAGATTGATGATATTTATCCGCATATGGCATTAATTTGGCCAGTTCAGGCATATGCTCTTTGAACTTTAAGATTAAATCCGTGCCTTGTTTGTTAATAATACCGACGCGGACACCCAACATATCTTTGGGATTAACCTCAATGTGGTGGGCATTGAGCAATTCCATTAATTGGGGATTGTCATATACCGTCGGGGTCAATTCATCATCATAACTTTCACGGCCTAAGGTAAACTCCAGTTGATTGTTGTTTTGCAGAATTGCCCAATGTTTATCGGCCAACATGTCCATATCTTCATTATTTTGAAGCAAAGCTTGCGCTTGCCAGCCCAGATAATCCTTAAATTCTTCATCTGTGGTATAATGAGCGGCAACTTCTAATTCATTAGCGGCTTTGGAAAACTCATCTTTGAAAAATTCCGTATAGTCAATGGCTTTGAGCATATCTTGGTCGCGGCGAACCATCGTGCGAACGCTCAAAATCTTTTTAACTTCATCAATTTTTCCGGCTTCTATCATACGGGTCAGAATTTGATGAAATTCTTCAACACTCAAATCTGAGGGATAAAAATTACGTCCTTTGGCGCCTTTTATTCCTTTAAAGATTTCGATTGGTTCCAAATCAATACCATTATGTCCTTCAACACCATGAAAAGAGGTAAACAACTTTAGGGCTTTGGCGGCATAAGCGCTCTCTTTGGCGGCCTCTTGAAGTGCTTGTTTCATCGCCATATTTTTTTCGTGGTCTTGGATAAAAGCAACGTCATCTAAAATTTTGGCAGCGGCAACCAAGTGCTCAAGAGCTTTTTTGTTGCCTTCGGTTAAGTTCTTGTAGCCTTCAAAATCTTTTGATACCAACTCTATGGTACGCATTCTGTGATTGATTATCTCATCTAACTCGTTTTCGCTTAAGGCGATTTCGTATCCGTTAATTTTCATTGCTCTTTATCTCCACTGTTCTAAAACGATATACTTTTAAATTTTCTGACCAATAGCTCGGGTTTATTCCGGCTTTGATTTTTAACTGTTTCATAAATTCTTCCTTATTCGGCAACTCCTGCCATACGGATGGCAAAAACAGCCCTTGTCTGTCGCCATCGCGGATAATTATACCATCCGTACCGGCTCTGATTTTTGAAAGCAAATCTTCGGCATTTTGGTAAATAATGGGTTCAAATCTTGTCAGTAAGGATACCGAAAAACTTAAACTTTTCAGCTCCTCTTGGGTAAGGGGTGAAAAACGATTGTCTTCCATAGCGGCCTGATATGTATTTTTTGCAACATCTTGCGCTATGGCCTCGTGAGGGATAACCGTGCCAATACAGCCACGAAGCTCATTGTTTGCTTTTAAGGTTACAAACGAGGCTCCTTTATTAAATAACTCATCGGCATAGTCCTTACGCGAGGGGGAATAGGTTTTGTGTTCAGTTACGGCTTTTTGCAAAGAGCGAGCGACAATTTGTAACAGCTCTTGACCATAATCTTGGGCAAATTGGCGTAAATTTTGCGTTTCTTGCTCAAGTTGGGAAAGAGGCTCTTTGACCGACGGTGCTTTTTCAAAACTCCAAGCACCGTATCCGACAACGCTGTCCTTTTCGTTTGAGGTATCGCCTGAATTTATTAAATCTATGGTGGTTGGGCGAAGAGCTTGGGCTTTTGCCAAAATTAAGGCGGCATTTATGCCTGTTGCCCCACAAGACATGTGATTTTCAAGTTCTGGTTTGTTTTGCTCAACCAATTGTGCTGTTTGCGAATCCAACTTTTGAGCCGTTTCATAATCATGGTAATGCGACAAATCTGCCGAAACAACCAATAAGGTTCCCGGCTGCTTCAACAAGGGCAAAATTGCATCAGCCAAAATTTGCGGTGAGACATCTCCGTACACCAAGGGTACGATTTGAAATTTTTTTAATACCTTTTGTAAAAATGGCAGTTGGACCTCAAGGCTATGCTCTTCCTTATGGGATTGGTCGTTAAACTTAAACTGCGGATTGAGGGCTAATTGCGCGATTATTTCTTTGTTTAAGGCAATTTTACCTAATGGTGTGGTAAAATAATCTGCTGAAGATAAGCCCACTCCCTTTAATGCGACACGGTGCGATGGGCCTAGTAAAATAACGTTTCTTATCTTATCTGAAAAATTTTGAAGTCTGGCATAGGCTTTTCCGGCCGTGGAGGCAGAATAAATATAACCGGCATGCGGAACAATTAAAATTCTGGGTTGAAACTCCGACCCGCTATGCAGAGATGATAAATAATGCTCAACTTCGCTGTCTAGCTTGGCTTTGTCTTTGCTGTAAAACAAACCTGCAACTGCCGGATTTCTATATACGGCCAATTCATCCTCCTTGGGTTGATAATTGGTTATCAGGCTCGGATTGGACGAGACATGTTTATGAAGATTACAATAGTTAAGTACTATCAGCGCAAGTACAACTATGGCAATAATGATATAATGTGTCATTTTTTTGTAATCAATATCTGAATTATCTTTCATAAGCCAATTCCTTTGAGGAGCGTTTTTATCAGCATAATGAAAGTAATTTAATTTTTTGCTAATGTCAGTCTCTTCTCTTTGAGATTCTTGACTTTAGGAATGAAACTTGACGCATATTTAATCGCTCTTTGCCGTTTTTGTGTGTTAATATCACATAAGAATAGGGTTTTAGAGCATAGGTTTCTCCCGATTTGCATACCTCAAGCGTATCATTAAAGGCTTCTTTTGAGGTATCCAAAACCAATTGCCAATCGCCTCCATGTGGCGGTTGGGGAAGTTTGTAATCAACCGTGTGATAGTTATCGCCCGATACAAGAATTAAAAAATCATCATCTTTAGAAATGCCTTTATTGTTGCTGCCATTGAGCATATAGGCTCCGGTCTTAGCGTATCCGCATCTCCAATCTTGGGCTTCCATTTCTTGTCCGTCCGGTCTGAGCCAAGTGATATCTTTTGCTCCGTTTGCAGCTACCTTTTGACCATCAAATAATGATAAATCCGTAAATATCGGGTGCTTTTTTCTAAAAGCATTCAACCGACATATCATCGTAAACAGTTTGCGGTTGCGTCCGGATAATTTTTCCCAATTAAGCCATACGCTCGAATCATCAATACAGTAAGGATTATTATTGGCATCGGAATAACCTCTTTCATCTCCGTTTCGCATTAGAGGAATTCCTTTGCTTAAAATATTAAATGCAATATCACTCATTGCGCGGCGATAAAGTTCTTCTTCATTAGTGGATTTTTGGTAGATATCAGGACTGCCGTCTCGTCCCTCCTCTCCATTGGGATAGGTGTTTTTGGGGTATTGATATGCTCCCAATAGGCTAAAGCCATCGTGGCTACGCCCAGTGCCAATGACTGCACTGGTATTGGTATGAGGATCTGTATTTGACGAGCCGGCTACCTGATTGCCGAATTCTCCGATTAATCCGCTGCGACTGCTGAAAAATTCTCCGACAAAATTACGGCGATTATCACTCCACTCTTTTGCTCCCGGAACTAGTGCAGCAAAGCGACCGCTAAAGTTTCCGGCCATGGCACTCCACGGCTCAACATACATTTCCATTTTTAAGTGCTCTTGAGCAAAGCGTAGTTCCTGAATAAATGCGCCGTTTTCTTGAAAACGCCCATAATTATCAAGAGCATTATCTCCGCCTAAGTCCCAACGTATGCCGTCAACACCTAATGAATGCATCAACAAAAGATAGTTATGCAACATCTCTTGTCCGGCTTTTGAATCTAAATTAAAATTATTATCACAACCGGTTGTATTCAAAAAACGGTCATGATTATCCCCGTCGGGACGATAATAATTCGGACTGTCTAACAACTTAAATGACAAGGATTGATTCCTTGGGCCAATAGCGGCATGTTCCCCCGTGTGGTTAAAAACAGCATCAACAGTGACTTTTATGCCTGCTTTGTGCAGCTCATTTACCATATTGGCAAAATCTTCCCAATTTCCATATCGTGGATCTATGGCAAAAAAACAATAAGGATTATAACCCCAACTATCCGTTCGACCTTCTTTTTCGGGAACTTGCTTGCCACAACAAGTCGGATTTATCGGCATCAGTTCAATATTATTGACTCCGACTTTTTGAAAATACTCAATGCTCCATTTATCTGCCAATCCACTTAATTTGCCTCGCTTTTCTTCAGCTAAGTGATGATTTAATTTTGAGAAATTTTTGATATGGGTTTCATAAATAATGTTTTGCCCCGCAGAAAAATGAGGCTTTCGATGTAAATAGGGATATTTTTCGGAACTTAGTATTTTATTTATATCAACAACAACAGATTTGGGCATTATCGGCGCGCTGTCTTGAAAATTTTCTATATCTAAAAGAGGTGATGTCCAATGAAGCATTGTTTGGCTAACTTCAAATCCGTATGGGTCAACTGCCAATTTGTAAGGATTAAAAAACAAACCGCGCGAGGGATTATATTCTCCATGCGCGCGGTATCCATATTTTTGACCGGGTTTTACACCTTCCAGCTCTACTGACCAGATATTATCTTCTCCTCTGTCCAAAGCTATTCGATATTCTTCTTTTTCGTTAGGAGAAAATAGGCATAACTCTATTTTTTTAGCGTGTTCTGAGCGTACTCGAAAGATTGTTTTGCCATCTTTGTAATATGCTCCTAAAGGTGTGCGTTCCGGCATATTTGTTCCTTTCTTGCTTATAGTTACAGCTTATTCCTTTCTTAAAAAATTTTCAAGTATTATCCGCTTTCAAGCTTTTGTAAAAACTTGCAAAATCATCAAAATACTCAATTTTTTTATCTTGATTTTCGTCATCTCCCCATATCGGGCAACCTATTCTTATGGCTTTGGCATTGGCTAATTTTGCCGCTGTACTGTCCATAGGACTATCTCCTACCATCCACACGCTTTGGGGCGTAATTTCTTCAGGCGTTAGGAGACCTTGCAATGTATAGTAAATTTGGTCTGGCGCGGGCTTATCGCGAGGTGCCTCATGGCCGCAAACTATTCGGCTAAATAACGCCTTATCAAACAGCATCGGGAGCTCTAATTCCAACAACCTCCGGTCTTTATTGCTCATTATGAGAATCGGTATGCCTCGAGACTTAAAATAATTTAGTACCTCCTGAACATACGGAAAAGTTTTAATATGTGAGGAAACAACTTGCGGATATAACGCTGCATAGCGTTCATAGGCTTGCAGAGCCTTATCTTCCCCGAAAATGCGTGGAAAATTATCTCGAAATGATAAATTGGGGTCTCTGAGGCACTTGACTTGTTCCCAATCGGGAAGATTATATTCCTTCAATACCTGATTTACAACCAAAACCAAAGTACTGCGACTTTCAGCCAAAGTGTTGTCCCAATCAAATATTACATATTTTAATCCTGATATGTCCATTTCTTCTCTCACAAAAAACCCTGCTTGAGGCAGGGCTTTTAAGCTATTTATTTTCCAACAAGGCGGTGTTTAGAGCCGGCTTTTTGTGGGTTAAAATACTAATGACCTTTACTAGTTCATTTTTTAATTCATGGCGCGTAACTACAATATCAACCATACCATGTTCACGCAAATATTCGGCTCTTTGGAAACCTTCGGGAAGTTTTTCTCGAATTGTTTGCTCAATAACTCGAGCTCCGGCAAAACCGATGATACATCCTTTTTCGGCAATGTGGACATCGCCCAACATCGCAAAAGATGCTGAAACGCCTCCGGTGGTCGGATCGGTTAATACCGAAATGTAAGGTATGCCCTTTTCCTTTACTTGATTAATGGCAGCCGTGGTTCTGGCCATTTGCATAAGCGATAAAATACCTTCTTGCATACGCGCACCACCTGAAGAGGCTACGATAATCAACGGATAGTTATTACGAGCTGAAATTTCGGCGGCTTTGACAATGCCTTCACCGACAGCCATACCCATAGATCCTCCCATAAATGAAAAATCCATCGCAGCTACAACGCAAGGAATACCACCAATATCACCTTGAGCTACACGAATAGCATCATTGCTACCGGTGTTTTTGCGGTAGGTTCTGAGACGTTCGGTATAACGTTTGGTATCCTTAAACTTTAGCGGGTCTTCTTTTGGGGTCGGCAAAGCAATTTCATTATACTCGCCGTCAAAAAGCATCTTCAATCTTTTATCAACATATAAGCGAAGATGATGTCCGCATGAGGTGCAAACATATAAGCTCTTTTTCATCTCTTTAGAAAAGAGCATTTGTCCGCATACCGGACATTTAACCCATAAGTTATCTGCGATTTCTTTGGGGGTTACTTTTTTGATTTTCGGTCTTACAAAGTCAGTTAACCAGTTCATTTTTCACCATTTCTGTTAGTTAGCATCTGAGCTCTCGCTCTCTTTTGAAGCGCGGGAGAAAAGTTTTTTTAAGCGTTGACCAAAACTTGGTTTGGGAAGTGCGGCTTCGGCTGCTTTCATCGTATCTAAATCAGATTGCAGACCTGAAACCTTTTCCGCCAATTTTTGTTGCTCCTTGCTCAGCTTCTTATTTTGTTTCTTTTGTTGACGGAGTGCTTTGCGTACCGGCGCATAAGACAGCCACATCCAAAACAGTCCCAAAATAAAGCCCAGCAAAATGAAAAACACTATTGCCACGCTCAAAGATACCGTTACTTCAAAATAAAAGGGCCATAGGTTAAATGTTGCTAAGTCATTATTCACAAAAGAAAATATCAGAATAATGATTAACAGCGGCAAGCCTATCAGCATTTTTACGAAACCCATATCTTGACCCTTTCTTTGTTTTCAAAAGTTATTTTTTCGGATTTAAGAGCTCGTGGAGTTGTTTTCCGGTTTTGAAATGAGGAATATTACGTTCTTCAACCTTGACCTGCTCTCCGGTGCGCGGATTTTTTGCAACGCGAGGAGAACGTTTGCGAATCGAAAAAGCTCCGAAACCGCGAAATTCTACTCTTTCTCCGGCTGCCAACGAGCTGATGATTTTATCAAAAACTACAGCTACAATTCTCTCAACATCCTTTAACATTAAATGCGGATTTTTGTTGGCAATTCTTTCTATTAATTCAGATCTAGTCACGATAATACCTCTTTTCTATAATTTATTAATTAATTTTCTTTTGCAGATAAGTTATCCGTTTTTGTTCCATAAATCAATATCGCAATTTGTTAAAAAACAAAAATTTTATTGGAACTTATCCCACATTAAATAGCTTTTACTCAACTAGCTAAATGTTCTACTCCCGTCGGGACCCTTTCTTGCCCCAGCTGAATATCTTCTATTTTATCTACCCGACGCGATATTTTGCCGGAAGAAACCTTTATTTCGCCAATATCTTTGGCCGCCATTTCAAAGTGTTTGCTCAAATTATCCACCCTGTCATCAAGACGAGCAATATCCTCTATCAAACAGCCGACTTCTTTTTGAATGACGCCTGCCATCTCTCGCATTCTCGCATCTTTTAACACGGCGCGAACCGTATTGAGCGTCGCCATTAAGGTGGTGGGTGAAACTATCCAAACTTTTGAGCGGTATGATACTTCTATCACATCCGTAAAATTTGAATGCAGTTCTGCATAGATGGACTCGGATGGCAAAAACATTAATGCCGACTCCGCCGTTTCGCCCGGAATGATGTATTTTTCAGCAATATCTTTGATATGCTTTAATACAGAAGCCCGGAAAAAGCGTTCGGCTTCGAGCTTTTCACGGTCGTTTTGCGCATTGCGAAGTGCTTGATAGCTCTCCAGCGGAAACTTCGAATCGATAACTATCATTCCCGGAGGATTAGGCAAATTCAACACGCAATCGGCACGCTTTTGATTGCTCAACCCCACCTGAAAAGCATAAGCAGACGGCGGCAATGCCGAAGTTACCAAATCGTTGAGCTGTATTTCACCGAAGGCACCCCTTGCTTGTTTGTTGGACAACACCTCTTGCAAGGAAACGACTTGCTCCGATAAAGAGGAAATTTTTTGTTGAGCAACATCTATTTTTGCTAAGCGCTCGCGCAAGTCATGCAGTGTTTCCGCCGTTTTGGTGGTGGATTGTTGCAAACCATCTCCAACACTTTTGGTAACTGCCAGCAATTTTTCATCCATAATTTTAAGGACGGAGATTTTTTGCTCATTAATCGCTTCGGCAATTTTGTTTTGGGCATTTTGATTGTTTTCCGAGAGTTGCGTAATTCTTCCGGCAAGCTCTGCCTGAGAGCGAAACAACATTTCGCTCAAGACAGACAGTTCCTTGTTTGAACCTTTGTGAATTGTCAAATAGAAGACACACAACAAAAGTAAGACAACAGCAACGCTCAGCGCAATCAAAAGAGTGTTCATCTCAAGCCTTAATTTTCAGGGAGATTACGTCCCATTGCCAAGAATTTGGCGGTGCGTTGCTTTTTGAGCTCATCACCGCTTAACGGCAACAAATCTTTCAGGTGTTTCAAAATGCAATCACCTACTTTTTCTATTGTTGCTTTCGGGTCACGATGCGCTCCGCCGACCGGCTCTTTAATAATTTCATCAATAACGCCGAAATGACGCAAATCTTGTGCGGTCAAGCGCAAAGCCTCTGTCGCTTCCTGAACCTTATCTGCCGAACGCCACAAAATAGAGGCACAGCCTTCCGGTGAAATTACCGAATAAATAGAATGCTCCAACATCAAAATACGGTTAGCGGTAGCAATAGCGATAGCACCGCCGGAACCACCCATACCGATAACGATTGAAACAATCGGCACATGAATTTGCAAACATTTTTCAATAGAAGAAGCAATCGCTTCTGCCTGACCTCTTGCCTCAGCATCAATACCGGGGAAAGCACCATCAGTATCAACAAAGGCAATTACCGGCATATTAAACTTATCAGCCATATCCATCAAGCGTTGCGCCTTGCGATAGCCTTCTGGCTTAGCCATACCAAAGTTGTGTTTCATGCGGGTTTCCAAGTCAGAACCTTTTTCTTGTCCGATAACGACTACCGAAATGTTCTTAAACCGTCCGATACCGCCAATCATAGCCTCATCATCACCAAACAGACGATCCCCACATAAAGGTGTAAAATCTTCAATCAAAGCATGAACATAATCCAAGCAGTGAGGGCGTTGCGGATGACGTGACACCTGCAATTTTTGCCACGGGGTCAGGTTGGCATAAGTTTGTCTGACTTGCTTTTCTAATTTTTGTTCCAGACGGGAAACCTCTTGAGCGATATCAACATCTTGATCTTTGGCCAAGAGCTTCAAGCCTTCAATTTTGGCTTCAATTTCCACAATATTTTTTTCAAAATCCAACACAAATGTATTGTTGTTACTCATATTGATTTCTCTTCTTTAATTTTAGTCCTGAGGGAGTATTACCACAATTTTTTTCAAATTTCGACTATTATTTTTAATTATTGTTGATTTATTGCCTCAATATGCCGTTTTTTAGGCAAAAAGCAAATATTTTAATTGAAATATTTATGCAATTTTATACTATAAATAAGAATTTTATAGCTGAGATGGAGGGCTCTCGTGTTGGCATTTGCATTTTTTGCAGCAGTTTTTTCCACATTAACATGGCTGATTTATATTTTGATGTATATCAATGATAAATTGGGCGGTGCCAGTTTTGCTCAACTTGGGTTATTGGACTTGTCGCTCTATGTGGCAATTACCGTATTACCTATTCTTATATTATGGATGATTTTCGGTTATGTTAACCAATATATCAGCTTTGCTCATATCAGCCAAAATTCAAAAATTCTCTACCAACAACTGAAAAAAAATTTGGACTATACAGATTTAATTGCCAGAATCTTACTTGAAGCTCAGCAAGAAGTAAAAAATAGCTTTGTCTTAAATAAGTTTGAATTATTTATTGCCGATATGAATGAATTGTTAGCCGAGACCATTCAACGTGGTGCTTTGGCGTCAACCGAGCAAGTTGATCGCTTATGGCACAAAGTGAAAGACGGTGCAAAGTGGGCTTTCGGAAAAGTGATTATTGAAATAAGTGCCAATCAGCCGAATTTTGCCCCCAGATTGGTGGCTAAAGCTCAAAATGATTCCGTATTGGGCGGAACAATTTTGGAATTTTGTGCCAGATACCAAAATCTGCTTAATATTTTAGAAAAACACGATAAAGAAAAAGTCTTTTTATCGGTGATTGAAACCGGCGTTTATGGCAAGGTTTATTCAATTTTAGCTCCGATTGGCGAACAAGTCAGACGTGCGAGAATCGACTTAACCGAAGAAAGCAGTATTAAAGTTCACTCAGCCCCAAGAATTGAGCCCGAAAAGATTGCCCCCTTACAAGAAGAAAAATCCTTAAATGAAATTGAGCCTAAGTCAGAAAATTCTTTGGGGCAAGTTTCCAGTCAAAAAATGGATATTGCTCAGCAAAGCACTAATAATAACTTTGTATCTGAAGCGCAGAAGAAAATCAAAAATATCTTCAATCCGTTTAAGTCACGCAACTTTTTTGCAAAGAGTAATATTAATGAAGATGAATTCTATAGAGAAACAGAGGTTAAAGACCCGTTTTCTATAGCGTTAGAAAAAAGTTTCGGAGCATCTGAAGAAGAAGAGAAAAACGAGCCTCAATTTGAGAACTATACGTCTGAAACCAGTGAGCCCGACGAGTTTAAGGTTTATCGTTTTGATGAGGCTAAAGAAGATGAAGGTATGCCAGCCTTGAATATTCCTGCTAAAGAAGATAATGAAAAAGCTGAGCCTTTTGTATCAAATGCATCTTCTCCTTTTGTGAGAGTTTCTCATTCTCGTTTTGATGACAATGAAGGAATCGGTTTTACCAACACACAAAAAGCGCTTAATTCACTCAAAAAAGAATGGCAAGAAATGCAAAATGCGAGTGAGCCGGCATTTTCTCGTCCGGCACCTGATTTTTTGCGCAGAGAGCCGGTGATGAGCGAACCTCAACGCATTAAAGAATCGCCAATTAAAGATGATGATTACGCCTATCCTTTCGGCGGGTGGAGTGATGCGGATAACTATAGTCAGAAATAATATTCTCGCCTTGTGCTTGGGAGCGGTTTTTGGGTGTGTCTGTACGACTGCAGAGGCAAAAGTTTATCATTCCATTTCGGTTTACGGCACACCAAAATACGAAAAAGGGTTTCAGCATTTTAACTATACCGACCCGAAAGCCCTTAAAGGCGGGCGAATTGTTATGCCGGAATATGGTGGTTTTGATAATTTTAATCCCTATATTTTTAAAGGTAACCCTACTCCACAAGTTGCAAATTTAACATTGGATAGCTTAGGTGCTGCCAGTGCCGATGATCCTTATTCTGCCTATCCATTACTGGCAAAAGCTTTTGATTTGCCAGACGATAAATCATACATTGGTTTTATTTTAGATGAAAAAGCCAAGTTTCATGATGGTTCACCTGTTACTGCCGATGATGTGATTTTTAGCTTCAACGCTTTGATTGAAAAGGGACAACCTCTATACAAGGTTTATTATGCCGACGTGGAAAGAGTTGAGAAAATAAGTCCTAAAGAAGTCCGTTTTCATTTTCGAAAAGGGTCAAACAATCGGGAACTTCCGCTCATTTTGGCACAGATGAAAATTTATTCGGCAAAAAATTGGGAAGGAAAAGATTTCAGCAAGCCAACGCTTGAAATTCCCTTAGGGAGCGGACCTTATAAATTAGATAAATTCGAGCAAGGAAAATATTTGGTCTTTCGCCGTGTGCCTGACTATTGGGGAAAAGATTTACCCGTAAATAAAGGTTTTTACAACTTTGATGAAATAAGATTTGATTTTTACCAAGACACGACCGTGACGTTGCAAGCGCTGTTTGCTGGAAGTATTGATGTCAGAGAGGAATATATCGCTAAAATTTGGGTCAGCGGTTATGATAATAATCTGGTTAAGAACGGTAAAATCATTAAAAAAAATATGGCACACAACAATGCCGCAATTTTGCAAATGTTTGCCTTTAACGTCCGCAAGCCAATGTTTCAAGATAGGCGCGTTCGAGAAGCCATTGCGCTTGCTTTTAACTTTGATTGGGCAAATGACAAACTCTTTTATAATCAATATAGCCGGATTTACAGCTATTTTACCAATACCGGCATGGAGGCAACTGGTTTGCCACAAGGAAAAGAGTTGGAAATTCTAAATAAATATCGTTCAAAACTCCCGAAATCCGTGTTTGAAAAGGCACCACAAAACCCTAGCCACAAAGGCTTTAAGGAAACAAGGCAACGTCTCAAAGAGGCGGTTAAGCTCTTAAAAGAGGCCGGATATGACTTTGTGGACGGCAAAATGACGAACCTTAAAACCGGTCAACCGCTTGAATTTGAAGTTTTGAGTAACTCAGCAAACGGCAGCACTTTCACTCGCGTGATGTTACCATTCATCAACAACTTAGCTAAAATTGGTATTACGCTCACGTTTCGTAATTTGGAAATAAATATCTTCAAAAACCGGTTAGATAACTTTGATTTTGATATGGCGATTGTGTCTTTCGGCATTAGTCGAATGCCCGGGAATGAGCAAGCCGAAATGTGGGGCAGCAAGTCTGCCAATATCAAAGGCAGTTATAATATGATAGGCATTCAAAACGAGGTAGTTGATGAATTAATCAAGGGGCTCATTACCGCGCAGGACAAAGAAAGTTATGAGGCTTATGTAAAAGCTTTGGACAGAGTGTTATTAAACGAGACTTATATGATTCCGCAATGGTATTCCCCTTACCAAAGAGTGGCATACCATGATAAGTTTGTTCACCCCCAAACGAGTGAAAAAGTAGGCTTTCAGCCATTAACCTGGTGGGCAAAGCCAAAAAACAAATAAGGATAAATAATGAGAAGTTATATCGTCAAACGTTTGCTCCTAATTCCTTTTACCTTGCTTGGGATTATCACAATTAACTTTTTGATTGTACAATTGGCTCCGGGCGGGCCGATTGAGCATACTTTGGCAAAATACAGAGGTTTTAACGTTGATGCAAAGTCTCAATTTTCTTCCACCGCGGCAGTTAACATGAACCAATCAGCCTCACGTTACCAAGGGGCACAAGGGGTGCCGGAAGATTTAATCAAAGAATTAGAAAAACAATTCGGATTTGATAAGCCCTTACATGAACGCTATTTCAAAATGTTGGCAGATTATGCGCGTTTTGATTTCGGCAAAAGCTATTATCAAGACAAAACCGTCGGAACTCTCATTTTGGAACGCATGCCGGTTTCGATTTCTTTAGGGCTATGGTCAACTTTGATTATTTATTTGATAGCTATTCCTTTAGGTATCAAAAAAGCCGTAAAAGACGGGACTGGGTTTGATATGTGGACATCCGTGGCGGTGATTATCGGCGCAGCTATTCCGGTGTTTTTGTTTGCGGTGTTTTTAATTGTGTTTTTTGCAGGAGGAACCTATTTGCATTGGTTTCCGCTGCGAGGGCTCACCTCAGATAATTGGGAGCAACTTTCAACTTTTGGAAAAATCATTGATTATTTCTGGCACATTACTTTACCGGTTACGGCTTTGGTTATTGGTGGATTTGCAAGCTTAACCATGCTTACAAAAAATTCGTTTTTAGAGGAAATTAACAAACCATATGTTTTGACGGCACGCGCTAAAGGCTTAAGTGAGAATCGGGTTTTATACGGACATATATTCCGCAATGCTATGCTGATTGTTTCGGCCGGATTCCCTGCCCTATTGATTAAGATGTTGTTTACAGGCTCGCTCTTAATTGAAGTGATTTTCTCACTTAACGGTATGGGCTTACTTGGCTATGAGGCGATTATGTCAAGAGATTATCCTGTTATTTTCGGTACGGTCTATATCTTTGCTTTGCTGGGACTTATTCTCAAGCTCATGAGCGATATTATTTATTCACTGATTGACCCAAGGATTAATTTCTCCTCCATTAACAACTAAGATATATGCCTTAAGTTATAATAGATATAAAATTTATGACTAAAGCCAGAATTGTAATAAAATATTAACTTGTTATACTTAAACTATAATGCAGTTAGATTTAGGAGAAAGAAAATGGTTAACTATATAAAACATTCTGAGCAGACGGGACGTTCTATGGTGGAGATGCTCGGTGTGCTCGCAATTATCGGTGTTTTGTCTGTCGGTGGTATCGCCGGTTATTCCAAGGCTATGACAAAATTTAAAATTACCAAAACATTTGACCAAGTGTCCATGATGGTGGCTAATATTCGTACTCTTTATTCTGGTCAAAGAGACTATAAGGGTTTAGCTACAAATATTGCCTACAAATTAGGTGTCGCTCCGGCGGAAATGGTGGGAGCTGATCCTGAAACGCTTGTTAATGCGTTCCAAGGGGCTGTTGAAATTGCGGCTACTCAATATAACGGAATAGATAATGCTGCATTTGGTATTGCTTATCAGCATATGGGTGCTGAAGCTTGCGTACAAATTGCTACGGCAGATTGGGGGGCTGGTGCATCTTCAGGGTTTGTCGGTTTAACTATAGGAGCGGATGGTTCAGATGTCAGTGCTAGTGCACCTGCAGCTACTGCTGATGGTTCTTGGATAAATTCCGATTTACCGATTTCTCCAACTGACGCAGCTGATGCTTGCAGTCCTGATGATGGAACAGGATACGTTACAGTCATTTGGTACTATATGTAATATCTACTTAACAATAAAAAACTCCGGTGTAACGCGGGGTTTTTTATGTCTTAGGCTCAAAAAAAATCCCGCCACCAAAAGCGGGATTTTTTATCATTCTTTTCGCTTAGGCGTTTTTACCAATCTTCGTTTTTCCACCAAGATAAGGACGGAGTTTAACCGGAATATTGACCGTGCCGTCTGCGTTTTGGTGGTTTTCAATAAACGGAACTAATGCGCGTGGGGTGGCAATACCGGTATTATTCAGAGTGTGAACATATTTTACCTTACCATCGGCATTGTCACGATAACGCAAGTTGGTACGTCTGGCTTGCCAATCCGTAATGTTTGAGCAAGAGTGTGTTTCACGATAGCAATTTTGAGACGGAACCCATGCCTCCAAGTCATATTGGCGATATTTCGGAGCACCCATATCGCCGGTGCAGATATCCAAGACTTGGTAAGGCAATTCCAAATCTTGCAAAACTTCTTCTGAAATGGCGAGCAATTTTTTGTGCCATTTTTCGCTCTCGGCAATATCATTCTTACAAATTACGAATTGTTCGGTTTTCATAAATTGGTGAACGCGGACCAAACCTCTGGTATCTTTACCTGCCGCACCTGCCTCACGACGGAAACAAGGAGAAAATCCGGCATAAAGAATCGGCAATTCGTTTTCTGATAAAATTTCATCTGCACGCAAAGAGTTCAAAATCAACTCGGCCGTGCCCGATAAATATAAGTCATCTGCCGGCATATAATAAATTTCATCACGAGAAAATGGTAAATAACCTTGGCCATAGAGCGGGCGCTCTTTGGAAAGAGCCGGAACGGTAATAACCGTAAAGCCATGAGAACGCAACTTATCCAAGACCATCATGTGAATGGCTAATTCCAACTGAGCGAGGTCATTCTTAATGGCATAAGTACGAGAGCCCGATACTTTGGCAATGCGCTCCATTTCGCTCCAATCATTGATTTCCATCAACTCAATATGGTCTTTGGGCGTAAAGTCAAAAGTACGCGGTGTGCCTACTTTGCGAATGACTACATTATACGTGTCATCAGGACCATCAGGACAATCCGGACTTGGGTAGTTTGGAAGACGTAACATCATATCATTGAACTTGGCTTCCAATACACTCAGTTCTTCTTGCTCTTTTTTCAGCTCCTCACCTAATTCCTTACTCTTGGCAATGATGCTCGGGCGCTCTTCTGCCGAGGCTGATTTAATAGAGTTGCTGAGTTTGTTTTTGGTCTCTGCCAAAGCCTGAGATGAGGTTTTGAGTTTGTTCATCTCCAGATACGAGGATATTAAACTATCGATGTTTTCTGAAGGGAAACCTTTTCTGGCTAGAGATTTTTTAACTGTATCCGTATTATCGATAATATATTTAATATCCAACATTGTATTTGTCCTATTTTCCTTTAATCAGGGGTTATTCATTATTTTTTAACGATTATCAGACTAATCATTTTTTTTACAATTACAATAAAAAAATTTAAGAATACCCTCGAATTTTCATAAAAAAACCGCTCAGTTTTTAGACCAAGCGGTTTTGAACTGTGTTTTAGACTTATTCAGAAACAGAACCTGTTTCTTCAAAGGTTAGAGTTTTACCATCTGTGGCGTTCAGAATTAATTTTTTTCCTTCTAATTTATAAGATTTGACATCAGCCAAGAATTGCAAATATTCTTGTTCGGCTTTCATGAGAGGTTCAGGACCAGCCATCATTGTGGCTCCCGCCGGACCAAATGAAAGATTTTCACCCTCTAAGGTATAAGCTCCAAAGTAGTTATTGACGGCAGACTTACCAAAGTAGCGGTTTTCTTTGCCATCAAAACCCAACGTGATTTCGGCATTATTTGGGGCTTGAGTTAGCTTATATTCTTTGCCAACAAAGCTATTTTGCTCTTGTGACGAACAAGCTGCAAACAATAAAACTCCGGCCAATAAACTCAAAATTTTTGACATGATCTTCTCCTTATTGGTTGTTAATTTATGCAAAGAATATACTTTTTGGGAAAAATTACCAATATAAATTTTGTTTTACTCATAAAGAAAATCACTCAAAGGAACACCTAATCTGAAATCAGGTGTCCCTCGGTACTTAGCATGCAGACATTGTAAATTTGCACATGAACTGCCCTAGAGATATATGTCTATTTTGCTTAAATTAAAGGTCAGAAATTTAAAATTTCAGAAAAAATAAAAAATAATCAACTTTCGTGAAAAATTCCCCTTGATTTTTTGAAAAATGCCGTGTATGTTACCTAGCGTTGTCGCCGCTGTAGCTCAGTGGTAGAGCACGTCATTGGTAATGACGGGGTCGCAAGTCCGATTCTTGCCAGCGGCACCATTAAAACACAAAAACGCCCTTTAGGGGCGTTTTTGTGTTTTAAAAGTATTGTTAGTAAGTAATCGGACTTGCGGAAACAAGAGCAAGTCCGGAGCGGATAGTTGGCGAAAATAAGTGTTGCGCTTTAGCGAAACACGAAGTTTGAACCTTACGGCGCGAGGAGGACCCGCTTAGCGGGAGTACCCAATCTTGCCTGCGGCACCATTTTTGATAATGCACCTTTTGAGGTGCTTTTTTTGTATGCATTCCGATCCTTTCGATCAGTCCGAAACTTCTTTTAGCTTTGCGAGGGAGGAACGACCGCGGCAAAGGTTAGTTGTTCGCGCAAGTAAGAAAGCTTTAGCTTTCTGTAGCGGCGCATTTTGAGGATTTTGAAAGAGCAAATTTTAGCAACTTATCGGACCTTTATTTATTGTATAATTTTAGCATTAGAAAATATATAAGAGAATTTGTTAGTTGTTTGGATTGGGAGATATTATATTGAAATCTTTACAAATGAAAAAAGCACCGACTTTTTCAAGCGGTGCTTTTTTTATACTTTAGGCTTTTCCTTTTGAGGCAAGAAAGGCTTCAACCTTTTGTATATCTGCCTCTTTTTTTGCTTTTTCTATAGGCTCCTCTTCTGCGCGTATTTCCCTTATAGTTTTGGCGCCATAGGCTCGTAGCAATTTTCTCGCTGCAGGATTGTAAGTGATGTCTAGCAACGTTCCGGTTTCAGTATATGACAGAGTACGGGGGGGAATAGAGTAATCAACATCATCACGTACATAACGCCAAACTTCAATTCTTTGGTTCGGATCCAGACCTTTCTTAAGAAGCTTTATTATTTTATCAATATCGCCTTTTTCACAAG
Organism: uncultured Alphaproteobacteria bacterium; assembly: GCA_944391515.1. Lineage (GTDB taxonomy): Bacteria > Pseudomonadota > Alphaproteobacteria > RF32 > CAG-239 > Scatocola. The sequence continues at coordinate 29,012 of CALXTW010000022.1, forward strand.
CTTCTTTTAATTCCCGTTTTTCTGCTTCTCTTTTCCATTTTTTTGCTTCTTTCTTTTCTTCTGCTTTTCTTTTCCGCCTTTCGGCTTCTTTTTTTGCTCTGTACTTTTTGCAATAGAAAAACCAAAACACTAGCAAGCCCAACAGACAGGCTATAAAAATAATTTTCTCCATAATTTTTTGTTTTTTGGTTATAATAATATTTTTTTATAAAGAACATATATCATATTTTGAACAAAAGTGCAATACAAAATTTAGACAAAATTACATTTTTCAATTTTTCTACTTAATTTCTTAAAAACGTCATAAAAATTAGTCCGATAATTGCTTAATCTTACATCAGCTTATGGATGTCGTATTCATCATAGCCTTCGTAATAATAACTAACATCAATTCCTTTCATGAATACTTCTCTTTCATTAATTCTATCAGTAAGGGCATTTTTTAAGAGATGTTTTATTTCAATATCTTTAATTGGGCTTCTTTCCATAGCGGACAGATAGTCGGATTTATCAATTTTATTCCAATCAACCACCATTTTTAGTTCTTTTTTGAAGATTAAATCCAGCCAAATTCGGGTAGCGCGACCATTTCCTTCTCTAAAAGGATGAGCTATATTCATTTCAACATATTTTTCAACAATTTCATCAAAGGTTGATTGGGGCATTTTATCTATATGTTTTAAGGCTTGCTCTAAGTACATAACCGGCGCAAATCTAAAATTTCCTTTAGAAAGATTAACAGTCCGTATTTTTCCGGCAAAATCATAAATATCTTCAAATAAAAATTTGTGAATCTGCTTCAATCCGGCAAAAGTACCTACTTTAAGAGTATTTATTTTACCACTGTCAAAAAGTTTTTTAGCTTTTTCTTTACTAAGCTTTTCTTCTATTTTATTCAACTCTAATTGATTGGTGATATTTAACTTATTTTCTAAAACCATTATTTCCCTCTTTTTCACGTTTATTTAATTTTAAACATAAAAAACTAAAAAGCAATTAAGTTTTAATGATAATTATTAGAAATCTAACAATTAATAAGTTCAATTTTATGGTAAAGCTGTTTAAAATCAT
>CALXTW010000023.1 GCA_944391515.1 uncultured Alphaproteobacteria bacterium
CTTGGGGGGTCTTTTATGCCTCATCGCTTTTGACACTCGTGGGAAATGACAAAGAAGAAATTATTCATTGTCCTCGTTGCGGAGAAATATTGATTTTTCATCAAGAGGCTGATGGCAAAAAACTAACTCGTTGTTTTATACGCCATACTCGCGGGTTTCTCGGTGAAAAAATTAATGATAAATCACAAGAAGCAGGGAGTTCCGCATGGTGTTATGACTATAATCAGGACGGCGTAGAAAAATATAGCGCTTTTCTGCCATCTTTAACAGAGTTAAGAGCTCTATTTGCAAACAAAGATGCTATTAACCCTGCCCTAAAAGCTTTGAACTCTGAAGTTCTTGAAGGGTGGTATTGGACTTCTTCTTTATATGATGCACGACATGCATGGAAATTAAGAATGAATGACGGAACGATAGAGTCTGCAAAGGTCTGGGATCCTGACTATTATGAGGGAAACAGTGTTGACATAAATAAGAAAATTTATGCGCGCCCTGTTCTAAGACTAAAAAGGCCTTAACTAACTTTACAAAAAACTCCTTTGAACAATTTCAAAGGAGTTTTTTTGATACTATTTTTTCTTGGTCATTTCCGGAGTAACCAAACCACCCGAAATTACAAATTTTATCCCCTCTTCAACACTCATATTCACATTTATGGTATCTTCTTTCGGAACAAAGATTAAAAAACCCGATGTGGGGTTCGGAGTGGTCGGAATAAAGACATTCAACAATTCTCGACCTAATTTGTCTTTCACCTCGCCTTGAGTATCGGAGCTGACAAATCCTAATATCCATATTCCTTTTCTGGGATATTCCAACAAAACAACTTTGGTAAAAGCATCATTTTTATTGGAAAGAAAAGTTTGGAACACTTGTTTGAGCAAAGAATAGATGCTAGAAATAAGAGGAACCTTATAAACTATCCACTCGCCTAAGCGCAGGAAAAATCGTCCTAAGAATCCGGCGGCAAACATACCAATCAAGATGAGAGCTAAAATCAAGAGCACGACGCCTAATCCCGGAATACTATACGGCAAATAATTATCCGGTCTGAATTCAGGAGGAATTAAGCGATTTACACTCACATCAATCCATGTGATGAGTTTGTAGGCCAAATAAAATGTCATAGCAACAGGGGCTGTTACCAAAATACCGGTAAAGAAATAAGCCTTTATTTTTGAGCCTAATTTCATAAAGATTGCTTTTTCACGTTCTAAACGAATATGTTTGATACGTATTGCTCTCTTGGTTACTTCGTCTTTTTTCATTCTACCCTCATCACATCTTCTATAATAAACTGTACCGAATTGCGGCCTTGCCAATTATCGTGCCGCAAGACGCCAATAACATTAAAACTTTCGCCATGACTATTAAGCAGTGCCGGACCAATGTCGGTGTCTGCCACACGAAAGGCCATAGCTTTTAGGCTACCGCCGTTTGCCGAACTCAGATAACAACTGACATGTCCGCTTCCGACCATTTTGGGTTTATTTATTCTTACTCTTTCCAAAACCAACTTGGGCTCACTATTGCCTGCGCCATAGGGTTCCAATTGCGAGAGTTTATCGGCTAAATCGACGCTGGCTCCGGCAACATCTAAGATACCATCAGCCTCTAATATCGGTGTTATGGCTTCATGACCTAATTGGCGCTCAACATATTCTCCGACAAAACGTCTGAAATCTTCAATTTGATTTTCCTCTAAAGAAAAACCAGCTGCCATGGTATGTCCGCCGCCTTTGGTAATGTAGCCGCCCTCTTTGGCCGCTATAATCAATGCCCCCAAATCGACCCCAGGAATTGAGCGCGCTGAGCCTTTTACTTCATCATCTTCTATTGACATGACAAAAGCCGGAACGTTGTAACGTTCTTTTAATTTTCCGGCAACGATGCCTATCACACCTTGGTGCCAATCGTGTCCAAAAACAAAGGCTATCGGATAGGTTTGGGGTGTTCCTTCCAACATTTCAATTGCTTTTTCTAAAACGTAGCCTTCTATTTCTTTTCTTTGGGTGTTGAACTCATTGAGTTTATCAGCCAAGAGACTGGCCTGAAACTCATCTTGGCTACACAGCAAGCGATTGCCTAAAGCCGCCTCACCAACTCGCCCGCAAGCATTGATTCTTGGTCCTAGCACAAAACCTAAATGAAAAGCACTCGGGGCTTCGGCAATAGCGGATTTATCAATCAGAGCTTTTAGTCCAATATTTCTTCTTTGCGCCATAATTTTTAGTCCTTGGCGCACAAAAGCTCGATTTAAGCCCAATAACGGAACTACGTCACATACCGTTCCCAAAGCAACTAAGTCTAGCCACTGAATGAGATTTGGCTCCTGACGAGTTTGATAAAATCCTTCTTTGCGCAATTCGCGATTTATGGCAACAATTGTTACAAAGACTACGCCAACGGCAGCCATGTATTTGAGGTATGGGTAATCATTTTCCTCATCCAAACGTTTGGGGTTCACTACGGCACTCACGTTTGGCAATCTGGCCTCTGCCTCATGGTGATCAAGAACTATTACCTCAAAACCTTTTTCTTTGGCATAGTCAAAAACATCAAACGCAGTGGTGCCGCAATCTACCGTTATCACAAAATCGGCTCCAAGAGCTGCAAATTCATCAAAGGCAAGACAGCTTGGACCATATCCCTCTTCTCTTTCGGGAATATGCACTAACGGCTCAACACCGACACTTTCTAAAAACAGACGCAAAACAGATGACGAGGTTGCCCCATCGACGTCATAATCGCCGATTATGGCAATTTTCTTTCCCGAAATAATTGCTTGCGCAATTTTTTGCGCCGCAACTTGCATATCTTTCAATACATTTGGGTCTGGAAGAAGATTTTGAAGTTTAGGATTGAGGAAATTTTCAACATCAGACAGTTCTATCCCTCTGGCGGAAATTATCCTTGAAACCAACAAAGGCAAATCAAAGCGCTGAGCAATAACTTCGGCTTTTCTTTCATCTGCAGGTGTTGCTTTCCAAAGATTTCCTCCCAGAGATTTTACATTTTCAAAGCTGAAAACCACTGTTTCTCCTCAAAGTCCTAGTAACTGATATATACTTCCGCACGGCGGTTTAGGCGCTCACCTTCGGGCATTACTTCCAAATAAGCGGGACGATTATCTGACATGGCTTCAACTAAAATTTTGTTTGAGGGCATTCCTGCTCTCTTCAAAGCGGCAGCAACTGCCTCAGCGCGAGCTTGCGAAACCTTGAAATTTGCCATTTTATGGCTAGCCATATCTGTATTACGAGTACGACTTGATGCATAGCCCATAACGCGAACAAATGCGTTATTTTTCTTGGCTTCTTTTACAATTTGGCGAATCTTTGAATTTGCGCCGCTGGGCAAATACGAACTTCCGTTATCAAAATAAAATGTTTCAACTAAATAGGTTACGCTTGGAAGTTGCGGGGTTTGAGGCAATTCCGCTTGTTCAACTTCTTGAGCTTGAACTGTTTTTTCTGGTCCTTTGGGTTGTTCTTTTTCCTCAGGTTCAGGCATGTTCATATCTTCAGTGTTTTCGCTTATAATAGTTTCTTCTTTATCTAAATCTTCAGAATCGGAAACTATCACCGGCTTTGTTTTGGCCGGAGTAATGGTTTCACCTTCGTAGGCTACATTTTTATTGTCGCTTGCAAAGCCTGAACTTTCTTTAAGATAACCATCTTCTGAGGCATATTCATCGGTAATCTCCGGAAAAGAAGCACTTTTACAAGCACTCATCAGGAGTATTGCACTAATTACGAAGGTAGAAGTTATTATATTCTTATGCGAAAACATCTCTTTAACCCTATTTTGAATGATTATTACGCTTTTAGCGATAATTATTATAGTGATAACTTATTAACTTTTTTAAAACAAGAACAAAAATAAATACAAACAAAAAAAATATTAAGTTTGTGCATTTAAATATTTGAGTTTTTAAATAAATGTTTTATAATTGTTTTGTTTATTTTGAAAGGATTAAAGATGACTATTCCGGCTACAGATACCGCTATTGACGTCGCCTATTGGTTTTTTAACCGCGCCGAAAAAGACGGCCTCTATCTTGAAACCGATGTGATGCAACATCTTTTGTTTTTGGCTCAGGTACATTTTGCTATGAGCTATAATATGCAGATGCTCACTCCTAGTCTCTTTGTGTGCGATCATACCGGCTTTTATGAACCGAATCTTAAAAGAATGTTTGCTTTTGGTCGCCCTTTTATGCCTGTTGTCAAATTTCCTGATAAAATTGAAGTATTTCTTGAAAGTGTTTGGGCTAAGTATGGAAAACTTTCTTTACGTGGCTTGGAAAAAATCATTAAATCTAATTCAGCTTTTAAGGAAATGTGTATTTCAGGAACCATAAATACAGTGGATTTTAACGAGGTTGTTAAACACTTTATTGAACAAAACAAAAGAGTTCAAAAAAATAATGCTTTTTCTGACTCTAGAAAAAAAGTCTTGCTTTCTCAAAATGGACCTGTCGTCGTTTCTCAATGGCAACCGAGAAAAATTGACTTAAAACCTTAAGGAGACAATTATGCTTAAAATTTTTAAACTTTTTCTTGCCTTAATTGTGATTGCCGGATGTTCTCAGGAAGGAAATCTGACGATTAAAACACAAAAAGGTGATGTTACCTATAATGTTGAGGAAGCAAAATCTACTCCAGAGCTGGAAAAAGGCTTAATGGGCAGAGAAAAATTAGCGGCAAACAGCGGTATGATTTTTGACTTATCTCATGTCAGCAACCAAGTTGCAATGTGGATGAAAGACACAAAAATTCCTTTAGATATGCTTTTTGTTAATGCTAATGGAAAAATCTTCTTTATTTATGAAAATGCAACTCCAATGTCTGAGGAATTAATCATTGCTCCCGAACCGGCAATGTTTGTGATTGAGCTTAATGCTGGTGATGTTAAAAAACACGGCATTCAAGTCGGAGACTTTATAAAACACCACTTTTTGGATGATTACAATAAAGAAGTATATCTTGATGACGGAAAACTTCCACCCAGAATGGAAACGCCCAATAGTATAATGCCTGAAACTTCTACAGTAAAAGAAACTCCTCAAGGCGTTGTAGAAAATTCTGAGGTTGCCATTACTGAAGATATTCAAAAAGAGCAAGAAGTTGCTCCTTCGGCTACGGAGGAAGAAGTTGTGGTAAAAGAGAAAAATGAAGATGAAGCTCTTTCTTCTGAGGTTACTGAAGCCACTCTCCCTGAAAATAATGGTACAGATAATAAAACACCTAATGAAGAAAAAGAAGTTGTTGCTCAGTAACAAATTTAACTTTCCCAAAAAAAACACCGCTTATTTTGCGGTGTTTTTTCTTTTCTAAAACTCAATATCGGGTTCAATACCATATTCCCTCAGTGCTTGAATAATCTCTGCAATATAATATCTTTCCTGATAACTCAAAGCTCCATCGGCTGAGCTGATTTTCAGCGCCTCATTTATCAAACCTTCAATTTCTTCCGGAGTTTGTGATTTTAGGCTCTCTATTGCCTTAAAAAAGCTGAGTTCCGTTGGGTTTAATTCTTCCATATAATTATTTAAATACTGTTCGCTTAATGTCTTAGTTTGAGGCAATTTTTTATTTATATATTTTCTGATTGAAGCTAATTTTACTTGGTTAAAATCAGCCGTGCATTTGGCTATAAATGTCAGAATTATCAAATTATCTTTGATTGTTTCAAGATGCCTAAAATCAAAAATCTGTGCGGTCTCTTCTTGGTGATGTTCTTCAACCGTTGAGGTATAGGCACAATAATCTGCAATAAACTCTTTGGCTGACGAATAAAATTTTTCATTGGTCATATCCATAATATCACGCAAATAAACGCTATCGACGATATGCGATTTTTTGGTGCGGTAAAAATACAAATCAAGAAAGACTAAGCTGTTTTTTTGCCAAATGTTCTTAACTGCTACATTTTCTTCTATAATTTTGTGTCCCGGAGAAGTTAAATGCACCAGCATATTATAAAATCTCATGGAGCGGGATGATGAATCCGGATTCATTGTTGCACTCCCAACAGCGAGATTAATTTTTTGAGATAGGTTTTTATGGTTTCAACCCTGAGGCTATAGTCTTCCAAATTTTTCTCAATAAAGAGTTTTTGGTCCGGACGAATTTTTACTGCACCAAACTGTTTGGTTACAAAATCTATCAACTTATCTGGGGCCGCGAAGGTATTGTTATGGAAACTCAGCAATATCCCTTTTCCGCCGGCCTCGATTTTTTCAACATTTGCCAGAACAGCAAGCTGCTTGATTTCAACCGTTTTGAGGAGGTTATCAACTTCTGCAGGGAGTTTACCAAAGCGGTCGACCAACTCCTCTTTCATATCAAGAAGTGCATTTTTATCTTTTATCTCGCCAATGCGCTTATAAAGGCCTAAGCGAACCCCTAAGTCTTTGACATAGGTTTCGGGTATCATAATCGGAATACCGGTCGTGATTTGCGGGGCCCATTCAAGAGAAGCTTGTTTGTCTTGTTCAAACTCTCCGGCTTTGAGGCGGGCGATTTCTTCTTCCAACATATGTTGATACAAGGCAACACCGACTTCTTTAATATGACCGGATTGCTCCTCGCCCAAAATATTGCCGGAACCTCTAATATCCATGTCATGGCTGGCAAGAGAGAAACCGGCGCCTAAAGTATCAAGGGCTTGCAATATACTTAAACGACGTTCGGCAATGGGTTTAAGGTTCTTTTGCTTTGGTACGGTAAAGTAACAATAGCCTCTGAGTTTGCCGCGCCCTACCCGTCCTCTTAGTTGGTAAAGTTGCGCCAGACCAAACATATCTGCACGATAGACAATCATGGTATTAACCGAGGGCATATCAATACCGGATTCAATAATGGTGGTAGAGAGCAACATATCGGCTTTGCCGTCGGCAAAATCGTTCATTACCTCTTCAAGGTGTTTTACCGGCATTTGCCCGTGAGCAACCAAAATTTTTATATCCGGTACGAGTTCTCGAAGTTCTTTTTCAACCCCAAAAATATCTGAAACCCTTGGGCAAACAAAGAAAGTTTGACCGTTACGGAATTTTTCACGATAAATTGCCTCTTTTATCATAACCTTATCAAAAGGCATGACAAAAGTGCGCGCGGCCAAGCGGTCAACCGGAGGGGTACCAATGATGCTTAATTGTTTTACGCCGGTTAAGGACATTTGCAGGGTTCTAGGAATTGGCGTAGCGGTTAGTGTTAACACATGAACATTAGACTTAAGTGCTTTTAATTTTTCTTTATGAGCAACGCCGAAATGTTGCTCTTCATCTATAATTAAGAGTCCTAAGTTGCAGAATTTTATATCTTTTGACAACAAAGCGTGCGTGCCGATGACAATCTCCACCGCTCCGTCTGCCAATCCTTTGCGAGTTTCTTCGGCCTCTTTAGGCGTTACCAAACGCGATAACATTTTAACCTTGATGGGGAAACCTTCCATGCGTTTTTTGAAATTATAATAATGTTGACGCGCGAGCAAAGTGGTTGGCACAATTAACGCCACTTGAGCGCCCGACATTGCAACGGCAAAGGCTGCGCGCAAAGCAACTTCGGTTTTACCAAAACCAACATCGCCGCAGATAAGTCTATCCATTGGCGAGCCAAGTCCTAAATCTTTCAAAACATCAGTAATGGCGTTGAGCTGGTCATCTGTTTCGCTATAAGGGAAACGGGCACAAAATTCATCATAAGGCCCTGAAGGCGGAATGAAAACATCAGCCTCTTTGAGGTGTCTTTCGGCGGCAATTTTAATTAATTTTTCCGCGATATCGCGAATTTTCTCTTTAACTTTGGCTTTCTTTGCTTGCCATGCAACGCCACCTAGGGTATCAAGCTGAATATTATCATCTTCCAGACCATAGCGGGAGACCATATCAATATTTTCAACCGGAACAAAGAGTTTGGCATCGTTGGCATATAAAATCTTTAAGCAATCATGCGGGGCGCCGCCGGCCGTAATATTCTCTAGACCTAAGAACTTACCGATACCATGTTCGACATGGACGACTAACTCACCGATTGAGAGAGATGAGACATCAGCAATAAAATCTTTTGCCGTTACTTTTTTGGTGGTGCGGCGGGTTTGGCGCTCGCCTAAAATATCTTGTTCGGAAATCAGGCACCAGCCATCGCCCCTAAAACCATGCGCCAAATTCATTATAGCTAAGACAGTTTTTTTGTGTCCGGCTTTTGTAAGAGCTTCGTGCCAATCATCGGCCAAGGCAATATCTGATAGACCATATTCACTCATGAGTGAGGCCAAGCGTTCTCTTGAACCCTCAGAATAGCAACAAATAATTCTTTTTAATTTGCCGTTTTCACTCAGATAATTTTTGAGCTCATTATAAACCTCAGCAGCCGAAATATTCTTGGCATTAGAAAAATCTCGCCCAGGAATAACGCCTGCCGTTTCATTATTTTCTCCCGCGGGTAAAGTCATGGGCGTAAAATAAATGGCTTGGCGTTGGCGCAAACGTGTTGCAAACTCCTCTTTGGTCATATAAAGCAATTCGGGAGCAATCGGGCGGTAGGTATCAACCTCATTGGCTGATTTGATTGATAAAGCCTCAAGGCGTGCCTGATAGTAGTCAATAATGCTTTCTTCTTTTGCACTAACCGCTTCTTTAACCGATTTGCCGATAATTACATAGGCCTGAGGCACATAATCAAACAAAGTCGGCAAGGTTTCATCATAGAAAAACGGCAACCAGTTTTCCATACCGATATATTTTTGCCCGTTGGAAATCGTCTCATAGAGCTCATCGGTGGTTCCTTGGGAGCCAAAAGCCTCACGATATTTGGTGCGAAAGCTCTTAATTGTATTATTATCAAGAGCTACCTCGCCCATTACTTGGAAAGTATAACTTTTCAGTTCGCCGGTGGAGCGTTGGGTTAAAGGGTCAAAGGTGCGGATTTTTTCCACCTCGTCGCCAAACAAATCAATACGCAGAGGCTGGGCACTGCCGACAGGAAAAATATCTAAGATATCACCACGGACGGCATATTCTCCGGCTTCCATCACTTGCTCAACCCGATTGTAGCCATTGACCACCGCATAGTGCACAAAGTCATTAAAATTAAGCGAAGCGCCGGTTTTGACCTCACGCATTGAATTTAAGAATATCTTTTTTAACGGCAAGCGTTGGAGAATCGCTCCACTACTGGTTAAAATAATACGGGGCTTTTTTGGGGTCGGATTTTGTGCCAATGCGCTTAATGTACTCACACGCGTGGCAACAACATTAACATTAGGCGACACACGGTCATAAGGCACCGTATCCCACGCCGGAAACTTTAAGACCTCTATTTGCGGCGCAATCGTATTTAAGATTTGCGCCGTATGCTCCAAAGCCACACCATCGCTTACAACATATATTATATCATGTTTGGCAGAGAGCTGTAATTTGGCAAGCAAAAACGCATCATATCCATCAGGAACTGATGAAATCGTGCAATTTTGCAGAGTTGTGATATCTTCTAACATTTTCTTTAATCTTGTTATTTACTTTATTTTGAAAATATATACAATATCGCCTAGATGCAACTGTTTTCTTTATTTTTAGAGGAAAAATGCGACCGCCGATTTTATTTCCGTTGTTTGCTCCGATTAACACGCTTAAAGGTATTGGGCTTAAGACACAAGAGTTTTTAAACCGCTTGTGCGGTAATCGCGTGGTGGATTTGTTATGGCATTTGCCCTCGGGAATTATTGACCGCACCTATTCACCAAAACTCTGTATGGCAAAAGAAAACACTATTTGTACCCTTAAAGTAAAAGTCATAGAGCATATTGCTCCAAAGACCAAAAAGCAACCTTACCGCGTGATTTGCTCAGACGGAACGGGTGATTTGGTTTTGAGTTTTTTCAAAGTTTATCCTGAGTCTATTCACAAGAACCTTCCCGTCGGCGAAGTGCGTGTGGTCAGTGGTAAAGTGGAACGCTTTCAAGGCTTATTACAAATGAGCCATCCCGATTATATTGTTAAGCCCGAAGATATGGGGGCTATTTTGGGAATTGAGCCCGTCTATCCACTCACGACCGGTATTACCAACAAAATGCTCAACAAAATTATGAAGCAAGCCTTAAGCGTTGTGCCGCAATTTAATGAGTGGCAAGATGAGCATTATTTGAAAGCAAACAACTGGCCAAGTTTTAACCAAGCTATTAAACTAGTTCACACTCCAAAATCTTTTGCTAATCTGGAACCAAATGACATTGCACGAACACGTTTGGCATACGATGAATTACTGGCAAACCAATTAGCCTTAGCGATTGTACGAGAGAGAGTTAAAAAGCAACAAGGGCGAGAAATTAAAGGCAATGGCTTGTTGAGAAAAAAAGTTTTACAAATTTTGCCTTTTAACCTCACCCAAGCCCAAGAAAAAGTATTAAAAGAAATCAGTGCTGACCAAGCCTCGCCTTATCGTATGCTTCGGCTCTTGCAAGGTGATGTCGGCAGCGGGAAAACTATTGTTGCTTTTTTAACCATGCTGAATGCCGTGGAGTGCGGGGCGCAAGCTGCCATTATGGCTCCAACCGAAATTTTGGCAAAGCAACATTTGGAAACCATTCAACCTTTATGTGAGGAAATCGGACTTCGCGCCGAATTATTAACCGGGCGGGTTAAAGGCAAAACACGTGCAAAAATTTTGCAAGATTTGGAAGATGGCAAAATTGATATTCTTATCGGGACGCATGCCTTGTTTGTGGATGACGTTACGTTCAAGGATTTGGCTTGCGTGGTGATTGATGAGCAACATCGCTTCGGCGTACACCAAAGGCTTGCCCTCTCCAACAAGGGTAACAAAGCCGATATTCTGGTTATGACGGCTACCCCAATTCCTCGGTCTTTGGTTTTGACGGCTTATGGGGATATGGAATATTCCAAAATCGACCAAGTGCCTGAGGGGCGTAAACCGGTTGATACACGCGTTATGCCGGTGGCAAAAATAGATGTGGTGGTTGATGCTTTGCGCCGTAAACTTGATGAAGGTTGCAGAGCTTATTGGGTTTGCCCGTTGGTGGAAGAATCTGAAAAGACCGACTTAGCCGCTGCCGAAGAGCGCTTTGAAACATTACAAAAAATATTTGGCGATAAGGTCGGCCTTGTACACGGCAAAATGAAAGAAAAAGACAAAGATGCCGTAATGGAAAGATTTAAGAAAGGCGAGCTATCTTTATTGGTGGCGACAACCGTGATTGAAGTCGGCGTTAATGTGCCTGAAGCAACAGTCATGATTATTGAACATGCAGAGCGGTTCGGTTTGGCTCAGTTGCACCAACTCAGGGGGCGAATTAAGCGCGGTTTTCAGGCCTCAACTTGCTTATTACTCTATTCTTATCCATTGAGTGAAACTGCTCACAGTCGCCTTAATATTATGAAAGAGACGGAAGACGGCTTTTTGATTGCCGAGAAAGATTTGGAACTCAGAGGCGGTGGTGAAATTTTGGGCACGCGCCAATCCGGGTTTAACGAATTTAAGCTCGCTGATATGACGGTGCACAAAAACTTACTGCTCACCGCCAATAAAGATGCGCGTATGATGTTGGAATTGGACCCGCAACTTACCTCCAACAGAGGAATGGCGTTACGCGTTTTGCTTTATCTCTTTGAGCGAGACGACGCCGTCAAAACTTATTTAGCAGGATAAAGATAAGCCTCAGCATTCGAACTGAGGCTTTTTTTAAGTAAAAAGTTTATCTTTTACCTGCTGGGCGATGGCCTCATAGGCTCTGGCATAAGGACTGCCCGGCATGGATGCAACAACCGGTGTTCCGGCATCGGAATTTGAGCGGATAGCCATGTGCAACGGAATGTCGCCCAAGAAAGGAACGCCTAATTGAGCAGCAGTTTTTTGAGCACCTTCATGACCGAAAATATCTGCTCTTGCGCCACAATGCTCACAAATATAATAGCTCATATTTTCAACAATACCCAAAATCTCAACATTGACTTTTTTGAACATATTTACGCCTTTGACAGCGTCTATCAAAGCTATGTCTTGCGGGGTGGAAACAATTACCGCACCGTCTAACTTCAACATTTGAGACAGTGAGATTTGGATATCTCCCGTGCCTGGGGGCATATCTATTACCATGACATCAATCTCGCCCCAGTTGACTTCGGTTAGAAGTTGTTGGATGGCACCACATGCCTTTGCACCACGCCAAATCAAAGGCGTATCTTTATCTATCAATGTACCGATTGACATTGATTTTATACCTTGAACAAAGAAAGCCTCCATGGTTTGGCCGTCATAAGAAACGGGAGGTTGTCCCTCATAGCCCAAAAGGGTTGGAACGGAAGGACCGTAAATATCAGCATCAAACAAAGCAACCTTTAGCCCCTGCTCTGCCAGAGCCAAGGCCAAATTAACCGCCGTGGTAGATTTGCCGACGCCGCCTTTGCCTGAGGCTACAGCAATGATTTTTTTGACACCTTTCACTGTCCAGCCTTCTTGTTCGGGACGAAGACCTTGAGGAGCCTTTGGCGTGGTGAAGATAATCGAAACCTTTTTATCTGCTACAAGCTCAGATATTTTTTGGCGTAAGACCTCAGACTTGCCAGCATCTTCCGCTGAGGCTATTGTAACAATCACTCTCTTATTGGTTATTTGCAGGCTCTCTATTGCTTCTGCGCTAAAATATTCCAAACATAGCGCGCGAATTGCTTCTTCCATCGGATTTTCTCCCCCTGTTGATAGCTTATATCATTAATTGTCATTAGCTGATATTTATATTATATGTAAAAAAAAGCAACGAAATAAATTATAAGAGGTGCAAAATAATGGCAAAAAATCAAGGCCCTTGGGGCAATAATGATAACTCCAGCCCTTGGGGCGACAGTGAGGAGACGCTTTCTAACCCTAAAGTCGTGGACTTTAGCGTGCTAGAAAGAGTGAAAAATGACGACGGATTTGACTTCAAATTCGGTTGGATTATCGCAATTATCGTTGTCTTGTGGCTGGCTTCGGGTTTTTATCAAATTCAGCCTAGCGACCAAGGTGTGGTTTTGCGCTTTGGAGCATATGCTTATACAACCGATTCCGGACTACACTATCATCTGCCCTACCCAATCGAAAAGGTGGAAAAAGTTAATATTACCCGTGAACGCAGTATTAATATCGGTGAAGTAGAAACTTATCGCAATGCTGCAAACTCTTTCACCGAAAGCCATATGTTAACGGGGGATGAAAATATTGTTGATATTAACCTCACCGTGGTTTGGAAAATTAAAAATGCTAAAGATTACCTCTTTAACATGCGTAGCCCTGATGTGACCGTTCGCGTGGCCGCTCAATCTGTTTTGAGAGAAATCGTCGGACAATCACAAATGCAACCGATTATTACCGGTGACCGCGGCAAAGTTGAAGACGAAACCAAGGCCGAACTACAAAAAGTTTTGGATGAATTCGGTTCCGGTGTGGAAATCGTTCGTGTTAAACTCCAAAAGGCTGACCCTCCGAAGCAAGTGGTTGATGCTTTTAACGAAGTTCAACGCGCAAAAGCCGATATGGAACGTTTCAAAAACGAAGCTGAAGCTTATCGCAACGAGATTTTACCGAAAGCTCAAGGTGAAGCCGCTCAACGTTTGCAAAATGCTCAAGCCTATAAAGAAGCCGTTGTTAACAAAGCAAAAGGTGAAGCTGAGCGCTTTATTTCAGTGTACAATGCCTATAAGCAAGGTAAAGATGTAACCGCAAAACGCTTGTATTTGGAAACTATGGAAGAGGTTTTGAACAAGTCAAACAAAGTGATTTTGGATCAATCCGGCAAAGGTAATGCTATTTTGCCCTTGCTGCCGATTAACCAAAACAGTGTTGCCTCTACAGCCGTAAATAATAAAAATTAGGAGTATGAATGATGTTTGATCGCTATAAATATTATTTTCTGGCTGTCTTGGCCGTCATTGTTTTTGTCGGGTTAAACTCACTTTATGTTGTGGCTCAACCTGAACAAGCTATTGTTCTGCAATTTGGGGAACCCATCCGTTTGGTTAAAGAACCGGGCTTAAAGGTTAAAATGCCTTTTATTCAAAATGTGGTCATTTATGATACGCGTTTGCTCAACCTCGACCCTCCGGCGCAAGAGGTGGTTTTGAACGATAAAAAACGTTTGGACGTTGACAGCTTTACACGTTACAAAATCGTTGACCCGCTCAAGTTCTATCAAACGGTTAGAACCGAAGAAATTGCTCGCGGTAAATTGGCGGAAATCGTTAACTCATCGGTTCGTAAAATTTTGGGCCGCATTACCTTGCAAGAGCTATTGTCCCAACAACGTACCCAAATTATGGCCGATATCAGCAGTGCGGTTAAAAAAGATGCCGAGCAAATCGGTGTGAGTGTGGCCGACGTGAGAATCAGACGTGCCGACTTGCCGTTGCAAGTTTTGCAAGCCATTAATGCACGCATGAAAACAGAGCGTGAACGTGATGCAAAAGAATTCCGCGCCAAGGGACAACAACAAGCTCAACAAATCAGAGCCAAGGCTGAAAAAGAGCGCACAATCATTATTGCCGAAGCTGAAAAGCAAGCACAAATCACTCGTGGTCAAGGGGATGAGCAAGCTATTCAAATTTGGAATGATGCCGCTAATATCGACCCGAGCTTTTATGCCTTTTATCGCTCCTTAGAGGCTTATAAAAACTCTTTGGCCGATGGTAACGCCTCTTTGGTGTTGGCGCCTGATTCCGAATTCTTTAAGTATTTCGGTACTTCCGATATAAGGACTAGATAAGTACAAATGATAAAACTGAAGGTTTTGTTTAGCGGTTTCGTGTTAAGCGTTGTTTGCCTGGCAAGCAACGCTTCGGCACAATATCCCTCTTTTGCCGATTTGGCTGAAAAACTCATGCCAAGCGTGGTTAACATTTCGAGCTTTACTGCTCCCGAAAATACGGACACGAGTAACGCTAATGCGGAGACATCAGAATCTCTTGGCTCCGGTTTTATTATTGATAAGGATGGCTATATCATTACCAATAACCATGTGGTCGATAAGGCTGACAGCATTCAAGTTACCTTGTTTGACAACCACAGGCTGGAAGCAAAACTCATCGGTAAAGATCCCAAAACCGATTTGGCTTTAATCAAAATCGATGCAAAGACGCAACTTCAGCCGGTAACTTTCGGAGATTCCGATAAAATTCGGGTTGGAGATTGGATTTTGGCAATCGGTAATCCTTTCGGTTTGGGCGGAAGTGTCACGGCCGGTATCGTATCCGCCAAATCAAGAGACATCGAATCGGGTCCTTATGACAACTTTATTCAGACAGATGCTTCAATCAACCAAGGAAACTCCGGCGGCCCAATGTTTAACATGAGCGGGGAAGTGATTGGCATCAGCAGCGCTATTTTTTCAACGACTGGCGCCAGCCAGGGTATCGGCTTTGCCATTCCGGTTAATTTGGCGGACTGGGTAATTGGACAATTAAAAAAATTCGGTACTGTTAAACGAGGATGGATTGGCATTAAAATTCAGCCAAACTCACAAGAAATTGCAGAAAACCTTGGAATTTCTCAAAATCAAGGCGTGGTTGTTTCGGGCTTTACCCCGAATGGTCCGGCTCAAAGAGCAGGTTTTGTTGCAGGAGATATTATCTTGAGTTTTAACGGTGAAACTATCGACAACACAAAAAATTTATCGCATATGATTGCCGAAACACCAATCGGAACCCTTACCTCATTTGAAGTTTGGCGCAACCAAAAGAAAATTAAATTAAATGTGAAAATTGAACAAATGCCGGAAGAAGAACCGGCTCAAGCTCCCTCTTCAGAAGCAATTGAAGAGAATGCTGATTTGCCCCCTGTGGCTAACGATGAACAAATAGCTACTCTGAATATTGCCGGAATAAAGGTCAAAGATTTAACGCCTGAGGTTTTGAGCGCATTAAAAGCCAATATCAACGGTGTGGTAGTAGAAGATGTTTTGCCAAACTCAGATGCTGCTCATAAGGGTGTGAAAATCGGCGACATTATTGTTAAAGTTGACCAACGCAATGTCTTAAACGCACAGATGTTTGATGAATTTGTAAGTGATGCATATCGCGAAAACAAACGCCCGATTTTGCTTGCAATTCAAGGTGTTGATGCATTGCATTTTGTGGCTGTAAAGTTGGTGAAAAATGACTAGAGTAGATTTTTATCATTTGCAAAAACAAACCTTAGAGCAGGTTTTGCCCAAGCTCTTGGAAAAGGCTTATTCTTTGGGAAAAGCCATTAAAGTAAAAGTAGGAAATGAAGAGCGTGTGGAATTTATTAATTCCCAGCTCTGGACATTTGATGATACGTCGTTTATTCCTCATGGCTCAAAAAAAGACGGTTTTGCCGAAGAGCAACCAATTTGGCTTAGTGCGGGAGATGATAACCCAAATCATGCAACTTTGCTGTTTTTGGTTGATGGTGCGGATATTTCGCCCGAAGATGCGCAAAATTTTGAGCGCATTTTCAATATTTTTGACGGTAATGATGAAAATGCTTTAGGACTTGCACGAGGACAATGGAAACAATTTAAGTCTAGCGGATTAGAAACCTATTATTGGCAACAAGAAAGCAGCGGAAAATGGATTCAGAAAGCCTAAAAACAGAGCTTGCCAAATTCGACTTAATTGAGCTTAAAGGCGAGCCTTTTATTATTGATTTGATGTATGCCGGCACACGCAACATTGCAAGTTTTGCGGCTTATGAGGAAATCGGGCTTGGCAACAGAGCCTTTGTGCATCACCAAGTCTTTGAACACTTAATGAAAATTGTCCCGATATTAGAGCAAAATCATCTCAAACTGTGCATTCGCGATGCTTATCGCCCGCCCCTTGCTCATATTCTGCTCCAAAAGAAGGTGGCAATTCCCGGCTTGTTTGCCGCAAATTATCAACTCTCCAATCATTGCCACGGGACTGCGGTTGATGTTTGTTTGGCTGATGAAAACGGCAAGCTCCTCACCTACCCGACCGAAACCGATGCTTATAGTGATGAAATTGCTCAAGCCGTTAGAAAAGGAAATTTTAAGCCTTTGCAAGAAAATTTACCCAAAGCCCGACATGATTATATGCAAGCCCCATATGAGGCTTTGGCTAATCGGAGTTTTCTAAAAGTAATAATGGAAGATAACGGCTTTTTATCTATTCCGCATGAATGGTGGCACTATAACCTCAAAGGGTTTGAAAAATATCCCGTCATTGAAACTGAATTATTCTAAAAAAACCGTGTCTTTGAGGCACGGTCTTTTTTATCTTTCGCGGGAATTGCCGTCGTTACTATATTCCAAATATCTGGTGATACTTTGTTCAACCTGGCGGTCAATTTGGTTTTGCGGTTGAAGTTTGGGCGCATAAGTTCCGTTAGGCGCAAAAAGTTGATTGAGCAAATCCATCGGGTTGCCACCGGTGAGCATTTGCTGTTTGGTCATCTCTATGGCGACTTGTTGTACCATAGCGTTGCGGAAAGCATCTTGCGCCGCCAGACGACTTTGCTCTTGTTGACGGTGCTCTTTTTCGGTATATTTGCGGTGAAAACGTGCAAATTCATATATCGGGTCTCCGCCACGACTAAAGTCCGGCAGACCAACTAAATTGGTTTTGGCATCTATCAGGTTTTTAATGCCCATACCGTTCGAATCTCGATATATCATCCAATCATTAATGATTTCGGGATAAACCGCCTCTTGCACATTATAAGGCGAAATTTTTCCAAACTCTATTCTATCCCAATCTCTGTCAGCGGTTGTGACTTGAATATTGTCAACAAAGTATTCTTTATTTTCAATATGGCGGCGTTGCGGATTGGTTAATGCTTGTGCCAAACAAATTGCCACCAGGGAGTATTTGAGCTCTTGGGCTGTTTTGTAGCGCAATTTGCGCGGATCGCGACGCACTTCGGCATCATCCAAGGCTTGATTGAGGCAATGCGCACGCAAAATTTGCAAGGCCTCAAGTTGGTCTTGGTTTAGCTCAACATTGGCAATCACCCGAACAGCGGCTATGCGATTGACTAAGGCTTCTAATTTTAGCTCCAAACTTTGATGTGGCATTTTTCCCTCTTTTGACTTTTGCTGAGGAGTATAGCATAATTTTGCACTGTCAACAAGAGGAATGTTTTAGAAAAAAATTTATATTTTGTTAATTTTGTCTATTGCGTCACAATAAAAATTGTGGTATAGTTCCCTCATATTCACCAATTAATTTATTGTATTATGAAGACTATCGAATTGCCATCAGAGTTGATGGCGTACATGTGCGAGAGAAATAAATTCGTTTTTGTAAATGACTTTTCAGGTTGGGGCCCAGAAGCCGACCTCAAACATTTCAAACGAATTAGTGAGATGGAAGGAAATGGCTTACAAGCTGAAAACGGAGAAGAGTTTGCATTCCAATGCGTTTCTTTCAGAAGGGGCAACGCTCTCACCGTTCAGCTCCGCGACCAAGAAAAAAAGACATGCGAGCGACTGCCACTGGCCGACTTGCCCTTGTTTAAGGATTTCGACGTCGTTATCTGGACGTCTGGAGAAGCCTTGCAAGGATTTGCGCCTGTTTTTTCAGACAAACTCGACCTTGCGATTTTTATCAGAAAGTTGCAAGAGCTGGGAGAAGACGGAGATTATGGGTTACAAAGGAAATTAGGCGAGATGATACGTCTCGCGATGTTCCTCTACCAAAACAATCCTGAAAAAACTTCATCCATTTTGGATGAAATTTAAGGATTGTAAAAGGAAAATAAAACCTCAGAGAAATTCTGAGGTTTTATTTTTTTACGGAATTACTTCTCCCAAAGAGAAATATAGGTTTCAAATTCTTCCTTTGAATTGCGGAAGAACAATGCCGTTAAGGCACGGTTAGACAATTTGCCTTGTTTGATTCGCTCCATGACTTCACTATGAGTGCCGGTCTTCATCAAGTCAATATCTGCTTGTTTTTCATCCTTGGACGTTGTTATTCGCAAGAAACAAGCTGTTAGTGCCTCATAGTCAAAAGGAGGACATTTAAACATTGCCCACAAGAAGCCATTTATATCACAGCTCGGAGCAGAGATATAAAACATCTTATCTCCATGTGAACCTTTTTGAGCCAGCTTTAATGCTCCCGGATAAGAGAGATACGGATGGCGCTCCAAATAATATCTGACTTCAGACATCAGACGATATTCAAGCAAGTCTTCGTGTACCCAAGCCCAAATTCCGTATTTATCAACGTAGGCCTCAAACTCTGGCGTACGGACAACACGCAACATGCGTCTTTGGTATTTTTCGGGAAATTCACGATACGAGATATACAGATAATAAAGTTGCAAGCTCTCGGACTTATTCTCTTGTAAACCTTCAAACATTTCATCTAGTAGCTCATCTGCCAGACCATGCTTGGTGATTTGCAATGAAATTTCATCTGAATTGTTTGCTTGAAGCAACAGTCTTTGATGATAGGCATCAAACCCGTGTCTTTCCAGATAACGCATTTTTTCAAAATGGTCGTTACGGGCAAAAATCACATCTTGTCCGGCATAGCCATAGCCATCCCACGAAAGTAAAGCATTAACTTCATCTGATTGATTGCGTTCCGCAATAACTTTTTTAGTGCTTTCGGGCAATTGCGCCACGCCGACTGATGAATAAAAGCTGCGCTTTTCCGGCGGACAATTGGCTTGCTTATAGCGCTCTATCATATACATAATCTCATCTTTGCGACCGCGATTGGCGATTTCTAAAGCGCGTGCTTCCGGAAGAACGTGAACGAGCCAAACATAAATGTACCCATTGATTTGAAAATAGCAGTCTTCATGACCATAAACTTGGTTCAAATCACTCATAATCTGATCATGGATTTCTTTTTCCTGCCAAGCCGCAGCTCCTTGAGCCACAAACTTGTTGTCATTTTCCGTTTTCATAATGCTTAAATGTAATAATTGGTGAATTAGTCGTAGTCATACCACTCTTTTTTGTAAAAGCAAGAAAAAAATATACATTGAATTTTAATACTTATGCTCTATTATATCTTCGTTTGAGGAGATTTTAAGATGATTAATCATTTGGAAAATATGAAAAAAGCCATAGAGCTCAGTAATATTTCGGTAGATAATGGCAGTTCTCCTTTTGGCTGCGTTATTGTGAATGCAAAAGGTGAAATCGTAGGTCTTGGTCACAACACAGTTGCACTTGATAATGACCCGACCGCTCATGGGGAAGTTAATGCTATTCGTAATGCTTGCAAAAACCTTGGGACTTTTGATTTGAGCGGGTGTATTCTTTATACTTCTTGCGAACCCTGCCCGATGTGTTTGAATGCTTGCAAATGGGCTAATATTACCGAAGTTTATTATGCTGCTGATAGATATGATGCCGAGAATATCGGTTTTCGTGACCGCGTGTTTTATGATGATGACCCTCTCACCTTGCACCGCTTGGATTTAAAAGAAGCAGCTCAAGTGATGCAAAAGTGGAAAAATAAGCCTGACAGAATTGAATATTAAAGCCGAATTTACTTCGGCTCTTTTTTTTAGATTAGAGCTAACGTTCCAGTCATCAGAAAAATATATCTTAAGAGCTTTCCAAGACACATGGAAACCCAAACGACATGAACATTGGCTCGCATATAACCTAATAAAAAAGGTATCAAATCCCCTACTCCCGGCAAAAAGCTGAAAAATGCCGTCAGAGCACCTTTAACGCGTACCCAATCTTTAACCCTTTGTACTTTTTGCGGAGAGAGTTTACATATTCTCATCAGCCAATCTTCTTTGCCTAAATAACCAAAGTAATAATTGGTAAGACCACCCAAAGTATTGCCTAATGATGCCCAAAACAAGCACCAATAAGGATTAAAGCCTGCCGCTAACATTCCAACAAATACAATTTCCGAACTCAAGGGTAATATTGTGGCCGCACCAAAAGAAATTCCTAATAAACTTAAATAACCATACTCAACCATTTTTCTTCCTTTGTGTCTTTGGCTTTCGCATAAAAATTATATTGCAAAACTCTTTTTAACAAGAAAAATTTTTTGCTTAACTTCAATAAAATTATCTATTACAATTGTTTTAACTTAATTAATTAGTACGGAGTTTATATGTCTGATTTTAGTATTTCGGAGTTATTATTATTTCAACTTATTCTCATTATCTTAAACGCCATATTTGCTTGCGCCGAAATTGCGGTTATTTCCATTAATGATAACAAACTCAAAAGATTAGCCGATGCTGGTGATAGACGGGCGCAACGCCTTGCCTCTTTGACAGCTCAACCTGCAAAGTTTTTGGCAACAATTCAAGTCGGCATCACTCTCGCCGGTTTTTTAGGCAGTGCTTTTGCCGCTGATAACTTCTCTGATAGAATTGTCGCATGGTTGGTTGAACAAGGAGTAACTATCTCGCCTGCTAAATTAGACGTAATGGCTGTTATCGGTATTACCCTCGTCTTATCTTATGTAACTTTGATTTTTGGCGAGTTGGTTCCCAAACGAATTGCTATGCAATATGCCGAAAAAATTGCTCTTGCGATGTCTTGCCCTATTTATGTTATCGCAAAGTCCTTTTCTCCGATTGTGTGGTTTTTAACTATCTCTACCAATGCGGCTCTTCGCTTATGCGGTATCAATCCCGATGAAAAAAACGATAACGTTACTGAAGAAGAAATCAGGATTATGATTGATGTCGGAAGCGAAAACGGAACAATTGACCAAGCTGAAAAAAAGATGATTCATAATGTTTTTGAGTTTGACGATAAACTCGTTGAAGATGTGATGACTCATAGAACCGATGTCAAATTTCTGGATATTAATGACACACCAGATGTCTGGGAAAAAGAAATGATTAAATCCAGATATTCCGTTTATCCGGTTGTGCAAGACAGTCTTGACCAAGTTATCGGTACTCTTAGCATTAAAGATTATTTTAAATACAAACCTCACGGCAAAGACGATATTATCAAAAAAGCTCTACGCTCCGCTCAGTTTATTCCGGAATCTCAACATATTGACGATTTGTTCCACAATATGCAAAAAAGTCGTAATCACTTTGCTGTTGTGGTCGATGAGTATGGAGGTATCGGTGGTATCATTACAATGAATGATTTATTAGAAGAAATTGTTGGCGAATTAGAAGATGATTCTTTGGCTCCTCCGGAGTGCCCTTTGATTGATAAAATAAACAATAATACTTGGATTATTCAAGGTTTTACCCCTATTGAGGAGGTTGAAGAAGCTTTGGGAATTGTTTTTCCGGAAGAAGAATATGATACATTTGCAGGCTTCATTCTTACCCTTATGCCTCAAATTCCCTTGAATAAGAAAAATATTAAACTTAAATATGAAAATATGACCATCAAAGTCACAAAAACGACCGGGCATAAAATTGAAACCGCTATTGTACAAATGAAACAAAAATTTTAGACACAAGTATTGACAAATTTTCCAAAATAAGTTAATTTACTAAAAATTACAACTTATTGGAGGAAAAATTGTCTAAATACTATGTCAATAAATCAACGCTAGAAATGATTTTGGGCGGTCAAAGAAGTTTGTTAGGTCACACAAGACTTCATGAGCAAGATATGATTTTTGTGCAACAAACACAAAATTTATTAAACAATTTTTTAGCTGATGAGGCTCAAATCTCCAGTACCGATTTGTCTTTGATTGCAGACTTGGCTTATGCTTTGCGAAATACCTCTCACGGAGAAGCCAAACGAGAAGCTGAGGCCTTACTTAAAAAGATTTTACAAAAAATTGAACTCCGACAGACAACTTTAAGTAAATTAAAAGATATTAATTTTGTTGCCTTTACCCTTAATAATAAAAAAATGGCAAGAACGTTGTCTCCGGAAGCATTATTAATTGCTCAAAAAACAGTTACTCAAGACAAATCTGTTTCTATTAAACTTAAGACAAGATTGACGCAACAACTCCAAAGTTTTGCTTTATTGCAATATGCTGACATAAAATCCTCTCAAGATGCAATTAAGGCTAATGAAGAATTTATAGATGTATTTAACCTTCGTCACAAAAACGTTGTTGTTCAACAAAAAAATAATGTTGCTAAAAGTGCTTCATTACCTTCCCCACAACCTAAAAAAAGAAATAGTTTTTTCTCTTTTATGAAAAAAGCTAAAGATAAAGTTTTGAAAACTTTAGATAATGTCAGACATAATATTAAAGTATTTTTTTACAGACATGAACCGAAATTTGCTGTTGGTTCCTTCGCATTACTAGCCTTGTTTGGTTATAAACTTTATAAAAGTAGCGATAATGGAAATATGTATCAATCACAATATGCATACAATAATTCTTACAATGATTTTCATGCTCAAAAAAGTCAAGATTCTGCTCGGTGCGCAGATTTTGTGAAAGAGAGCAAAAAATTAGCCGCTCAACAGATTCAAACTTCTTCTGTTAAAACAACAGTCCAAACGGCTGAAACATCTTCAAAAAAGACTACGTTGACTGGTGATTATTTTGATACATCTTTGGAAATTCACCTCAAATCAAAAGAAAAAGTCCAAAGTTTGTATGACAAAATCGATGCTTTGGCTGAGGATGGCAAAATTAAATTTGACAATGGCACAAACACTAAAAAATATGCCCACGCATTTACTATGTATAATCTTATCCGTCCTAATTCCGTTGAGAATCAAAAAATTCAAAACTTACTCAATGGTGGACAGGAAAATCCTGAGCTCATTAACCGTTTGGTTTTGAAAGCAAAGGATAACGGAACAGGTGTTAAACCAGATAGTCAATCTATCACAACCAGCAATTTTGATAAAGCAAGCAAGGCCTTGCAGCAACAACACCTTAAAAATCTTAAATCTTTAAGTTTGTAGCAATTAAAACTCCTCTTTCTTAAGAGGAGTTTTTTGTGGATACATTCGCTAGCCCTTGACTTTTACATTTTTATTTCTATATTTCTAGAATTATAGAAACAATAAAGTGAGAAACAATGACAAATAAATTAACAGATATCGCGGCCGTGTTTGATGCTTTAAGCAATGAAACTCGTTTGCAGATTTTTAGAATTCTCGTTGAACACAGTAAAGATGGAATTACGCCAACTGAAATTTCGGCTTTAATGAATGAGTTCCCTCGTAATACCCTATCCTTTCATTTGAGCTTAATGAGCAATGTCGGGTTATGTTCTTCCGAAAAACAAGGTAAACAAATTTTCTATAAGCCCAATTGTTGTTTGATTAAAGAAATCACCAAATTCTTACTAACCGATTGTTGTGACGGAGGTTGTCAATGCTAGATATTTTTACTCATTTAGCAGATTGGGCAATTTTGCAAATGGGACTTACAAAAGAAACACACCTTGGTTCTACCGTGCACTTTTTTATTGAAGACAGCACCAAAATCTTCGTTCTTTTATATTTATTAATCTTCATTATCTCTTTGTTTCGTTCTCAGCTTAGCCCAGAGAGGGTTAGAGATTACTTATCTGCAAAATCACGCTGGAGTGGCTATTTCTTAGCCGTCTTTTTAGGTGTGGTGACGCCATTTTGTTCTTGCTCATCTATCCCTTTATTTATGGGATTTTTGGCTGCCGGTGTTCCTTTTGGTGTCAGCATAGCCTTTTTGGTTAGTTCTCCTTTAATCAGCGAAATTGCTGCTATTATGTTACTCGGCATGGGAAGTTACGGAGTTTATATTGTCTCAATTTACATCATTTCCGGAACAATCATTTCGGTTTTGGCCGGATATTTGGCTGATAAATTCCACGTGGAAAAATATTTGGCTCTTAATATTCCAAAGACGACACCTCCCATGTGTGCCTGCTCGTCCATAAAAGAAAAGGCTGTTGCGCTCATAAAATATGCTCACGAATTTTCTTGGAATTTGGTTAAGTCTTTGTATCTCTACATCTTAATCGGCCTCGTTATCGGCGCTTATATGCATGGCTATATTCCCCAAGAATTTTTTGTAAAATATATGGGTAAAGACAATATTTTGGCTGTGCCTTTTGCCGCAGTTGTCGGTATTCCGATTTATGCCTCCCAGGCCGGAATTGTGCCTTTGGTACAAGTTCTTTTGATGAAAGGTGTTCCGGTCGGCACGGCTTTGGTTGCTTTTATGAGTATTGCTACAATCTCATTACCCGAAATGATGATGCTCAAAAAAGTGTTTAGCTTGAAACTACTTATGATATTTATCTGTTATTTGTTAGTTGCTTTTATTGCAACCGGATATTTACTTAATTTGTTATAGGAGAAAATTTATGAAGGAAATTAAGATACTGGATATGGGCTGCCCTAAATGCAAAGCTACTTTGCAAGTGGTTGAAGAAGTGGCAAAAGAAAACGAATTTTCGGGAACCATTGAGAAAATAGAAGATATTGCTTCAATTATCTCTTATGGAGTGATGTCAACTCCGGCCGTAATTATTGACGGACAAATTGCCTTTGTCGGCGGTGTTCCCTCAAAAGAACAAGTTGAAATGTGGTTTCAAAAAAATAATACTTGCTCTTGTTGTTGCTCTAAATAATTAATTATAAAAAAACTGTTTCTCCCCCAAAGAAACAGTTTTTTGTATCAAGAAAACCACGCGTTAGACGCGTGGTTCAGTAAAGCTTATAGCGGTGAGGATGACAAAGCGCTC
>CALXTW010000024.1 GCA_944391515.1 uncultured Alphaproteobacteria bacterium
CCGGTTAGTGCGAGTACGGATAATCCTATCACAAGCTGCTTTCTCATAATATACCTCATTATAACTGAACCCTATCATGTTATAATTTAGCATATTCAAAACCGTTTGTCAAAGCCTTTTACACAAGAATTTTAATTTTGGCTAAATCAAACCCCGCACAAATCTTGTACGGGGTTTTTGTTTAATCTAAAAATCCTTCACGCAATTGTATCAAAAAATCATCAAAAACTTCCGCAGAGATTCGATTAACACAGCGCTCAACCACCAAACGAGCGTCTTCATCTCCAATATAGTCTTCTACATAAATTTCCGCTCCGACCAAGGCCAATTGCCAATTTTCAAGCGTTCCATCAAACCGAACAACCGGACGATACTTCTTTTTGATAAATTCAAAAATAGGCGGGGTTCCTAACAACTTTGCCTCATAATCAGAAGCAACCGTATATTCCTTGCCCTGATATTTAAGAAACAAATTCTCCCGATACAATGCATCAATTTTCTCTTGGGACTGTTGTAACTTATCACACAAACATTTTTGTTTTTTTCGAGTGTGTCGGATATATAATACCAAGCACACGACCAGCACCAGAATCACCAGCGCTAAGCTCAAATTTAAGTAAATCATAATAACGAATTTTAGAATAATAAATAACTGCTTATAGAGTTATCACATTGCAGCAAAAATGCAAACAAAATTAATTCCACAATCTCTGTCCAAAAGACTCTCGAACGGTTTTCATCTCCACCCTATCTCCGTCCAAATAAAAACTTGCACCCTTTGAGGTCTGAAAATCAAAATCTTTACCATCAACCTCAAGCCCGCCGAATTTAATGATTTTGAACCTTTTTTTATACACACAAACCCGTTTATCACATTCCAAATCGAGCCAAGACTTATCTTGTTTTTTTCCATCATAAATTTGCTTTAACAATTTAGCTTGTTGTTTATCAAGCTCTGGTGATGCATTTTTTTCAAGCCACACATTTTTCAAATAAGCATTTCCTCTGCTTGGCAAAATCACCAAATGATTATTTTCATCTTTAACCCCAAAGACCTCTCCTGTTTCATCCACCATCACATCAGGCACTCTTGTCAAAGCAATACTTGCAAAGCCGATAATAATCGGAATAATTCCCAACAACCGCCACCTTCTTTGCCAAATACAAAGCCATAAACCACCCAAAACAATCAAAACCAAACCCCATAACGGCATTGATAGAACAGAGATTGACGCCTCCTCCATACCGGCAACCCAAGCCGTGATTTTATTCACCTCACCTATTCCCCAACCAACAAGTTTAAGAGGCAGGACATCCCACCCCAAAGGCATAAGAAGTAAAGCTGCCAAAATAAACGGCATAATCACAAAGCCGATAATCGGTCCGGCTAATAAATTGGTCAGAGTCGTAAACAAAGCAATCTGATTAAAATGATAAATTGCAAAAGGCAGAGTTGCCACACTAGCCACCAAATCCGAAATCATAATACCGATAAAATAAGCCCATAAAATTCGCACCATACGAGAAGAAAGAGAAATATTTTTATCTCCATTGCCATTTAAGAAACGATGCAAATCTCCGGCAAAGCGCTCATAAAAGGCAATCAAAGCCACCACTGCGGCAAAAGACATCTGAAAGCTGGCACTTACCAATGCCTGAGGCGAAAAAATGAGCACTACTAATGCCGCCCAGGCAATCATCCGCATTGAGATTGCTTTGCGGTCAAATAATACACCAAGCAACACAATAAACGTCATAATAAAGGCGCGTTGTGCCGGAATTTCCGCTCCCGAAATCAGCAAATAAACCATACTCATCAAAATTGCCGCCACCGCCGCCGTCTTTTTAGAATTATAGGCTATTGCCAATCGAGGAATAAGCGCCATCACCAAGCGAATAAAGAAAAACATCATACCGGCAATCATGCTCATATGCAGACCCGAAATAGACAAGAAATGTGCCAAGCCGGAATCCCGATATTCTTCGGTAATTTTCTGCGAAATTCCACCTCTTTCTCCGGCTACCAAAGCCGCAGCAATTCCAGCCTCATCTGCAGGCAAAACATCAGAGATGCGTTCCACAATGTTTTCTCGCACCCGACTAACCAACGCATCAAACTTAACTCCAAAAGAAGAGGCATTTTCACACGCTATCGGCAAAACGCGACTTGAAACAAATCCTGTACCGTTTAACCCCTCAAAATAAGCTTTACGGTCAAGTTGATACGCCCCAACCATTGATGTTTGGTATAAGGGACGAACCTCGGCCACCATCTCCACACATTCACCAACTTGAACTTTTCTGCCTCGAGAAGTTATTGTGAGTTTGTAGCGCCCCTCAATCTCGTTGCCGTCATAGTCTCTCATATCTTCCAAAACTAAACGTTGCTTTCCGCGATAATTAGTATCGGTTTGTACCACTCTTCCGGTCAAATACAGACGTTGTTCTTGAGTTACCTGATGCACATGGCTTAGCCAAACGGCCTTAATTTGCACCAACACAAAACCAGCTAAAATAACACTCCAAATTGCAATTATTTTTAAGATATCCAACCGCCAACGCGCCAACCAGGCACCAAACAAAGTAAGCTCAATTGCTCCTAACGTCCACCAAATTGAAAGTTCACTTGGCAATAAGAAATAAATACCTATCCCCAACGCAAAAGCCACCGGCAACCACAAGCACCATCTCTCACGCTCTGCTTCTAAATTTTTTGTTATCAAATATTTCCAAAGGCTAAGCATTTATTTCTCCTTAAAATTACCATAAATGTAAAGCCAAATCCCCATAAAAGCAAAAAAAAGTTGTTAAACACACACAGTTTAACAACTTTTTTCAATTCTCCAAATTAATGGATGTTCTCACTTAACACCTCAAGCCTCTTATCAGCCTTCGGTATCCCCTCTAACTCTAAAATCTTTCATAATGAAAAAATTTAAAGGGTTAATACTAAGGTTAATTAACAACCTCTAAATGAGGTTTGTTTATAGTCTTTTGTCTCCTGCTTGGTAAGCACAACATCCTCTCCTTGTCGAAATAGGAGATAATCACTCTTACCATCACCAATCTTGGTTTCCTTCTCCAAAGAGGACAAGAAAAACAGAGAAATCAAAACATCACCGATAGAAAGCGAAGAATATTTCTCCACCCTTCCGTTTAAGAAGATACACCAGTAATTTTTCTCATCCAAATAAACGAAGGCCAACTTACGAAGAAGACCATCTTCAGAGAGCAAGCCAACAGCCATATTGTTTGGCTTTACTTTTTTACCTTCAAGTTCCAAACGCTGATTCAATCTTTTTACGGCACCTGACAAAGAGGCGATAACTTTACTTGTGTCCATAAGTTAAATGTTTTTTAGTTAATAAATAAAGAATAATTATTTTAATGGCTTTGACTATAAATATTTTTGTCTAAATGTCAACCTTTTTTCTTCAAGAGTTCAAAAACGGCATCGCAAGCATTTTCACTTGGTGTTTGCTCACCTAACCCTAAGATTTCGCGAACTTTCTTAAAACCTTCCATCTGGCGGTCATACATTCCTTCATGCGTCATAAATTGCCGTAAATATCTGGCAATATTTCCCGAGACACATTGCTCTTGCAACAATTCCGGTACCACTTCACGCCCGAGCAAAATGTTTGAAAGGTTCACAAATTGAATATGCAAAAACTTCTTTGCCATCCACGCGGTCAAAGGCGCTACCTTATAACCGATAACATGCGGCACATTGGCAATGGCTAATTCCAACGCCACCGTACCCGATGCTGCCATTGCACTCTGAGAGGCCTTAAAAGCATTATGCCTATCTTCTTCGTCTTCCACAATCAACAACGGCAACTTCGAATTTGTCGTCATTTCCTTCACCATTTTGGCAACTGTCTGCACGGTCGGAATAACAAAGAACAAATTTTTATCTTCATCAAAAAGTTTTTGTGCCGCCTCTAAAAACACCGGCAACAAACGAGAAACTTCGGTCTTGCGCGACCCCGGTAACACGGCGACAATTTTTTTCTTTTCATCAATATGAAATTTCTTGTAAAAATCAGCCCCATTTCCATACACAACTTGGCTTTCAATCACCGGATGCCCGACAAAAACGGCATCCAAGCCATAAGGGGTAAAATACTTTGGCTCTTGGGGTAACAAAGTCAGCAACAAGTCCACATACTTATGCATGGTTTGCGCTCTTTTCTTTTTCCAAGCCCACACTTGCGGTGCAACATAATGCACTTGCGGAATGCCCAATTTTTTCTTGCGCAAAATTTTCTGCACTCTTGAACCAAAACTCCAGCTATCAATCGTCATCACCACGTCGGGCTTGACCCGCTCAATATCTTGCACGGTTTGTTTAATGAGTTTTAAGACTTTGGGAATGCTGGGAATAACTTCAGCCAAACCCATAATTGCCAAATCTGCAATATCAAACAAAGACTTCAGTCCGGCTTTTTCCATACTTTCACCGCCAACGCCAAAGAACTGCACCTGACCTTTTGTTTTTTTCTCCATGGCGCGCATAAAACGCGCACCCAACAAATCACCCGAGGGTTCGCCGGCAATCAAATAAATTTTCAAACTTTTATCTATACTCATTAACATCAATTCCCATGACAAAGATACCCAACTTATCGGCTAATTTGATTGTCTCTTTTTCATTGACAATCAAACCATTTCCGGCATGAAGAGCAATTCCTGCAAGACCAGCTTCATAAGCAGCTTGCACGGTTTTATCACCAATTGTCGGCAAATCGACACGCATATCTTGTTGGGGTTTGCGCACTTTCACCAAAACACCGCCCTCCCCCTTACGGCGATATTCCCCACACCGACGAATAAGTTCACTCGTTCCTTCAATTCCTTCAACCCCCAAGACCAAACCTTGCTGAACAATCACTGCTTGTCCAACATCCAAGCGCCCCAATTCGGTTGCCACTTCCACCGCACGACGCAAATCGGCTTGTGCTTGCCGAGAGGGTTTAACCTTGCCCAAAACACCTTTTTTAATCAACAATTCCGGCAAAACTTCATGAATTCCGCGCACAACCATACCTTCGCCTTCAATCTCTTTAACCAGCGCGCGCAAAATCCCGTCATCACCCAAAGATTTCATTCCTATTTTGGCAAAAAACGCAGCCGTACGCATATCGGGCATCAAATCTTTCAAGGTTGGACGTTTAATGGTGCCAATCATAATCACTTCTTCAACTTTTTCTTCCGCTAACTTGCGAAAACCGGTACCTGCTTGTCCGATACGTATCCAAGTATGAGGGATAGTATCATCAATCAGCATTGGATCGGCATTTCCCTCAATGGCAATGACGTAATAATCTCGATTATTTTGTTTGCAAAAATTAATCAAATCGCGCGGTATTGCGCCACCGCCGGCAATAATTCCAAGTTTTTTAGCCATAGTATTTCCACACAAATTTTTTTCTTTTGATAATAGAGAACCCCAGAGCTCAGGTCAAGTCAAATAAAAAAGGCTGTAACTAAAAAATTACAGCCTTCAAATCAATTTACATTGCTTAGTCGGCAACCATAACGTTGCGACGACCTTTTAATGAGAATTCGATAAAGTCAAGCTGTTCTTGAACCATATCGTTATCCTTAAACATTTCACGAGCTTTTTGAATGCGTGTTTCAAAGTTGTCTTCTTTACCTTTGAAAATATACATAAAGGCGCGACTGATAGATTTAACAACTTCGGGAGCATAACCACTACGTTTTAGACCGATAACATTTAAGCCACGCAATTTACCACGTTCACCGGTAACAATCGCAAAAGGAATAACATCTCTATCAACGCCGGACAAACCGCCAATCATGGCTTTGCGTCCAATACGGCAGAATTGGTGAACAGCGGCATTACCACCCAAAATAGCTCCATCGCCAACACGAACGTGACCACCGATAACCGCATTGTTGGTCATAATCACATTGTTACCGACCACGCAGTCATGAGCCACGTGAGAATTTACCATAAACATACCATCATCACCCACGCGGGTAATCATTTTTTCGGGTTCACTTCCATCTTGCGGATCAGATTGCCCTTTAGGCGTACCGGCATGCATGGTTACATTTTCGCGAATAACATTGCGTTTACCGATAACCAATTTTGCCCCTTCTTGGAATTCGTTACCATGGTCTTGCGGACCGGTTCCGAGAACAGCTCCTGGAAATACAACGGTTCCTTCACCAATGGTCGTATCGCCATAAACCGTAACCCGAGCCAAAAGGCGAACATTTTCACCAATTTTTGCTTTAGAGCTAATCCAGCAAAAAGGTCCGATTTCAGCACTATCGGCAATTTGTGCACCTTCTTCAATAACGGCACTCGGATGAATTTTAGTCATGACAAATACTTCCTTTCTAAAAAAATTTTTACAACTATGCTCAGTATAGCCAAGCACGTGCAATTGTAAACACACATTACTTTACAAATTATTACGAACCCATTTAAAGACACAAAAAAACAGGAGATGACTTTCGTCATCCCCTGTCTGAGTTCGTTTGCTTAGAAGTAGTGCTCATCCGGCGTATTGCACAGATAAGCCAGGAACTCTTGCTCATCTTGTCCCCAATAGCGACCACCCAAAAACTTGATATAGTCATTGAGGTCTTTGAGAAGTTCCTCATCATAGCTTGTTGAGGAGAAACTGCCCCTCGCCCTGAGGTCTGCAAGAATAATATCCAACACGGCCTTTTTGTGGTCCGTTCCATACAGCAATTCGCTATAATTCGGCCAGCCCATATTGGAATATTCGGCAATCAGTTCCTGAAGCATGGCCCAGTCGACCTTGTCCATCCCCGGCATCAGGTATCTTTCCGGATGCTCTGATGAAGTCTTACCATCAAAAGTGATGGTGTCCTTCATCATCGGACCGATAGAAGCAGCAATATAACCGAGCATAATCTCTGACAAACGGCCGTCCACAACGTGCAGCTTCGTAATTATTGGACAATGCGCAATTGCAAAGTCCATTTTCACGTCACTGTACTGAGGCTCTTCCGCCTTCAGCATAAACTCGGCTAAAAGCCGTTTGTCATAGCTGAAATTGCCTGAGCACAGCACAAATGTCACCGGCTTTTCTGCCGCTTTCGCGAACTTGTATAGTTCGTCGAAATTGCCGGCTGTGTCTGTATCAGCACAAACCTGCTCATTTGCGTGAACGTAATTTCGCGGAGCTAACTGGTCGAGCAAATTGAGGTAAGCCTGATACTCAGCCTCAACCATCAAGCCCTGTGGACGATTGAAGACTTCTTCATAAAGTCCCTTGTTACCGCCCTTACCTATCGCCAGTATTGGCAACAGCTTGTAGTATTTTTTGGCATAGAAGCGGATGGCCTCAAACGCACATAAGTGCGCGGTCATCATTCCGCTAAATACCACGAGCACCGGATTGTAAACTTCCGGCAGAGCATACAGGTCATGACCCGTTACCGCACTCTTACCTCCTTTGGTTGCGTAAAACAAGCAATCATCATTGGTAAAGCCAAAGTTTTCTTCGACATACTTTAAAATTGGGAGCCACTTTTCTGGGTCAAGCTGACGCGGTGTCAAAGCCCCTACTCTATCAGCAATGAATTTTCTACCATCGGCATTGCATTTATAGCCATTTTCTACCAGCAACTTCTCAATTTTTTCTTTTGTTTCCATTTTTTTTATTTTTTAATTGTAATACATAATAGGATTTATCTCTGAAAAAGAACATACCACATTTTTAAGGCCAACACAAGCACTTTTTGACAAAATTTTCCACTAAAAAGATAAAAACCTATTGACGCTTTTCCAAAACCGAACTAACATCAGCCTCAAATCATTACCTATTATGTCTAATTTTTTTAAATTTTTATTTTATGAAAACAAAAGTTTATACCCAAAGTATTTTTGGAAAAATTTTTAAAACCGGTATTTCATGGGGCGAACAAGAAAAAATACCTTTTGCCCATATCTGTCGCAATGCCCTTGAACAAAACGCTGTTGGCATGGCTGTTCAAGAAACATTCTACTTCCTTAACAACTCTTCAGAAATTCAGGAAAAGAAACTTTTTCTTTTTGTGGAATGCAACTGGCGCACAATTTCCAAAGCCGAAGCGATATTGCTCAACCGCTCACAAGAGCTCTTATACAAAGAAGAAGAAATGCTCCAAATGCCAAACACGGAGTTTTTCTATAGTGATATCAGAAAAACCCTAATTCCCAAAGATGACAATGTTTTCATCTTTGAATGTTCTTGGAACTAGAATGAAAAAACAAATCCCCATATCAACACCTGATATGGGGATTTTTTTAATCAATAACAATCAAATTGTGATTACCTCTAATGTCAAGATTACACAAATCTTGCAAATTTCCCTCCAAGAGAAGTGTAACACCATTACCAACCAATCTTGAAGTGGATAACCGACAATTTGCAATCGGGGCAATATGATGCCCTTTGCTACGAATTCTGATATTTCCTGCTAATATCAATTCATGCCGCACATAAAGACCCGAATACTGCAAGCTCTCATGATACATTCTGGCATCTTTTACCTTAATATCCAGAAATACATCTTTCAAACTCGAGCCCAAACGATTAACCTCAATCACACTTTGCATTCTATCCTTATCAGGATAGGTTTCAGCCATAACCTGAATTTTCAGGTTTTCAATACATCCACCCTCCAACCAAATGGCACTTTGGGCTTCTCCATATTCAAACTTTAACTCGCTTTCTCTATCAAAGCCAACCAATTTACGACCTTCTTTGATGATAGCTCGATAATTTTGACAATTAATTTGACCTTTAATAACAATCTCATCGGCTTCTTCAATTTCTATTGCCCGCCAGAGTTGCTCAAAGGTTTCGACAATAATGGTTTTCATATCCGTAAAATTTAATAATAAATATTTACGCCTCTTATATCATTAAAATTTTGACTCTGCAAGTCAAATATTGACAAAATTTAACAAAAATGGTATTTAACTCTTCCAAGGAGCCAATATGATTACTTACAGCATCAAAGACATACATAAAGATATCAAATATCTCCTACAGCCACACGGCCGCAAAGCCTTGTGGAAGCCAAGATATTATAAACAACTCAAAGACTATATCTTGCCTGACATGATACGCCTTAATCAGCTTTGCAACCAAGATGGTTTCCGCTCCTTTGCCGTCTGCGTCAATGACTTTATATTGCAAGACAAACATGGAAAGCCAAAATTTGATATGAAAAAACTAGATAATCTTTGTAAACAAAATTTTGGCTGTACATTAGAACAAGCCGTATCTCCTCAAATTATCAAAGACAGTGTCCATGATATAATAAAAGAAAAATCTACTCTTGCCGGAATGGTACCTAGAATGAAATTACCCATGCAAGGCATTGTTTTTTATTCTGTCTTTAATTTTTACCCAACCAACAGTATAATTACTCCATTTCATGAATATGCTCATATATTGGATTTAAAATATTCTTTTTTCAAAAACACAAAAACCTATCTCAACTTATCTCAAGCTGCAAACAGAACGCTAGAACACCCCGATAATCCGGATAATAAAAAAATACTGCAACAATATTTACAAGAATATCAAATGCTCAAGGAAAGTTTTGCCGATTGCTTTGCATATAGTTATCTGGCATTAAAAGAGCCTAAAAATAAAAATATTTATCGAGAAATGATGTATCATATATCAGGCAAGTTCTGCCACCTCATTCAAAATAAAAGAGACACTATTTATTGTGGGTTTGCCGTCACTCGAACCATGTTGAATCGCATTCAGTTTGATCATATTCATAACAATATGCAAAAATACTATCTCCCTGATGGCTCTATTGATTTTCTAAATTTAGCAAACACTTGCGCCGAAGTCGTACGCAATCAAGCCTATAATCATGAAAATTTTCACACATTAAGTACTGTTCCAATTCAAGAGCCTCAAAATTTAAGTCATTTAAAACCAACTCAATACGACCAATGGTATTGGGACTATCTCGACGCCCAACGCTATCAAAAAGAATGTCTTCAACCTAATCCCTATCAAAGATTTTTTACTTGTTTAGGAGAAATAGCTCTTCACCCTAAAGAAAAAGCAAATTTTTATAATCTACTGGACAAATACAAAAATCTCAAGATTCAACCTTACTTGAATGAGTATCGCAAAATCTTAAAACCACAACTAGAAACCCCATACCAACCACAAAATTTAGCTCAGTTAATCAAACAACAAAAAAGCCGGAAATAATCCGGCTTTTGTTTGTGATTATAGCAGGTTTTATTCCACAATCATGGCTGTAAATTCAGCCTCTGAAACAACATTTCCGTCAACCATGCTTTGTCCCTTAAAGACAAAGATATTGCGGCGCTCTTTAATTTTTTCAACATGCATACGCAGTTGGTCACCCGGTTTTACCGGTTTGCGGAACTTAACTCCGTCAATTGACATAAACAAAACACTGCGTTTCTTATCATTAAAATCGCCTTTTCCGGCAACCACGATTGCACCAGCAGTTTGAGCCATAGCTTCAATTTGCAACACACCCGGCATAACCGGATTTCCGGGGAAGTGTCCTTGGAAAAATTCTTCATTCATGGTAACATTTTTGATACCAATACCTTTTTCACCTGGAACTTCAACTTCCAAACGATCAACGAGCAAAAACGGATAGCGATGCGGTA
Source organism: uncultured Alphaproteobacteria bacterium (assembly GCA_944391515.1). Taxonomy (GTDB): domain Bacteria; phylum Pseudomonadota; class Alphaproteobacteria; order RF32; family CAG-239; genus Scatocola. The sequence continues at coordinate 10,670 of CALXTW010000024.1, forward strand.
ACATCTGCATAATTTCTTCAATATGATAAATTTTATTTTCAGACATAACTTTTCCTTTACACAGTTATTAGGTTAAAACTATTTTTTTGAAATTTTCTGTAAGTAAGACACTTGTCTCATAAAATCTTTAATTGGTACGGCAGGATATCCCATTAATACGGCTCCAGGCTCAATATCACGCATAACACCGGATTGAGCTGCGATTTGCGCACCACTACCAACAGTTAAATGGTCAGCAAAACCTGTTTGTCCGCCACAAACCACATAATCTCCGAAAGTACAACTACCGGCAATTCCGACCTGAGCAACAATCACGCAACCACGCCCTAATTTATCATTATGAGCGATTTGTACCAAATTATCCACTCTGATACCATCACCGATAACCGTATCATCTAACGCACCTCTGTCAACACACGTATTAGCACCGATTTCAACATCATTACCGATAATAACACGCCCAACTTGAGGAATGCGTTTATGTTGACCGTTAATCATCTGGAAACCAAAACCATCTTGTCCTATACGAGCACCTGTATAAATATAGCAATCATTTCCCATAATAGTATAAGCAATTGATGCGTTTGCACCAATACGGCAATTATCACCGATTTCACACCCCCTGCCAATCACCACGCCTGGCTCAATCATACAATTGACACCTATTTTAACATTTTCACCAATCACCACATTATCACCGATAAAAGCATTTTCACCGATAATAGCAGACGGATGAATTCTTGCCGAAGAGGCAATATTGGGTTTAGGCATAACTTCGGCATAAAATGCCTGATTGAGCTTCAAAAATGCAACTTTAGGATTTTGAGCAATCAATCGAACCACATTTTCCGGCACAAATTGCGCTAACTCCGATGTTGTTACGCAAGCTGTCGCTTTGATTTCAGAAGCTTTTTCTTTAGCTTTTTTATCATAGAAGAAGCAAATTTCATCTGTACTCGCTTTAGACATGGTTGCAATATCCTTAATTTCAACCAAAGCCTTCGAATTATCTTGCAACTCAGCCTCACAAATTTCAGCAATTTGCTGTAAAGTCAACGGGCCTTTGTTGGTATAAAAACGAGTATCAACCATCTTCACTTCTCCTCAACAAACTCTTACAACCTAGAACCGAAATTCAAACGGAATACTTCGGTCTCATCGTAATCTTCTTTAACAATCGGGAATGCCAAGTCAACATCGATTTGTCCCATCGGAGATTGCCATTGGAAACCAAAGCCGGCAGACACACGCGGAGTATCTGAGTAATCGACAAAACGCTCATCCAAATTATCCGGTTTACCAAGCATACCGACATCAACAAACGTACGTCCTCTAACCCCCAACTCATCCAAACCAATTGGGAATGACATTTCAGCACCTGAATAAATCATCCAGTTACCACCCAAAGCATCTTTGGTATATTTATCACGCGCACCAATACCGGCAAACTCGAAACCACGCATATTTGATCCACCCAAATAATATCTGTTGGATAAGCGAACATCTTCATCACCATACCCTACAATATAACCACCATTCAGGAATAATTTGAAAGTATAGTAATCGGCAATCGTAAAGTATTTATAAGCCTTACCATCAAACTTCAAATACTTCTCATCACCGCCCAAACCGGCTACATCATTACCAAAGGACAAATAATAACCTTCTTTAGGATTGAGAGCGCTATCACGCTTGTCATACACCATGGTTTGACCGATTGAAGAGTTACTGTATGTCCCCTCTTCTTCCTTAATATATTTTGAAGCCAGAGAATCAACATTGCTGATTTTATCTTCTTTTAAGGTATAGCGGAGATATTGTGCAAAGTCATCGGTATAATTCCACCCTGTACGCAATCTGATACCAGTTGATTCACTATCATAAGAACCTTCATCTTGATAATCTTCTTCGGTACGGAACAAATCAACACCGGCACTCAAACGACGACCCAAGAAATAAGGCTCGGTAAAGCTCAAGTCATACTCAGAGGTACGTTGAGAAACCGCCACATCAGCGCTCAATTTTTGTCCTTTCCCTTGGAAATTGTTTTCAACCACACCGGCTCTAAACAATGCACCATTCACAGTAGAATATCCCACACCGACATTAAATGCACCGGTTGATTTTTCTTCTACCTTAACATTTACATCAGCCTTACTGTCATCATTAGGATTCGGAACGGTTTGAATATCAACCTTGCTGAAATAATCCAGATTTTCGACATTTCTGCGAGATGCTCTGATTTTGGCAGCATTAAATGCATCACCTTCATCAATTCTAAATTCACGTCTGATAACCTTGTCTTCGGTTCTGGTATTTCCTGTAATATTGATTTTATCAATAAATACGCGATCCCCTTCAGCAATGTTGAAAATAAGTACTAACTTATTATCTCCTATTTTCTTAATATCAGGTGTCACATCGACAAAGGCAAAACCTTTTTTACCCAATTCTTCGGTAATAGCATAAACAGATTTTTCCGCCAAATCGGCATTATACCACTCACCTTGTTCAACCAATACTTCATCCATTAAAGGAGCCGTTTCAACTTCTTTAATGGAAGAATTAATTTGAATGTCATCAATCTTATAGCGAGGTCCCTCTTCCACCACATAGGTCACGACGAATGATTTTTTATCTGGACTAAGCTCAGCCACAGCCGAAACCACTCTAAAATCAACATAACCGCGCTTCAGATAGAAACGACGGAGTAACTCTTTATCATAATTAGTTTTTTCAGGATCATAGTTTTCCGAAGAGCCGAAGAAACGATACCAACGACTTTCCTTACTCATAATTTCGGATTGCAAATCATCATCTGAATAATGCATATTTCCAACAAAGTTTACTTTATTGATAACAGCAGTTGGACCTTCTGTAATTTCATAAATCAAATCGACACGATTTTGGTCACGTTTAATAATCTGCGGTTCAACCACAGTTGCATATCGGCCCGAACGTTTATATACATCCAAAATTCTTTGTACATCATCTTGCACTTTAGAAATACTGTAAATAGAGCCTGATTTAAGCTGAACTTCAGTCTCCAAAATGCTATCATCCATTTTTTCGTTACCGTCAAAAAAACGCTTATTAATAATCGGATTTTCAACGACCTTTATTTGCAAAATTCCATCAGCATTTCGATTAAAATTTACATCGGCAAATAATCCGGTTTCAAACAAACGTTTTAAGGATTCATCCAAATATTCTTGAGAAACATTGCTTCCCTGCTCAATATTCAAATAAGATAAGATGGTTTCCACCTCCACTCTTTGCAAACCTTGCACTTCAATTGTGCTGACATACACATCGGCAGCATCAACTCTCGTACTCAGCATCAAGCTAAAAATAAAAGCGGCTAAAGTAGTTTTCTTCATTTATTTAATCCTCAAACCATCTTATCATTATGCAAACCATCTATGGAACAGACGAACCATATCATTCCAAGTTGCAAAAACCATTAATGCAATAATTAAACTAAAACCAAGTTTAAATAAAGTATCTTTAACTTTGGTGTTAATTTCTTTGCGAGTAAAAATTTCCACTAAATAAATAACCACATGTCCACCATCCAAAACCGGAATTGGGAACAAGTTAATTAACCCTAAGTTAATAGACAACAAGCACATAAACACCAAGAAATCCAAGAAACCGCTTTGTTTGGTAATATCCCCGGACATTTCAGCAATTCTAACGATTCCGCCCAAATCTTCACTGCCTCTTTGTCCGGTAATCATTTGTCCCACACCACGGAGCGTTGCTTCGGTTACATCCCAAGTCTCCTTCAAAGCCTCGTAAAACGCCTCGCTCAAAGAAAGGTTGAGTTGTTCTACCTCGATTGTGCTGACAGATTTAATTCCCAACATTGGTCTTTTAGACTTTTGCCCGTTATATTCCTGAACTTCAATTTCTTTCAAAGAAAACGAGAGCGTCATTTTTTCGCCGTTTCGCAACAATTCTACAACAGCTTTACCATCAGTTGTCAGTTCAACTTCTTTTCTGATATCATCAAAATAAGTAATCTTATGACCATTGATAGATAAAATTCTGTCATTAGGAATAATTCCGGCAGCCTCTGCGGCACTATTCTCAAACACTTCACCGACAATCGGCGGAAAGACAATTTTTCCCACAAAGAAGAAAACAGCCGTAAACATCAAAATTGCAAATAAATAATTTGCGCCGGGACCAGCCAAAACAATGGCTAATTTTTTAAATGGATTCTGATACGGGAAAGCCACTTTCTTTTGTTCATCGGTTAATTCTTCTGCTTTTTCATCTGTTGTGGAGGAAGAAGCATCGGCATCACCCAAAAATTGGCAATATCCCCCTAATGGAACAGCTGAAATTTTCCATGTTGTTCCTTTTTTATCTTTTTTGCTCCACAAGGTTTTACCAAAACCGATAGAAAAGGCCTCGACTTGCACTCCGCACAAGCGCGCTACAATAAAATGCCCAAACTCGTGTACAAACACCAATACCCCGAGCAGAACAACAAAAGGAACAACATAATAGACAGTATTAACCAGCCACTCCATAATACTTAAATCCTTACATAAATTTCAAACCATATTGAAACAACAAGACCACAATCGGTGCAGAGAAAATCATACCATCAATTCGGTCAAAAATTCCGCCATGTCCGGGAATCAAATCACTAGAATCTTTCAAACCTAAGTATCGTTTAATAGCCGATTCGATTAAATCCCCGGTCTGTTCAATCACACCAATCAAAGCGCCCAACAATCCGAAGGCCAAACAAGCTTGTCCGCCACTAATGATATAAGCATAAACCACACTAACCAAAACGGCAAACAACATTCCCCCCATCAAACCGGACCAAGTTTTGTTAGGGCTGATTTTAGGCGCCAATTTAGGTCCTTTCAGAGAGCAACCGACCAAATATCCGCCGACATCAACACTCCAAATTACCAAAACGAACCATATAGTGGTCGGGACACCGACACAGTTAAACAACCAAACGATAGCCCCTAAACCCAAAGTAATATAGGGCACTCCCAAAGTAAGCAATTTTCTGTGTTCTTCATTGCGCGCTTTATACCAAACCAAAGCTGCCGCACCGCACATTACCCACAAAATAGCAAAAGCATTATTCAAAAGTGCAGCCACCGCCAAAGATGTCATATAGCTTAAAGCATAAACCGAATTATTTTGATTGGGAACCATTTTAGCCCACTCCCAAGAGAGCAGCGCACCACTTACCAACACCAAAATATTCACGAACGGACTACCCAACAAAACCGCGCCCAAAACAACGGGAGCCAAAATCAAAGACGTAACGATTCGTTTCATAACAGTAACAGTTTTAGACTTTTCCATATCTTCTCTCCCGAGTTTTATAGTCTTTAATAATAGCGACCAGTTCATCTTTATTAAAATCCGGCCACAAAGTTTTTGTAAAATAGAGTTCCGTATAAGCCAATTGCCAGAGCAAATAATTGCTGATACGTTGCTCCCCACTGGTCCGAATGAGTAAATCCGGGTCAGGAATGGATTTTGTATAGAGCATATCAGAAAACATTTTTATATCAATATCATCGACTGATATATCACCTTTTTTTACCAAAGTTGCTGTTTTCTTAACGGCGTTCACAATTTCTTGTCTGGAACCATAGCTCAAAGCAATGCAAAGTGTTAGTCCATCATTTTGAGCAGTATCAGTTTCCAACTTGCGCATTGCAGCCACAATATCCGAGGCAAGCATTTCATTTTCGCCAATGAATTTGATACGCACATTACTTTTTTGCAACTCTTGCAAATCAGATTTGAGATATTGTCGCAACAACCCCATCAGAGTATCAACTTCTTCTTGACTTCTTTGCCAATTTTCGGTTGAAAAAGCATAAAGCGTCAAAAACTTAACACCAGCTTCACCTGCTGCGCGCACAATTTCTTTAACGACTTCAGCACCTTTTTTGTGTCCCATGGAACGAGGCAATCCTCTCTTGGTTGCCCAACGTCCATTACCATCCATGATGATTGCAATATGCTCTAAACTGTTTTCTTCTTTAGTCAAAACAAAAAACCTTAAAGTACTTAATAGTTATTCTTCACAAAGACATATACAAACTAAACTTGCATAATATCTTTTTCTTTTGTTTCGAGCATTTCCTCAATTTTTTTAATTGAGTCATCAGTCAATTTTTGGATTTCATTTTCATATCTTTTTTCATCATCTTCAGAAATCAGATTATCTTTTTTCAGTTTTTTTACTTCATCCAAAGCATCACGACGAATATTACGAATAGCCACTTTATTTTGTTCAGCATATTTTCCGGCAATTTTTACCAGTTCTTTTCTTCTTTCTTCACTCAACGGCGGAATAGGAATACGAATAAGTTGGCCATCAGAAGCCGGATTAAGACCCAAATCAGATTCTCTTAAAGCCTTATCAACAGCTTTAGCCAAAGAACGATCCCAAACACTGACCGACAAAGTTCTGGCATCAGGCACACTGATTGTACCGACCTGAGACAACGGCGTCATAGAACCATAAGCTTCAACCATAATACCGTCAAGCAAACTCACATGAGCACGCCCGGCACGCAAACCGCCAAAATCACCTCTTAAGGTCTCAATCGTTTTATCCATTCTGTTTTTGCTGTCATTTTTGATTTGATTAAAATCAGCCATACTATACCTCTTTTTTAATGATTGTAAAATTGCCTTTTCCCGAAACGGCATCAGCTAAAGCCTGTTCACCACTTTGAGCAAAGACGATAATTGGAATATTATTTTCTCGAGCCAAGGCCACAGCTGTCGTATCCATAACTTTCAGCTGTTTTGCAATAACCTCATCATAAGAAATAGCACTAAAGCGCTGAGCTTTAGGATTTGTTTTTGGGTCGGCATCATAAACCCCATCGACTTGCGTTGCCTTGAGTAAAGCATCACATTGCATTTCAGAAGCTCTCAAAGCCGCACCTGTATCGGTTGTAAAATAAGGATTACCTGTTCCTCCGGCAAAGATAATGATGCGATTCTTTTCCAAATGTCTCAGAGCTCTGCGATAAACATAGTTTTCACAGACATCGGGAATATGAATCCCGGATAATACTCTGACCTCGCACCCCAAACTTTCCAAAGCATTTTGCAAAGATAAAGCATTCATCACGGTTGCCAACATACCGATTTGATCAGCCACGGTACGGTTCATACCATTCACGGCTTCTTTAGCACCGCGAAAAATATTTCCGCCGCCAACCACCAAACAGACCTGAACGCCGCTGTCTTTTACATTTTTGATTTGTTTTGCCAAACGCATGATTACCTCGGCCGACATACCGAAGTTTTTATCTCCCATCAATCCTTCGCCTGAGAGTTTGAGCAAAATGCGTTTATAAATTGGTTTCATAATTTTTATAACCTTCTCGAGTAGTTTTTTTCATATTAACTATTTTTATCATCTTGTCATCTAGAAATTTAAGCTTTTATGCAGAAAAGACACATTTTCACTTTTTTTCCATGCACATGATACAAAAATATAGTTGAAAAAAGGTTACGATACGTTTAACAATAAGTGCAGTTTTAACAATTATATAGGCAAGAAACTATGAGTATTCCTTCAATTTTTTTGATTTGCGCAATCGGTGGATATTTATTGGGCTCAATTCCTTTTGGTTTGGTCTTAACCCGCATGGCCGGATTAGGCGACATCCGCAAAATCGGCTCTGGCAACATCGGTGCCACCAATGTTTTAAGAACCGGACGGAAAGACTTAGCCCTGTTAACGGTTATATTAGACGCATCCAAAGCTGGTATTGCCGCATTTCTTGCCGCAAGTTTCGCCCCGAGTGCGGACTGCATTCTCTTTAGCAATATGACTCAGATTAATATTGTCGCCGGATTAATTGCCGGCTCATGCGGTGTCATCGGACACAACTTCCCTATCTGGCTCAAATTCAAAGGCGGGAAAGGCGTGGCTTCAACATTCGGGTTTATTTTAGCCACCTCTCCGCAAATTGCCTTGTTAGCATTAGGAACTTGGCTGGTCTGCGCTTTCATCACCCGCTATTCTTCTTTGTCAGCCATTATTGCCGCTGTTGCAACGCCGTTTTATGCATTCTTCTTGGTTGAACCAACCTACACAATTTTTTATTCTGCAATTGCCTTGTTGGTTTTGGTTCGCCACCGTGGCAACATCATCCGTTTAATTAAAGGTCAAGAAAGCAAAATCAGCTTCAAAAAGAAATAACGTCTGATGGCAAGTGAGCAAGAGATAATAGATTTTATTCGACTGATAAACACTGAAAACATCGGTCCGATAACTTTCTACAAACTTTTACAAAAATTCAAGAGCGTATCAAACGCACTTAAACATTTGCCGCAACATTTTACACCTTATCCGAGCTCTCTTGCACAAAGAGAGCTTGAGTTGGCTCATAAGTTAGGAATACATATTTTAACTTTTGCCGACGATGCTTACCCGCAAAGATTACGTCATATTGCCGATGCACCGCCGATTCTCTATGTCAAAGGAAATATAGAGTGTCTTAACCCCGAAAAATCATTAGCCATAGCAGGTGCTCGCAATGCTTCCCTTCCGGGACGAAAACTTGCCTCACAAATCGCCTTTGATTTAACCAATGCCGGCGTTATGGTTGTTTCAGGATTAGCCAGAGGCATTGATACTTCGGCACACAAAGGCGCACTTTATGCCAACAATCAATTAGGTTCGACAATTGCCGTATTAGGAACGGGTGTTGATGTTATCTACCCCAAAGAAAACACTTCCACCTATGAACAAATAGCCGCCCAAGGAGCTATTGTATCTGAATTTCCTTTGGGAACACAGCCAAACGCCACTAATTTTCCAAGACGCAATCGTATAATTTCCGGTTTAAGTGACGGAACTTTGATTATTGAGGCCACTTTGCACTCCGGCTCACTCATCACAGCCGGTTTTGCACTCGAGCAAGGGCGTGAGGTTTATGCCGTACCGGGCTCTCCCAACGATGCCCGCTCCCATGGACCTAACAAATTAATAAAAGAAGGCGCCACCTTAATTGAAACCGCACAAGACATCTTAGAAACTCTGACCTCGCACGATTTTAAGCGAGCAACACCTAAAGTCAAACAAGGGGATTTATTTGCCAAGCCTCTTGACAAAGAGGCAAAAATTGCAAATATTCCAGACACACAATCCCCGTTGTTGTCTTCACATGAGCAAGCGGATATTTTACAGTATTTGACTCCCGAAGGCGTCAGCATTGATGAAATCATCCGTACCTCGGGGCTCGATTCTTCTAGTTTGTCGCTCCAATTACTAGAGTTGGAACTAGACGGCAAGATAGAGTATCTGGCAGGCAACAAAGTCGCATTAATTAAGTAAATGGAAGAAAAGTTATGAAATTAGTTATTGTGGAATCTCCGGCCAAAGCCAAAACAATCAATAAATATCTGGGCAGCGACTATAAAGTTCTGGCAAGCTTCGGTCACATCAGAGATTTGCCGAGTAAAGACGGTTCAGTTAACCCTGATGAAGATTTCGCAATGAAATGGGAGTTAAGCTCCGGAGGCAAAAAACGCCTCAACGATATTATTGCCGCAGTCAAAGATGCCGACACCATCATTCTCGCATCCGACCCGGATAGAGAAGGAGAAGCAATTGCATGGCATATTTTAGAAGAACTGACCGCTCGCAAAAAAATCAAAGATAAAAAAATCGAGCGTGTTGTCTTCCACGAAATCACTAAATCAGCCGTCACCGAAGCCATCAAAAACCCCAGACAAATTGATGACAATCTGGTCTCGGCCTATATGGCACGCCGCGCCCTCGACTATTTGGTAGGATTTACGCTATCCCCTGTTTTGTGGCGCAAACTTCCAGGTTCCAAGTCTGCAGGACGCGTTCAATCAGTTGCTTTGCGTTTGATTTGCGACCGCGAAACCGAAATTGAAAAATTCAAAGCCGAAGAATATTGGACAGTCGATGCCGAGTTAATCACCAAAACCCAAGCTCTGATAAAAACACACTTGATTAATTTGGACGGCAAGAAATTAGAAAAATTTGATTTAAATTCAGAAGCAAAAGCCCTAGAAGCTAAAGCAAAGATTGAAGCACAAGAATTTGCCATTTCCAACGTTGAGCGCAAAAAGACCAATCGTTATCCGGCTCCTCCGTTCACAACATCAACCTTGCAACAAGAAGCCGCCCGAAAACTGCGTTTCAGTGCCAAAAAGACCATGCAAATTGCGCAAAAACTCTATGAAGCCGGTTTCATTACCTATATGCGTACCGATGCGGTCAACTTGTCAAAAGAAGCCATTGAGGCTTGCCGCGCCGCAATTTTGAAATATTTTGGAGAGGCTTATTTACCGCAAACTGCCAAAGAATACAAAACCAAATCCAAAAACGCGCAAGAAGCACACGAAGCCATTCGTCCGGCTCACGTTGATGAAACGCCGAAAAAACTGGAAACCAAGCTGGATGCCGATTCTCATAAGCTCTATGAGCTCATCTGGAAAAGAACCGTCGCTTGCCAAATGAATCCGGCTGTGATGGATAAAGTAACGATTGACGCCACTTCTGCTGACGGACAAATTTTGTTACGCGCTAATGGTCAAGTTATCAACTTTGACGGTTTCTTAAAATTATACGTTGAAAGCAAAGACGACAGTGATGATGATGATGAAAATCGCATTCTGCCGAATGTTGAAACCGGAGAAGCCGTAACCAAAGGCGAGATTACACCTGAACAACATTTCACCACCCCTCCTCCGCGTTTTACCGAAGCAAGTTTGGTCAAGAAATTGGAAGAATTGGGTATTGGTCGTCCGTCAACTTATGCTTCGATTATCGCCGTCCTGCAAGAGCGTAAATATGTCCGCGTTGAAAAGTTGCGCTTTATTCCGGAAGATCGAGGTCGCATAGTTACCGTCTTTTTGGAAAACTTCTTCAAAAAATATGTAGAATATGATTTTACGGCGCAATTGGAAGAATATTTGGATGATATTTCCAATGGCGAAATGGAGTGGAAAAAACTCTTAGGCGGTTTCTGGACTAAGTTTATTAAAAATATTGATGCCGTCCAACCATTACAAATCAGTGAAGTAATCGAAAAAATAGATGAAGTCTTGTCTTATCACCTGTTTCCACCTCGTGAAGACGGCTCAGACCCACGCATTTGTCCTGAATGCGGCAAAGGAAGACTAAGTATTAAACTTGGCAAATTTGGTGCCTTTTTGGGTTGCTCAAACTACCCTGAATGCAAATACACCAAACCTTTAACGGATGTCACTGAGGAAATGAGCAACGACACCCCCAAAGCCCCCAATCCGGAAGATAAGGAAATGGGCGAAATAAACGGCTTAAAAGTATATCTTAAAAAAGGACCTTATGGTTTTTATGTTCAATTAGGTGAAGACGCAACCGCTACCACGGAAAAACCCAAAAGAATTGCCTTACCCAGAAACTTAAAACCAGAGGAAGTAACCCCTGAACAAGCCCAAATTTTAGCCTCACTTCCCCGCCAACTCGGTAACGGAATTGAAGCCAATATCGGCAAGTTCGGTCCCTATCTCAAACAAGGCAATAAGTCAAAATCTTTAACCGGTAACGATACAATTTTCAACATTACATTAGAACGTGCCGAAGAGATATTAAAGAATGTTGCCGAACGCCCGAGCGGAAAAGTTTTGGGTCAAAATCCTAAAGATAAGGCCGACATTACTGTTTTGAGCGGTAGATATGGTCCATACATCAAATGTGGCAAAAACAACTACGCTATTCCCAAAGAATTTAAGGATAAAGAATTAACCCTGGAAGACGCACTCAAAATTATGGCCGCCAAGAAATAGATATCCCCCAGTAAACTGGGGGTTCTATAACAGCTACAAACCTTACGGTTTGACCACGCTCGTTGGCGTGGAGCGGTGTTGTTCCAACACCTTGGCATTCAGCCCCGAGTAAACTCGGGGTTTTCTGTAAGGCAACTAATAAAACAAAACCCCGAAAGTTCAAACTTCCGGGGTTTTTAATTCACTTCAAAAAATTATTTCAAAATGATTTTGCGCATTAATTGTAAACTATCTTTTTTGCGAGTTTTTGTCTTAGCTACAGAATTTAAGAAAGCAGCTTGATACAAAGAAGAAATTTGTTTAGCAGTAGCTAAAGCATCTCTGTGTTCCAATTGCTCAATTGCAGCATTCCAATCCTGAGTAGAAGTATTGGCAGGGCAACCATTGTTTTTCCAAATATAATAAGCCGTCTCGCGAATAGTTTTTTCATCAAACATCTGACATCTCCTAAAACGTAATAATAAAACTATATTAATCACAAAAGATTAAATAATTATGAAAAAAGGCTCCAAATCCGGAGCCTTTAGCCAACTATTTAGAAGATTTCTTTTTAGCGGTTTTAGAATTGGTTTTAGCAGCGGTTTTAACCGGAGTTTTCTTAACCAAAGTAGAAGCTTTGCAAGAAGAAGTCTTGGTAGAAGAAATCTTCTTAGCAGCAGAGTTCAAAGTAGCCATAGAAGAGAGTTGGTTAATAGCTGCATTCCAGTCGCTCAAGCTGGTGTTAGCCGGGCAACCGTTGTTTTTCCAAATATAGTAAGCAGCTTCACGAATAGCGTTTTCACTTAAATTTAAAGAAGAATTAGAAGTAGAGTTGTAGTTTTTCATCGTTTTGTCCTTTCATAAATGATTTAATGAATTAATAGCAAAAAGAAGTTAAAAAAAGATTTACAAAAGGATAAAAATAAAAGAATTTTACAACTATTAGAAATTTTTCCTTATCTGTTTTAATAAAATAACATTAACTAAAGAGAACGCCCACTACTTTGCAATAACTTTCCCGAAGCATAACTATTAGATTGCACTCGAGTTTGATATTGAGTTTTTACTTTATTCATAATAGATGACATTTCTTTAGCATATTTCTCCCCATTATTATCTGAATACCTTGTACCAGAAGGAGATTTTAAATCTCTCCAAGTCCACTTTCCGCCAATTTTATTATTATAAGACCGAGCAACATCTCCATCTCTAAACTCAAATTGAGCAATTCCATCCTTAAAAGAAAAATCGATTTGCTGTTTTCCGTCTTTACTAACACCAGACATATGCAATACACCATTTTTATCTTTTGATATATTTAATTTTTCAATATCAGGAGCAAAAGATAGCCTTGACTTATCAGACAAATCGACATTAATTCCATTTGATAGCAAATCATTAAGAGAAGGACTATGGTATTGTTTTTGAGCACTCTTTTGCGCTTTTAGATATCCCATAAAAGTTTTTGCTTTTTCTAATTTTTGTTTTTGTCTCTGATTAAGTGTTACATTTTCTAAATCATCACTGTACAAATCTTCACACTGACGAGTTACATCCATATTATTCTCAAATAAAGAAAGCCTAAAATTTCCATTTTCATCATACTCAGCCGAGAAAAGCAAATTTCCTTTTTCATCATACCCCCAAGCTTTTGTAACATCTTCAGAAGTCCCGTATCCATTTTGGACACCTTGTCCCTGCCAAAAATCAACTTTCTTCGCCATTTTGGGCAACATATCAATATCCATCATAGTTTTCCCTTTCTGTATTTAATAATGTGACTGTAATATCTATTTAAAATTATACCTAAATGTTGAGTATAGTCAACACAATTATTTTTAAGCCGTTCTACAATAAAAGAAAAATAAAGGATAATACTTTGAATAACAGGCTTAAAAACATAGGAAACAACATCCGTAGGACAAGGAAAGCAAAGCAAATTTCACAAATTGATTTTGCTGTCATGGTTGGCATAGACCGCGCGTATTTATCCGAAATAGAAAATGGTCACGCAAATATGTCTATCAATATTTTATACGCCATAGCAGATGCTTTAAATACAGACATTACCCAATTATTTAGCAAAACTATTGAATAATAGTTACATCAAACAATAGATATCCCCCAGTAAACTGGGGGGTTCTATAGAAAAGGCACCTTCGGGTGCCTTTTCCTTACAGCTCCAAACGGAGCTGACCTAAATCCTGTCGTCC
>CALXTW010000025.1 GCA_944391515.1 uncultured Alphaproteobacteria bacterium
GGAAGTTTGAAACCATAGACGTTGATGAAAACGAACTTGGCGGTTACAAACAAGCCACGGCTAAAATCACCGGCAAAGACGTGTTTGCAAAGCTAAAGTTTGAATCCGGCGCCCATCGTGTTCAACGTGTCCCTGTTACGGAATCTCAAGGCCGAGTTCATACTTCAGCCGCCACGGTTGCTGTTTTACCCGAGATTGAAGAAGTTGATATGTACATTAATCCGGCCGATTTGAAGATTGATGTTTACCGTGCATCTGGTGCCGGCGGACAACACGTTAACCGTACGGAATCAGCCGTTCGTATTACCCATATTCCGACCGGTGTGGTTGTTCAATGTCAAGATGACCGTTCTCAGTACAAAAATAAAGAAAAGGCCATGAACCACTTGCGTGCCAAGTTATATGATTTGCAAAAATCAAGCATTGATAAAGAATATTCGGAGCGCCGCAAACTCCAAGTCGGTTCAGGCGATCGTTCGGAACGCATTCGCACTTACAACTATCCGCAAGGGCGCGTAACCGACCACCGTATCAACTTAACGCTCTATAAGCTAGACGAGGTTGTTTCAGGGGATGCCTTAGGCGAAATTATCGATGCCCTCGTTGCCGAAGATCAAGCCGAGCGCCTCTCTGAATTAGATTAAAGCACAATACGACAATAAAACCGGCTAAGTCCGGTTTTATTTGTTTTTGTATATGAGTCATATTTTTTGATTGAGAAAGAGAAGAAATGCTTTTATGATAAGGCTCGTTTAAGGGGAATCTGATGTCTGAACCAAAATTTGTACATTTGCGTGTTCATACCGCCTATTCGTTATCGGAAGGTGCGATGCAGGTTCCGGCTCTGATTCACAAATGCCACGATCAAGGAATAGCCGCGATAGCCGTAACCGACACGGCAAATATGTTTGGAGGTAAAGCTTTTTCCAAATATGCCTCCGAAGAAGGTGTTAAGCCGATTCTTGGTTGCCAATTTTATTTGCGCAATCCTGATGCCGATGATGTCTTAAAGTCCAAAGGACGTGTGATTGAGCCTGATAAAATCATTCTTCTGGTGATGAATGATACCGGCTATCACAATATTATGAAGTTGATGAAGATAGCCTACCTTGATGGCCCTAATTTGGAAAAACCGCAACTCCGTATTCAAAATTTTGAAGGCTTGAGTGAAGGACTGATAGCCCTAACCGGTGGTGTCGAAGGGCAAATCGGCCGTTTGTTGCTGGAAAACCGCAAAGCCGAAGCTGAAAAAAACCTTCTCAAATTAAAAGACTATTTCCCCAATCGCTTATATATGGAAATTATGCGTATCGGTTTAGAAACCGAGCAACGCACCGAAGAAGACTTCATCAATCTGGCCTATAAGCATGATATCCCCTTGGTTGCCACCAATGAAGCCTTTTTCTTTGGCGCCGATATGTATGAAGCACATGATGCTTTGGTTTGTATTTCCGCCGGTGAATATATCGCCAACGACAACCGTAAAAAGTTTTCGCCCAACAATCGTTTGCGTTCCGAAGACGAAATGTTGGAACTGTTCAGCGATTTACCTGAGGCGATAAATTCCACGGTGCAAATTGCCAAGAGATGTAATTTCCTCTCCAAAAAAGTAAATCCGTTACTTCCGATATTTGAGTGCCCCTTAGGCAAAACGCAAGATGAATTCATTACCGAAGAGGCTTACAAAGGCTTGCAAGAAAGAATGCGTGCCCAAGTCTATTATGAGGGAATGACGGCGGAAGAAAAGAAAGAGATAGATAAGAAATACTACGCTCGCTTGGAATATGAATTAAGCGTTATCAAAAAGATGGGCTTCCCCGGCTACTTCCTCATCGTGTCGGACTTTATTCGTTGGTCAAAAGGGCACGGTGTTCCGGTTGGTCCGGGGCGTGGTTCCGGTGCGGGTTCCATTACGGCTTGGTCGTTAAAAGTAACGGATCTGGACCCCTTAAAATTAGACTTACTGTTTGAAAGATTTTTGAATCCGGAACGTGTAAACATGCCGGACTTCGACGTGGACTTCTGTCAGGAAAATCGTTACAAGACGATTGAATACGTGCAAAACAAATATGGCTTTGACCATGTTGCCCAAATTATTACTTATGGTAAGTTGCAATCCAAAGCGGTTATCCGCGACGTTGCCCGCGTTCTGCAAATGCCTTATGCTCAAGCCGATAAAATTTCTAAGATGATTCCCCCCGGAGTTCAAGGCAAAAACCCGACCTTGCAAGAGTCTTTAGACCAAGTTCCCGAACTTGAAGAAATGCGCCAAAACGATCCGCAAGTAAATAAGCTTTTTGATATTGCCATGAAACTTGAGGGTTTGTATCGCCAATCAGGCGTGCACGCCGCCGGTGTGGTTATCGGCGACCGCCCGTTAGACCAACTTGTGCCGCTTTACAAAGATCCGAAATCGGATATGCCGGTGACCCAATATGATATGAAATACGTTGAAGAAACCGGTCTTATTAAGTTCGACTTCTTAGGCTTAAAAACCCTAACCGTAATTAAGCGCGCTTGCGATTGGGTTAAAAAAGTTCACGGTATTGAGCTCGATATGGATAACGTCAACCTAGATGACCGTCCGACTTATGAGCTCTTGCAACGAGGCGATACCACAGCGGTCTTCCAATTTGAATCTCCGGGTATGAAAGACGTTCACAAACAAATCAAACCTGACCGTTTTGAAGATTTGGTGGCTATCGTTTCACTCTACCGTCCGGGCCCGATGGACAACATTCCGAGCTACATTAAACGTAAGCACGGCGAAGAAGAAATTACTTATCTACACCCGCAACTCGAGCCGATATTAAAAGAAACCTACGGTATTATGATTTACCAAGAGCAGGTTATGAATATTGCCCGTGCTTTAGGCGGATATACCATGGGTGGTGCCGATAAGCTCCGTAAGGTTATGGGTAAAAAAATGCGTGATGAAATTCCGAAACAACGCAAAATGTTTACCGAAGGAGCTATTAAAAACGGTATTGAACAAGCCACGGCCGAAGCCATTTTCGACCAAATGGAAAAATTTGCATCTTACGGTTTTAACAAATCTCACGCCGCCGCTTATTCACTGATTTCATATCAAACGGCTTACCTCAAAGCACACTATCCGGTAGAGTTTATGTGTGCGGTTATGTCTTTGGATATGACCAACACCGAAAAACTTTTGCTCTATAAAGAAGAGTGCAAACGCCAAGGCTTTGAGGTTCTAAAACCCGATATTAATAAATCGGGAGCAGACTTTGCGGTAGAAGATGGTAATATCCGTTATGCCTTAGGCGCCATTAAAGGCGTGGGTGCAGCCAATATGCAAGCCATTGAAGAAGAGCGCAAAGCTCATGGTCCGTATAAAGATTTGTCGGACTTCATTCACCGTACCGATATTAAACAAATCAACCGTCGCCAAATGGAACAACTCTGCAAGGCTGGAGCATTTGATTGTTTGGAGAAAAATCGAGGCAAAATTTTTGCTAATATTGAGACTATTATGCAGCATATCTCCGCCGCCAGCGAGTTAAAAACAAGCTCTCAAGCCTCACTTTTCGGAACGGAAGAATTGCACACCATGGTTAAATTAGCCGATAAACCCGATTGGCCGGAGTTGGAAAAACTCAAACTTGAGGCCGAGGCAATAGGTTTTTATTTATCAGCTCATCCGCTTGATTCTTATGCCAAAGGCATGGAGCGGTTAGGGGTTAAAACCGCGGCAGAAGTCTTTCACAACATTAAGGTTGGTGATACTGTCCGTGCCAAATTGGCAGGCTGTGTCAATTCGGTTCAAAAGAGAATTTCCAAGAGTGGTAATAAATATGCTTTTGTTGAGTTTTCGGATGCAACCAGCAATTTTGAAGGTTTGCTGTTCTCAGAGGGCTTAGCCAGATATGAGGATGTGTTGGCATCAGGCTTGCCTGTTTTGGTCTCCATGAGTATTGATAAACAAGAAGAGGACGGGCGCCCACGTTGTATGATAAACAATGTTGAAACCCTAGATAAAGCCATAGCTGAAATTGCCAACGGTCTTGAAATTGAACTCAACGATGCAAGCGCACTCCCAGGCTTAAAAGAAATTTTATATAAAGATAGAAATGGGCGAAATAAAATATATATCAAACCAGACAATAAGGATTGGAACATTCGAATAGAATTAGCCGGAGGTTTTGCTTTTGCCGACCAAGACTTCTTGAGTAGGATTCGCAACCTCCCCGGTGTAACCACAGTAAAGGAAATATAGCCATGGCCAAAAAGCTAAAAAAAACTGAGCAACCAGCCATCAAAAGAAGCTTTGATGTTTTAAACTCAATTTCGGAAGAAAATCTTATGCCTCCCATCAAATTATTGTCTTTGCCTTTTGTGCATGTGATTGATAATTTTATGCCGCTCTTAAAGCTCTCAGTTTTATTTGCACTCCTCATCGGAGGTGTATCTTTGGCTACAGGTTTTGCCTATATTTGTGGTATTCCTTTGTTGGTAAATTTTTATTGTTCGAATAGCATTATTTTATTTGTAGTTCACGTTTTACTCAAATATTTTCTGCTATTTTTCTTTGCTGTTAAATGGTATGAGATGATAAGTCAAAAAAAGGCACTTAATATGCCTTTCCTCTTGTCTTTTGATAACAAAACACTCAAAGCCATTGGTGCGTTGGCTTTGATGTGGGGGCTAAATCTTATACCATTTGTTTCATTTTACCTTTTGGCAATCAGAGAGCCAAATCCAGATGCTACGATTGAGCTAATTTATTTTGGAGTTGTATCCATAGGTTTCTTAGTTCCGTTTGTTGTCCTGAGATTTTATAGTATCTTGGGTCTGATATTGGATGGTACTTCTTTTACCTCATTGAAAGAAATTTGGGCAAAGAGCAGAGGAAATTCTTTAAGAATAATTATTTCTTTGTTTGTCATCTTTATGCTGGCTCTGTTTGCATTTTTGAATTTTTATCTGAACATGCAAAGTTCGGATTATAGCCATCCTTTATGGTTAGGTATATCATCAGAATTTGTATATGAGTGGATGCTGCTAGTTTTATTGGCTTTGTTTGTTGGGCATTGTCATGCTCAAAAGTACTTTTTATATGGAGATAAGAATGAAGGAAATAATTAATCTTCCGCTTCTGGAAAGCGTCAAAAGAACCTACCTGTATTTTATTGCCAATTTTAAGGCCGTTACAAATGTGGCTTTACTATGGGTAGGGATAGTCTTTTTAGCAGATTGTCTTATCCGCTTTCCTTCTTTATGTAGTGGAGAAGGGTGCAACGAGTGGTCGAATAAATTCTTTGTTGTATTGGAAATTGTTGCCGGTATGGCAGTTTCGGTTGCGTTTTCTCGCGCCATCATTCTAAAGGAAAAAAGACATTGGAAACAAATCACGCTTGGTTTAAGAGAGTTGAAATACTTAGGCTATAGCCTGTTTATTTTGGCACTTTTGATATTATCTATCTTATTTGCCGGCATGCTGACAGCTTTGCTTTTTGGCACGGATATGAAAGCGTCCTCAATGGCAATGCAACCCAATGCCTTGCTGTTTTATTTTATCGTAGTAATCATTGCCTCTGTTTATAGCTCACGCTTTTCTCTTATTCTTCCGGCTGTAGCAGTAGATGATAAGGAAATCAATTTAATAAAATCTTTTCAAATAAGCACAGGTAATTCCATAAAAATTTTTGCAGGCATTATTTTATCAACTTTGCCGACCATGTTGTTATTATTCTTTTTAGGCACGGCAATGAATGCTCTGCAAATTGAAGGAATAATTGCCCAATCAGTATTTTCTTTTTTGAGTATTACGCTCAGCCTTATCAATACCATGCTTAAGGCTTGTTATCTGGCGCATATTTACCAATACTTTATGTATTTTTATAATCAATCAAAAGAAGAGGAGCGTTAAGCTCCTTTTCTTTTTGCAAAAGCCTCAAGCATAATATCCAACTTATAATATTCCTGAATATTTTTATTTGAGACAAAATCTTCCGCCAAATCCAGCGCAAAGATATTTGCTTGTTGGTTTAAGAAATCTCTGCCCAAACAAATGTTTTCTTTGTTACGCAACAAATATTCCCTAAAATTGATGACTTCTTGAATACAAGACTTAATCAAACCGCTGCGTTTAGCAAAAATAGCACAATAAGCAAAGATTGCATAAATAGAGCAAGCGATAAAAATGGCAGAAACGAGATGAATATAAGCGCTCATGACTACAATTGTTCCGCCAATAATTCCCCAACATAAGAGCTTTAGGATAAAACTCAAAAGAGCAGATTTGAATTTGCGTTTGCTCATCCACAAATAAAAGGCAATCATTACCGAAGAAGAGAGCAAAACAAACAAAGCTTGTACAAAGTTAATATTGAGCAAAGCAATAGCAAACTCAGCAAACACAAGCATTGCAAAACCAAAGAGCAAATATCCGGCATTGAGTTTAAGAGATAAAGCTTTGAGCTTTTTCTGTGTGGCTTTTTCAAGGAGAGCAAAGGCGCGTTTGAACTTGAGTTGATTGGTACTGTTCAAAGCTAAAATAGCGTCATTTTTGCTAAACAAGGAATTGAGAGCTTTCTTCTCTGCTTTTTCCAAAGAAGAGAGATTATCTGTTTTTTTCACCAAGAGAATATTGTCATCACTTTTTTGAATATCAATAATATTTTTGCGATAAATCTCCAGCAAAAAAGTCCCGAAAGAAATTTTATCGAATACACCTTTATAAAGGAGCCTGAGCAAAGGGGCGCCTTTTTTGAAGTAGTTATTTCCTTTGGTTTTATTTTGGCTGATAGATTTCCAAGATAATAAGTACGAAATCAACAAGGTGAGCAAAGCCAAACTACTGATAACAATATCACCGAAGTCACTCAAAAACCAATTGATTTTTGTATTGATGTCTGGGGCAATAAAACTTTCTTTAGGAAAAGAAAGAAGAATATGCATACCTTCCCCAATATAAAGAGGAATCAGTGAAGCAAAACCGATAGAATTTTCTCCCTCAGCAAAAGCGGTTCCTTGAGTTGTGAGGGCTCCAGGATATCCTAAGAACACAAGCGAACTGAGTGGTCTTTCTTTACCAGGAAAACTAATTGAAACAAAAGCTCGGCTGATAATAAGATTCCACCGTCCACCGGTAATATCCCAATAAAATTCGTTAAAATCATCATATTTCCAAATTTGTCTGTCAACGAGATACTGAAAATTATAGGTATAGACACCAGGCTCTAAACTATAATTATCTTGAGGCACAATAACATATTCATCGGCTTGCTCGATAATTTTATGTGGAATTTCTTGACCATTTACGCTGACACTAACCAGATTCAAGTTAATACGATTGGTTGTCCCATCGCGAGAAGTTGAAAATTTAGGAATAATGCGGGATAAACCGTTTTTTAGCTTTTTCCCGGTAGCAACCACAGTAATTTCATCATTAAAACTAACAAGACCGGAAGGTAGAATTTCAATTTGGCTTGAGAGATAAGGAATATGCTCTTGAGCCGGAACCAAAACTTGTGTTTTGTTAGGCAATTCAATATTTACCACAGGGAAGTCAGGTGCCTGAAATTCTTCTTTTTGCTCTTCTTTGAATTCATAAAACAAAGTTTGAGAATCTTGAACATCGGCTCGTCCCGTAGGAGATTCGGAAGAAATGCGGTTGATTGCGGCATCATATACTTTTTCCAGAAAAGATTTGTTTTTCTCTTTCATCATAGCGATATATTCATCACTATGTTGCATATTCATAGATGACGCTTTATTGGGGTCGTTCTTCGGATCGAGTTGGGTAATTGCCACTTTTTTGAGTCTATCAAGAATAAATTCGTCCATGGCCTTAGGGTCAGTTGGGTCAGGAGAATTATCTTCCACGGGAGTGAATGGTTGTTTATTTTCTTGAAAACTTTGCGCTTGTTCCAAAGAATCAAAAGCGGTAGCCTTAGCCCAAACTTCGTTAACTTGCCAACAAAGCAAGCTGAAACAAATCGAAAGAAAAAGTTTTTTCATAAAAAAACGCCCATTGTTAACAAATAAAACATATTTGTTAGTATAGAGTACAGATATTAAGAAAAGATAAAATTTCAAAAGGAGTTAAAATATGAGTAAGACAGCAATTGCGGCCGTAATTTTAGCCGCCGGCAAAGGAACCAGAATGAAATCGGACTTACCAAAAGTAATGATGCCTTTGTGCGGTAAGCCGATGATACGTTATCCATTAGAAACACTGGAAGGAATGGGAGTAAAAAAAATTGTGGTCGTAACTGCGCCGGATGGAGATTTGGTTAGAAAAGAAGTTGCCCCGCATGAAAGCTGCGTTCAATCCGAACAATTAGGTACCGGCCACGCTGTTTTATCCGCCAAAGATAAATTGGGCAAATTTGACGGAGCCGTTTTGGTTATTTTTGGAGATAACCCGATTATCACCTCTCAAACTTATCAAATGGCCGCAGATAAATTAAGCGAAGGCTATTCAATTGTAGTATTGGGCTTCCGCCCAGAAGATGCGGCCCGCTATGGTCGTTTAGTTGTCGAAAATGGCGAATTAAAGAAAATTGTAGAATTTAAAGATGCTACGGATGAAGAAAAAGCCATCAATTTGTGCAATTCGGGCTGTATGTGTTTTGACGGCAATAAAATGTTTGATATTTTATCACAAATCACTAATGAAAATGCAGCTGGCGAATATTATTTAACAGATGCTATCGCCATTGCCCGTAAGGCAGGATTAAAATGCGCGGTAGTAGAATGTGATGCCCAGGAAGTCGCCGGCGCCAACACCCGTGAAGAATTGGCTCTTCTGGAGAGTTTTTATAAACAACGCAAGGCAGTCTAATGAATTTTTTCAAACACAATTGGTTTGGCATATTTGCCGCTTTATTAATCTTGTCAGGATTTGCTCTGTTTTTAATAGTTTTGTTCTCTCCGAGACAAGATAATCAAAATCGGGGCTTTATTCCTTGTACGGAGGAAATGGCGGTAAAACTGCTGGATTGTGATAAACAAATAATGTGCACACTGCAAGCGATATTAAATAATTCACTGTGCGATGCCAAAGTGATAGGCAAAGGTTTTTCACTTTGGCTCAAAGGCGAGCAAAACACCCCATGGGCAAATTATTTTTTTGAACCAGATTTAGAGACTTCAGCAGAACTTCCGCAAGAAGTAGAGGAGTTTTATAAAGAAAATCCTAATTTGCACCAAGATATGTTGCGCTTACAAAAAATGCACGAAGAATTGCAAGCCCATCAACCTTCTGACCAAGAAGAAGTAATGCCCAAAGCCCCCGCTCAAAAAGAAAACACGCAAGAGGATAAAGATGACACAAAAAAATAATCTTCCCGCTTGGGATTTAAGTGATTTGTATAAAGGGATGGATGATCCCCAAATCAATGCCGATATGGAAACCTATAAAAAGAACGTTCAAACTTTGGTCAAAAAATATAAAGGCAAATTAGCAGACCTAACACCTGAAGAATTTGCCAAGGCATTAAAGTTTTACGATTCTTTATTAGAAAAAGGCAGCCTCCCCGGTAGTTATGCTTATCTGAACATGTGTACGCAGATGAAAAACAAAGAAGCCATGGCTTTTTATCAAAACATCAGCGAAAAAATGACCGACTATGGTAAAGCCGCCATTTTCTTTGAATTGGAATTAAACCGCTTACCTGATGCTAAAATCAAAGAATTGCTCAAAAATAAAGAAGTTGCACGTTTTAAGCCGTTTATTGACCGTACCCGCCGCTATAAAAAATATGACTTGTCCGAGGCTGTAGAAGAAGTATTTGTTGAAAAATCAGTAACCTCGTCTGAAGCTTGGGTTCGTTTTTATGAAGAAACCTCGTCAAGATTAGAATATACTGTTGACGGTAAAGTTTATAATGATGCTGAAATCACCAAACTCTTGTTGGATAAAGATGCTTCCGTACGCGAGAAAGCCGGACGTGAAATTTGCCGCGTCAGCAAAGAAAATGCGCCGTTTATGAGCTTTGTTTACAATATGATAGTCAAAGACAAATCAATCTCTGACATCAAGCGTGGCTACAAAACCCCTGTTTCTGAGCCAAACTTAGGCGAAAATGTCAAAGACCAAACCGTTGAGGCTTTAGCACAATCCGTGCGTGACAGCTATGCTAAATTGTCACATCGATTCTACAAGCTCAAAGCCAAATGGCTTGGAATTAAAAAGCTAAAATATTGGGATAGAAATGCCCCTCTGCCTTTTGGAAATGACAAGCA
Source organism: uncultured Alphaproteobacteria bacterium (assembly GCA_944391515.1). GTDB lineage: Bacteria > Pseudomonadota > Alphaproteobacteria > RF32 > CAG-239 > Scatocola. Next base: position 10,213 of record CALXTW010000025.1, read on the forward strand.
CTACACCTGGGAAGAAAGTGTTAAAATCGTTTTAGATGCTTATAAAGAATTTTCACCCAAGCTTTATGATATTGCCAAAAACTTTTTTGATAACGCTTGGGTTGATGTTCCCCCTCGTGACGGCAAAAGAGGCGGCGCCTTTGCAGCCCCTGTTTCGGGACGACATCCGTATTTGTTCTTAAACTTTGTCGGTAAACAAAATGATGTTTTGACGCTCGCTCACGAATTAGGTCATGGTTGCCACATGATGACCCGCTTGAACAATGGTGAGTTGAACGAATGCAGCCGTATGACGACCGAAGAAGTTGCTTCCGTTTTTGGTGAGATGATGACCTTCCAGTCTCTCTTAAGACAAACCACCGATGACAAAGATAAACTTTGCCTGATAGCCGGTAAAGTCGGTGATATGATAAACACGGCGATTCGCCAAATTGCATTTCACTTTTTTGAAAGTCGTGTCCATGAGGAACGTCGCCAAGGCGAACTCTCCGAAGACCGCTTAGGCGAAATTTGGCTCGAAGAAATGCGTGCCGCACAAGGTCCATACGTTGAAATGGGCGATGAAAACGCACAAATTTGGTCGCAAGTCGGACACTTCTTCTTCCGCCCGTTCTATGTCTATTGCTACTCTTTTGCCGATTGCTTGGTCAATTCTTTGTATCAGGTTTATCAAGAAGGCAGTGTCAAAGACTTTCCTGATAAATACTTAGAGATGTTGTCCAAAACGGCAATTACCGACTATGATAAACTCCTCAAACCTTTTGGTCTTAACCCCGATGAACCGGAGTTTTGGAATAAAGGCTTGAGCCTCATTTCAAGTTATATTGATGAGCTTGAACGTTTAGATAAAAAATTAGGCCTATAAAAAATAAAACCCCGATACCTTATCGGGGTTTTTTTATTAGTTGCCTTACAGAAAACCCCGAGTTTACTCGGGGCTGAATGCCAAGGTGTTGGAACAACACCGCTCCACGCCAACGAGCGTGGTCAAACCGTAAGGTTTGTAGCTGTTATAGAACCCCCAGTTTACTGGGGGATATCTATTTCCTGATTTGTCAAATACATATTACGGACAGAAAAAGAGTGAAACCATACATAAATTTTAAGACAAGCAATTTTTCTTTTATTTTTTTCGAAATTGTGTTATACTTATAAGTAGTTAAATTATTATTGTAAAACCATTCTGCATATATGTAAGGAATCGCTTTTTATCGAACATTAACTCAAGAAAAGTTTATTCCCCAGGGATATGTCAGAATTTTAAAACACATTTCATCGAGACTGGAAACAGGGTAAGATGAAATGAAATTATGAAGAGAAATACAATAATTTTCTCAGCAATGTTAGTAACTTTGCTGGGAGGAGTATTATGTGGAATACTGGCGAAATTTTTTATCGCCAGTTGGCTTCAGGGTATTGGAAAGGCTCTCTTTGTTATTGGGCTAGTCCTAATACCTGCCATGTTTATAGACATGGCGTACGAGTATGGAAAAGAGAAAAAAAACTTAGCCGTAAGGGCAGGTATTTTGGCTTTAATTTTACTAATAGTGGAATTACCCCTGTTAGTAAAGCTATGCTCATAGGAAGGCACCTTTAAGGTGCCTTTCCAAGAACCCCGGGTTTACCCGGGGATATCTATTCAAACTTTCCGCAAAAAGCAAAAGTGCTTTTTTTACTTCATCATAAAACAGCGGCATAATTTTTCCAGTCCTTAGACGTTGTTCAATCGTGTAGCCAGTGTTGCTTAGAAATTGATAGTCCGCTTCTTTAATGTTTATTTTAAAAGGTGATAAGTCATTGTAGGCTTTCATCACTTCTAACGCAAAATCTCTGCTGAGACGATAAAAATGGAAAAAGTCCGTTATGCGAGGATTAAAGCCTCCCTCTCCGAAATCAATAAATCCTGATAATTCGCCATCTTTTATGATAATGTTTTCTGCGTGCAAATCATTATGGCACAGAGTCAGCCCATCAGTATCAATAGAGGTTTTAAAATCATCTAAATTAATTTTCCCCTCACTATAATCCCAAATATGCTTTTTTGCGATTCCATAGTCAAAATCAGGCTTAAGAGTTATATTTTCGTTGCGGCAAATTTTTGAGTATTTAGCGAGTTTTTCTTGCGCTGATTTTATATCAATAGAATGAATATGAAAGAGTAGTTCAGCGATTTGCATTGCAATTTTTTTGATGTTCAAAGGAGAGAGTTTATTTTCATTCCAAAGAGCTTGCAATAAATCACCTTCAATTTCAGGATGCAGGCTATAATTTCCGTTAAAAAGAATATGTGTTACCTGAGTTAAATATTTTTTAGGCAAATTTTCTTGAAGCAAGAGGGAGATATCCGCTTCTCTTTCTTGCTCACTTAAAAATTTTTCTTTCGTAGGAATACGAAGAATTTGTTTATTTATGCGATATGCTTTTGAGCGCGACCCACCCTTTAACTCTTGAATATATGTTGATGAGGCAATACCATTTTTATTCAGAAAATCATCAAGCCAAATTTTGCAATCGACCATTTATTTTCTTTACTCCTTAGCGTTTTGTTGCGCTGTATCTTTTATAGGTATCTTCGGTTTCTTTTCGAACGGTTTCAAGATAGTGAGCCGAAGTTTCAGGAGTTCCGTGATATGCCAAAGAGAAGTTTTGAACAATAAATCCAAACGGGTTGGCAATTGCGTCTTCTCTTTTAGTAAAAGGGATTCGGACATAAGTAATACGCATGGTCGCGCGCCAAATATTAATAACAGGCTCTTCTCTATTTGGCAAATAATCAAAAGTTCGGAACTGTACTTGCCACAACCCCAAAGCAGCAGGTTTAATCCAATCTATTTCCACATCTCTTTGTAAAGATTGTTGTCTAAATTGCATTACGCTGAAAGCCACGTCGTTTTCGCTGAATTCTCTGAAGACAGTAGGCGAAGAATACCAATAAATGGTAGAACCAGGGCTCCATCGACTGACCAATTCGTCATAATCAGAGCTGACTAAATAGCGCAACATAATATATTCTGTGATATGTTGTTCTGTAATAAGGTCAGATACAGGGAAATCAATTTCAGCAGGTTGAACTTGTTCCAACATACTAAAATATTTGTTAATTTGAAAAAGTTGTGGTTGGACGGTTCTCTGCGGCAGCAAGAGATAAATGGTTGCTGCCAACATCATATTCAAGCAAATACTCAAACAAGCAAAAATCACCAAGATTCGTGAGGTCCAGAGGTATCTTCTTTCGGGCATTGCATTAACATGCACGCGCTCGGGATAGAGTCCAAGTTTATCAGGGCTTTGTTTTTCCTTGTATTTGAAGACGGTATTAAAAATTTCTAACATTTTAAAAATTTAACCTCAAGTTAAGCCTCACCATGTAAGTTATACATGAAAGTGGAATAAAATCAAATAAATACTGTTCAGATTCGAAATCTTGGTATAAAGATAATAACATAGAATAAGTATATAAAGGGTTTATGTGATGAAGAAAATTCTATTGTCGGCAATCAGCGCCATGGCCGCACTCGCAGGATGCGTTAATTCCAGTCAGAAAATGATGGAAGATACGCCGCCGGCATATTACACAGATTGGGACAGAGCCATACGCGTAGATGTTGATATGCAAAATATGTATGTCGGCACCCCGCGCAAAATAGAAAAGCCGATAGATATGTACATGGCTATGGCTTTGGCATTGAAATATAACTATACCAGACGCTTGGTCAGCTACCAACAAAGCCTGATTGAAGCAGGCAAGGCGCCGACCGAAAAACTGACTGAAATTGCCAGTCATGCCGGCTATGACAATGCCCCGATTAATTCACATATGAGTCCTGATTTGAAAGTTGCTTGGAATATTTTAGATATTTCGACGGTTTATTATCAAAATATGGACCCAACCTATAAGCACGGTGTTGCCACTGAGCAAAGCCGCAAAGTTATACATAACATTTTGCAAGAAGTCAGAAGCTTGTATTGGCAAAGTTTAGCGGCTCAAAAACTGATACCGGTAATTGATGATATGACAGAGTATATGACTCTGGAAGTCGATGAAATGAATGTTAAGGCTAAAGAATTAGCCGAACAAGGGCAAGCTCCCACCACAGAGGAATTGCAAAAGAAACGTGATTATATGGAAGCAATAAAAAAAGCGGCAGATTTGCGTCACCAAATGGAAACGGCCGAAACCAGACTTGCTTCTTTAATGGGCTTCCATCCTTCAACAGAGTTTAAGTTAGTTGGTTCTGAATATGGTAATTTTGAACTTCCTGCCATGAAAAATGAGCTGGCGCAATTAGAGTGGTTGGCTCTGACCAATCGTCCGGAAATGAGAGCCGAAGACTTGGTCACCGACGTCGAAGATTTGAAAATCGTTGTTAAGGATTTTAAGGAGCCCGGAACAGACCAATATAATAATGACCCAAACTATTACAATCGTCTTTGGTCACAAAAGGCTCAACAAGTCAGTATGAGTATTATTGAAGACGTACGTAACCCCAAAGTCAGTGAGTTTAACGACTTACGACGCGAGCGGATGACAACTTTGATTTTAAGTCAAGTTCATGTAGCTTGGGCGCGTTATACTGCTGCGGTTGAGGATTATCAGATTAATATGGAAATCGCTAGCACGTCTGAAAATATTGCTGAAGACATTACTATTAAAGACGGCGCTCAAAATTCAAAGAGTATCTTGGAGTCTGCACGCGCTGTTGATGATGAAGTTCAAGCCTTCTTGGCTTATGCTGAAGTACAAGATGCCTTGGGTAACTTATATGCAACCGTTGGCTTGGATGCGATTCCTTATTATATGTTAAACGATAAGCCTTCCAAGATTGCAGTGGCTCTGCGCCAAACTTTAGAGGAATGGCGTAAAGGGGAGTTTATTCCTGATAATCGCCCTTATTTGTTAGATGTTCCGGCCAAACGTCCTCCGGTAAATATGAGTTCTCTCATTCCTGATTATGAGGTTGAGACCGGGCAAAGAATCAAAATAGATGTCCCTGATGCTGTGTTTAATAAAATGGACTTGGTTGGAAAAATCACTTCCAAAGCCGGATTGATAGACGATTCTCCGCTTCCGAAATGGTTGAAATATGATGAGGTAAACCATCGCTTTGAGGGAATCGCTATGCCGTCCAATGTCGGAGAATACAATATTAAATTATATGTCTCTGATGAAAATGGAAATGTCGGCTATTTGACCTTTAAGCTTAAAATTAAGGAAGTATTTGTTCCGGCGCTCAGAGTCGAAGGTCTGACCGAAGGTCGAAAAGCTACGGTTTTGAAACGTTGCTTAAGTTCCGTATGTCGAGATACCTATGTTGAAGAAGAAGCCGTCGGGGAGAATGTAGAGATTCGCGCTCCTTCGCAATTCTAACCACAAGATATAGTATCTCGTCAAAATGCTAAAAACGGATTCTTTTGTTAAGGAATCCGTTTTTATTTGGTCTCGCATTTAGGGGTAAAAAATCTTTTCTGCTATTAAAAATAATCAAAAAACGAGTCGAGAATCCTCTTTTCTTACGGGGTTAAAAATTGTGGACAATTATGTGGATTAAAAATTGTGCTAAGTTGTTGATTCTGCAATGTAAAATAAAGGTTAACAAACTTATCCACTCAAGGGCAAAATTTTTTTGATTGATTTATAAAGGGATAGCTCTGTCAAGCCCCTAAAAATGATTCTTTGCTATTGTTTAAGGGATAAAAATAAAGCAATATCTGCAAGTGAAAAGTTGAGATTTTTTATATTGAAAAACAATCATTTTCAAAAAAATAAAAATTTTTGTGCATACAATATATAGAGATGTTTACTTTTCTTTAATACTATATATGGTATGTAAAGTCAGGTCACTGATAACAGAGATTTTTAATAACAAACAATGCAATAAGGAATAGTTAGAGAGAAATGTCCGAGAATACCTACCACAGCACAATCGCTAACGAAAACATCGCGATTGATTCCGTTACCAAACGAGATGGCACACTTGCTCCGTTTGACAGTAATAAGATTTACAATGCTATCAAAAAAGCCGGTGAGTCCACAGGTGAGTTTGGTGAATCTGAAAGCTGGCTCTTAACCAGTCAGGTTTTGAAAGTCTTAAAACACAAATTTTCGGAGTCTCTTCCGACTATTGAGAACATACAAGATGTAGTAGAACAAGCTTTAATTTCTGCAAACTATTTTGCAACAGCAAAAGCCTATATTTTGTATCGAGATCAAAGAAATCGTACTCGTAACGATAAAAAGGTAATGGTTGATGTTGAAAGCTCAATCAACGAATATTTGGAAAAATTAGACTGGCGTGTTAACGCTAATGCAAACCAAGGCTACTCCAACGGTGGTTTGATTTTGAATGTTTCTGGTAAAGTAACTGCAAACTATTGGCTGAGCCATGTTTATCCTTCAGAAGTTGGTGAAGCACACCGCAATGGTGATATTCATATTCACGACTTGGATATGTTGGCAGCTTATTGCGCAGGTTGGTCACTGAAAAACTTATTGCATGAAGGCTTTAACGGTGTTCCCGGTAAAACCGAAGCTGGTCCGGCAAAACACTTGTCTGCAGCTGTTGGTCAAATGGTTAACTTCATGGGTACATTGCAAAATGAATGGGCCGGAGCTCAAGCATTCTCTTCTGTAGATACCTATTTAGCACCTTACATCAGAGTAGATAATTTGGACTATCAACATGTTTACCAAAGCATGCAGGAATTGATTTATAACTTAAACGTTCCTTCTCGCTGGGGTTCACAAACACCGTTTACCAACTTCACCTTTGACTGGGTATGCCCTGAAGATTTGCGTGACAAACACCCGATTATTGCTGGTGTAGAACAGCCCTTCACTTATGGCGACCTCAAAGAAGAAATGCATATGATTAATAAAGCCTATATCGAAGTTATGATGAAAGGTGATATTAAAGGTCGTCCGTTTACCTTCCCGATTCCGACTTATAACATGACACCGGATTTCCCGTGGGAAGATGACAATACAGAATTGTTATTTGAAATGACCGCTAAATATGGTCTGCCTTATTTCCAAAACTTCATTAACTCAGTTTTGAAACCGGGACAAATTCGTTCTATGTGCTGCCGCTTGCAATTAGACTTGCGTGAATTGTTGGCCAGAGGAAACGGCTTGTTCGGTTCAGCTGAACAAACAGGTTCAATCGGTGTAATCACTTTCAACTGCGCTCGTTTGGGCTATGTTTATAAAGGCAATGAAGTAGGCTTGTTTGCCCGCGTAGATGAGTTAATGAATATTGCTCGCACCTCTCTTGAAATTAAGAGAAAAGTAATCCAACGTTTAATTGATAACGGCTTATTCCCGTTCACCAAACGTTATCTGGGAACTCTGCGTAATCACTTCTCAACCATCGGTGTTAACGGTATCAATGAGATGATTCGTAACTTTACCAATGACGAGCACAACATTGCTGACGAATGGGGACAAAACTTTGCCATTAAATTCTTGGATTACATCCGTGCGAAGATGGTAAAAATTCAAGAAGAAACCGGTCACATGTATAACTTGGAAGCCACTCCGGCCGAAAGCGCAACCTATCGCTTTGCCAGAGAAGATAAAAAACGTTTCAAAGGTATTATTCAAGCCGGTACAGAAGAAAATCCGTACTACACCAACTCTTCACAATTGCCGGTTGGCTTTACGGATGACCCGTTTGAAGCATTGGATTTGCAATCTACCTTACAAACCAAATACACAGGTGGAACTGTTCTTCACCTCTACATGGGACAAAGAATATCTTCCGCTAAAGTATGCCGTGATATCGTTCGCAAGGTTCTGACAAACTACCGTTTGCCCTATATCACGATTACTCCGACATTTTCCGTATGCCCAAAGCACGGATATATTTCCGGAGAACACAAATTCTGCCCGATTTGCGATGAAGAAAAATTGGCAGAAAAGAGAGCCGCAGCTTCCAGAACTGAAGTTGCATAGAGTAAAATTTAACCTATTGGAGAATAGAATAATGACAACGATTAATTTTGCAGATATCAAATTGAACGATGAAGAAAGACAACCTTGCGAAGTATGGACCCGCGTAATGGGATATTTCCGTCCGGTTTCTGAATTCAACAAAGGTAAAAAATCTGAATTTTACACCCGCGTATGCTTCAAAGAAAGCAAAGCAGTATGCGGTAGCTGCGGCGAAATAATGAACATTGCAGCTGAATAATATTTAACAATGCAAAGCAATTTGGTAGTCGGCGGTGTTGAAACTTTCAGCACCGTCGATTTTCCTGGGCACATGGCGGCCGTTGTTTTCTTTCAAGGATGTCCGTGGCGTTGTCCATTTTGTTACAACACGGCACTCCAACAAATCAAAACAGAGACTGATTTTGCCTGGGAAAAATTCATTTCCTTTTTGGAAAGACGCAAAGGAATTTTAGATGCAGTTGTCTTTAGCGGAGGAGAGCCTCTGGTACAAGATAAGTTAGCATCAGCCATGGAACAAGTAAAAGCTCTGGGTTATAAAGTAGCACTTCATACTGGCGGTTATCGTCCCGAAAAATTAGCAGAGGTTTTGCCTCTGGTAGATTGGATTGGCTTTGATATTAAAACGCCTTTTATTGAAGAGCGTTACCATCAAGGAACCGGAAGCAAAACTCCTTTGAAAAACATCTTGAAGAGTTTGGATATGATAATATCTTCTGGCAAGCCTTTTGAGTGTCGCACCACTTGCGACCCAAGACTTTTAAGCATTGAAGATATCTATGAAATCGCCCGTTCTTTGAAAGAAAAAGGCGTAGAAGAATATCACCTGCAAAAATATCGCCCGATTCCGTCGGATACCACATCCACTGAAGCCGATTGTGATAAATTTTTCAAAGATGAGGACTTAAAGCAATTTTTGCAATCAACATTTAAAGTCTTTGACCTCCGTTACTAGCGGAGGTTTTTTGTTTAATATTGACAAAAGAGTAGATGAAGGCTAAAACAAAAGCATAAAATCATTATTAATTTTAATACTATTGTTTATGGAAAAAATTGGATTTTATGCGGGCTCATTTGCACCCATAACCCGCGGACATTTAAGCATTATCAATGAAGCTCTTAATGATTATGACAAGGTCATTATCGGAATAGGTGTTAATCACTCCAAACCTCAGGCTTTTAGCCTGAAATGGAGAAAGCAAATGATAAATTCCTCTTTGGAAGATTTGTGCTGGGAACATCGCTATCAAGACTTACTTCAACTCTACGGCAATACATCGACTTCTGGTCTTGACCAGATTTCTCAAAAAAAAGAGGCAATTTCTGTTGTCTCTTATGATGATTTGACGGTCGATTGTGCTCTTCGAAGTGGGGCAACAGCCCTTATCCGAGGAGAAAGAATTGTTGGCGACCATGACGCAGAAATGCAAACCGCACTTTTAAATCGCCAGATACTAGAGGTTCGCAAAGCTCACTTGAGCATGGCAACCATTCCTGTTCAAAGAGAAGAGCTGACCTATGTGTCCTCATCAAATGCGAAAGCCTTGTGTGGTTTAGGTGAATACATCGTAGCCCAACGCTATGTAACACCAAGCGTACACGCAGTAATGATGGAGAATTACTTGAAACAGACTTTTGTTGATTTAATTCAAGGAGCTTATCTTTCTGTTGGTATGATTGCAACAAGTTATACGCAACTTGCGGTGGATTATAACACCAATCGTCATTACCATACTTTGTCTCATGTTGCCTATATGCTAAATCTCTTGCAGATAATGAAGAATTTGGGACATATCAAAGCCGACGATGCCCAAGCCTTAAAATTGGCAATATTTTTCCACGATTATGTCATGGAGAAAAAAGAAGATGATGTAGCCCAGTCAGCCGCTCATGTTTGCAACCTATTTTTTAATAGCAAATTAGCAAGTCAGGTTGCTGATTTGATAATGGCAACCGAACATTTGCAAACTACTTCGTCGATGTCAAACGATATGCAAATAATCCATGATTTGGACTTTGCGATTTTAGGAGACAGAAACAACTATGGTCTCTATGCCTTAAATCTTCGCCGGGAATATGCCGAATATTCAGATGAAGAATATGCCAAAGGGCGCACGGACTTTTTGCAAAACTTGCTTGCCAGACCTCGCCTGTTTGTACACGACGCCTTTGCTAAAATGTTTGAAAAGGAGGCTCGTTTAAACATGAGCCAAGAGCTTGCCTATTGGCAAAAACACTAAATTCCCGATTATAAAAAACTCCGCTTATTTAATGAGCGGAGTTTTTTGTTTGTTACTTAGCTTTTTTGGGCGATTTCTTTTGCAATAAAAGCTTTCTTTGTTCAGCTTTTTGGAAAGCGAGCGCTTTTCTTGCCAGCCATTTATAAATATTGAGGGTATATTTATTTGCCTCAACACTGACATCTTCCGATTCCCAGTGAACGCATAACATATTATCGTTACCCCAAGCCTCAGGTGTGTCATCGCAAACTGCAAACACCTTCAAATCGAAGTTGTTTTTAATCGGGAGTAAAGGCTCACTCACGGAATAAATCTCCACTTTTCTGGTATTCCCCATAATGCGATATAAAACAGATTCCGGAAATACATTAAGCAGTTTCAAACTTTTTACTCTTAAAATGGCGCGGTCATCTTCAATTGCGCGTTTCGGACGCAAACCATGCAGGCGACCGATAATTTTAGCACCTGCACCGATTCCTAAAACCGGCATGCCTCTTTTTTCTGCTTCACGCACCATATTGACATATGTCAAAGAACACAAAACAGGTTTTTTAGGGAGATTGGGGTTAGCAAAAGTATTAAGCGGGTCATCAAGTCTTCCGGGCAAAATAAGGCCGCAAACACCGTCTAATTCGTTCACCATATCTTCATGAGTTAAAACTTTTAAGTTCACATTAATAAAAGCCAATGCCTTAACATAATTTTCCATCATGAGGTAATAGCCGTCTTCACGTCCCAATAAAAAAGCCACCATCGGATTTGATTTATCGGCAGCATATTTCTGATTATATTTTTTCCAATCTTTGGGAGCAATTTTGATTTGAGGATTTTTTCCTTCACTACGAAGTTTTTCGATTTTTTCTTCCTTCACGCCAAATGCTTTACGTTCCGGCATATAAGATAAATAAACAATATCACTCATGGCTATTCTCCGGGGCAAAATTATATCTTAAATTCTGCGCTCATTATAGAAGATAAATAAAAAACCTGCAAGCAATTAAGCCACTAATCAAAAGAAAAAAACGCTGTTTTGCAACAGCGTTTAGAAGAACTATTTTTTCTCAGGTTTTTTAGCAAATTTTTTGCGTGCCCCGAAAGATTTATTTGCGGCTCTTACATTTTCAGAGCCGGATTTATCCTTTAAACGAGGCTTGAAAGGGTTTCTGCCAAAAGGAGAACGTCTTCTTTTATCAGAAAATTTTTTTGCATCGGCTAAGGCCGGTTTTTGTGGTGCTTTTTTAACCTCAACTTCTACCTTTTCCATTTTCTGCATTTGCTTGAGCTTGGCTTTGTTGACAGAGAAACCGAAACTTCCCAAATTTCTGCCCAAGGTATAATAATTGCCGTGGGCATAAGCAATAATTCCGGCTTTTTCCAAATCAAGTGCGCCTTTTTCGTTGATATATTTGTCTTCAACACAAACGCCAACCACTTCTGCCAAAAACATATCATGCACACCATAATTGGTAACGTTTTTGAGCTTGCATTCAATAGATACGGGACATTCTTCAATTTGCGGTGCCTTTACATTGGGGCAGGGCAGCGCGGTGAGATTCATTTCTTTGAACTTGTTAACGTCGCGACCTGACTTCACACCGCAAAAGTCAACAGCCGTAACCATATTCCAAGTAGGGAGGTTAATCACAAATTCGCCACTTTCTTTAATGATATCGTGAGAAAATCTCTGCGGGCGAATAGATACATAGGTAATAACCGGGTCGCTGCTGATAATTCCTGTCCAGGCGACAGTCATAACATTTGGTTTATCAACCGTACCGCAGGAGACTAAAACCGGCGGCAGAGGGGAAAGCATAGTCCCCGGTTTCCAATTAATTTTTGTCATTCTTTTTCAACCTTTTTATTGCTTAAAAAATATTTTAATGTACAATAAGTCAAATCCAAATAATGTGCAAGCGAATAAAAATAAAGAGTAACGGAGAAGTTTAATTTGGAACTCTCAAATTTGTTGCCGGCGGTAGGGCTTTTAATTCCGTATGAGTATAAAGATATACAAACGCCGCAATATGATAAAATCATAGCATCTTATCTGCAAAAGGCGCACCCAAGTGCCTCGCCTCGTTTTGTGCAAATCGGTGGCATTCCGGGTGCCGGAAAAAGCACTTTTTGCAAAACTTCGCATTGGGATAAACGGCTATATATCAGCTTTGATAAAATAATGGAAAGCATTCCAGAGTATTGGAAAGACATTTATCTCTTAGGGAGTATCAAAACTTTTGCCAAATGGGAAATGCCGGCCCGCATAATTGGTTATGAGGTATTACGCCGAGCTATTGAGAAAAAGGCCGATATATATCTGGAGCATAGCGGAGTAAATGACGCCCATGTTGAGCTAATGAAAAACTTGCATAAACTGGGTTATCAAACCGAAATATGTTTTCTCTTGTGTGATATTGATGAGGCCTGCCGCCGTGCCACCGAGCGCGAAAAAATCACACATCGCCATACCTCGCGCGATATGATATTGCAACGAGGCGCACTCGTAAATCGTTATCTTGAAACTTACAAACCCTTGGTCGATGAGCTTTCGATTTATGATACCACACACAACCATTTTGCCCTGCAAAGCCAGTATCATAAAGGACTAAAGGTTAAATAATAAAACTTAAAAGTTGTTTGTATGCTGAATTAAACCTTGAAAATTGTATTTAATTTTGCTATAAAACAAAAGCCACTTAGGATAAGTGCGTCCAAAATCCGAAGATTAAGTTCTTCGGATTTTTTTTCATTAACAGAGGAAGAAACTATGTCTAATTTAATTCAATACATAATTCAAGATGATCCGGAACAAGAGATAAAAAAGAAACAATCTCAAACACTGCTTTCAAGAGAGCTTTCTTCCCGTCAAGATACTGATAAAAACTATAAATTTAACTCACGTCATTTGTTGGAGAATGATTTTTCTCACCTTCAATCTAAACCAGCACCCACGGCTAGGTCTTACCTATCACAAGCATTAGCTAAAAACGTGGCAACAGAAGGAAATAAAGTAAGTTCTGCTTTATCACCTAAACCAATCGGAAATGATGCCGCTTCATATAAAATCGCACAGAATACCAAAGGGAATGCAACGGATATAGATATTCCAAGATATTGGGATACAGAAAAAGAAGGAAAAAAATTTATGATTATGTTTTGCAAAAAGAGGGAAAAGGAAATTTCAAAACTCAAAATATTTTGGATTATACATTATCTGCAGCAAAAGGAGCTACCAATATCTGTAAAAATTTTATACCTATGAAAAAATGAAGGTAACAGACAAATTCAAACATGCTGTGATGAATTGCAATGCTGCACAATTTGGAGAAGGAGGTGATGATATTGCAAAATTAGCATCATATATTCGAGAGTGGTTAGATGTCAAAACAGGCTCTAATACGCTTGACAGCAGTAATGCTGATGATTATGCTAATAAAATAGGTCGCTTGTTAGGAAGAAAATATCCACATGGAGATTGTAATGAAATCATTCAAAAATATATTAAAAAAAATTGGTAGATAT
>CALXTW010000026.1 GCA_944391515.1 uncultured Alphaproteobacteria bacterium
CCGAGTGGCAATCCAAGCGGAATTTGCCCTTATAATACGTCTTATTTTAAAGAATGTTGTGACGCTCGCTACAAATACAATAAAAATGAATGCACTTATCCTAACACCGTCAGTGGCGACAGCTGCGGCGGTAAATTTATGTGTTATTGCGATAGAAGTTTGTATCCCGAAACCAAATGCGTATCTCCCCAAATTCCAGAAGGAGATACTTGTGTTGAAGATGGCGTTCCATATTATAGCAAATGTGTATGCCCCGCATATTATAGTCAGACCTGTGATGGGCAAAATCTTCAAGGCTCCGGCGAAGGCTGTACCCAAGATGGGGTGACCAAATACACCTCTTGTGAATGTAAAGCAGGCTACACAATGACCTGTTCCGATATGGGGCCTTCCACCCCAACTGACTATTGCCTCAAAGATGGTATCAAATATTATAATAGCTGTAAAACTTGTGAAAATAAATGCACGCTGGATAGTTGTCCTGAAGGGGTACTTTGCGAATATGAAGATTGCTCGCAAAAATATTGCGATATAGGTTGTGCCACTAATTATATTGAATGGTGCACCCAACCTGAAACAAATTGCGCAACCTTAGGATATACTAAAACTGCCAGTGATTGCAATGGCGAAGACGTTATTAAATGCCCGTATGATACGGCGGCTTTATTTTGTAAAGATACAGAAGAGCCAGCCAGCATTACTTGTAAAGTCGGTGCTGTTTTGGCGAGTGATAAAAAATGCTACGATGCCACTAATCTCCCATCTTCAGTTAAAGCGATTGCTGTTGTTTTTGACCCAACCAACCAGTTAGCTGTTGCTTTAACTGATGTCAAAAAAGACGGCAGCGCCGGAAGAGAGGAAATGTATTGGTCGACTAGCGATTATGATACACCATTTTTAGAAAATTGCACAGAAGAAACAATATTATCATGTGCCGTAGATGGGAAACAAAATACAAAGTTTATATTAGCTACAAATATGAGTTTGGGAGGAATAACAGAAGCGGCAACTGCTACTAATTTATATCAACCTAGTAATTGTAGTGCTAATTTTTGCCAAAAAGGACAGTGGTTCTTGCCAAGTATGAGAGATTTATGGAATATATACAACAATATGGGAGTACTAAATATTACTTTTACGGCACTGGATTCTGAGGGTAGAAATAAATTATCATTATCCAATTATTGGTCATCGAATGAAGATGATGAATATAAAACTATGCGTATTATGAATTCTTGGTTCTTTGCTATGAATAATGGTAATATGAATTCAGGAGGGAGAGCTGGAAGATGTCTTGTTCGTCCGGTGATTTACTATGGAGAGGAAAAAGAACCCACCCCAGCAACGTGCAAAGTCGGAGATATCTTATATTCGGATAAAACTTTTTCAGCAGATATAATAGTAGGAAAAAAAGCAATTGGCGTCGTTTTTGATGCAGATAATCGTTTGGCAGTTGCTTTAGAAGAAACCCAATTAACTTGGGGGGCAAATGGTAATGATATTCCTTTATTAGGTAATTGTTCAAGTGATAGCTTGGATTCGTGTTCTATCAATGGCCAACAAAATACAGATGCCATTATAGCTTTTAGTCAAGAAAAAGGTATAAGCCACCAGGCAGCAGAATATTGCATAAATTACAAGCCAAGTACAGTTTACCAAATGGAAACATGGTATGACCAAGGACAATGGTTCTTACCGAGTATGACAGAGCTTCAAACTTTATATAATAACAAAGATATTATCAATACAACATTACAAAAAATAAAGGGAACTGTATGTTCAGTTTATTATTGGTCTTCTAATGAATATAATAGCGATGGCTCTTGGCAATTCCCCTTAAATAATGGTGCAGTTTTTTATAGACCAAAGACTCATACTGCATCTGTTCGTCCGGTTCTAGCCTTTTAATCACAGAGGAGAAAGAAAATGAGAAAGATGAGTAAAAGAATGTTGCAAGTATCCTCCGCATTGGGATTGATATTGACAACGTCTATATCCCAAGCAACGGAATGCACGCCGGCACCTGATTGTGCCAGTTTGGGCTATAGCAAAACCGCAACGGATTGCAAAGGTGTCGATGCTATCAAATGCCCATTTGATACCAGCAAACTCTATTGCCAGAAAGAAGAAACAACAACACCTTCTGATGGTTATCCTTGTTCGAGTGAAAATTATTTGGTGATAAACTCAACAACCATAGCGCTTATGGAGTATTGCGCAGCACCCGAACCTGGCATTATGATAAAGAGAGACGGACTTCTCTGTAAGGCCACAGGAAAAACTCCGGATATTCTTAGTCCCAGCATGATAATTCCCTTCCCTTCTGCTGAAGAATGTACAGCTAATTTTCAGTATGCTATGGCAGAAAGACGTGTTGGTTGTTGTGATTCTCAAGGAAAACCACAGTTTCATTTTCCGATAAAAGTAGCTCCAACAACTACATATAAAGTTGGTGATACTTATGTGAAAGATGGTGTGGCTTTGGGTAAAGTTGTTGAAGTTGATAGTACCGGAAAGCATGGCACCGTTGCAATAAGCCGAGGGAAAGCAGCTTCTTCTAGTGAAGCAAGTACAACGTGTAACAATACTTCTGCTGGTGGATTACTATGGAGTTTAGCAAAATGTGAGCATTATTGCCAATTACTCCTAGGTGGAGATGGTTTTAGTACAGATTGTGGCTATTGCAGTTGTGTTGGACCAAGTGATTTCTGTTATTCTGGTACAAGAAACAATTTAGCTGTTGCTTGTTCGGCGCCATTCTAACATATGGTCAATACTTTAAAAATATGAAAATGAGGCACATTAAAGTGCCTTTTTTTTCTACATTTCAATTGTAAAATATTCGCAATTATTAAATTTATGGTCTTGACCAAACATATCTTGGTAGAGGTTAAACATCAAAGCCCCGTGGGTGGCAATGCCGATTGTTTGATACCCTCTCCTTTGACTCTCTATTACAATATGCTCCAGAGTTCTTTTGCCTCTTTCGAGTGATTGTTTGACACTTTCTCCTCCCGGAACATGGACGTTCATCCAATCAGGATTTGAGGGATCATGAATAATACTAAAAATATCGGCATATTTTTGGTGAGCTTCTTCTGAGAGCATACCTTCGGCTTCGCCAAAGTGGACTTCCTCTAATCCTTGCATAATGATGACAGGAATGTTGCAAGCCGTAGCCACTATTTTAGCGGTTTCTTTAGCTCGCTTCATTGGGCTGCAATAAATTGCATCTAGATGTTCGGATTGTAATTTTTCTCCTAATTGAGCGGCTTGAGAACGCCCCAATGCATTTAATTCAATATCAACCCCTGCCCCTTGGACAATGTTTTTGACATTGCCGTCTGTTTGTCCGTGGCGGAATATATATAGTTTCATGTTCTTCTCCTTCTTTTTTATGTTGCTTATCAAAGTTTTATAAAAAAGTTGTTAATTTCTCTGGACATTTTACTCTTTTTGCATAAAATGCCCTCGATTTATTTATTATTGTTTAACTTTAATTTTTGTGTGAAATGAACAGAATTCAAACAATTATTCAAAAGTTTGATTTTAATCCTTGCACACTCTCTTTCGGAGAGGCCCGTGAGTATTTATACTTTTTGCAAGATGAGTTAAGACCTTTCAAAAGAAATGCAGAGCAAAACAAATATCCTGAAGACATTTTGAAACGTCTGCAAATTGTTGAAATTTTTTATGATGCGTTGGCTCATAATGACAATGTTTCTTGGCTCGATTTTGATAAGCTCTATTACAGCCTTCAAAATGACCCAAAAAACTTAGATATTAATGAGCTTACTGTCTTGAATTATTATTTGGTAAAAAAAATTGCCGATGGCGTGCACGAATCTGATTTGGAAAAAACTCTCTTACAAGTAAGATCCATGCTGAAAGCCTACCACTAAATAAAAAGGTGTGATTACTAAAATCACACCTTTTTATTGTTATGCCGTTGCTAAGCTTTTGGGTTCATTTCGTCTCAACAAGGTTAAGGCTATTACAACCGTTGCAAGCTCTGCCATTGGAATACTGATAAAGACACCTTCCATATCAAATATTTTGGGCATAAGCGTTAAGAACAATATCGGGAAGACCAGACTGCGCGATAAGGCTACAAGTGCTGACTCCAACGGGCGTTCTATGGCCGTAAAGTAAGCGGACAAGATAATACTTACAGAACTAAACAAGAAAGCCCATTTCAGCAAATCAATAAACTCCAATGCCAATTTTTTGGTGGCATACTCTTGTTCGCCTAAGAAGAAGTTAACAACCACTTCAGGCGCAAAAAGCAAGCTAGCAAACAATATCAATCCCAAACCGGCGCCACTTATGAGCGATAGTTTTAGAAAACCGGCAATACGAGATGATTTTTTTGCACCATAGTTGGTACTAATTAATGGCACAATCGAATCGCCAATACCATAAGCAATCAGTGTTCCAAACAATAATGCATAATTAATGACTGTATAAGCTGCAACACCTATCGTTCCTAAATGCTTAATCATTATCAGGTTAAAGATAAATGTAGTGATACCAATTGAAAATTCATCTACCAATTCTGAGACACCGTTATAGCAGGCTTTGAGCAAATCTCCCCAATGTCCAAGTCCTCTGAAATACAGGCGCAGACCTGAATGCTTTGAGAAAAAGTGACTAAAGATAATAAAGAAAGTTGTGGCTTGTGAAATACCCGTTGCCACAGCAGCTCCAATAACGCCTAAGTGAAACTCAAATATGAACAGCCAATCTAAAAAGATATTTACGCAAGTTCCGAATAATATTGCTCCAAAGGCCAAAAGAGGTCTTTGCTCCACTCGAGCAAAAACCGATAAACAGTAAGAACCTAAGAAAAAGGTAAAGAATATTGCCACATATTGCAAATAATCTGCAGAAAGAGGACGCAATTCCTCATTTGCGCCTAAAAACTCAACAATTTGATGCGGCATAAGGACACCCATCGTAGTCACGATGAGACATAATATAATATTACAAAAGATTACTTTACTGAAAATATACGACGCTTGTTGGTAATTCTTTTCACCGATAAACTTAGCACAAATAACGCTTCCGCCCGTGCACAACATTATGCCTAATCCCATAAGGAGTGAGAAGACCGGTAGAACAATGTTAATTGCGGCCAGAGCCTGAGCTCCGGCATAGTTTCCAATAAAGAATGCGTCAATCAGCTGTGCTGAAGACAAAGCTAAAATTCCCAATACATTCGGGATACAATATCTTAAAAAGAGAGGTTTTGTTTTTCCGTTAATAATATCAAATTTACCATTCTGCATAATCCACCTGAAAGCTGTTAATCCAATAAGTTCAAGCTCCCGTTCCTCAACAGGAACGGGCGGTTGACACTATAGACACACACCGCTTTAGGCTGAAAATAGAAATCTAAGAATATCGAATTTTGCATGATTGCACCATTTTTTCTTCTTTTATAGTAGCATTTTTTTGTTGTTTAGTCAATGCTACCCCAAAAGATTTTGTTTTATGATATTTGTAATTTTTAAATAAATAATTAATTATTTGAAATTAGAATGTTCACGAATAAAAAATCATAGTGGAGATGAAAATGGCACTAAGAAAAAAAGAAACCGTTTCTGCTCTCGAAGATGAAACATTGAAAGAACAGAAATATATTGACGAGTTAGTCAATAAAGTAAGCGAAGCTCAGAAAATTTATGCAACTTATTCTCAAGAACAAGTTGATCATATTTTCCGTCGCGTTGCTCTTAAACTTAGCTCTTTGCGTATTCCATTAGCCAAAATGGCTGTCGAAGAAACTGGTATGGGCGTTGTGGAAGATAAGGTTATAAAAAATCACTTTGCTTCGGAATATATTTATAACAAATTCAAAAATACTAAAACTTGCGGTGTTTTAGAAGAAGACAAGGCTAATGGTATTTTGAAAGTTGCCGAACCTTTGGGCGTAATTGCCGGTGTTGTTCCGACAACCAACCCGACTTCAACCGCAATATTTAAAGCTTTGATTGCTTTGAAAACCAGAAACGGTATTATTTTCTCTCCACACCCGAGAGCTAAAAAATGCACCGTTGAAGCAGCTCGTTTGATGCTCGAAGAAGCTGTTAAAGCCGGTGCTCCGGAAAATATTATCGGTTGGATTGATGAGCCGACCATTTTGCGCACGCAAGAACTTATGAAACACCCGAAGATTGACTGCATTTTGGCGACAGGCGGTCCGGGAATGGTTAAATCCGCCTACTCTTCCGGTAAACCTGCTTTGGGCGTTGGTGCCGGTAATACTCCTGCCGTTATTGATGAAACTGCAGATATTAAACTGGCAGTCAGCTCCATTTTGATGAGTAAGACATTCGATAATGGTATGATTTGCGCTTCTGAACAATCTATCGTTTGTGTTAAAGATGTTTATGAAGATGTTAAAAAAGAATTGGTTTACAGAGGGGCTTATATCCTTTCTGCAAAAGAAAAAGAAAAGCTCTCCAATGTTATTTTCATTGATGGTAAGCTCAATTCAGCCATCGTTGGTCAACCGGCTTATAAAATTGCTGAAATGGCCGGCGTTAAAGTTCCGGTTGAAACGAAAGCTCTTGTTGGTGAAACATCTAAAATCGGTCATGATGAACCCTTCTCTGCTGAAAAACTTTCTCCGGTTTTGGGACTGTATAAAGCTAAAAACTTTGAGGAAGCATCTGATATCGCTCAGAAGTTGATTTTGTTTGCCGGTGCCGGACATACTTCTGTCCTCTATACAGCACAAACAAATAATGATCGTATCAAAGCCTTTGGTGAAAAATTGCACACGGGTCGTATTTTGATTAACTGCCCGTCTTCTCAAGGTGCAATCGGTGACTTGTATAACTTTAGGCTTGAACCTTCTCTGACGCTGGGTTGTGGCTCTTGGGGCGGTAACTCTGTCAGTGAAAACGTAGGAGTAAAACATCTGATGAATATTAAGACTGTCGCTTTACGCGAAGAAAATATGTTGTGGTTCAAAGTTCCTGAAAAAATTTATTTCAAACCCGGCTCTTTGGAATTTGCATTAAAAGAGCTCAAAGGCCACAAAAAAGCTTTCTTGGTTACTGATAAACCTTTGTTTGATTTAGGATATACCAAGAAAATCACCGACGTATTAGATGAATTAGGTATTCAATATCGTATTTTCTCCGATGTTAAGCCAGATCCAGATTTGAGCACAATTAATGTTGCTATTAATATGGTTAACACGTTCCAACCTGATGCCATTATTGCTTTGGGTGGTGGTTCTCCAATGGATGCTGCTAAAATCTTGTGGTTGATGTATGAGCATCCCGAACTCAAGTTTGAAGATTTGGCTATGCGCTTTATGGATATTCGCAAACGTATTTTCGAATTTCCGCCTTTGGGTGAAAAAGCTACGATGGTTTGTATTCCGACAACTTCAGGTACAGGTTCTGAGGTTACACCGTTTTCCATTATTACAGATGATAGCACGGGGGTTAAATACGCTATTGCCGATTACGCCCTCACACCGAAAATGGCTATTGTTGACTCTGATTTAGTTTTGACAATGCCGAAAGGTTTGTGTGCCGCTTCGGGTATTGACGTTATGACGCACGCTTTGGAATCTATGGTTTCAGTTATGGCAACGGATTATACTCGTTCCCTATCCAAAGAAGCTGGTAAACTTATTTATCAATATTTGCCAACTTCTTATGCGGAAGGTGCTGCTAATCCGAAAGCAAGAGAAAAAGTTCATAATGCGGCTACTATCGCCGGTATGGCTTTTGCAAATGCTTTCTTGGGTGTTTGCCACTCAATGGCTCACAAGCTCGGTGCTTATTTCCATGTTCCTCATGGTATTGCCAATGCTTTGTTGATTTGTCAGGTTATTAAATATAACTCTGCCGAAGCTCCGGTTAAACAAGGTATTTTCCCGCAATATCAATATCCGAATGCTCGTGCGGCTTATGCTGAATTCGCAGATGCTCTCGGATTGGGCGGGAAAACCGATGAAGAAAAAGTAAACAACCTCATCAAAGCTCTTCAAGATTTGAAAAAGAAACTTAATATTCCTCTTTCGATTAAAGATTGGGGCGTTTCTAAAGAAGAATTTGAAAAAGCTATGGAAACTCTGCCTACTTTGGCCTTCGATGACCAATGCACCAGCGCTAACCCACGTTATCCGCTGATTAAGGAAATTGAGCAAATGTATCGCGATGCATTTGAAGGAAAAATTTAATTTCCTTTAACTTACAAAAAAAAGAAGGAGCTCAAAAGAGTTCCTTCTTTTTTTATTGTTTTATCTAACCGATAATCAGCATCTGCTGCATGTACCGATCATAAAGATATGTACAGCTCTTTTGTGCAGAATCGGTTACAAAGATTTTATCATCCGTAGCAATTTCTACTGTTTGGAAATTGTTGCCAAACAAGAATAGCTGGTGATGCACTCCAACGTAATATAACGCCTTATACGTTTGGTACACGGCGCAAAGGACGCCTCCTCCGCAATGAAACTCAAATTTTATTGTCGGTACATTGACGGCGAAATTGTAAACTTCCGCCTCGTTCATTATATAAATATACGAAGTACCAGTCGTTTCATCTTTAAGGATAAGAATGTCTCCTTGTGGCGAAACCAGCATATTTTTTGCCTTATTAAAGTGGAAAAAAGCCAGTGCTTTGTCCCCGAAATTCAGGGTTTGACAATTTTTCTCTTTTACGTCTTCTGTGAGTTTCAGATATTCTTTACCCACTTTTTTGAACGCAACTTTGGCACCACCAAATGCTAAGATAATTTGATTTTCTAATTTAAGTTTCATACACAATAATTTTTTAAGAGTTACACAATAAGAAAATTTTGTCTATTAATACGCTAAAAACTTTTATTTGTCAATAATTGATGCTTTTCGTTTGCAAAATTTTGCTCAGTCATTATGATTTGTGTCAGCTTTTATGATTTTTAGAGGTAAAGAAGATGGCAAAATTAGCAAAAATTTTAGCAACCTATTTCGGCTTAGGTCTATCTCCTAAGGCTCCGGGGACGGTCGGTTCTTTGGGTACGGTACCGGTTGTGGCTGGAATTGCTTATTTTTATGGCACAGCAGGAATTTTAGCTTTTGCTGTGATTGTCTTTTTTATCGGGGTTTGGGCGACACACCAACTCACAAAAAATCAAGAAAATAAAGATCCCTCAATGGTGGTGATTGATGAGGTTGCGGGTCAATCTCTCAGTTTTGCACTAGTTGGTAATTTGCTTATGGGTTCTTGGGAAAATTGGTATCTTTATCTCATCGGTTTTGCATTATTCCGCTTATTTGACATTGTTAAAATGGGACCGGTTAAATGGGCTGACACCAAACTCAAAAATGCTTGGGGTGTGATGCTTGATGATGTTTTTGCCGGATGTTTGGCTGCAGCCTTTTTGCTAGCCGTTGCTCAATTTTTATAGCTTCTTGGAGCTTTTATAAACCGGAATTTTGCAGATTTTAATTCGGGTTACGCCTTTAGAATTGGTATATTTGCGATAAACAAACTTCATTATATGGTAGCCAATGATTTTGAGCTTACCAGACAGAGTTACTTGGTTATAAGCGGAGATTTTGTAGCCTTGCGCCCAAATCATCCAGCCCAGAACGCGCTCTAAGGCATGGGCCAAGGTTCCGCCTTGGTGGCTTGCGAGCGGAGCATCAAAATCTTGAGCTGTAAGATGTAATTTTTTTAAGGGTTGCATTAATCTTGCACGGCAGATAAACATGGTGCCGGCAACAAAAGTTTTTTGCTTCGTCTTTAGCCCCATTTGCGACATTATCTCCCCTGCCCGATGATTGGCTTCTTTATCCTCTTTGCCGGCAGAGATTATCAACAGACTATGACTGAGTTGTCCTAATTGGGGGTGTTTTTCAAACAGCTCTAATGCTTGGTGGAATGCTTGGGGTGAGTGCAAAAATCCAGTTAGCAAATTGCGCCACTCGCCTCCTTGCAAACTGCAATTTGGCAAGTTTGCTGGCTTTGGCAAATCCCGTTTGGTATGCAATTTGATGATATAATCATACTCATCTAAATTTACTTGTTGCAACACATATACAAATGGCGCCAAATCATAGCCACGATTGGGCACTGGCAAAATTTTGCTTTGATTGTGAAAATTTGCAATCTTGTCTTGCTCGCTGAAATCCGGTGATGTGGTAACATAGAGGTCATAGTTCACCTGGTCGAGTGATTTGAGCAAATCGAGCATTTGTTCAAGCATATCTTGATAATAAAGATGAAGGTGAACCAAAATTTTCATATTTAATCCTTTGGATAAAATGGTTGCAATAGCGCTTTGATTGTAATAAACTCTGGCCAATAGTCAACTCAATTTAGGATTTTTTCTCATGGGTGTTACGCTCTTTGCCAAAAATATTGTTCGCTTACTAAAGTTTGATTTAAAATCTCATCACAAAGCTATTAAAAAATATGCTGACTATGAGTTTATGCTCGATAATCTGAAATATGAAATTTGTGACGAAATACAGTCCTTAAAACTTCCAACTGTTTTGGGACAAAAAGAAAGTGTTCAAAAAATTATAAAAGAAAAATCAAGCGTTGTGCGCTTTGGCGACGGAGAATTTAATTTGATGTTTGGGCGGAGTATCGGCTTTCAAGAATATTCGCCTGAAATTGCGGAGCGCTTAACTGAGGTTCTCGAATCTAATGATGATAAAATTTTGGTTGGTATTCCGGATAGATTTGGTTCTCTCTCAGATATTGATGCACAATCGCGGGCTTATTGGCGGACTTTTATGGCAAAAAATCGCTCCCAAATTTACAAACATTTGAATTTTGACCAAACTTATGTTGACGCTTGTTTTACAGCCCATGCCATTGAGCCAGATAATGAAAACGCCCCTAAAGATGAAAAAGAGATTGAGGCCTACTATAACGAAATCAGAAAAATTTGGGACGGACGTGATATCACCATTATTCGTGGGGCCGATACCGAAGTTTATCAAAACGATATTTATGATAATGCTAAATCCGTAAACTTTATTTATGGACCGAAGGCTCATGCCTTTAGAGAGTATGAGCGCATTTTGCAAGAAGCACTTAATCAACCCAAAGACAGATTGATGATTGTGGTGTTGGGACCAACTGCCACCATATTAGCTTATGATTTGGCAAAGGCTGGTTATCAGGCGCTTGATATCGGCCATTTGGGTAAGGCCTATGATTGGCTCAAACGCAAAGAAGAAATTGTTATCGGTAAATTTTTTGCTTCTTAAAATTTAAATGGTCAATTTGAAAAAATTGACCATTATTTTTTTATTTAAGCTTTAGCTTTAGAAACCTTAAACCTAGTATTTTTACCCTTAGCTGAGAATTTTTCTTGCTAATGTTAAATAAGACAATTTTTGAAAATAGAACTAATCTAAAATCAAAATCTTTCTGATTAGGGGTGAAACTAAAAAATCTTTGATAGATACAAGAAAATAAAACAAATTTTCCAATTTTTAGCACTCTATGTGGCAAACAATAATATTTGAGATATTGAGACGTCTCATCAGGTAAGCCCTTGATAAATTGGCTAAAAATCTTATAGGCTTGCTGATATTCTATTTCATTAAGATATCCTGTACAGGATACCCAATGGCAAATATATAAATCATTAAAAAGTTTGGATTTGCTCCTTTCCATATTATTACGGCGCAAAAATTTATAATAATATTCTAAAGCAAATAGCATATCATACAGACTTTTTTTATTGGTTTTGTTGTACACCTTACCCATTATAGAATTATTACGGCGCAGATAATTATAAAGTTTTTCCGGTAAAAAATAAGCCATTTTAGCAACAGTCATATATTGCCAACAAAAACAGTCATCATCGTGCTCATATCCGGTAGGAAAATTTATGGCGTATTTTTTGATTAAATCCATCTTAAATATTTTATTCCAAAGTAAAATGTTTGTTTTACTTATCACTTCATCGTTTATCTCGGTTTTACCTAAATAGTTTAATTCGTAACAAGATAAATCTTCTTGTTGGCGAATATTTTCCTCTTCATCTAAAATATGACTGCTACAAATTACAAAATCTACATTTTGTTCGATGATGGTTTTGTGCATTAATTCACACATATTAGGTTCATACCAATCATCAGAATCACAAAACATAAGGTATTTTCCGGTTGCTGCTTCCAGTCCTTTATTTCTGGCGGCTGCAGGACCAGAGTTTTGCTGACTAAAGATTTTAAAACGACTATCTTGCGACGCATATTGATTAAGTATCTCGAAGCTTTTATCTGTCGAGCCATCATCAATAGCCAGGATTTCAATGTCTCTAAACGTTTGCTTAACAAGCGCATCTAAACATTTGGGTAGATATTTTTCGGCATTATATACCGGTATAATGATAGAGACCTCAGCCATTTATTTTCCTTTCAGAAATTGTTTTACTTGTCTGATTTTGAATTTTAATTGTGATTTTTTGTTTTTATAAGTTTTTCTCTTTTTCCCAAATGTGATTTTGGACAATATTTTATACAAATAAAAATGCGTAACCAATTTTATCCATTCTTTTATTAAATAGACTAAAGAGATATCATTCTTTGGGGAAATGAGATCAGTATTTTCTATATAGATGAGAGGAATTTGCTTAAAAGAAGTTTTGTTCTTTCTTTGTTGAAAAACAAACATGCCTGTTAATCGCTCGGAAATAAAGCCTAGGACACGTTTACTTTGTTGTCCGCTATAGCTATTAAAATCAAGAGTTTTGATGGGTGGTAACAATAACGAAAACATAAATTCACAATACTTAAAAAAGATATCCTTTTTCATGACAAAACAATTATATTCATAATGTTCATGACTATTCAGAAATTCCTCAACATCATAAGAATTTTTATCAATTGCGTTGAAAACATTATCAAACACTCCTTTTTCAAATTGACACCATTCTTCTAATTTTAGGAACCATTCATGAACTGTTTCATCATGCTTACTCAGGCTTGCGTGACATATATCAGCACCATTAATTGATTTGAGCAGTGTCTTTTCTGCATAACCATATTTTTTTATGTAATTTTTTGAAATGTAATAAGTATATGGTAAATTTAATGGACTAATAGGCAACGAGGCACTTTTATTCGTAAAATCTAAGAGTCTTCGATAGTGCATAAAACCAATATAATCAGGATTTCCTAATTGGTCATAATTTTTCCACGCCCAATATATTCCTGCCATTTCATTCAAATAACGATTCAAATGAGAGATATTATCGCTTGTATCATCACCAATCATATTATCAAGCATCCATTGATATTCTTCTTGACTCATTTGTCCATCTTTAGATGCTTCAGTTGCTAAAGCACGTCCTAAATGGATTGGTACTAATATATCACTTTTTAACAAAGGGGATGGTTTATGATATCCTACTAATATTTTAATTGTACTCATTTTATTATTTCCTTGGGTATCGTTTTGCTTGTTTTATTCTCACTCTTTGTTTTTATTAATATTACAAGCACAAACTTTATTAATTGGCATAGATTTATGCGAGGGTTTAACAAGTGCGAATAATCTTCAATTTTTCACATGGATAATCTTTTGATAAGTTCCAGAAATAACATTGGGTCAACATCTCTCCTAACCATCCAATATTACGTTTTTCATGTGCATTTTTATACGTGTAATTTTCAAATTCTTTATGAAGGTCTAGCAGAATAGGAAAAATCCAATTGCAGTATTCGAAAAAGATTTCCTTCGTTGTTATAAACATATTTTTATATGGGCCTGCAATTTTTTGATTATTCCATTCACAGATAGTGTCATATCTTTCCGGATATTTGTTTTTCAAGATTTTTAGCATTGCATCATACCAAATTATATTAGGTCCGTCATATTTTTCAGATCTATCTTTATATTCTTCATATGAGCCTTTTTCAAACCAACCAAATTGTCCACATAAGAAACTGTTATCTTTCATCAAGGAACTAATTATTTCATTGGTATATCCGTTACTCGTCATGAGATTGTCATCATAGGTTGGATAATCACTAAATACAAAATGCGAGCGATAGTGCATAAAACCAATATAATCAGGATTTCCTAATTGGTCATAATTTTTCCAGGCCCAATAGATACCTGTCATTTCATTGAAATAACGATTCAAATGAGAAATATTATCTCCCGTATCATCACCAATCATATTATCAATCATCCACTGATAATCTTCTTGGCTTATGGTTCCATCTTTTGTGGTTTCCGTTGCTAAAACTCTTCCCAAATGTATGGGGATACATATATCATTTTCATATAATCTGTCTCGCTTATGATATGAAATTAATATTTTTGTTTTCTTATTCTTGCAAGATTCTTTTTTTGCTTTTTTTCTATTAAGCTTAGAGGTATCTAGTATATTTTGCTTGTCATGATTTTCATTAATCTTTGAATATTTTTTTCTAAAAGATATTTTTATACCTAAGCATTCCAGTATATGATGGTTGTCTTTTTCTGAGAATTTTATTAATGACTTGCTCACTTTAACTTTGCTCCTTTTAACAATAGAATCTCTTTTATTCTTTTTTCAAAAAATTTTTGATTTGACGAATACGTTTTTTTAGCTTTTTCTGCTTTTCTTTATAGTGTTGCGCTGTTTTTCCAAACGTAAAACAGGATAAAATCCGATACAGATAATAATGCCGTAGTGTGTTATGATAATTCGTCAATTCACGAAGTATTGCTAGATAGAGAGTAAAATTATCATCAAAGATAATCGTACTATTTTTTGCTGAAATAATAGAAAAAACTTCATCCAGAGATAAATTAGTATTTCCCTTTTTAGTATCTATTACTTGAACAATTTGATTGTCTTTATAGTGGAATGACTTGTTTTGTGACTTAAAATATTTTTTTATTTTCTCATTTATCTGTAAACAATTTTGTTCGTTTTCTTCGGGAGAAAAAAATTTATAACACCCATTTAGCTGTACATTATATATATCAATCATTGCGTCTTCATATTTTTCTAACAGATTATTTTTAATTAAAAAATTGAAAACATACTCCGATATTGCTAAACGGTCATTTCGATTTTTGGGCTGTTTATTAAAATAGTTATCCATAATCGAATTTGATCTGATAAAATAATGGTATAATTTTTTCTTTAAATAAAAGATTTTATTTGCAACAAAGCTATATTGAAGCCAAAAAGCATCGTCATCATGTTCATGCCCTTCCGGAAAAAGAATTTGATATTTATCTAAGATTTCTTTTTTCCATATCTTATTCCAAAACAAAACATTTACATGATGTGGCTTTTGGGGAAGTTCTTGTGGATTGTAGTAATCTTCCGTAATTAGTCTTTTTTTGGCAATAATCTCTTTATTATCTTCCTTTTCATAGTCAAAAAAACATTGGCATATTACGACATCTGCTTTGTTGTTTTCAATGGCATGTAGCATTTCTTCACACATCGTGGGTTCATACCAATCATCTCCATCGCAATTCATAATATATTTGCCGGTCGCCATCTTTAAACCTGCATTTCTGGCTGCGGCAATCCCTTGATTTTTCTGATTCACTATTTTTATTCGAGAATCTTTTTGGGCAAAATCTTTTAGAATCTGTAAAGTATTATCGGTTGAACCATCATTTACACAAACAATTTCTATATTTTTATAGGTTTGCGTAATCAGACTATTTAAACTGCGAGATAAATATTTCTCTATATTATATAAAGGCATTATGATTGATATGAGTATTTTTTCCATCTACTTCACTCCGTCAAAAAGCTCTAAGGCGCGAGCGATAGCTTGGTCCATGTTATAATATTTATAATCACCCAAACGACCAATAAAATACACGTTTTTTAGTTCTTTCGCTTTGTTCAAATATTGATTATATAATTGCTGTGTCTCGGAATTGTTAATGGGATAATATCTTTCATTTTTGCCTTCAACAAAAG
This sequence comes from uncultured Alphaproteobacteria bacterium, assembly GCA_944391515.1. Classification (GTDB taxonomy): domain Bacteria; phylum Pseudomonadota; class Alphaproteobacteria; order RF32; family CAG-239; genus Scatocola. The sequence continues at coordinate 15,914 of CALXTW010000026.1, forward strand.
CTTCCGGATATTCATAAGACAGAACTGTCTGTTGGGATTTTTCATTCAAAAAGTGTTTATGCTCACAAACTCTTGTCCAATCATAGTTATTGGGATAATTAATTGTGGTTGTCGGTTGTTCTTGTTCTACATTTTTAATCAAAATATCAAAACGCAAACTTCTATATGGCAATGTGCCTTCACTATAGTCAAAAAATTCATCAATAGACCCTGAATAAAAGATACGTTCTGCTTCAATCTCATTTTTAACGTCTTTGAAATCTGTCTCTAATTCTACTTTTATCAAGTTATTTGACAACATCTTCTTTACCATTTCGGTATATCCATTCCAAGGTATTCCTTGGTATTTGTCTTGAAAATACCTGTCGTCTCGGCCTATAAACACAGGAACTCTTGCCATAACCTCTGGATCAATATTATCAGGGTCAAGATTCCACTGCTTTATGGTATAGCCTTCAAAAACATTTCTATAAACAAAATCAGCTAAGAATTTTAAATCTTCATCATTTTCTTTTTTTAGCGTTAAAATTGGTACTTTTACATCATAACCAAAACGTTCAACCAATTTCTTCTCTAATTTTTCTGCTATAAAATGAGGAAAAAGTTTCTCAATCGAATTAAAATTAAATGGAACAGGAACTGTTTGTCCATCGATATAAGCTGAAACCTTTAAATTCATGGGATAAAACTTTGTAAATTGGTTCAAATAATCCCATACTTTTTTATCATTGGTATGAAAAGCGTGAGGGCCATATTGGTGAACAGTTATGCCTGTTTCTTTATCTTTATAATCATAGATATTTCCGCCGATATGATTGCGTCTATCTATAATTAAAACTTCTTCCCCGCGTTGCGAAGCCAATCTCTCCGCCAAAACAATGCCGGACAAGCCACAACCCACAATCAAGTTTTTCACTTTTCTCATATCTTAAAATCTCCGATTGATTTCCCAATTCCATGCGGTTTGGATAATGTCTTTGATATTGGTATATTTTGGTTGCCAACCTAATATCTCTTTTGCCTTGCTATTATCGGCAAAGAGACGGGCTGGGTCTCCGGCGCGGCGTTTCCCATATTCTACCGGGCATTTTTTGCCACTAACTTCTTCTGCAGCAACTATAATTTCTTTAACACTAGTTCCTATTCCTGTTCCAAGGTTAATGCATCCGCTATAGTCTTTCAGTTTTTCAAGCGCCAAACGATGAGCTAAGGCCAAATCCTCAACATGGATATAGTCGCGGATACAAGTTCCATCCGGAGTATCATAATCCGTTCCAAAGACACTAATTGATTTTCTTTCGCCACTAATGGCTTTTAAGACCAAAGGAATTAAATGGGTTTCAGGTGTGTGGCTTTCGCCAATATTACCTTCAGAAGAGCAACCTGCCGCATTAAAATACCTAAGCGCAATATGGCGCAAACCATAAGCTCGCTCATAATCAGAGAAGATTTGTTCAATCATCAGTTTGGTGCGGCCATAAGGGTTAATTGGGTTTTGAGGGTGTTGCTCATCTATTGGTGTATATTGCGGCTCTCCATAGGTTGCACAAGTGCTGGAGAAGACAATATCTTTCACCCCATGTTGAAACATGGTATTCAGCAAATTTATCGTGCCAACGACATTGTTATAATAGTATTTTTGAGGTTCCCCGACACTTTCCCCGACATAAGCAAATGCGGCAAAATGGATAACTGCGTCAATTTTGTGCTTGTTAAACAGTTGCTGTAAAGAATAAGTATCAAGCAAATCCGCATGTTCAAAAGTTGCACGTTTATCAACAGCCTCCACATGTCCATAAACTAAATTATCAGCAACAACTACTTGATAACCATTATCAAGTAAGTGTTTGACTGTATGTGAGCCGATATAGCCGGCTCCGCCCATTACTAATATCATGTTTTTATTCCTTTATAAATTTTTGTTTTAATTTAGGAAGGAGCCAATTTTCTATTAGATGATATTCTCCTATTCCAACCAATATTGAAATTGTGTATACCAACAATGCACAATTATAATCAGTCAGACCATAATTGTGATGTACTCTTACTAACATTATCGCAAAAATTTGCCCTATAAATATTTGATATGAATATCTTGAGATATATTCTATTTTTCGGCAGCTATTTAAATAACTCGAAAGGAAACCCCATGAATAATTAATTGAGATTAATAGAATTCCAAATAATATTTCTATTTGAAAAAATGAAAGCTGACTATGTGATGAACGGACAATATAATTAAAAACATTTAGTATAATTCCGAATTCTGCTAAAGTTAATATTATTCTTTCTATTCTATTAGGTTTAAATTTTAAATAAGGCATTATATAGGCGACTATTATTCCAATTCCAATGCTGTATATCCCTCTAATAGTGTCTCTTCCTAAAAATCCATAATAGGTTTTCTGAAAACCAGGATCTGGCGTATTATAGCCCAAACTTACACTTAAATAAATTAACACGAGGGTCCAAAATATTCCCTGCTTGGGATATAATAAAAAAATTCCTATGTAAAATGCCGACACCCAAAAATAAACGCCTACATACCAATCCCCCCATCCTGTCGCTTCTCCTGGAATTCTAAGTCCTGTTGTTAGGGTTAATATTTGTGTTACATTGGTAAAGCTTCCGTAAGCAAAAAGGCAAATACCAATGTATATAGTAGCCAATGCAGGAAACAAACGCGTGTATATTTTTTTTATTAAGGCAAAAGGATTTACTTTTTTTTGCATTCTTTGATATAAAAAGAAACCACCTATGACTAAGAAAAATTCTACTCCAAATCCCGTGTTCATACTGGAGGTGTGAAATAATTTGAACGTCGCATTTTCTAAATTTTCTTGTCCAGAGTGATTGTTGGTTATGGCAAAGATATGACCCAAAATAATAAACACAAGAAAAAATATTCTTAAAAATTCAATAGCATATAGTTTCTTATATTGTATTTGAGGTGTTGGCATGTTCTATCTTCCTATTCCGTGATATTCAAAGCCTAAAATTTTAGCTTTTTCAGGGGCGAGAAGATTGCGGCAATCAACTATTTTTTTATGGCGCATCAGATGTGCAGCTTGCTCTAAATCCAAGTTTTTGAACTCTGCCCATTCTGTCAAAATTGCCAAAACGTCAGCATTTTTGATTGCCTGGTACATATCATCGGCATACTGGATTTTGTTGCCTACTAATTGACAAGCCGTACCCATTGCCTTGGGATCGTAGGCCGTAATATTTGCACCTTGGGTAATTAACTCCCCTACTATATCCATTGACGGACTTTCTCGGCAATCATCCGTTCCATCCTTAAAGGCTAAGCCTAAAACCGCAATTTTGGGATTTTCAATATCTTTTACGGCTTCTAAAATTCTTTGCGCCATTTGTTTTTTGCGTTGCAAATTTCCTTGTATAGCCGCATTGATTAAGGTCATTTCAACTCCGTTTTGACGCGCCATGTAAGACATTGCCATGGTATCTTTAGGAAAACAACTACCGCCATAGCCGGGTCCAGGATTTAAGAAGCGATTACCTATACGCGTGTCTAAACCCATGCCTTTGGCGACTTCCTCTATCTTGGCTCCCGTCTTTTCACAAAAATTGGCCATTTCGTTAATATAATGAATCTTAATTGCCAAGAAGGCATTTGAAGCATATTTAATCGTTTCGGCTGAACGACGTTTGACAAACAACATGTTGGTCTTACCTTCAAACGGTTTATACAGCTCTTTAATCACATTTTTAGCTTTTTCGGTATTTGCACCAACGACTATGCGGTCTGGATGAAAAAAGTCATATACGGCAAAGCCTTCACGCAAAAATTCAGGCAAAGACACAACATCAAAATCAGCAAAAGGATTTTTCTTTGAAATCAGAGCCTCGACATCATCGCCCGTGCCGACCGGGACTGTTGACTTGGTTGCAACGACCGTATAGCCGGTTAAATATTCTGCCAATTCCGTGGCGGCGGCGTGGATATATTTCATATCGGCTTCTTTGGTGACCGGATGCGGCGGTGTACCTACCGCAATGATTACCAAATCTGCGCCCGATACTCCTTCCTTCATAGAGGTTGTAAATTTAATGCGACCGGCTTTGACATTTTTGTGAAACAGTTCTTCCAAGCCATCTTCATACAGAGTAATTTTTCCGGCTTGCAAAGCTTCTATTTTGCTTGGCTCACGGTCAATACAGGTTACTTGATTTCCTAATTCGGCCAAACCAACACCTGTCGGCAAGCCAACATACCCGGTCCCGATAATTCCTACTTTCATTTTAATTACTCCGCTTTCTTAAATAAATTAATCTGAGTTTTGAAATATTCTATGGTCTTATCTAAGCCCTCATCAAGCTTGACTTTTGGCTCCCAACCTAACTTTGTCTTGGCTAGTGTAATATCCGGCCTTCTTTGTGTCGGGTCATCTTTGGGTAAAGGTTTATAGACTATCTTGGATGAACCGCCGATTTTTGCCACAATCTTTTCTGCCAATTCTTTGACTGTAAATTCTCCGGGATTGCCAGTATTTACAGGGCCTGTAAAATCTGCAGGAGAATTCATCATTCTTATCATTACCTCAATCAGATCATCAACATAACAGAATGAGCGAGTTTGTGAGCCATCGCCATAAATTGTAATATCTTGTCCCGACAAAGCTTGACAGATAAAGTTAGAGACTACTCGGCCATCATTCGGGTCCATTTTGGGACCATAGGTATTGAAAATACGAATTACTTTGATATCAACCCCTTCGTGGCGATGATAATCAAAAAACAAACTTTCGGCGCAACGTTTACCTTCATCATAGCATGCTCTGATACCATTAGGGTTGACATTTCCACGATAAGTTTCCACTTGGGGATGAACCAGAGGTTCGCCATATACTTCAGACGTTGAGGTTTGTAAGATTCTAGCTTTATGTTTTTTGGCCAACTCTAGCATATTGATTGCACCAAAGACGCAGGTCTTGGTTGTTTTAATAGCATAGCTTCCTTGATAAGCAGGTGGCGAGGCTGGACAAGCCATATTGTATATCTGGTCTATTTTTTCATCATCAACATTCAATGGTTCGCAAATATCATGTTCTATAAAGCGAAAATTTGGATTAGATAATAAATCTGAAATATTTGCCATGCGTCCGGTATAATTATTATCAACACAAATTACCCTCTCGCCCGACGCAATCAGTCTATAACACAAATTGGAGCCTAAGAACCCCGTGCCCCCAGTAATTAATATTGTTTTCAATGCTATTTCCCCTTTATTGATATTAAATAAAAAATTGATATTAAATAAATTTTAGGCAAAGATTAACTGATTGTGTCTTTAGGAAAATTTTTGAATTTCTCAGATTATTCATTTTACTCTCCAACATTAGCTTATAAAAAAACACCTTTCAAAGATTGTTGGAGTGGTCATAAAGCACTTACAAAATCTTCTTTTAAGCCTTTAAGATCAAAAAAACTTCTGAATTTACACTTAAAGCTTCCCTACTATAACCGGGAGATATTTTGCCATATAAATACGATTATTGACACAATATCCATGCACCATATTAAGTACTCAGAACTTATGAAGGCTCCGCAACCTTTCGGGTATTTGATGTGTTGTACATCTTGTTCAAGAACATTAATATCTTGACTTAAAGATGTCAAGCTTATTTTTTATATACACTGTTCTTGTTTTGTTCTTTTTATTAAGGAGTAATTTTTAGGTTATATACACTATGATTTTATTTAGCAAACTGTTCCGAAGTTTTCTCATAAAAAAAAAGATACCCCCGCGTAAAACGCGGGGTTCTTCATATGCGGCTATAAGCCTTTAGCACTGGCCTCCCCTAAA
>CALXTW010000027.1 GCA_944391515.1 uncultured Alphaproteobacteria bacterium
TTTTTTTCTTAATTTATTTTTTTGATAATTTATTTTTCATAGTATATCCGTTAGATTTGCTCTTTTTACCCATAAACAGAGGGTAAAAAGAGTATAGCATATCCGTTGAGTTTGCTTTCTTGTTTTGGTTATATTAAGTATGTTTCCTTAAAATCCGCACACCGCCAATGCGAACCTTCCACCTGCTTTTCCGGTTGGCACATTTAAAATCCGAACAAGAACCAAATTTTAAATGCTGGGGTTATCAATGAGCACAGATATTGCCCCGACTTCTAACTGACATCATCAGCCGTGCCCTATTTATATTCCGCCAGCCGCCTTCGGAGGGGTTATTTTGCGGTGCTAATACCAATGGATTAGTCGTCATAGGTTTTCAGTTCGTTCCCTGCGTGAGGGTGCCTGTCAAAAGGCCTGTTTCCCCGTTTTCGTGATACAAAATATAACTTTTGTAATTGGTATGTATTTGAATAATATCATATACGTGAGACCAACGCAAAAATAAAATTCATCTAATTTTATTTATTTATTTTCAATTAAATTTTGTAATTGTGGAATTTTTATATTGAATTTTTTTAGACTCTAGGGTATTACAGAATCGTGCTACAAAATAGCATATTTAAAAAATGAAAAATAAAAATATTTGGGTTTTACAATGTGTTATAATGGCGTTGGCAAATTATCTCTGCCTCTCCGCCATTAAAAAACACCCAGTTTTTAGGGTGCTTTTTTTTGTATTGTGGCGGAGATACCATTCAGGCATCGCAAGCTCGCCTTCATGGGGCAGAGCTTTCAATTCATCTAGGGTTTATTTGCATCGCTGTCGCGATTGAATAAACCTGAGATATCATTGGACTTGCAGATAAAATTGCCGTTTAAGGGCAATTTTACTTAGCGTCTCTCTCCGCCAATTCATATTGAGCCCGATGAAAGTCGGGTTCTTTTTTTTGTGGCGGAGATACCATTCAGGCTTCGCAAGCTCGCCTTCACGGGGCAGAGCTTTTATGTCAAAAAATTCTTGTTTTAAATTCTATTTTTTTATAAGATGTGAGGCAATATTTTATTATTGTATCACTTAAATTTTTTATTTATGGAAACTATTATTTATAAAGCTAAAGTATTACGCGTTAAAAGTAAGTATGGCTATCAAAAAGTGGTCTTAAGCAAAGGTGGTTTTTTATTTCAGAATTCTATCGAAATTAAGGGGTGTGATAAAAATATAGCCTTAATGCTCAAAAAAACTTTTTTCGGTTGTAGTAAGTCCGAGATTGAGCTCTATGTTATAGGAGGGTATGTCGTAAAAATCTATCTGGATGGTGTCTTGCTTTGTGAGCGGACAGATGAAAATTATCCTGATGGCCTTAAGAAAATTATAAAAAATGAAAAACAACACAGTCTGCTCTTTGAAGAAAAATTTTTGCAGTGGCTTCTCTCTTATCCTAAAAAAGAAAATGTTGAGGCGGAAATTTTTTCCTTTAAGGATGTTCTCTTACGGGCTTATGTCGGTGCTTTGTTTGATAAAATCAAGACTTTAGGCAAGTGGAATGATGATTTATATCAACGCAGGTGTTCGTTGTTTGTGGATTTGATGCATTTGGTTGAAAAGTTTGGAACAAAATTCTGGGAGGTTATTTCTTGGCCGAATCTGTTAAATTATTCAGAAACTGCTCTTTTTTTACCAAATCATGTCAAAGATAAAATCATTAAATCAATTGTATTGGAAAATGTCGATGAGCAAATAACTGCCTATTTGTTTTGTTGGCTGGGTGATTTTTCGCAAATATACAGATATGATCAAACATGTTTAGATAGATATCTACGCTCACGTAAATCGGTGTTTTCTTATAGGCTCGTGGATCGATTGTTGATGATTGAATACAATGATGATTTGAAACTTTGCCAATCTTGGGATGAAATGCCTAATTTTGTACTGAAAGAACAGCTTTCTCAGCCGGAGTTCAAGCTCTATCTTTCAAAACAAAATTGGTAAGAAAAGCATAAAAAAATACCTCTGTTTTGCAACAGAGGTATTTTTTTATATGAAATTATTTGTTTTTGAAACCAACAATTTTGCCAGAGTAAGCTTTAACTGTGGCTTTGACATCTTTCCAGAGGAAATAGTCATTGACTTCGGTTTCATATACAGGAGCCAATAATACGTCAGCGTCGGATTGTTGAACAGCTTTGTATGCAGCTGCTGATTTAACTTTTGATGTAGAATCGAACATGCTCATGCCCGGAATTTTGCTTTCACCGGCATAGTTAACACCATCAGCATATTTGTTGTCGTCGCTTAATGTAATGAAACCTAAAATTACTTTAGCACTGGACTCGGCGGTTACTTTTTCACCAGCTTTGATGTTGGCAATTTTATCGCTTTTTAACGGTCCGACTAACGGAGCACTGGCAACACCTTGGTGGGTGGAGGCGCAAGCAGATAAACTTAACATTGCGGCAGCAGCTAAAGTCATTAATTTGATATTTTTCATATTAGAGACTCCTAAAAAGTTGAACAAATGCAAGATTTATATCTTACGAGTGTTATCTTATAAGGTATTTTTTTGATAAGCAATGGTTATTTCGGTATGTTGATTAAATATATTTTATGAAATTGGTTCTATGGTAAAGATATTAAATTTGGGAGGTAAGCTATGCTTGGAACTGTGTTTTTTTCGCCAACCGGAAATACTCAAAAGATTGTGATGGCTATGGCTCATGCTTTCGGTGGGGATATTCAGGCTTATGATATTACGGAAAATATATCTGATGTGGAAGTTTTGTGTGGGCGTGATGATTTTGTGATTTTTGGGGCGCCGGTTTATTATGGGCGATTGCCGCATATTTTTGTTGAGCGAATGAAGAAGTTTAAGGGAAACAATACACCTTGTATTATTAGTGTATCGTTTGGAAACAGAGCCTTTGATGATGCTTTGGCCGAGTTGGCTTCTTTAGCCCAGAAGCAAGGATTTGTTATAAAAGGGGCAGCTGCTGTGGTAGGACGACATACCTATGGTTCAATTCAAGTAAATAGGCCTGATGAAGATGATTTGAAACAAGTTAGAAATTTTGCTTTGAAAGTGCAAAAAACATCACAGGCTCTAGAGATAAGTGATATTCCAGGGAAAGTTCCCGAAGAAGAAAATATCAGAGCGGGACAATTTCATCCATTAACCAGTGATACTTGTGTGAAATGTGGCTTATGTGTACGAAAATGTCCGGTGCAGGCTATTGATATGGATTGTAAAACTGTGAGTGATGCTTGTTTTTCTTGTTTCAGATGTATCAGAATTTGTCCGGTCGGGGCTAAAAATATGAATGTTACGGCGTATCTCGATTTTGCCAAAGGCTTTAGTGAGAAACTCAAAAATCGAAAAGAAAATCAATTTTTTGCCAAATAGGTAGTAAAAAACAAGCGTTTCTTTGGGAAACGCTTGTTTTTTTGTTTTAGAAATTTCTGGGGCTTTGTCTGCTGGCCCAATTTTTTTCAATTTGCTCGAGTGAGCGTCCTTTGGTTTCGGGAATATAGAAAAATGTGAACCAAAGACTGAAAATTCCGACAAAACCGAAAATCCAGAAGGTATAGGCCTCACCGATATGTTCTAGTAAAACAGGGAAGGTGAGGGCTACCAAAAAGTTGAAGCCGAAGTTGGCCATGGTGCAGATGCTCATTGCCAAGCCTCTTATTTTTAAGGGCATAATTTCGGAAACGATAATCCAACCAATCGGTCCTAAAGAGAAGGCAAAGCAAGCAATGTAAAAGACAACACTGCCAACAGCTACCCATTTTAATTTGTCGCCTAAAATGTCTGTGAGGTAGAAAGAACCGCCTAAGACAAACAAGCTAAGAGTAACGCCTAGTAAGCCGGCATAGAGCAAAGGTTTGCGTCCAATCTTGTCGGTGAAGAAAATGGCGACAAAGGTCATGGCAAAGTTGACAACTCCGACACCAATGGTGGCATAAAGAGCGCCCAAAGTGTCCGTAAATCCGGCGGCTTGGAAAATAGTGGCGGTATAATAGATGATGGTGTTAATACCGGTACAGATTTGCATAAACATCATGCCAATACCAACAATAATAGGCATTAACATCCAGCTTTGGAAAGCTTGAGAGGATTTTTTTGTGTTTTCAGATTTAGCTATTGTTGATTTGATTTCGGCTATATGCTCGTCTGCGTTGCCATCGGGTTCAATTTTTTGGAAGATGGCTTTTGCTTCTTTTTCACGCTTTTTAGAAATCAGCCAACGTGGGGTATCGCCTAAGAAGCTAATGCCGATAAGCAAGATGAGTGCCGGAATGAGGCCAGAGCCTAACATCCAACGCCAATTGTATTCACTTAAGGCAAAAACGCGGTTTATCAGATAAGAGAACAAAATTCCCGCCGTGATGGCTAATTGGTAGAGCGAAACCAACATGCCTCTGACTTTTTGCGGGGAAATTTCCGATAAATAAAGCGGAACCACAAAGTTAACCATACCAATTGCCAAACCTAAAATCATACGGCCGGCAATTAACCAATTAACCGATGTGGCAAAGCCGCAAAGAATCGAACCAATGGCAAAAATGATTGCGGTGGCGATGATGACCTTTTTGCGACCATAAACGTCAGCCAAAACACCGTTGGCGGCGGCACCTAAGACAGCACCGACAAGGGCTGAGCTGACAACCCAACCTTTTTCAAGGCTGGAAAGCGGCCAGGTATCATTAATAAAAAGTAAGGCACCGGAAATAACGCCGGTATCAAATCCGGAAAGCAAACCGCCCAATGAGGCAACGGCTGCAATCACATAAAGCCATAAGTGGCGAGGTTTGTAACTGGTAAATGCTGATGTACTCATCTCTTTAATCTTTCAGGTAAGAATTAATCCTAAAATATATAGTCAATATGATAACAAAATTAAGAGGTTTTTAAAAGCTCTTTTGTAAAATAAATGACAATTAATTTTAGAGAGTGAAAAAATGCATAAATTTCGGATACATGATTTGTTGTTGAGTACCATGGTGTTGCTTGGAAGTAATGCTGTCTTGGCTGAAGAAATTACGCCGCCAAAAGAATATTTGCAGTGGCTCGATAACCTTAAAGCCGAAATGATTGAGCGCGGAATTTCAGAAGATACCATTGAAGAAGTTTATGAACAATCTTATTATCATCCAAAGCCTGAAGTAGTAAAGATTGACCGCAATCAGACCGAATTTGTGCTGACGTTTAGTGATTATGTGAATCGGGTGGTTAATAAGAAAAAGGTTGAAACAGCACAACAAAAGTATCTTGAGCTCTTGCCTTTGTTTCAAGATTTAGAGGGAAAGTATGGAGTTCCTTTTAATTATTTGGTGGCTTTTTGGGGGATGGAAACCAATTTTGGGCAGATATTCGGAAATTATCAGGTGATTGATGCTTTAACGACCCTTAGCTATGATACAAGACGCCCGAAATTTTTTAGAGAAGAACTTTATCAAGCCTTAAAAATTATTGATACATGGGATATTGATTATACCAAAATGGAAGGTTCTTGGGCCGGCGCTATGGGGCATTTTCAGTTTATGCCGTCAACTTTTAATGCTTATGCGATTGATTATAACGGCGATGGAAAAATTGATATTTGGCACTCGTTTGAAGATGCTGTGGCCTCGGCTGCCAATTATTTACAGCAAGCCGGATGGAAAAAAGGCGAGCCTTGGGGAATGGAAGTCTCTCTGCCGTGGAATTTTGATTATGCAATGAGTGGCAGACAGATTAGAAAAACAGCTGATTTTTGGAAAAAAATGGGTGTTAAATCTCTAAACGGAGCTGAATTTCCCAAAAACGGCGAGAGTTTATGGGCTGTGATTGTTCCTGAAGGCAAAAAAGGAAAAGCATTTTTAGTCGGACAGAATTTTGATGTGATTATGAAATGGAATAAGTCCGAAAATTATGCTTTGGCAATCGGAATCTTGGCTGACTATATAAAAAATCAAAATAAATGGAAGGCAATCGATAAAACGCCGGCAGAAAGATTAAAGTCAGATGATGTGTTAAAAATTCAGGCTTTTCTTAATAAACTCGGGTTTGGAAAGTTATCAGAAGATGGACAGCTCGGCTCAAAAACCAGAATTGCCATTCAAAAAATGCAAATGAAAGCCAAAATGCCGGCCGACGGATATCCGGATTATCAACTCTTGAATAAAATTAATAAGTATAATCCTAATATCGGTTTTGCCGTGCCGGTGCAACCGCAAAAATTACACAGCCGGAAATAAGCTCTTTACGAAGGCAAAAAAAGCGTTTAGATTGTAACAAATTCAAAAATTTTGGGAACTATCAATGAGACTTAATAAAGTAAATGTTTTGTTTTGCCTGTTTGCGATGGCTTTATCGGGATGTGCAAGTAATAAGGTTGATTTGTCTGATTCGCCTTATTCTCAGGCGGCTGCAATTAAGGGGCAGGGCGGAAGTTATAAAGTGGGCTCTCCTTATAAAATCGGAGGACAATGGTATTATCCTAAAGAAGATTATAGCTATTCGGAAGTTGGTATTGCTTCTTGGTATGGTAGTGATTTTCATAATAAAAAGACGGCCAATGGTGAAAAATATGATATGAATACTTTAACCGCCGCTCATAGAACTTTGCCTTTGCCGTCAATCGTACGTGTTACAAATTTGGAAAATGGTCGGTCTTTGGTTTTGAGAGTTAATGACCGTGGACCATATGCTAAAAACAGAATTATTGATATTTCAAAAAGAGGTGCACAACTTTTGGGCTTTCAGGCTCAAGGAACCGCTAAAGTACGTGTCGATTTGCTCGAAGATGAAAGCAAAGAGCTCAAAGCCGCTTTGTTAAATGAGCCGATGCCTACCAGATATGAAACTCCAAAGACAACGCCTGTTTATGCGCAAAGAATCAGCGTTCCTAAAAAGCAAATTGAAGTCTTTAAGGCTACTGAACCAAAAATCGAGTATAATTCAAAAGCTGGAGGAAAACAGTATTTTGTTCAAGCCGGGGCTTTCTCAAAAGCTGATAGCGCCAGTAACTTGAGTAAAAAATTAACCCAATTCGGTAATGTTAAGGTTGCTGAAGCTGATGTGAACGGTAAACGTTTTTATAGGGTTAGACTTGGCCCATACAGCTATGCGGAAGAAGCTGAAGTGACTTTGGCTAAAGTGAAAAATTATGGAATTCAAAACGCTAGTGTTGTCCGTGATTAAATATTAAATAAAGGATTGACGTAAAATGACTTTGAAAAATAAATTAGCTTGCAGCGTGTTTGCCGGAATTTTAATGTCTTCAATCGGGCAGGCATATGCTTTGGAAACAACGGCTCGTAATGTGGTCTTGATGGATTATGATACCGGACAAATCTTATTTGCCAAAGACCATCAAAAAATGGTGCCGCCGGCATCAATGAGTAAGTTGATGACCGTCTATATTATTTTTTCAAAGTTGAAAGATGGGTCTTTGTCTTTGGATGATACTTTTACCGTGAGTGAAAATGCTTGGCGTAAGGGTGGTGCAGCCAGCGGCGGTTCAACCATGTTTTTGAATATTGGTGAGAGTGTAAGAGTTGAAGATTTGATTAAAGGTATCATTATTCAGTCAGGTAATGATGCTTGTATTGTAGCGGCTGAAAATTTGGCCGGAAGTGAAGAAGATTTTGCGGTTGAGATGAATAAAATGGCTCGTAAAATCGGGTTGAAAAACAGTTCTTTTGCCAATGCTACAGGTTTACCTGACCCAAATCACAGAATGTCAGTTGAAGATTTGGCACTTTTGGCTCGCCATATTATTAAAGAGTTTCCGGGATACTATTATCTGTTTTCTCAAAAAACTTTTACACATAACAACATTACCCAAGGAAACAGAAACCCGTTGCTTTATTCGATGCCGGGTGCTGATGGCTTGAAAACCGGACATACCGAAGAAGCCGGATTTAGCTTGACAGCGTCGGTTAAACGTGGTGATAGACGCTTGATTGAAGTTATGACCGGTACAAAAAGCAACAAAGAACGCTCTGAAGAATCCGGAAAAATTATGAATTATGGCTTTAGAGAATTTGATAATTATGATGTTTTGGCTCAAGGTCAAAAAGTGGCTGATATTCCGGTTTGGTTCGGCGAACAAAAAGAAGTCGGCTTAGTCGTTGCCGAACGTCTTAAATTGACATTGAAGAAGAATAAAGCGGCTAATGTAAAAATGACTGCTGTTTATGATAAGCCAGTGAAAGCTCCGATTAAAAAAGGAGATAAGCTAGGCGTTGTCAGAATTGAAATTCCCGGATTGCCTACTTTGGAAGTTCCATTACTTGCTGACAGAGATGTTGCAAAACTCGGTCTCTTTGGTAAAATTAGCGAAAATCTTAAGTATTTGATTCTAGGAGAAAACTAATATGTCTTCCCTTAAAGGAAAGGTTGTTACAAAGGACGGAATAGAAGGTGAGGATATTCCACAATTGGAATTTCCTTTTCCGCCTGTGCCGCGTCCAAAAGGCAAGTTTATTACCTTTGAGGGGGGAGAAGGTTCCGGAAAATCTACCCAACTTAAATTGTTGGGGGATTTTTTACACCAACGCAAGATAAATAATATCCTCACCAAAGAGCCGGGCGGAACTGAAATCGGACAGGAATTGCGTCGCCTTTTAGTTACGGGAGATAAAGATAAATTTGATGCTGTGGCAGAGTGTTTGCTCTATTATGCCGATAGACGTATTCATCTGACTAATAAAGTTTGGCCGGCTCTTAATGACGGAGTTTGGGTGTTAAGCGATAGATTTGCCGATTCAACCGTGGCTTACCAATATTACGGTTATGAGAAAAAGGTTTCTTTGGAAAGCCTTAACATGCTTTATGATGTTACAGTCGGAGATTTTAAGCCCGATTTAACCATTTTGTTTGATTTGGACCCAAAAATAGGCTTGGAGCGTTCTTATAAAAAAGCTCTCGGAATGGAGGTCAAGGAAACCAGATTTGAAGATAGAGGACTGGAATTCCATAATCGTTTGCGTGAAGGATATTTGGAATTGGCTGCGCAAGATGAGAAAAGATTTGTGGTCTTGAATGCTAATAAGTCTATCGAAGATTTGCATCATGAGGTTATCAGAGTTATTGCCGAGAGGTTTAAAATCTGATGCAAGATGATGAAAAAGTAAATATTAATCCAAAAGATAATACTTATTTGCTTGGGCAAGATAAAGCCGAACAAATTTTGCTGAATGCATGGAAAAATAATTCTTTACATAATTCTTGGTTGCTCAGCGGGGTTGAGGGTATCGGTAAAGCTACGCTTGCTTATCGGTTCGCCAGATTTTTATTGGCGGCAGATTGGGAAAAACGTGCTCAATATACCTCTTTGGAAGTCAGTGAAAATAATCCGGTCTATAAGCTCATTTTTAACAACGCTCACCCTGATTTGAAAATTATAGAAAGAGATTATACCGATACGGATAAACGAAAAATCTTAAAAGCTATTAAGGAAGGCGAGCAACTCTCAGATGAAGAGATGCGAAATCTTAAAAAATCGGCCTTTATCAGGGTTGATGATGTACGCACGATTAATGAGTTTTTGACGAAGCGTTCGGCAGATAATAATTGGCGGATTGTGATTATTGACAGTATTGATGATATGAATCCGGCCAGCGCAAATGCTGTTTTGAAAATTTTGGAGGAGCCTCCTTATAAAACCGTTATGATGCTTATTAGCCATAATCCGGACAGATTGTTGCCGACAATAAAATCTCGTTGTGCAAAGTTGGAAATGCAGCCCCTGAATGATAATAATGTGGCAAGTTTGTTGAGGCGCTATCGTCCTTCCTTGAGCGAAAAAGCGATTCAGAGTTTGGTAAAAATTGCGTCAGGGAGTATCGGCAAGGCGATGGTTTATGCTGATAATGAGGCATTGACCAAATATGATGAGTTGTGTAAAATCGTTTATGCGAAAAATAAATTCAGTATCAGTGATTTGCTCAAGTTTTGTGATGGAGCTATCGGTGATGAAGCAAATTATTATTTGGTGCAGGAACTTATTTTGAAGTTTATTGCCGAAAATGTGAAAACCTGCGAACGTCCTGACGAAGTTGCAGGTGCTTGGGATAACGTAATCAAGGTGTTTAATGAAACTGAACGCTTGAATTTGGATAAAAAACAAGCTTTGATTAATGTTATTACCCATTTGGTGAAAGTGATATAAAAAAGGAGAGCTATGTTAGTCGACAGTCATTGTCATTTGGATTTTAATGATTTTGAAGATGATTTTGAGGATATTTTACTCAGAGCCAAAGAAAACGGTGTGACAGCTATGCTGAATGCCGGAAATAATGTTAATGAGCTAGATAATCAATTGGCTTTGTCTGAAAAATATCCGTTTATTTATACCGCCGTCGGCGTCCATCCGGATAATGCAAGCGAATATGAAAATATTACGGCCGAGGATTTAATTGCCAAGACAAATCATAAAAAAGTGGTGGCAATTGGTGAATGTGGCTTGGACTATTATTATGATAATTGTCCGAGAGATGTTCAAATCAAAGTGTTTAAGGAACATATTAAAGCCGCGCAAGAAACCGGTTTGCCTTTGATTATTCATACCAGAGAAGCGGAAGATGATACTATGAATCTGTTGGGTGAGGTTTATAAACAAAAGCAATTCACTGGAGAATTTCACTGTTTTACCGGTTCTCAAAAATTGGCAGATTTCGGGTTATCAATTGGTTTTTATCTTTCGGCTTCGGGTATTATTACTTTTAACAAAAGTTCGGATTTGCGAGATATTTTTGCAAAATTGCCTGAGGATCGAATTTTGGTGGAAACGGATTCTCCTTTCTTGGCGCCTGTTCCTAAAAGAGGGCGTAGAAATGAGCCGTCTTTTGTGTTGCATACTGCTGAAAAATTAGCACAAATCAGAGATATTCCTTTTGATAAATTGGCACAAATTACATCAGATAACTTTTATAATCTGTTTCGTAAGGCCAGTGATAAAGGGAGATATGATTTCAGATGAAACAATTGGTGATTTTGGGTAGCGGAGCTGCGCCGGGAGTGCCGTCGTTAGGGCGTGGTTGGGGGGTGTGTGATCCTTGTAATCCCAAAAATGTACGTTCTCGTTCATCGGCATATTTGGATTATGACGGGGTTAAACTCCTTATTGATACTTCACCGGATTTGAGACAACAGCTGTTAGCTAATAATATCCGTTGTTTGGATGGAATTTTATATACCCATGCTCATGCCGACCATATTCACGGGATTGATGATATCCGTGAAATTAATCGTATTATTCGGCAAAATTTGAATTTTTATGCCGGGGCCAGAACAACCCGTTATATTAAGCATAATTTTTCGTATTTGTTGGCAAAACCTAACAAGGTAAATGATGTTGTGCGTTTGCCTAGTCTTGTTCCGAATGTGATTAAGGCAAATCATCCCTTTGAAATTAAGGGATTGAAAATTATGCCGATTAAGCTCTTAGAACATTGTCCGGAATGCTTGGGATATGTATTTAATGATGGGGAAATAGTTTATATTGCCGATTTTAGAGTAATTGCTGAAAGTGGGTATGAGCGAATTATTAAACGACCAAAACTCTTAGTTCTTCCTTTAACTACTCCTTACGGTCAGCCGGCTCACGCTAGCTTGGAAACGGTTTTGGAAGTTATTAAGCGAATTAATCCTGAAAGAGCCGTTATTAACCATATGGCAACTGAATGTGATTATAATGAAATTATGAATTTAACACCGGAAAATGTGGTTCCGGCTTATGATAATATGTGTATTGATATTGATTAGAGAGGTTGGAGATGCTTTGTATTTATCATGTGGCAGATAGTGATGGTAAAGGCTCAGCTGCAATTGTGCGCACGGTTTATCCTGGAATTGAGCTCTTAGGGCTTAACCATGATATGGAAATTCCTTATGAAGAAATACGGCAACATGATAAGGTGGTTGTCTGTGATTTTTCCTTGCCGATTGACTTTATGTTTGAACTAAACGAAAAAATCGATTTGATTTGGATTGATCACCATGCTTCAGTTATTAATGAATATAATGAAAAAATGGCAACCGGTCGTTATAAGGAAATTAAAGGTTTAAGAAAAATTGGAACAGCAGCTATCGTTTTGAGTTGGCAGTATTTTTATCCTCAAAAGGAAGTTCCTGAAGGGGTTATCTTATTAGGTAAAAATGATGTGTTTGATTTGAAAGATGACAGAGTTCGTCCGTTTGAGTATGCTTTTCAATCAAATGGTGTTAATAAACCAACCGATGAAATTTGGGATAAATTGTTTGACGGTCGCTTATCTGTTGCAGATACTGTCGAAAAAGGTCGCGCAATCTTGTCTTGGATTAGAGTAAGAAATTATCGCTTAGTCAGAAGTATGGCTTTTGAGAGTGAATATAAAGGTTTGAAATGCATTTGTGCAAATATGCCTCAAGGATATTCTGAATTCTTTGATTCTGTGGAAAATATTCAAGATTATGATTTTATGGTGAATTTCTTTATGAATAAGAATAATCGTTGGAATTTATCGTTCTACAGCGATAAAGATGATATAGATGTTTCTAAAATTGCAGCAGAATTCGGCGGTGGTGGTCATATTCATGCAGCAGGTGCTTCAAAGTTAGAAAAATTGCCTGATTTTTTATTAAAGAAAAAATAAAGTTTAATTTCTATGTTGAAACTTGATTGATAGTTCATATCTTGTTTAGGTTCAAATAATAGAGGGTAGAGTTATGCAATTTAATTGTTATATGCCGACAAAAGTGATTTTTGGTAAGGGGCGTTTGGAGGAATTGGCCAATCTTGATATGCCAGGAAAAAAAGCTCTTATCTTGATTACTTGCGGAAATTCAATGCGGAGGCTTGGATATTTGAACCGCGTGCAAGAATTGTTGAGTGTTAACGGCATTGACTCCGTCGTGTTTGGCAAAATTTTACCCAATCCTATTGAGCAGCATGTTTTGGAAGCCGCCGCTTTAGCCAGAAAAGAAAAATGTGATTTTATCATTGGTTTAGGTGGGGGTAGTGCGATTGACTCGGCAAAGGCAACAGCCATAATGGTGAACAACGGTGAACATACTTATTGGGATTATATTAAAGGAAAAGCTGAGATTAAAAACAAAGTTTTGCCGATTATTGCAATTCCCACGACAGCAGGTACCGGTACGGAAACTGATCCTTGGACGGTAATCACCAATACCAATACAAATGAAAAAATTGGCTTTGGTTGTGATCAAACCTTTCCTTTGTTTTCAATTGTCGATCCTGAGTTAACAGTATCTGTTCCTTCTTTGTTTACGGCTTATCAGGGTATGGATGCTTTGTTCCATTCAATTGAGGGTTATTTATCGTTGAAAGCTCAGCCCATAAGCGATTTGTTTGCTCTGGATTCTATTTTGAGAATTGCAACTTTTTTGCCTAAAGCGGTGCAAAATGGTGAAGATTTGCAAGCGAGAGAGCAAGTTCTTTGGGCTAGCACTCAAGGCGGAATTGTTGAGAGTTTGTCGAGCTGTATTTCTGAGCATTCATTAGAGCATGCTTTATCGGCATTTTTTCCTGAACTTCCTCATGGGGCAGGGTTGGTTGCTCTTTCTGTGCCTTATTTTTCAAAATTATTGGAACTTAATCGCGATAAAGTGGCAACGCGCTATATGAATATGGCAAAAGCTATGGGTGAGCCTGGAACCAGTCCTGAGGATTTTATTTTGGCAATAAAAAAAATTATCAAAGCAGTCGGATTGGAAAAACTTGCCTTGTCTAATTGGGGCGTATCTCCAGATGATGCTGAGAAATTGGCTGAAAATTCCTTCTTGGCAATGGGTGGATTATACAATATGGATCCGGTGCGCTTGACCAAAAAAGATGCTATAGAAATCTTAAAATCTGCAATATTCTAATTGCTTTCAAATGTTCGTCTTATAAACAAGTGGAAAAGGCTTTTTTTACTTGTTAATTGGTAAAATCTGTGTAAAATTAGGCAGTATTTTGGCTTAAAATAATAAAAATCGGAGAAAAACTTCATGTCAAAAATTTTAGTTACTTCTGCATTACCTTATGTTAACGGTGTTCCTCATCTGGGACATATGGTCGGTTGTTTGTTGCCGTCTGATGTTTATGCTCGGTATATGCGAATGATGGGACATGAAGTCTTGTATGTTTGCGGTACTGATGAACATGGTACACCTTCTGAAGTCGGTGCGGCTAAAGAGGGTATGGATGTTGGTGAGTATTGCCTTAAATATCATAATCGCCATAAAGAAGCCTATAAAGCATTTAATTTGTCTTTTGATTATTTTGGCAGAACAAGTAGCGACCAAAACAAAGAGATGACTTATCATATCTTTGAACAACTGGATAAAAACGGTTTTATTGAAGAACAAAGCATTAAACAAATTTTTTCAATAGATGATAATCGTTTCTTGCCGGATAGATATGTGACCGGTACTTGTCCTCATTGCGGTTATGAAAAAGCTCGCGGTGATCAATGCGAAAATTGCACTAAGGTTTTGGAACCAACAGAATTGATTAATCCGAGAAGCACAATTTCCGGTTCGACCAATTTGGAAGTTAGAGAAACTAAGCATTTGTTCTTAAAACTTCCTTTGTTGGAAGAAAAATTAGCAGAGTGGGTTAAGAGCAAAGAACCGTTCTGGCCGGATGTGGCTTATTCCATTGCTCAAAAATGGCTTAAAGAAGGTTTGAAACCAAGATGCATTACGCGTGATTTGAAATGGGGTTTCCCGGTTAATAAACCAGGCTTTGAAGATAAAGTCTTCTATGTTTGGTTTGATGCGCCAATCGGCTATATCGGTATTACCAAACAATGGGCTGATGAAAATCCGCAAAGCCGAAATTGGAAAGATTGGTGGCTCGATGCCAAAGATGTTCATTATGTTCAATTTATGGGTAAGGATAATGTTCCTTTCCACTCAATTTCTTTTCCGGCAACTTTGCTTGGAACCGGTGAAAATTGGACGAAGGTTGATTATTTGAAAGGTATGAGTTATCTGACTTTTGAAGGTGGTAAATTCTCAAAATCCGAAAACAGAGGTGTGTTTGCCGAAGATGCCATTAAAGAATTTTCGGCTGATTATTGGCGCTATTGGTTGATGGCAAATGCGCCGGAAGCCTCAGATTCCAGCTTTACGTTCGATTTGTTTGCCGGTACGGTTAACAAAGATCTTAATGGCGTGTTGGGTAATTTTGTGTCCCGTGTGATGAAAATGACAGCATCCAAAATCGGTTCGACCGTTCCTCAAGCCGGAGAATTGCAAGAAGTTGACAAGCAATTAATTGCTGATTTGCAAGAAAAAGTTGGAAACTATTGCAAGTATATGGAAAATCTGGAGTTCAAGAAAGCTCTTGCCGAATTGCGCGCTATTTGGGTTGATGGAAATAACTATATTTCGGTAACCGAACCTTGGACTGTGATTAAGACCAATCCGCAAAGAGCCGCAGCTATTTTGAATATTTGTTTGAACTTAATCAGAATCTATGCTGTTCTTTCTTGTCCGGTTATGCCTGAAACGGCTGAAAAAATCTTGGCTAAATTTGGTTTGGATGGTAAAGAAATCGCTTCTTTGAAAGATTTTAATGCCGAAAAAGAAATTAAAGCTTTGCAAGAAGGTCATTCTTTTGAAGTCGGTGAGGCTTTGTTTGAGCGTATTGCTCCTGAAAAAATAGAAGAACTCAAAGCTAAATACGGAAGTGAGAAAAAATGAGAAGGCGGGATAGAGGAGATTTAGTTCTTAGAGGTTGGAGTGCTTTCTTCCATCGGTTGGCAATGTTTTTGTTGTTTCCTTTGAGAAAACCTCTTATCTTTTTTCCTATCTTATTGATTATGTTCTTAGCGCCTACTTTCAGAGGTGTTAAGCCTGCTGAAGTGCATACTTGGTATTGGGAAAAAATTAAAAGTTACACAAACAGTGCCTTTGATTTGGTAAAAAATAAAACCAAGAACGCTCTTCCTCAAAATTTTGAGTTTAAATTACCTCTTGGTGAAGAAAAAAATACTGAAATCAAAGGTACGGATAAGTTGGTTGATTATCCGGTAGCTGATGTGAATGCTAATCGGAAAGCTATTTTTGAGCGGGCAAGTGGTGGCTTTCAACCAGTTGATATTCATAATGAGGTTGAAGCTGAATCTGCTGTAAATGATGACTTATTAGAGGCTGAAGTGTTAACAGAATTAGCGGAAGATGTTTTGCAAACAGCCACAGAAGAAAAAGCTCCTCAAAAGAAAGTTGACGAAGTATCTCCTAAAGAACAGCCCAAAATTCAAAAGAAATTGCCTCTGGTTTATTTGGATGAGCCTAAAGAAGTTATCGGAATGGCTAAAGTTTATAATGCCAATGAAGTAGAAGTGGATGGAACTTATATTTTCCTTTATGGAATTTATGTTAATCCTGATACGGAAGAGGGGGTGCTGACTAAAAAGTTTTTGGAAGCAACTGTTAAAAATCAAGTCGTTCGTTGCAGTATTGTGGCTTATACTCTTCAAGATGTGGCAACGGGAATGTGCTATGTCGGTGGTGAAAATATTAATCAACTTTTGGTAAAGAAAAGTTTTTCGAAAAACGTCGCTTTGTAATCTGTTTAACGGAGAATGCTGATGTGGCAACCGGTTCTGATGATTAATGGCTATCTGATAAGTGTTTTGGGGATAGCCATGCTTATTCCTGCTGTGTGTGATATTTATTGGACAAAGTCAGATTGGTCGGCCTTTTTAAGTTCGGCGATTATCTGTTTGTTTGTTGGTTTGTCTTTGTTTTTAGCCAACAGAATGACGATAAAAAAAATTTCACTCCAACAAGGATATTTGATTACGGTTTTTGGGTGGCTTAGTTTGACTTTTTTGGGGACTTTGCCTTTTATTATCTCTGGCGCAATTCCTGGGTTTGCCGATGCAATATTCGAGACAATGTCGGGTTTGAGCACGACTGGTGCAACAATTTTGCCTAATATCGAAATTATGCCGAAAGCAATCCTTTTGTGGCGTTCAATGTTGAATTGTTTGGGTGGTATTGGAATTGTTATGTTTGCTGTTGCCATGTTGCCCTTTTTGGGAATTGGCGGTATGCAAATCTTTCAGCGTGAGAATTCCGATATAGATGATAAATTTATGCCTAAATTCAATTATATTGCCAAAAGGATTATGATTGTTTATACGCTCTTGGTTACTGCTTGTACACTTTCTTTGTATGGAGCCGGAATGGGGTGGTTTGATGCCGTTAACCATGCGATGGCGGCAATTGCAACAGGAGGACTTTCTACAAAAAATGCCTCAATTGCGTATTTTGACAGTGTTCCAATAGAATTGGTGATCTCTTTGTTCATGATTTTGGGGTCGCTGCCAATGACGTTTTATATTATGGTGGTGCAAAATCAAGATTTGCATTCTTTTAGAACCCAACAAGTGGTGACTTTTTTGAAAGTTTTGGCTGTTTATATTATATTTACATCGGCGTTATTGGTGTTTAACGGGGTGTATAATGTGGGAGATGCTTTACGCTATTCTTCTTTTAATATCATTTCAATTGTGACATCTACCGGTTTTGTATCAACCGATTATATGCTTTGGGGAGCCTTTTCTTCCATGTTGTTTATTGTGTTTGCATTAACAGGTGGGTGTACAGGTTCTACTTCAGGCTCAATTAAAATTTTTAGATGGCAAGTGGTGTTTGCTTTTATTCGGCAGACATTAACTTTGGCGACAGACCCTAATCGCGTTATGCCGGTAAAAATCGGTAAATTGCTGGTTAGTAATGGTGTTGTGGCATCTGTTTTTGTGTTTTTGGCTTGTTATTTAGTCAGTATTGGTGTGTTAGGTGTTTTGGTGGCGCTGACAGGACAACCATTCGATATTGCTTTTAGTGCTGTGATTGCTTGTTTGACAAACTCCGGTCCTGGTATTGGGAGTGTTATCGGACCTGTGGGGAATTTTAGTTCATTACCTGATATGGCAAAATATCTTTTGAGCTTTGCAATGTTGCTTGGTCGTTTGGAAGTAATTACCATTTTTGTGGTTTGTACCAAGAACTTCTGGAGAAAGTAATTTTTTGTAATTCCTTTCATTTTATTTCAATTTATTTATCTGCTTTAGCCAAAATAAAACTCTCAATTTAAAATTATTTGACATATAACAAATAGTATGCTAAATTATAACATGATAGGGTTCAGTTATAATGAGGTATATTATGAGAAAGCAGCTTGTGATAGGATTATCC
>CALXTW010000028.1 GCA_944391515.1 uncultured Alphaproteobacteria bacterium
GACTATTGTTATAAATATCAACCAGGGTCGGTTAGTTCGGTCAAGAGTTGGTTTGCAGCCGGACAGTGGTTTTTACCCAATATGGCAGAGCTTAATATCTTATATCAAAATAAAGACGTGGTAAATGCTGCCTTGCAAAAAATAAATGGGAGTGAGTTGTCTACAGAAAATTATTGGTCCTCTACCGAGTACAATGCCAACAGTGCGTGGTATTTGTATATGAGTAATAGTAATCCGCTCAACGGCATTAAGGACTACTTCAACTTCAACGTTCGTCCGGTTCTAGCTTTTTAATTTTTAGCAATAAAAGTCCCTGCAAAAGCAGGGACTTTTGTTAAAACAAAAATAAAACTAATCTTTTCTGAATTTCAAAGATTCATCGCGGGCGAGTTTATCAACTCTTTCATTTTCGGGATGCCCGGCATGGCCTTTCACCCAAATCCAAATAATCTCATGGCGAGCGACCAATTCATCTAGTTCTTGCCAGAGCTCAATATTTTTCACGGCTGACTTTTTATTAGAGGTTTTCCAGTTATTTTTCTTCCAATTCGGCAGCCATTTATTCACGCCGTCCATCACATATTTGCTGTCAGTATAAAGCGTGATGACGCAATGGGTTTTCAATGCCTTGAGTGCCTCAATCACAGCGGTTAGCTCCATCCGATTATTAGTGGTTTGCGCTTCACCGCCGCTTAATTCTTTTTCCACATCTTTGCAGCGCAAAATCACACCCCAACCACCGGGACCGGGGTTGCCTGAACATGCCCCGTCAGTAAAAATCTCAACTCTGGCCATGATTATTCTTCTCCAATCATAAATTCTCTGAAAAATTCATGCGCCAAGAGATGCGCTTCTTCTTCATCTTCTTTGAGAGCTTTTGCCACAAAGGAGCGGAGTTTATTCTTGGGAATATAAAGCCTAAAGTTTTTAGGGGCGGCATGGTCAGCACCGATAACTCCATCAAAGAGAAAATCTTCATCAATATAAGGCGAGAGAATAATATCCACATTAGTAAAGCGAATAATTCCCCTTGGCGGAAGTCTTAACTCCGGGCGAGTGATGATATTGAGTTGTCCCTCAATGCCTTGAATTGAATCCATCTGATTATAGTTCAAAAAACGAACCTTGTTATATTCGCCGCCGATTTCCGTTGCCGCACAAGAAAGATACAACTCTCTGGCAATCACATTGCTGTCATTTTGCCCCCGAATGGTAAAGCTGATTTTAACATATTTTTCAGGCGGGTTATCAATGCTTTTAGGATAGAGCATATCCTCATCCACATTATCTAAAACTTCTAATTTCTTATCTTGAATCAGCAGTTCGACATTAGGCTGTGGACGTCTTCCAAACATTCCAGCGATTACCGAATAAGGAGCCGGAACATTATTTGAGCCGGAGCGAATATAAAAGTTATTGCCAACGGTTGACATTAATGGTGCTATCTCGCATTTAGGAATATAAGTAGCAATAAAACCATCGCCGTTTTCATCAACACTGATAATATGATTGCGAACTTTGTGGTGGCTGGGAATAGTGCAACCGGAAATAGCATTCTCAAGCCAGCTCAAAAACCGATGCACATTTTGCACCTTAACTTTAGCCTTGGCCACGTCACCGATATCCATGTCTCTGGAGCACTCCACGCCCCAAATAATCACCCCACCTTCGGAGTTACCGAAACCGGAAATACATTTTGCCAGATTCTTACGGTCGTCTTTATGCAGCGTTGTGCCGTTTTTGCCCACCGATATGGCTTGCTTAAAGTCCAAGAACAACTCTTCGGTTTGCAAGTTTTGAATATAGTCATCAATAGCATCTTCGCCGAAATAAATCAGCTTTTGAA
The DNA here is from genome assembly GCA_944391515.1 of uncultured Alphaproteobacteria bacterium. Taxonomy (GTDB): domain Bacteria; phylum Pseudomonadota; class Alphaproteobacteria; order RF32; family CAG-239; genus Scatocola. Next base: position 1,847 of record CALXTW010000028.1, read on the forward strand.
AAATATCTTCGGCGCGTGACATTGACCTTCTCCTTAAAAAATCAGTTAGAGTTTGAAATTAATATTTTCTTTAACCACCGTAACATATTTTTTGTTAATATTGTGATAACGCTTTGCTAATTCTTTGAGCAAATCTTCCACCAAATATTCCGGAGCCGATGCGCCGGCACTAATCCCGAGCGAAGAAAAGGTGTTAATTTTTTCCCAGTCGAGTTCAGAGGCATCATCAGCCAACCATGCATTTTGCGCTCCTGCTTTCAAAGCTGTTTCTTGCAAATGTCTGGAGTTAGACGAGTTTTTAGAGCCAAGAATAACAATGTTTGGCGTGTGCTTGACCAGTTCCTTAACAGCCGTTTGTCGATTGGTGGTGGCATAGCAAATATCGGCTTTAGGCAAACCTTGAATTTTGGGAAATCTCTCTTTCAGACAGTGAATAATCTCTAATGTATCATCGGTTGAAAGCGTTGTTTGCGTTACAAAGCCGACATGCTCGGTATCTTCAATTTCAAGACTTTTCGCCTCTTCCAGAGAATAAATAACGTGGAGCTTTGCACTTTCTCCGACTTGTCCGACGGTGCCGACAATTTCGGGATGTTCCTTTTTGCCAATGACGATAATTTCAAAATTTTGCTCAAAAAACTTTCTGACCTGACGATGCACTTTTTCCACCAAAGGGCAGGTGGCATCAATGGTAAATAGTCCCCATTCACGAGCTTTATCTTTAACTTCCTGACTAACGCCATGAGCTGAAAAAATGAGCGGACGTTTTGGGCTGGCATCAAAGATATTTTCAATAAACACGGCGCCTTTTTGTTTCAAATCTTCAATCACATGTTTATTGTGAACAATCTCATGCCGGACATAAATAGGTGCTCCATATTGTTCAAGAGCATTTTCCACAATCGCAATGGCACGCCGCACACCGGCACAAAATCCTCTGGGCTTCGCTAAATAAATATCCATCTTCTAACCTTTAATCATGTGTTGAATTTGCTCGTAGTCGGGGTGATTTGCAATATCTCCGACCAAGCAGTAAGTCGGCTTTGAGGTAAAGATTTGTTGCGCCATATCGCGTACGTCTTGCAAGGTAACTTTTTCGATTCTCTCCACCATTTCTTCAATCGGAATAATGCGGTTATAAAGCAACATCTGACGAGCTAAAATCTCCGCCGTAGTAGAAGAGCTTTCCAAGGCCATCAGCATGCTGGCTTTGAGTTGAGACTTAGCGCGAGAAAGCTCTTGCGGGCTGACCAAATCATTGCAAATCTTTTTAATTTCGGTACCGATAACCGGCATCAATTCTTGCAGTTCTTTATTGGTTGTTCCGGCATAAATTCCGAATAACCCCGATTGAGTATGCGAGTTGCTGAAACTATAAACACTATAAACTAAACCTCTCTTTTCTCTGACTTCGCGGAACAATCGAGAAGACATTCCTCCGCCGAAAATAGTAGAAAAAATTTGGCAAGGATAATAAGTTTCGCACTCATATTTAACCCCGTTAAATGCCAACACGACATGCGCTTGTTCGATATCGCGCTTTTCGCTCATAAAGCCGCCGCGGTAGCTTTGGACGTCTTTGTCAAAATGCGCTTTTGCCTGAAAACCTCCCAGTCTGGATTTGACCATTTCCACAAATTGCTTGTGCTCAATGTTTCCGACGGCACAAACTACCATATTTTCACCGGAATAATTGGATTTCAAATAACCCTGTAATTCTTCTTGCCCGAAAGAGCGAACTTTTTCGGCTGGTCCTAAAATTGTGCGACCCAAGGCTTGATTAGGGAAGGCTTGCTCTTGCACAAAGTCAAAAATAATATCATCAGGCGTATCAATTCCTTGTTTAATTTCTTGAACAACGACTTCGCGCTCTTTTACCAATTCTTCAACCGGAAAAGTCGGGTTATTGATAAGGTCTGCCAAAATATCAATGGCCAGTTCGGTATCGGCTTTGAGCATTTTGGCATAAAAAGCCGTGAACTCGCGTGCGGTATAGGCATTTGATTGACCGCCGACATCTTCAAATTGGTCAGAAATTTCAAACGCATTACGGGTTTTTGTTCCCTTAAACACCATATGCTCCAAAAAGTGAGAAATACCGTTGAGTTGCGGTTTTTCATAAGCCGCACCGGTGTTGACCCAAATTCCCAAAGAAACAGATTCGATTTCTGGTCTTGAAGAGGTAATAACGCGGATGCCGTTTGGCAAAGTAGAAATTTCTGAAATCATGAATATTTGTCCTGAAATTAATATTTGATTGTTATTTATACAAACTATTATATATTATTACAATAAAAATAAACTATGGAGAAAGAAATGAACGATACTACGCTTAAATTTGCCGTTGTTTTATCCGGTTGCGGAGTCTTTGATGGCTCTGAAATCCATGAAGCCACTATGACCATGTTAGCGATTGATGAAGCCAGTTGTGACTACCAATGTTTTGCCCCCGATACCTGGCAAGCCAAAACCATTGACCACTATACCGGTCAGGCCACAGCCATTGCCGGCGATGATGACAATCGCAATGTCTTGGCTGAATCTGCCCGCATTGCCAGAGGCAATATCAAAAACCTAAAAGAATTTAATGCCAAAGAATATGATGCCATTGTTTTCCCCGGCGGATTCGGAGCAGCCATGAATTGGAGCAACTTTGCTATCAAAGGTTCGGATTGCGAACTCAATAAAGAGGTAGAAAAAGCCATTCATGATGCTTATGAAAATCATCTGGTAATCGGGGCAATGTGCATTGCACCGGTGGTTATTGCCAAGGCTCTGGCCAAACACAAAGTAAAAGTCACTATTGGTACGGACAAAGGCGTAGGAGCAGGTATTACCAAAATGGGAGCCGTCTTTGAGCCGAAAGGCACGTTAGATGTCTGTGTAGATGAGGAAAACCGTGTTGTGACCACGCCGGCCTATATGTTGGCAAAATCCATTAAGGATATTAGAAAAGGTACCCAAAATCTCATAGATGAAATGTTAAATCTGTTAGATTAGGAAGAAATCAAGCCAGAGCTGTAGTTTGTGCTTGAATTTCAAAATGGAAGTGTTTATTATCCACTTAATTTTTGGATAATTTATGGATAAAGGTAATGAGTAACATCAAAGTAAGATTCGCACCGTCGCCGACCGGCTTTATGCACATCGGCAACACCCGTACGGCATTGTTTAACTGGCTCTGGGCTAAAAAGCTTGGCGGCAAGTTTATGCTTCGTATTGATGATACGGATAAACTTCGTTCTAAAAAAGAATATGAAGACGTTATCCGTGATAACCTCACATGGTTAGGTTTAACTTGGACGGAAGAAGCCAGACAATCGGCACGCTTTGACCGCTATAATGAAGTCACGCAAAAACTCAAAGCCGAAGGACGTATTTATGCTTGTTATGAAACTCCCGAAGAGCTGGAGTTCAAACGCAAACGTGCACTCTCCAAAGGTCTTCCTCCGATTTATGATCGTCAGGCATTAAACTATACTCAAGAAGATATTGCTCGTTTTGAAGCCGAGGGACGTCGTCCGCACTATCGTTTCAAACTTCTCCCCGGAGAAATTAAGTGGAACGATATGGTCAGAGGTGAAGTCAAATACGAAGCCGAAAAATTAAGTGACCCGATTATCATTCGTGAGGACGGAAGTTTCTTGTATCACTTGCCATCAGTTATTGATGACTTTGATTTTGGTATCACCCACATCGTTCGCGGTGAAGACCACGTTACCAATACGGCATCACAAGTTCAAATGTTTGAAGCCTTGGGAGGTACTGTTCCGACCTTTGCACACTTGCCTTTGTTGACAGGTAAGGAGGGCAAACTCTCCAAACGTTTGGGCAGTATGGGTGTGAGTGAACTCCGCGCCGAAGGAATTGAAGCAATGTCAATTTGCTCTTTCTTAGCTAAGTTGGGAACATCTGAGGCTATTGAGCCATACTATGATTTGCAATCTCTTGCAGATAGTTTGGACTTTGGTAAAATCGGTCGTTCTCAGCCTAAGTTTGATGAGGAAGAACTCAAACACCTCAATACCAAGTTGGTTCATGGCCTGAGCTATGCTCAAGTTCAAAACCGTATTGAAGGTGATGAAAAGTTCTGGGATGCGGTTCGCCCGAATTTATCAATCGTATCAGATGTCAATTTATGGGATTCGATTTGTCACAAAGTTGTCACCCCGATAATTGAGGATAAAGATTTAACTGATATGGCGGCTGATTTATTACCTCCGGAACCATGGAATTCCGAAACCTGGAACCAATGGGTAGGGGAAGTAAAAGCTAAGTCAGGAAAAAGCGGTAAGGCTCTTTTCCACCCCTTGCGCAAGGCTTTGACCGCACAAGACAATGGTCCGGAGTTAAAGATTCTCTTGCCATTGATTGGACGAGAAAAAACCTTAAAAAGATTGCTGGGCCAAGCAGCCTAAACAAGTTAAAAAGTCCCGATTGAAATCGGGATTTTTTATTGCTCTGATTTCAATTAAAAATTGTTAATAATAAAAAAGCCCTGTTGTTGAGGATAGTCTGGTGTTTTATAATAAATATGGTCCAACAAAAAGGTGAACACAATGCTAACTAAAAAAGACATCAATAAAATGTCAGGCTTATTGTATTTGCTTTCTGTAACGCAAAACAAAAGCAAGCGCAAAGCATCAGAAAGCCTGTCCACATCCATAGATACGCTAAATAAATACATTTCGGAACTCGAGCAAGATTTAGGCTTAAAAATCTTCTCTAATGATGGTCATGGCAGTATCATCAGCCCTCAAGGGCAAGAGGTTTTAGTTTTGGCCGAAGAGCTAAATGAAATTTTGCGACAGCTGAATGGTATTGCATTATCGTCTAATCAAATTGGCGGTCAGGTTAAAATTGGTGTGGAAGAGGGTGTTTCACAAACTTTGTTCAATAACAAAATTATTGATTTTTTTATGAACTATCCGGATCTTCATATAGTTTCATCTTGCTGTGAAAATGTAAATCAAATTAATCTGCACACAATTGATGTATTGTTGAGTTATACGATTCCTTCATCAAACACCATGAGCTTGTGTCATTCATCTGTTTTGCCTTGTGGCTTGTTTGCCTCCAAAAGCTATATTGATAAATTTGGTTTTCCAAACACATTGCATGAGTTAGTAAATGAACATCATTTTTGCGAAAATCCGAATTATATCCGCCAAATTCAAGGCTGGAAAGAATTTCGCAAACTCTTACGTCATATCAGTTATTCTGCCAATTCGGTTTATATGGTCAATAACATGGTTTCGGCCGGCGGTGGTATAGGATTATTGCCGTTGCACCACAAGCACGATAATTTGCTCAATATCGGTCAATGTTTGACTGAAACGGGTATTGACTTTAGTTACAATATTCACCTTCTGGCGCACCCAAAAACGCTTGCTTATCCCAAAATAGCGGCGGTACTTAATTTGCTCCAACAAGTTATGTCCGAGCCTTGAGGAGGAGAGAGATAAAAAAATAAAGCCTTGCAGTTTAGCAAGGCTTTTTAATTGGTAGGGATGAAGAGACTTGAACTCTTAAGATATTGCTATCAACGGATTTTGAGTCCGCCGCGTCTACCATTCCGCCACATCCCCAGCGACGAAGAAATAAATATAATATTTAATTCAACTCGTCAATAGTTTTTTTACTAAAAATGTCATAAATTTATAAAAAAATAACAAGGAAAAGAAAAAACGTGTTAAAAACAATAAGTTCGGCTCGTCATCTATATAATATCGGAGACTATCAACAAGCCTTGCAAGAGTATTTGGACTTGGCAGCAACCTACCCCAAAAATGTTGATATTATTTTAATGATTGGGAATTGTTATGATAGACTGGAGCAAAAGAAAGAGGCGATGTCTTGGTATGAAAAGGCGCTCCATGAAGATAAAAACAATATCTTGGCAATGAGCAACTACGCCACGTCTCTCTACGAAAATCAAGATTATAAAAAAGCACGCCAACTTGCCCAAAAAGCTCTTAAACTCGATTCTACAAATATTCAGTCGTATATTAATTTAGGCAATATAGAGTATCTGGAAAAAAACTTTGACCAAGCACTTCGTAATTATGAGCAAGCTTATGCGCTCAATCCTGAAAATTATATCACATGCGTTAATCTGGCGAATACCTATTTTGATATGAAAAATTATGAAAAGGCTGCCGATTTTGCCAAGCAATCAATCAAACAAGATTCTAATCAGGTCATGTCGTGGACAATATTGGGAAATGCCGAATTTGAATTAGAGAATTATGCCGATTCTGTAAAAGCGTTTTCACAAGCTCTGAAGTTAGATTCGAATGATTATTGGTTGCACAATTATATCTCTCAGGCTTACCAAAAATTAGCCAATTGGTCAGAGGCATTTTCTGAAGCCTGGCAAGCGATAGAATTAAGTTCAGGCGAGGATTCTCAGCATATAAATTTTGGCTATATGCTCTATGAATCTTCTCTAGAAAAAGAAGATGAACTTATTCAAAAATATGCTCGTTTATGGCTGCAAAAATACCCCGATAATCAGATAGCGCAACACATGGGAAATTCTGTTCTAAATGATTCGATTCCGGCGCGTGCAAATGATGAATATTTGAAAAATATTTTTGATGTTTTTGCCCCCGATTTTGAGCAGGTTTTAGCCTCGCTTGAGTATCGAGCACCACAAGAAATTTCGGAGTATTTGCAGAGCCTTTTTTTAAAACAAAAAAATCCCAAATTAAAGATTCTCGATGCTGGTTGCGGTACGGGATTGTGTGGTAATTTTCTAAAATCATACAGTAAATTGTTGGGTTTGTATGGCGTTGATATTTCAGAAAAAATGTTGAGTGAGGCAAAGAAGAAAAATATTTATCATAAGCTCTATTGTGATGAATTGGAGCACTTTTTTGCAACCCAAAAACAGCAGTTTGATATGGTCGTTTCGGCAGATGTTTTTACCTATTTCGGCGACCTTTCAAAAGTTGTTTCCGGAGTGTCAAAATCTCTCACCTCAAAAGGTCGATTCATTTTCACCGTAAGTGAAAATTATGTTAATGATAATGACTATTTTTTGCATTCGTCAGGACGCTATCTTCATAGCCAAAAATATATTGAGAATTTACTTGTAAATAATTGTTTTTTAATTGAAAAAATAAAAAAGTGCAAGCTAAGAAATGAAGGCTCAAATCAGGTGTTTGGCTTTCTTTTTGCGGCTCAAAAAACAAACTAAAGCAATAAAAAAACCTCTTCAAATTTGAAGAGGTTTTTTACTACTTTTTCCAAAAATTACTTCTTAGAAGAAGTCTTTTTTGTAGAAGAAGTTTTGCAACTAGCAGAAGTAGATTTCTTAGAGCAAGAAGAAGATTTTTTGCTGGAAGATTTGCAACTGCAGTTGCTTAACTGTTCAACAGCAAGAGCCCAGAATTCCTGGTCTCTGCCAGAAGGGCAACCAGCATTTTGCCACATAAAATAAGCAGCTTCTCTGATTGCATTTTCATTACAATTATTAACCATAACTAACTCCAAATAAATTAAATGTTTGGTAAACAATCATTAATATACAATCAAAAAATAATACGTCAATCATAAAAGTTTGTTTTTTATTTGAAAAATGAAATATTGTTAAACACGAGAGATATTTACTTGCATTTAAAGAGAGAAGAATTTATAGATAAAACTTACACAGAATTTGAGTATTATCAAAAATCTAATTATTAAAATTTATAGTTCTAACAGGGGGCTACCGAATGGAAAATTTATTATCAAAAGAAGAAATGGAAGCTGTTATCAACGGTGACCATGGCAACGTTTTTGCCGTATTGGGAATACATAAAGATAAAGGCAGTAAGGAAGTATTTATTCGTACATATCATCCCAATACCCGCTCAATAGAATTACTAAAACAAGATGGTACCTCGTTAGGACAAATGACCAAATTAGATGAGAGAGGTTTTTATCAAATCAATCTCGGCGCAATTGAAAATTTCCCATATAAATTCCGCATTGAAAATGACAATGGTACAATTTATGAGCAAGAAGATGCTTATCGTTTTTCATCTATCTTAGGCGATATAGATGTTTATTTATTAGCTGAAGGTAACCACCTAGAAATGTATAAAAAACTGGGTGCGCATGTTGCTGAAATAGATGGTGTTAAAGGTGTAAGTTTTGCCGTATGGGCACCGAATGCCAAAAGAGTTTCGGTTGTTGGCAACTTCAATAATTGGGATGGCCGAGTTAATGCAATGCGTAAACATCTCTCATGCGGAGTTTGGGATATTTTCATTCCCGGACTAGATGAAGGTGAAATATATAAATACGAAGTCAAAACTCAAGAAGATTACATTCTGGTAAAATCAGATCCTTTGGCTTTTTGGAGTGAAGTTCGTCCTAAAACAGCATCAGTGGTATATGATTTAAATCACTATCACTGGGAAGATGAAAATTGGATGAAATATCGTGAAGAATACAATGCCTTTGATAAGCCGATGTCTATTTATGAGGTTCACTTAGGTTCTTGGAAGAGAAAAGGCTTTAACGGTTCCGAATTTTTGACCTATCGTGAATTAGCGGATAACTTAGTCCCTTATGTTGTGAATATGGGCTTTACCCATGTTGAGTTTTTGCCGCTTGCAGAACACCCGTTGGATTGCTCTTGGGGTTATCAAGTGATTGGAATGTTCTCCCCGACCAGTCGTTTTGGCACACCTGATGATTTGCGCTATATGATTGATAAATTCCACCAAGCAGGCATCGCCGTTATTATGGACTGGGTTCCGGCTCACTTTCCGAAAGACGGTCATGGTTTGGTTGAATTTGATGGAACACACCTCTATGAACATGCCGACCCACGCAAAGGTGAACACTTGGATTGGGGTACCAAAATTTATAACTATGGTCGTACCGAAGTTTGCAATTTTTTGTGTGCCAGCGCTTTGTATTGGTTGAAAGAATATCACATTGACGGCTTACGTGTTGATGCAGTTGCGTCTATGCTTTATTTAGATTATTCCCGCAAGAGTGGCGAGTGGATTCCCAACATCTATGGCGGAAATGAAAACATTGAAGCGATTGCCTTCCTACGCAAGATGAATGAGCTGGTATATGGTCAGTGCAAAGGTGCTGTTACCTGTGCCGAAGAGTCAACCGCATGGCCGATGGTTTCTCGTCCGACCTCAATGGGAGGTTTAGGATTCGGCTATAAATGGAATATGGGCTGGATGAATGATACCTTGAAATACATCAGCCATGAACCGGTACACCGTAAATATCACCATGGTATGTTGACCTTTGGTTTGCTCTATGCGTTTAACGAGAATTTTATTCTGCCGATATCTCACGATGAAGTTGTTCACGGTAAAGGCTCCATGTTAGCAAAAATGCCGGGAGACGAGTGGCAAAAATTTGCCAATTTGAGAGCTTATTACGGCTTTATGTTCACGCACCCCGGAAAGAAATTACTATTTATGGGCTGTGAGTTTGGACAAGATTGGGAATGGAACTCGGAAGAGAGCTTGCGTTGGCACTTGCTGCAATATCCGATGTATCAAGGAATGCAAAATTGCGTCCGCGATTTGAACTTGATGTATAAGGGTAATCCGGCATTTTATGAAGAAGATTTTGACTATCGCGGTTTTGAATGGATTGATCACTCCAATGCGGATGACAGTGTTATTTCTTACATGCGTAAAGGTCATAATCCGGCAGATTATATGATTGTAATTTCCAACTTCACACCGGTTGTTCGTCATAATTATCGCATAGGTGTTTATGAAAATTGCCGTTATCAGGAAATTTTTAACTCTGATGATGTAAACTACTGGGGAAGCGGTGTTAAAAACGAAGGCTTTATGACATCGGAAGAAGGTGAGTGGAATAACAAACCGCGTTATATTTCCTTAACCTTGCCGCCATTGTCCACCATCGTTATTAAGCCGATAAGGGATTAATTACACATAAGGAGAAAACAATGCCGAGTTATAAAACCCAACCAGGATTAGCCTATCCACTGGGAGCGACTTATGATGGCAAGGGGGTAAACTTTGCATTGTTTTCGGTCCATGCCGAAAAGGTAGAACTTTGTTTGTTTGATGCCTCTGGCGCAGAGGAAATAGCTCGCTTTTCAATAACGGAAAACGATAACAGCATCTGGCACATTTATGTTCAAGGTCTAACCCCAGGCCAAGTTTATGGTTACCGTGTTTATGGTCCGTATAAACCATTGGAAGGGCACCGTTTTAATCCGAATAAATTGTTGATAGACCCTTATGGACGCAAGCTGACAGGCAAGCTGATTTGGCACAAAGCCATTTTTGGTTATGATGTTGACAGCCCCGAGAAAGACTTATCTTTTTCTGAGCTTGACAGCGCACCTTATGTTCCCAAATCGGTTGTTGTCGGTAATACGTTTGATTGGGGTGATGATAACGAAACACGTCCGCGCTATCAAATGGATGAAACCATTATCTATGAAACGCATCTTCGCGGTTTTACCAAACTTCATCCGCAAATCTCCGATGATAAAAGAGGAACTTTTGCCGGCTTTGCCGATAAGAGTGTTACCAGCTATCTGAAATGGTTGGGGGTTACGGCGGTAGAATTTTTGCCGGTACATGCCTTTTTTGGCAATCGCCATAAAAAAGGCTATATCAAAGATAACTATTGGGGCTATGAGAGTTTTACATTCTTTGCACCCGAGCAATTTTATATGGCATCAGATGAGATTGACGAATTCAAAAGAATGGTCAAGGCTCTGCACCAAAAAGGCATAGAAGTTATTTTGGACGTGGTCTATAATCACACCGGAGAAGGCAATCAAATGGGCCCGACTTTTTGCTATCGTGGCATAGATAACGCCTCTTATTATACTCTAAATTCGGAGAACAAAAGATATTACTACGACAGCACAGGTTGCGGAGCTTCCTTTAATGTTCAAAACGGCTATGTCTTATCATTGGTGATGGATTCCCTGCGTTATTGGATAGAGGAAATGCATGTCGATGGTTTCCGTTTTGACTTAGCCCCAACCTTGTGCCGTCAAAATAAAGAATTCAGAATGCATTGCGGATTTTTATATGCAACCGGACAAGACCCGTTAACCCGCAGAGTAAAGATGATAGCCGAGCCTTGGGATATAGGCTTTGGCGGATATCAGGTCGGAGCATTCCCTCCGGGGTGGGGACAATGGAATGATAAATACCGCGATACGGTTCGCCGTTTTTGGAAAGGTGACCAAGGGCAAGTGGCAGAATTTGCCAGCCGCTTAGCGGGTTCAAGCGATGTCTTTAACCACATGAACCGCGATATCTGGAGCAGTATCAATTTTGTAACCGCGCATGATGGCTTTAGCCTTAAAGATTTAGTAAGTTATAATGCAAAACACAATTTCAGCAACGGTGAAAACAACCGCGACGGAACGGACAGCAACTGGAGCTGGAACTCAGGCGCTGAAGGCGAAACACACAATCCGACAATAAAAGAAAATCGCCTGCAAAGGCTAAAAGCCATGACCACAACATTATTGATGTCCTTTGGCACACCGATGATGCTAGCCGGTGATGAATTTGCCCATACCCAATTTGGTAATAACAATCCCTATTGTCAGGATAATGTTTTGACATGGATTGCTTGGGATGCCATCAGTAAGGGCAATAAAGAACTGATTAAATATGTCAGAAGAGTGATTGCGCTACGCAAAAAATTGAAGATATTTAACCGCCGTCGTTTCTTTACGGGAGAGGTTGTAAATAAAGGCTACAAGGACCTGACCTGGTATAATGAATTAGGAGAGGAATTCTCCACAACAGATTGGCACGACGTAAATCGCAAATCCATATCTTACTGCGTTTATACCGGAAGTCGCTTTGTTTTTGCAATTTTTAATGCCAACTATACGGCTCAAAATTGGAAATTGCCACCACTTGAAGCAAAATATCATTGGAACTTATTATTAGACAGTTCATCAAAATTCAAAGAAGACACAAAATTGGGAGCGGGAGAAGTTATCTCTGTTCCGGCATGGAGTGTATTAGTCTTTGAAATCAAAAAATAAAGGAGACGGGAATGGAAGAAAAACTCAAACAACTAGCCGATAAATTAGGTATTGCAACGGTTTATACCGAAGAAGGCTTGGTCAAAAAAGAACATGAAATTCCCGACACGACGATTAGATATATTGCCGAAAAATTGGGCTATAAAGCAGGTAATTTAGGCGAGGTAGAGAAATCTCTGGCCGATTTTGATAAAAAACGTTGGCAAAGAACCTTAGAAAATATCTATGTTGTTGAGCAAGGCAATATTCATATTGATGCGGTGGTCCCCAATGACCAAATTCAAACCTATTTTGCCTTAAAGGTAGAAAATGCCGATACCGGTATCAGCTCAGCCGTAACCTTTGATATTCACCCAACGGGAGAAACCTCGACAATAGGCAAAACCATATATGCAAAAATGTTGCTTACCATCACCAGCGAACTCCCGATAGGTTATTATAATATCACCTTTACCGTTGGTGATAAGAGCTATAAAAGCAAGTTAGCGGTAGCCCCGAAAGAATGTTATGAAAATGAGGTCTTAAAGGAAGGTAAAGCCTGGGGTTATGCAGTCCAACTTTATTCTTTGAAAAGTGAGAGGAATTGGGGTGTTGGAGATTTTACCGACTTACAACGCTTTATAGAAATTTGTTCTCGTTGCGGAGCGAGTGTGATAGGGCTTAATCCGCTTAATGTTCTGGTTCATACATACCCTGAAAACGCCAGTCCGTATAGTTCTATCAGCCGCTTGTTTTTGAACCCGATATATATTGATATTGAAGCTGTTCCCGAATATAAGCCTGAAGATAAAGAGGAAGTAAAAGACAAGTTGGCAGAAGTCCGTGCCAGTGAATTAATCCGTTATGAAGAAGTCTATCCCTTAAAGATTGCCGTATTAGAAAAACTTTATGGCCGATTTATGGCAGATTTAACGAGCCAAAGACAACGAGAGTTTCATGCATTTGTTGAGGCTCAAGGAGAAGATTTACATCGCTTGGCACTGTTTCAAACTTTGTATGATATAAAAAGCACATACCGTGTTGGCGGATGGAATGGTTGGGAAGATGAGTTCCAAACACCCAATACGCCGGAAGTGAGAAAATTTGCAGAGGAATACGCCGATAAAATTCGTTTCTTTAAGTTTTTGCAATTTGAGGCTTTTCGTCAGTTTAGCCAAGTAGAAGAAAAGGTCAAAGAATGCGGATTAAAGATAGGCTTGTATCGTGATTTGGCCGTCGGCGTGGGAAAAGATAGTGCGGAATTATGGTCGGATCACGATTTGTTTATGAAAGATTTGGGAGCAGGAGCTCCACCGGATGCATTCTTCCCGGCAGGGCAAAAATGGTGTTTGGGAGCGTTTAATCCATATGTTTTAAAGGAGCGTTGCTACGAGCCTTTTATTAAAATATTGCGAGCCAATATGCAAGGAGCCGGAGCTTTGCGAATAGATCATGTAATGGGGCTCATGCGGTTGTATATGATTCCCGACAAAGATGAAACCGGCGGCACTTATGTAATGTATAATCTGAAAGATATGTTAAACATTGTAGCTATCGAAAGTTGGCGAAATAAGTGTCAAATCGTAGGCGAGAGTATAGGCAATGTTCCCGATGGATTCCTCGATGCATTAGAAGCCAAAAATATCTATGCTTTAAGTGTCTTGTGGGCAGAAAGAAAAGACGCCGGTTGGGGTGATTTTAGTGCTCCGTGTGAATATCCGCTTAAGGCATTTATGTCGGTAGGTACTCATGACATGGCCCCACTCAGAATGTGGTGGTTCGGATATGATATTTCAGTAATGTTTGATTTGAAATTACTGACAGAAGAAGAAAAAGCAAACGCCTATCACAAGCGCGAGCAAGACCGCTGGAAATTATTACACGCATTAGATATTAATGGCTGCTGGCCTGAAGATAATCTGCGTAAGGGCGATTACCTATATGGTGAGGCTTATCCTGAAGGCATAGAGGAGGCCGTACATACTTTTGCGGCTCGTACCAATTCTAAGGTCTTTTTGGCACAGTTGGAAGATATATTGCATGTAGAAAAATTGCAAAATCTTCCAGGTACGGATATTGATAAACATCCGAACTGGCGCCGCAAATTGCCTGTTGCATTGGAAAATCTGGAAACAGATATTGCCTATATCCGTAATATCAATGCCATCCATAAGGCAAGATAAGATATATATGTAATTTGCGAAAGCCTCTCTTGCGAGAGGCTTTTGTTTTAGTTTCTTTAGCCAAAATAAAAATATTTGAGTAAATCTGTTTGACAAACGCTTTGGGGTATGCTACATTATAAAGTGACAAAGTTCAGTTATAATGAGGTGTATCATGAGAAAGCAACTTGCGATAGGAGTATCGTTGCTTGCGCTTACTGCATTAGGTGGCGTAAGTGAAAATAATTTTATTTCAGATAATCAATCGGGAGTGCATTCTCAGTACACGCACTTCGTAAGAACCAGTCTAAACCAATTTGAACCTTTGTCAGGGGCAAGCCTAGACGTAGGCTTGCCCAATCGTCATTCTTTCCAAACGGCTTCAGTCCAATTCATCACCGGTGGTGATAATATAGATTTTGGTAATGTGGAATTTAATGATCCCTCAGAACAGACCTGTAAAAATTTAGGATATACCAAAGATACTTGTGAAACAGGATATTGGAAATTTGATTTCTGTTCCTATAACTTAAAATATTTTAAAACATGCTGTTCCGATAGCTATAAATATACCTCAGCAACATGTAATTCACCTAACGAATTAAGTACGGATAGTTGTGGTGGAAAATATAAATGTGTTTGCAATAGAACATTATATCCGGTTACTAAATGCACCTCACCACAAGTTGTTTCAAATGATAGCTGTACCGAAGAAGGAACAAAATATTATTCAGAATGTGTATGTCCGAGTAACTATAATCAAACTTGCACAGGAACAAACCAACAAGGAAGCGGAGAGGGCTGTACCTATAATGGGGTAACCAAATATACAGCTTGCCAATGTAAAGCAGGCTACACTATGACTTGTCCTGAATTAGGCCCGGTTAAACCGAGTGATTATTGTTTATTAAATGGTATTAAATATTACAATGAATGTAAAACATGTGAATTCAAATGCTCATTAGACAGTTGTCCGGATGGCGTCGTTTGTGATTATGAAGATTGTTCACAAAAATATTGCGATATTGGGTGCGCAACAAACTATACCTATTGGTGCACCACCCCAGAAACCAATTGCACAACATTGGGTTATACCCAAACAACAAGCGATTGCGATGGCGTAGCTTCCATAAAATGCCCATATGATACAAGTAAAGTTTTTTGCCTAAGAGAAGAAGAGCAAGAAGAAAAGCCATTAACGAAAACATGTGATACCATTGGTGACGTCTTGTATGGAGATGGAACTTGTGCAGTTAGTGCTGAAAATTTAGCTCCTAACCTTAAACCAATCGGTGTGGTATTTGATACTGCAAATCGCTTAGCTATAGCTTTGACAAATATAAAAAATGACGGAAGTGCAGGAAAGGAAAAAATTTATTGGTCAAAAAGTTATTGTGATGTTCCTGATTTAGCTAATTGTATGTCTGCAACAACGGTAACAACATGTGGTGTTGATGGGAAAACCAATACTTTTAATATTCTAAAGAGTACTTGTTTAGGAGAGACAAAAGCTGCGCAATTAGTAAATAACTATGAACCTAATGGATGTCAATCAGAATTTTGTAAAAAAGGTGAATGGTTTTTAGGAAGTATCCGAGATTTAAACAATTTATATAAAAGTATAAACACCATAAATAAATCCTTAATCGTTGGGACAAAAATAGGTAGTTATGATTATTTTTGGTCTTCCACTGAATATGACCAATATAAAGTATGGAAGATTAACATGGGTGATGGAAATCTATTCACTACATACAAATATAACAGCCCTGTCTACGTTCGTCCGGTTGTTAAATATTAATTCAAAAGGAGAAAGAAAATGAGAAAGTTATATAAAAGAATGTTGCAAATATCCTCCGCATTTGGATTGATATTAAGCAC
>CALXTW010000029.1 GCA_944391515.1 uncultured Alphaproteobacteria bacterium
TTAGGGGAGGCCAGTGCTAAAGGCTTATAGCCGCATATGAAGAACCCCGCGTTTTACGCGGGGGTATCTTTTTATTTGCCTGGAATGATTTGAATGGTATCAACTTCGATTTTTGTGGGCTTGGTCCAACTCTTGTCAACTTCGCCTTGAATTTGAATTCTATCTTCGGGGCCTACGACCAAACCGTTCCAATCATCATCGTCTATTTCAATTTTAATGGTGCCGGTTGCGTCTTTAAACATATATTTTTCGTGTCCGACTTGGGAAGTGATATTGCCTTGCATGGTTACATAGGTTTCGTCGGGCAGATTTTCAATTTGGTTAACGGTGGTAATGGCTGTATTGCCGGTATTGCCGGTGAAGCCGCCTTTCATTTGCGCTGAGGCAAGTGCGGCAAATGAGCAAATCAATGCGGTTGATAGAAATAAAACTTTTTTCATAGTTTTCTCCTTTGTTAAAGTTAACCAAATTTGTTTTTATAGTTTATGATAATCTTTATTTTTGGGAAAGTTGTTTTTTTAATCGTGGTGTATATTTACTGACTTGCTCTGCTTTGACTTCAACATCTGTCCAACCATTGCGGACTTCGCCTTGAACCTCTACCAAATCTTTGGATGTGATGCTTTCAGCGTTCCAGTCTTCGTCATTGATAAGCAGTAAGATATTTCCGGTCGAATCCTGAAAATTATAGCTCTCATCGTCCAGCTTTTCGACTATATAACCTTGCATATTGACATAAGAGCCGTCTTCCATGGTTTTGACTTCGGCAACTTGATTGATGGTTGCATTATCTTCGCCAAAAGCTGATGCGGAAATAATTATGCTACCGGCAAAAAATAAATATATTGGAATTGATTTATACATTTTCTTCTCCTTGATGCATGAAGAAAATGTAATCTTTATTTGCGTGATTTAAATGGGTGATTAAACCTTGGTTACATAATCTTTATGTAATTTCTTATGCCCATAGTTATCAAACATAATTTCAAGCTTGTTACCTTCGGCAGCAACAACTTTACCATAGCCGAAAGTGGTATGATAAACTCTCATGCCGATAACGGCGTTATTCGTTGTTCTGGGAGCATAATATTCCGGCTCTTTGACATAGCTGAAGCGATTGTTATCGTTATATTGTCTGGGCTGTGATGGTCTTTTATTTTTATACCAGCCGCTATAACTTGAGCTCGAATCATATTCGTTGTTATAGCGATTATAAGCATTGCCGTTACCATAAGAACTGCCATAGCCGTTGGAATAAAAACTATTAACATTATTGCAAATCTCAATATTTGACGGCGGAAGTTCATTAATAAAGCGAGACGGAATATTGTTTTGCCATTGGCCGTAAATACGCCGATTTAGTGCCGTTAAAATATAAAGTTGTTGCTTGGCGCGTGTGATGGCCACATAAGCCAGACGGCGTTCTTCTTCCAGAGCTGAAGTGCCGCCTTCGTCCAAACTCCTTTGGTGCGGGAAAAGGCCTTCTTCCCAACCGGGTAAGAAAACAACATCAAACTCCAGACCTTTGGCTGAGTGCAAGGTAATTAACATCACTTTGTTACTGTCTAAGGCGTCGTCGTTATCCATAACCAAGCTGACGTGCTCCAAAAATTCACCCATGGTTGGATATTTTTCGGTATCACCCATTACGGTGACCAATTCTTTTAAGTTTTCAAGTCGGCCGTTGGCTTCCTCGGTGCCTTCTTGTTTGAGCATTTCACGATAGCCCGAATCTTCCAAAATTTGGTCGGCCAAATCATCGGGCGTGAGCGCGTTGAGGGCTTGGCGCCAGTGCTCAAAATGGCTTAAAAATTCACTCATGTTGGCTTTGGCCTTGCCGGAGATTAAGCCCTCGTTGACAGCTTTTTCTACAGCCATGTAAAGTGAAATGCCGTTTGAGCGCGCAATGTCTTGGAATTTTTCCAAAGTTTTGGCTCCGATACTGCGTGCCGGTTTGTTGATGATACGTTCTAAGGCTAAATCATCGTGAGGTTGCAAAACAACGCGGAAATAAGCCAAAGCATCTCGAATTTCTTGACGCTCATAGAATTTCGGGCCTCCGATAACCTGATAAGGAATCGCCTCGGCAATGAATTTTTCTTCAAACTCACGGGTTTGAAATGCGGTTCTGACCAAAACGGCCATTTGCGAATACTCATAGCCTTGACGACGTTTGGCTTCAATCTCGTCAACCACATATTTAGCCTCGTCTTCACCGCTGTAAACGCTGATGACTTTGATTTTGGCGTTATCACAATTTTTGGCAGGGCTGTTTTCGGCCACTTTAAGGGTTTTGCCTAAGCGTCCTTCGTTATGACTAATTAATGCCGAAGCGGCTGACAAAATATTGGCCGTCGAGCGGTAGTTGCGTTCCAAACGGATGGTCTTGCAGTCGCTGAAGTCTTTTTCAAAACGCAAGATATTTTCAATTTCAGCCCCGCGCCAAGAATAAATGGATTGGTCATCATCGCCGACACAACACAAATTGTGGTGTTTTTGAGAGAGAAGGCGCAAAAATAAATATTGGGTGACGTTGGTGTCTTGATACTCGTCCACCATGATATATTTGAAACGATTTTGGTAGCTTTCCAAAACATCGGCATTGGAGAGCAAAATCGTCAGTGCATAGAGCAAAATATCACCGAAATCGACACAGTTTAATTCCAAAAGGCGTTGTTGGTAGCGTTGATAAACCTCAGTCAACACATTGGATTTGTAGTCTTTTTGTAGTTTCTCGACCGTTAGTCCTTTATCTTTCCAACGTTGGATACGGTCAATGATGGCTTGAGGGGGATATTTTTTGTCATCCACACCCATGGTTTCACAAATTTGCTTAACGACTCTTTTTTGATCGTCGGTATCCAAAATGGTGAAGTTGGAGTGGAGGCCGACCAATTCGGCGTGAGAACGTAAAATTTTGACGCAGATGCTGTGAAAAGTGCCGAGCCATACCGCATTGGCGATATCACCAATCATATTATGCACACGCTCTTTCATTTCTTTGGCGGCACGATTGGTAAAGGTTACAACCAGACAATTCCATGGATTGGCTTTCATATTGGCTAAAATATATGCCAGACGCGTGGTCAAAACCTTCGTCTTGCCCGTGCCGGCACCGGATAATACCAAAACCGGTCCTTCGGTGGTTTGTACCGCTAATTTTTGTTCTGGGTTTAGGTTATCTAACCAATCAAAGCGAGGCATTAAGGCCGCGGTATTGTTATAAATCGGGGCAGCGTTGCCTTCTTCCAAATCAAATATGTTATCCATTGTTTGTGACTTCTTATTTTTTATCTGCTTGTATTTTTCATCTTTAGCCCATATATATATTATTATTGAAATGATTGCAAAGGAGTTTTTTGAATTATGCCTAGAACATTAAACGGAGAACTTGTTACTGAAGCATCGAAAAAATTTCAGCTCGGCGACAATTTTTGGCATAAAGGCGCTTATGATGACGCCAGAAAGTCTTACCTTGAAGCAGCCGATTTATATCACAAAACTCAAGATATTGAAGGGGAGGCCTTTGTTTATTCTCGTCTTGGGGAATTAGAACTCAGTTTAGATAATTTTGAAGAGGCTGAAAAAGCTCTTAAAAATTCAACCGAGTTGGTGAAAGATTTTATTGATGGGCAAAATACTTATGGCGAATCTTTAATCAAGCTCTCAAAAGTGCAAAGCAACAGCGGCGAGCTAGAAAAAGCGTTTAAAACCATTAAAAAAGCTGAAGAGGTTACTTCTGCAATCGATAATAAAAATCTTTTGGGCGATGCTTATGAGCAAGAAGCCTATTTGCATTTGATGGAAAATCACGAAAAACAAGCTTTGGAAAAATATAAACTTGCGGCCGATTTGTTTGATCAAGACGGTACAACCTTGAAAGAGGCTGCCGCATTGCGGGCTATGGCTCGATTGGAAATGAAGTTTAAAAACTATGACCAAGCCCATGATTTGCTTGAAAAATGTCGTGATTTGTATCGGGAAAACGGTGATTTGCTCGGGGAGGCGAGTGCCTTGTCGGCAATCGGGTGTTTACGCTATATTATTCGCGATATTCCCAATGCCAGAAAAGCCTTGATGAAATCGGTTTATTTGTATGGTAAAGTTTCGCACCATTTTGCCGAGGCTGAGGCTTTGCTCTATTTGGCTAGAGTGGAAGCATTTAATCAGGAGCAAGGGGATTTTGAGCGTGCCAAAATGCACTATAAACGTTCGATTGAATTGTTTGATTTTTTGGAAAATGAAACCATGAAACAAGCTGTGCTTAATGAATATCATGATTTCTTAAATCGAATTTCGGTATTGTGAGAGAGGGTATAAAAATGGCTGATACAAAAGCAAAAATTATCGGATTGAAAAATTATTTGGAAACCAAAATTATCGGACAGGAAGAATTGGTTCGAAAATTGTTGATTACGCTTTTGGCCGATGGGCATGCCTTGGTAGAAGGTGCTCCGGGATTGGCTAAGACCAAAGCCATTAAAACTTTGTCAGAATGTATCAGTGCCGGGTTTAACCGAATCCAATTTACGCCGGATTTACTGCCATCAGATATTACCGGAAGTGATATTTATGTGGCGGCCAAAGGTGAATTTGAATTTAGAAAAGGTCCGGTGTTTGCTAATTTAGTTTTAGCTGATGAAATTAACCGTGCGCCGGCTAAAGTACAGTCGGCTTTGTTGGAGGCTATGGCCGAACGACAAGTCAGTGTCGGTGGAAAGAGATATTTGTTGCCCGAATTGTTTATGGTAATGGCAACCCAAAACCCGATTGAACATGAAGGAACTTATAACTTACCAGAAGCTCAACTTGACCGCTTCTTAATGTTTATTAAAATTGACCAACCGGATGCGGCTTCTGAAAAACAGATTTTGCGCTTGGTAAGAGGTGAAGTTGCCAAAACCCAAAGCGAGAAATTTACGCCGCTGAGTATTGAAGATATATTGGCTGCCAGAAAAGAAGTGCTCTCTATTCACATGAGTGATGAAATTGAGGAATATTTGGTACAGTTGATTGTGGCAACCAGACATCCCGAAAAATATGATGCCAAACTGGCCGGACAAGTTATGTTTGGTGCAAGTCCTCGTGCAACTATTGCTCTGGACAGATGTGCTAAAATCAATGCTTGGATTGACGGACGTGATTTTGTGACACCGGAGGATATTCATGCCGTTATTTATGATATTTTACGCCACAGAATTATTTTGAGCTTTGAGGCTCAAGCCGAAGGTGTTACCACGGATAATATCATTACCTCACTTTTGAATGTGGTTCCGTTGCCGTAATTTTGATGTGAAAGATTGGAAAATATGAAACGTTTGAAACATATTACCAAATTTTTTACTTCTGTGGCTCCCGAACTTGGCGGTGGTGGCTTATTTGCCAGTTTGGAAGAATTGATTGAACAGAGGCAATATGTTGCTTATTTGCGCAAACTCAGTCAAGTGAAAACATTGTCGCATATGGCCGGCGATGTTAAGTCAGCCTTTAAAGGTCGTGGCATGGAGTTGGAAGAAATCCGCAGCTATGCTTATGGAGATGATGTGCGTGATATGGACTGGCGGGTAACGGCGCGTAAAGGACAACCTTTTACCAAACTCTATGCCGAAGAAAGAGACAGAGAGATTTATGCATTGCTTGATTTGTCTTCCAGCATGGTATTTGGTACTAAAAATGAACTTAAATCCGTCGCTGCTGCCAAAATTGCAGCCTTGCTCGGGTGGATGAGTTTGGAAAATAAAGACAGGTTCGGTTGTCTGGTTTTTGACGGGGCGGATAATTTATTTTTTAAGCCACAAAACAACAAAGCCAATATGATGGTGATTTTGAAAAAAATCAGTGCTCTTAGCAAAGAAATTCTGACATTGAAAAATTCTCAGCCATTATTGAAGGAAAAAGCCGTGCAGTTGTTACAGTCTAACATTAAAAGTCAGGCTGTGGTGTTTGTTATTTCAGATTTTTCTGATTTTAATGAAGATTTTCGGCGGGCTTTGGCGACATTGGCAAAAAAAGCTCGCGTTTATGCTCTTAACGTTTTTGACGTGTTGGAGGAAATGCCTCCGTTGCCCGGCGAATATATGGCTGAAAATAGCGGTGAAAGATTGGTATTTGATACAAAGTCAAAATATTTACAAAAGGAATATAAGGCTTATTTCAAAGATAAACGTGCTAAGGTAAGTGATTTTTGTCAGCGTTTCGGTATTCGCTATGTTGAAATCAGAACCGATATTCCTTTACATCAGCAACTGAAAATAAGTTAATATCATCAAAAGAAGAAAACTTGACTTTTGTTCTGAAGAGTGGTATTTATAGCCTTAAATTATTTTGTAACTATAATTTGAAAAGAGAAAAAATATGGTTAAATCTAATGAAAATAGTGCTTATAAAAGAGGGCAAGAATTGCTCGATCAAGGCATGTATAAAGATGCTATCGTTCAATTTGACGAAGCTATTGCTGAACAACCCAAATCTTGGAAGGCTTTAAATAGCAAGGGTTTTGCTTTTCAAAAAATGAGTAGATATACTGAAGCTGTAGAATGCTTTGACAAAGCATTACAGCTTAATCCCGAGTCTGTCGAAGTTTTGAATAACAAAGGCGTGACTTTGAGTATGCGTGGGCTCTATAAAGATGCTATTGCTTGTTTTGATCAGGCGGTGGCTATCGATCAGACTTCATTAGAAGCTTTAAATGGTAAAGCTATTGCTTTGCAACATATGTTCTCTTACAAAGAGGCTTTGGATGTTTTGGAACAAGCTATGAAGATTGATAACAAACATCCGCAGACATTATTGTCAATCGCCGTTACGTTACAAAAATTAAAGCAATATGATAGAGCTATCTCTTTCTTTAAGAAAGTTTTGGCTAATGATAAAACCAATATCAAAGCTTGGAATGGTGTTGGTGTTACTTACCAATTGATGGGCGATAATAATTCCGCTCTTAAATGTTTTACCAAAATTTTGAATATTGATAGTCGCGAAATTCAAGCTTGGATTAGTATTGGTTTCGTTTATCAAAAAATGTTGAAATTTAACGATGCTTTGAAGTGCTATAAAAAAGCCCAATCTTTGATTAATAATAATTATCATCATAAATTGTATGATGGTTTGGCTAGTTGCCTGACTAAGTTGTCTGAATTTGACCAAGCAATTGAAGTTTACAAACAAATCTTTCAAAGAGAAGAGGGTAAGAAAAAATGGGACGCTCAACGTTCTATTAAGTTCGTAAACAAATTAAAACGCAAAAAAGCTATAGGGGCTTTGCCTGAGATTGTTCCAAGCGGTAGTGCTGAGGGAACAGCTTCTTCCGGTTCGGGAAGTGATGCAATGTAAAATCATAAAAAAAGCTCTTTTTTAAGAGCTTTTTTTATTAATGCCTTGTAGAAAATTTTGAGTTTATCTGAGGATATCTATGGTGTTAATCAGATTTGAGTTTCGTGATATGTGATTATTTTAAGCTAGGAATGTGAAAATGCATAAAATGCGTCTGCAAGAGAAATATTTTAATTTGATAAACAATGGTTCAAAAACAATTGAATTGCGTCTCAGAGACGAAAAAAGACGGCTTATTCATGTTGGAGATGAAATAGAATTTTCACAAACAAATGACCCAACACAAAAGTGTCTTAAAAAAGTTAAAGCTCTTTATGAGGCAAAAGATTTTGAGCAACTGTGTGAACAAATTGATATTGCTAAAGCCGGATTTGAAACGGCTTCAAAACTTGTTGGTGCTTTGGAGAAGTTTTATTTAACTGAAGAACAAAAGAAATATGGTGTTTTGGCAATAGAATTAGAATAAGAGGCAAATAATTGAAAAATACAGAATCGTGATTATCTCAAAAATGTATTGTTTATTTTGAGGAGGTAAGTTATGCGTACTTTTCTGAAATATGTTTTTTATTTAGCATTGTTGTTGGTCGTTTATATTATTGCTCAAGGTGTTTGGGAGGGGAGTATTACCAATCAATCTACCGTTTCGCAAGTGGCAACCGATGTGAAAGAGGGGGCTCAAAATATGGCCGGAAATGTTGTGCGTGAGGCAAAAAAGTTTAATACACACGTTGATGAAGAAATGAAACAAGATGTAAAAGAAATGACGTCAGATGAAACAAAGTAAAAAAAACACCGCTTTGAAAGCGGTGTTTTTTTTACTTTGATTTGCGTTGTAAATCTTTTATCAGGGCATCTATACCGCCGGGATTGTTTTTAATGTAAGCGGTGTATTCATTACGGGCGGTAATTGCCAGACTGACATTTTCAATAATGATATCAACGATTTTGAACTTGTCTCCGGTTTGTTTAACGCGCCATACAACTTTGGCCGGTTCGCCTTGCTCCATCGGGACAACGGAATTTACAAATATCTGATTGGCTGATTTTGATGGTGTTGTTCCTTTGAAGATGAATTCTTTGCCTTTGAATTCATCAAAGCGTTGAGACCAAGTTTTGATGTTTAAGGCACGGTAAGCATCAATAAAATCAGTTCTTTGTTGAGGAGTTGCTGTTCTCCAATAACGTCCTAAAACAAATTGACCAATGAAATCCAAATCTAAGGCATTGTTAAACAGTTTTGCAAAACGTTTGTCCTTTTCGGCTTGTGAGATGTTAGCATTGATAATATCCGTAATGCCATTTTCGGTGACTTGAACAACGAATGTTTCTGCTTTTTGGGCATCAACTGCAGCTTGAGCCTGAGCCGTGTGCATAAATAAAGCACTTGCCAAAATCATAAGAAAAGTTTTTTTCATTAGTCGTGACTCCAATAGAAGTTATTTATTTTCCATTTCGTTATAAATTTCGTCTTCGTCTTCTAGACCAAAGTCGAAGTCATAAGCAGCTTGGGTATTTTCTTGATTATTATTGTAGCAACCATTTTGACCGCGATTTTGCAGATATGCCGAACGCATTGCCGCATAGAAATCTACAGAGTTGCTCTCGAGATCGTTCCATACATCCATAACTGATTCACGGGTTGCAACGCCAGATACAATGGCATATGAGTACATAACTTTATCATGAACGTTTGCATCGTTATAAGTTGCCCAATATAATGGGTTAAATGCTGAATCTAATGCCATAGAAACGGCAGCTCGCGGGGTGCTAGGACCAAAAATCGGCAAAATTATGTAAGGGCCGTCTTTAACACACCATTTGGCTAAGGTAGAATCAAAGCCAGCTTGTTTGCGTGGAAAGCCCCAGCCTTCAGCAACGTCATACATACCGACTAAACCAAGAGTGGAATTGATGGCAAAACGAAAGATGCTGATACCGCTGTTTTTGAACTCTCCTTGCAGGAGATTGTTGGTTGCATAGAGCGGTTCTTTCAAGTTGGCAATTGCTGTAGAAACTCTTCTGCGTATGTAAGGTGTGGTAATATCCCGATATCCTTCAGCCAAGGGTTTTAAGATATATTTATCAAACTCGTAGTTGAATTTGAACATTGCACGGTTATACCCTTCAAAGGTGTCTGTTTGGTCGTGCGCGTCTGTAATGGCAGAACGTGAGGTGGTGCAAGATGCTGTGGTCAACATCATAAACGACAGCATGCACACAAACAATACTTTTTTCTGCACGGAATTTCCTTTCTTGGCAGTTTTTAAGTTAATAATTGTTCAAAATATAACATTATTTTTTAGAAAATCAATAAAATTGTTATTAAATGGTTAATAGTTTGAAATGTATATTAGGAAAGTTGTAGGAGAAAAAGTTATGTTGGTTGCTCATATTTCAGATTTGCATATCGGTGATAGTACTAAAAACGGTACGCAAAATTTGCAAAAAATGGTCGATGTGCTCAATAATTTTGAAGTTGATTTTGATTGTGTTATTGTTACGGGTGATATTGTTCATGGTCGTTCCAAACAAGATTATAAAACTGCGTTTGAGTTACTGAACCAATTGAAATGTCCTTATTTTGTAATTACGGGCAATAAAGACGGAACACAAAATCTTCAAAATGCGTTAGAACTTTATCGTCCTCTTCATCCAAGAGGAGATGAAAAAATTGGTCTGCAATACGAAGTGAATGATTTTGATGTTCAAATTTTGGCTCTTGATACTTATAAACAAGGTGTTATGAACGGTGAAATGAGTGCCGAAAAATTAGCTTGGTTGGAGCAAAGACTCAAAGAAAACCACTCTCAAAAACCGGTGATGATTTTGGTGCACCAATTTCCATTTGATTGGCGCTCTCATACTTTTGATAACAGAAAACCCTCTTGGTATGAGGATTTTAAGAGAATCGTCAGCCAATATAAATCCATGATTAAACTTGTTGCTTGCGGACATTTACATAATCCCGTGACGGGGAATATCAACGGGGTTCCTGTGGTTGTAGCTCCTAGTGTGAATTGGCGGGCAAAATATGACTTCAAAAAGCTTGATGATATTGTTGCCGATAAAAAGTCCTTGGGTTTTTATGTGCACCAAATTGATAATGAAAATGTGGTTTCTTGTTTGGTAACTTTTCCTTTGTGAGTTTGTTACAAAGACGTAACCTTTTGTGTTTTGCTTTTCTAAAAAAATTGTCATACTATCCTTCACAGTTAAAAACTTTATGAAGGACAAATGAAAATGACTAGTAAACCTGCAAAACCTTTAAACTTGTTTGACTGTGCTACTTCTCAAAAAGTTATCGGTCAAGAAAAATTCTTGGATGCTTTTAAGACTATTTTGAATCATGGCGGTTATGCTCAAGGTCCGGAAACTCGTGAGTTGGATCAAAAATTGGCTGCTTATTCCGGAACTAAATTTTCCGCTACTTGTGGTTCAGGTACAGATGCCTTGACCTTAGCTTTGATGGCTTGGGATGTTAAACCAGGAGATGCTGTATTCGTTTCTTCTTTCACATTTGTTGCTTCTGCTGAAGCTCCGGTTTTGCTCGGTGCTACTCCGATTTTTGTTGATTCTGATCCTGAAACCTACAATATGAATCCGAAAGATTTGGAAAAAGCTATTGAAGAAGTTAAAAAAGAAGGCAAACTCAATTTGAAAGCTGTTGTTGCCGTTGATATCTTCGGTTCTCCTTGCGATTATGATGCAATTATTGAAATTGCTCACAAAAACGGTATGAAAGTTTTGTCTGACTCTTGCCAATCTTATGGTTCTGTTTATAAAGGCAAAAAAGCAGGTTCTATTGCCGATATGTCTGCTACTTCTTTCTATCCGACAAAACCGTTGGCTTGCTATGGTGATGGCGGTGCCGTATTTACAAATTCTGAAGAAGAAAATGAATTGGTTAAATCTTGCCGTGTTCATGGTATGAGCCCAGAAGATCACTATGATAATGTTCGTTTGGGAATGACTGGTCGTATGAATACTTTCCAAGCTGCCGTTTTGTTGCAAAAATTAACGGTATTTGATCAAGAACTCAAAGACAGAGCTCGTGTTGCTAGCCGTTATGATAACGAATTAGATAGTTATTTCCGTAAGCAACGTATTTTGGATAATTGCAGTTCTGCATATGCTTTGTACACAATTAACTGTGATGACCGTGATGAATTGATGGCTTTCTTAAAAGAAAACGGCATCCCTTGTGGTGCTTATTATCCGCGTCCGGTTCACACACAAACTGCTTATGCTAAATGGAACAATCGTTCTTTGCCGGTTTGTGAAAAACTTTCTAAGAGTGTCTTGTCTATCCCGATGACACCGTATCTGGATAATGAAGATTTGGATTATGTCATCTCGAAGATGAACGAATTTGCTCAAATGAAAAAAAGCAAAGCTGCTTAATTGAGTTAAGTATATAAAGAAAAACCTCCGTTTTTTAACGGAGGTTTTTTTGTTGCTTATTTATGTTTGGATGGTAAGTAGAAAAATGCGTAGATGTTAAGATAAATTACGCATTGAATAACCGTGAATAAGGCGCTGAAGATGGCTCGTAGAAGCCATGAATTTGCAGACAAAGAGAATATGGCAAAAGGCATAATCCCATAGATGATAAAGCAAATTAAAAATATGTGCCAATAGTTATCTTTGGTATGGAAAAAGGTGAGGGTGATGGAGGCGTTGCGCCCAATGACTGCAGAAACCCAAGCTAATGCCGGAATATAAAACAATGTTGTCAGAAGTAAGAACATAATGCCGTAGAGGGCATAGCGGAAAGTGTTTGAGGCAATAAAGTCAGTCCAAAGGTTTTGAATATGCGGAAAAATATCCAGTGGGCTTAGTAGCCATAGGCCAAACAAAAATAACATTTTTAAGAACATTAAAAATGCAAAAGCTAAAAGAGAAATGGTAACGGCTCTTACAAAAGCATTGATAAATTCTGATTTTTTTAATAGTGGACGACGCTTGAAATAAACTCTGACAAAGCAAAAATAAAATAGGTAAGTGTAAATGATATAGATAAGACCGCCTAACGGATTATCCATTAGGTTAAATCCTCCCAGCAAGTAAATGCCAATGAATGATAATAGAAAAAATATTCCTAAACTTGGAAGATGTGTTTGAATGTAGAGATAGCTTTGGTGAAAAATTTTTAAAATGGGCAAGTGCTTTGTCATCATATTTACCCCTGTTCGTTAGAGATATTTATACTTTAACTGAATTTTTATAAAAATAAACCCCTAATTTCAGAAAAAACAAAACCTCCGTATTTCAGGAGGTTTTGTTTTTGAGTTGGTTTATTTTCCGGCTTTTTTCTTTTCAATAAATTGTTCGAGCCAGTGAATATTGTATTGACCGTCAATGTACTCTGCTTGAGAAATAATGTCTTGATGCAGAGGAATAGTTGTTTTGACACCTTCAATCACAAATTCTTCCAAAGCGCGACGTAAGCGCATGAGTGCGGCGTTACGGGTTTTGCCGTGAACAATTAATTTAGCAATCATACTATCATAAAATGGCGGTATGGTGTAGCCAGAATAAATTTCCGAATCGACTCGGATGCCAAGTCCACCAGGAGCATGCCATTCAGTGATTTTTCCGGGGCAGGGAACAAATGTTTCCGGATCCTCGGCATTAATGCGGCATTCAATTGCATGACCATGGAAAGAGATGTCGTCTTGGGTGTAGCCAAGTTCGGCACCGCTGGCAATGCGAATTTGTTCTTTAACAATATCAATGCCGGTAATGGCTTCGGTAATCGGGTGTTCTACTTGCAGACGGGTATTCATTTCCATAAAATAGAAACGACCGTCTTCATATAAGAACTCTAATGTTCCGGCATTGGTGTAGCCGATTTTTTCAATTGCTTTACGGACGATTTCACCAATCTCACGGCGTTGTTGATTATTCAAAGCCGGTGATGGGCATTCCTCAATTACTTTTTGGTTGCTACGTTGGATTGAGCAATCACGTTCACCTAAGTGAACAACGTGACCATATTTATCGGCCAAAATTTGCATTTCAATATGACGCGGTTTTTGCAAATATTTTTCCATGTAAACCACATCACTGGTGAAAGCGGCTTTGGCTTCGGCACGAGCCATGGTGTAGGCTTCTTTCATCTCCTCGTCGTTAAAGGCGATTTTCATACCTTTACCGCCACCGCCGGCTGTGGCTTTGACAATTACCGGATAACCGATTTTATTGGCCCATTCAATGGCCATGTCAACGCTTTCAAGTGCCGGAGAACCCGGAGTTACCGGAATACCTGCTTCTTGAGCGACTTTACGGGCTGTAATTTTATCTCCCATAAGGCGCATTTGGTCAGCCGTTGGACCGATAAAAGTAATACCGTGTCTTTCAACCATTTCGGCAAAGTCAGCATTCTCAGAGAGAAAACCAAATCCGGGGTGGATTGCATCCGCACCGGTAATGAGTGCTGCGGAAATAATTGCCGGTTTGTTGAGGTAAGAATCTGTAGAACGGGCAGGTCCGATGCAAACGGCTTCATCTGCTAAACGGACGTGCATTGCATCGGCATCAGCCTCAGAGTGTACGGCAACCGTGCGAATTCCCATTTCGCGGCAGGCACGATGAATTCTAAGGGCTACTTCTCCTCGGTTGGCAATCAGTACTTTTTCAAACATATATTTATCCTATAAATGTTATTCGATAATGATTAACGGTTCACCATATTCAACCGGGTCACCGCCGGAAACCAAAATCTTGGTTACTTTTCCGGCTATGTGTGCTTTTACAGGGTTAAAGGTTTTCATAGCTTCAATCAAGCAAACCGTATCACCGACATTTACACTGTCGCCGACTTTAACATAATCAGGAGAATTCGGATCGCTTGAGAGGTAAACAACACCAACCATCGGAGATTTTACGCAGCCAGGGAGTTTGGCATAGTCTTCTTCTGATACAGGGGCCGAAACAGCCGGAGCGGCTACAGGAGTAGGAGCTGCAACAGGTGCTGCAACGGGAGCAGCTGGAATTGGAGCAGGCATCGGTGCAACAGGAGCCGGATGTGGCAATTCTCTGGTTAAACAGATGCGGCAACCTTCATCTTCATATTCAAGCTCTGTGAGGTTGCTTTTATCCAAAATTTCAGCTAATTTGCTGATTACTTTTGTATCCAAGGGATTAGACATATTGTTATTCTCTCTTTCTTAAAAAGTTATTATTCCTAGCTGAAGTATTACCGCTAATTTTTCATAAAAACAACAAAAATCTTCTTTTTTTACCAAATTTGGGCACAAAATCGCTCAATTTTGATAAAAAATGCTCATTTTTTAATTATATATAAAAAATCTGAAAATGAGTTGTAGAGATTATATCTTAAAATCATTGGCATAATATATGCATTATAGAGAGAAATTTTTTAGGAGGTAAAATCATGGAGAATTATTTGTGGCTGATTTATGCTTTGTTGTCGGCAATATGTGCCGCTTTGGTCAGCGTTTTTGGAAAAATAGGGTTGCAAGGCCTGGATGCTAATGCCGCAACGGTTATTCGAGCCGTGATTATGGCTTTGTTCCTAATTTGTGTGATGTTGGTGCAACGTAATTTCAGTCATATCAGCGGTATCTTAGCCGATAAAAAAGCAATGCTTTGGATTGCTATCAGCGGAATTGCCGGTGCTTTGTCGTGGCTCTTTTATTTTGTGGCTTTGAAATATGGAAAAGTCTCTCAAGTTGCTCCGGTGGATAAGTTAAGTGTGGTATTGGCAACTATTATTGCAGTGGTGTTCTTACATGAAACTGTTTCTATTATGAGTGCGGGAGGTGTTGCTTTGATTACATTCGGTATCATTATGGTGGCTCTTGGTTAATTTGGCATAAAAATTGCATATGGTTTACCAAATGGAACTTTGTGAGGATTAAAAAATGGCATTAAGCAGTTTTACACCTTCGCTTACGGGTATGTCAGCTCAGGCTCATGCCTTGGAAACCGTCAGTACAAATATGGCTAATATGCGTACGGTTGGGTATAAGCCTAATGAGACTTTGTTTAGCACAATGTTGGGGACAACCTCTAATTATAGCAACACAATTGATCAATTGAGCTCTAATCGTGTGAGCGTAAATGGGGTGAACTACTATGACAGAACATTAATTAATGCTCAGGGTACAATTACTCCGACAGGAAATAATTATGATGTTGCCATTAATGGTGAAAATGCCTTTTTTGAGGTGAAAGATGCCGGAGGGTATTCTTATTATACAAGAGCAGGTGATTTTACGACTCTAACTCAAGACGGAAAAAGCTATTTGGTAACCAGTAGCGGTTATAAAGTTCAGGGCTTTCCGGCAACAGGTGAGGGGTTTGGCGGTTCTCCGACGGATATTGAAATTTTATATCAAGATAAAGTGCCTTCTACTCCAACAACCCAAGCTTCTGTGATTGCAAATGTTCCGGCAGATGGCGTCGATACAAGCAGTTATGGGGTGACTGTTTATGGTCCGAATAATGATGGACGGACAATGAATATGCTCTTTTCTAAGGTGGAAGGAAAAATTAATACTTGGGAAATTACTTTCACTGTTGAAGATGGAACTGTCACGGGTGGTCCGATTGAAGCTGTTTTCGACTCTGATGCTAATTTGATAAGTCCGAAAAATTTTGATGTAACTGTTAATTGGGATGACGGATCATCGAATAATATAGCGATGGATATTTCTAAAATGACGCAATATGCTGGAAGTTCCGGTATTACTAAAGTGGAGCAAGATGGTTCTCCTAGTGGAAATTTTGTGAAAAGTTTTATTGATGAACATGGTATTGTAAAAGCTTCTTATAGTAATGGTGACGAAATTGCTTTTGCTAAGTTGGCTATTGTCGGGTTTGAATCGGCAGATAATTTGACGCCAATTAATAATACTATGTTTGAAGCAAATAACGAAACAGGCCAAAGCCACTATGTGAATGGACCAGATAAAAATATTACCGGTTTGTTGCAGCCTCAAGCTGTTGAGGCTTCTGCTGTTAATGTTGAAAGCGAGTTCGCTAGAATGATTGTGGTTCAACGAGCTTATTCTCTTAATACGCAGTCCTTTACGGCAAATAATGAAATGTTACAAACAGTTGTTAATTTGAAATCATAAAAAAATAAAGCTCGTTAAAACGCTCCATCTCATTGAAAAGTGGAGCGTTTTTTTGTTGTGATTTATAAAGATGATAAATTTATAAAAATTTTTTTTGAATAAT
Organism: uncultured Alphaproteobacteria bacterium; assembly: GCA_944391515.1. Taxonomy (GTDB): domain Bacteria; phylum Pseudomonadota; class Alphaproteobacteria; order RF32; family CAG-239; genus Scatocola. Next base: position 16,540 of record CALXTW010000029.1, read on the forward strand.
TTAATTTTTAGCTGGACAAGCCCGAAAATATGTTTTATAAACTCTCTCGTTGAACGATGCTCGGGTAGCTCAGTTGGTAGAGCAGAGGACTGAAAATCCTCGTGTCGGCGGTTCAATCCCGTCCCCGAGCACCATCTAAAAAACCTCCGATTACGGAGGTTTTTTTGTGCCTTATAGAAAGCTGTTGTTGTTGAGGTGCTCTTGCCAATCGAGCGGCGCAGAGCTTGCTCTCTTGGGGACGGGCCTCGCTTTGAAACTTAATTTCACTTCCGAAACTCTTCGTTTCGTTGTTCAATAAATTTTCAAAGATGTTGCAGACAAAAACAATCAATCGTGATTGTTTTTGCTTAGCCATCCCAACTCGCACCATCTAAAAAACCTCCGATTGCGGAGGTTTTTTTTGTATCAAGAAAACCACGCGTTAGACGCGTGGTTCAGTAAAGCTTATAGCGGTGAGGATGACAAAGCGCTCC
>CALXTW010000030.1 GCA_944391515.1 uncultured Alphaproteobacteria bacterium
AAATGTGCCTCTCCGATGGTGGCGGAAAGCGGGGATAGTTGCGTTGAAGATGGTGTAACTTATTATGCCAAATGTGTGTGTCCGTCGTCATATTCACAAACCTGTGATGGGTTAAATCAAGAAGGCTCCGGCGAAGGCTGTACCCAAGACGGGGTGACCAAATACACCTCTTGTGAATGTAAAGCAGGCTATAATATGACCTGTGATGATATGGGACCTTCCACCCCAACTGACTATTGCCTCAAAGATGGTATCAAATATTACAATAGCTGTAAAACTTGTGAAAACAAATGCACGCTGGATAGTTGTCCTGAAGGGGTACTTTGCGAATATGAAGATTGCTCGCAAAAATATTGCGATATTGGTTGTGCGGTTGGCTATACCAATTGGTGCACCCAACCCGAAACCGATTGTGCAACTTTAGGCTACACCAAAACGGCCAGTGATTGCGATGGAGAAGACGTTATTAAATGCCCGTATGATACGGCGGCTTTATTTTGTAAAGGTACAGAAGAGCCAGCCAGCATTACTTGTAAAGTCGGTGCTGTTTTGGCGAGTGATAAAAAATGCTACGATGCCACTAATCTCCCATCTTCAGTTAAAGCGATTGCGGTTGTGTTTGATGTTGAAAATCAATTAGCTCTGGCTTTGACCGATGTCAAACAAGACGGTAGTGCTGGAAGTGAGAGAATATATTGGTCAAGTGCTGATTGTGATACGCCGAATTTGGAGAATTGTGTGGATTGGGATACGGTTATAACAACCTGCGGTACAGACGGCAGAGCCAATACGGATGCGATATTAGCCACAAATGGAAGATGTGGGGGAACGACTGCTGCTGCCAATGCGGTCAATGCTTATCAAACGAGTAATTGCAGTGCGGATTTTTGTCAGCAAGGAAAATGGTTTTTACCCAGTATTAGAGATTTGAATACAATCTATAGCTTTAAGAGTGTGATAAATAATTCGTTGACATTATTGGTATCCATGGGAGTCAGCAATTTACAGGAGGATCATTATTGGTCCTCTAATGAGGACTCTAATGGCGGTGCGTGGACTTTGAATATGGGTAAAGGTAGTAGGAGCGGCTTCTTCGATAAGAACAACAACGTTTTCTATGTTCGTCCGGTGATTTACTATGGAGAGGAAAAAGCAGTCCAGACTAAGGTATGTGATACCGCGGGCGATATCTTGTATGGGAACGGAACTTGCGCTGTCAGCCCGAGTAACTTAGAACCCAGCCTAACCCCAATCGGCGTCGTGTTTGACGTTGAAAACCGCCTGGCTGTTGCTTTAACTGATGTCAAAGAAGACGGCAGTGCGGGAAGTGAGTTTATGTATTGGTCCAGTAGTTATTGTGATACACCGAATTTGGTGAATTGTACGGATTGGGATACGGTTATTGCAACCTGTGGAACAGACGGTCGAGCCAATACGGATGCGATATTAGCCACCAACGGTGGATGTAACGGAACTACATACGCAGCCAATGCGGTCAATGCTTATCAAACATCAGGTTGCAGTGCGGATTTTTGTCAGCAAGGAAAATGGTTTTTGCCCAGTCAGAAAGATTTAAAGACCATATATAATAATAAGAGTGTGATAAATAATTCGTTGACATTATTGACTTCTCGCGGAGCCAACATTTTGCAAGACCCCTATTATTGGTCCTCTACCGAGTATGATTTTAGTCACGTATGGGTTTTTAAAATGGCTAGTGGTCAAGGACCAGAACAGAAAAGCGATTCCCAAAGCTACGTTCGTCCAGTTGTTAAATATTAATTCAAGAGGAGAAGTGAAATGAAAAAAACAAATTCAAACATATTACTGACGGCATTAGGATTAATATTTAGCTCAGCAAATGTATTTGCAACCGAATGCACGCCGGCACCTGATTGTGCCAGTTTGGGATATAGCAAAACTGCAACGGATTGCGAGGGCTTAGCTTCTATCAAATGCCCATTTGATACCAGTAAAATGACATGCTTTGCCGCAGAGGAAAGCCAAGTTGAACAAAATGTGTCAGTGGGAGACATATTGTACGGAGATGGAACAGTATCTAGTGAACCAATTTCAGGTAAACAAGCAATCGGTGTGGTGTTTGATTCTACAAATCGCTTGGCTGTTGCTTTGATAAATATCCTTCCAAATGTTTGGCTGTGGTCAGCTGAGAATTGTGATGTGCCGAATTTGGAGAATTGTGAGGATAGAAGTACAGTTACTACGACCTGTGGAACAGATGGCAGAGCCAATACCAATGCGATATTAGCCACCAACCTTGGATGTGCGGGAATAACCGAAGCGGCGAATAGAGCCTATGCTTATCAACCTGATGGTTGCAGTGCGGATTTTTGTAAAGCTGGAAAATGGTTTTTGCCGAGTATACGAGAGTTAAAGCAAATCCATCGTTTTATAAAAGTGATAGATGATTTAATGCCATTACTGGGAGGTTCCTTTTTGGAGAAAACATATTATTGGTCCTCTACCGAGCATTCGGACTACGCTGCATGGACTTGGGGTATGGATTCTACTGGAGTGATGACGTTTGGCAAGAACAATAACTATCTATTTGTTCGTCCGGTTTTAGCTTTTTAATTTTTACCAATTTACCAATTTTTGTCCCCGCGTTAGCGGGGACTTGGGGTTTTATATAACTTGTTCGCGGGTGGTGCTTAAGACGAGTTTGGGGAAATCTTCTTTTATCTTGCCTAAGTGCCATGCGTTGCGTGCCAAAAAGACCAATTCTTTGTCGTGGTCTTCGGCAATGTTAGCTTGGTTGGTGTCTAAGAATTTCTTTAACTCGTTTTTATCGGGGCAGCTGACCCAACGTGCCGTGTAATATGATGTCGGTTCAAAAATAACCGGAATGTTAAATTCGGTACGGATACGATCGGCCATAACCTCAAACTGTAAAGCACCGACAACACCAACGATATATTCAGAGCCAATGACCGGCTTAAAGATGCTGGCTCCGCCTTCTTCGGCAATTTGCTGCAGAGCGGCTCCTAAGTGTTTGGATTTTAACGGGTCTAGGGCGCGGACGCTCTTTAAGAGTTCGGGGGCAAAGGATGGAATACCTGTAAAGTGGATTTTTTCGCCTTCGGTTAAGCTATCACCGATGCGTAATTGCCCGTGGTTGGGAATACCAATAATGTCGCCGGCGTAGGCATCTTCGGCAAGCTCTCTTTCTTGAGCCAAGAACATAACCGGAGTTGGAACTTTTAAGCCTTTACCGGTGCGAACTTGGGTTAGCGTCATACCTCTTTTGAAGTGGCCGGAACAAATACGCATAAATGCAATGCGGTCGCGGTGCTTGGGGTCCATATTGGCTTGAATCTTAAACACAAAACCCGTAACTTTATTCTCAGAGGGTTGAATAGTTCTTTCAACAGCGGGTTGGGGGCGAGGAGAAGGCGCCATTTGGTGGAGGCCTTCCAAAACTTCCTTAACGCCAAAGTTGTTAATCGCACTTCCGAAAAATACCGGTGTCATGGCTCCAGCCAAGTATAATTCCAAATCAAACGCAGGGCAAAGCTCTCTAACCATGGTCACATCTTCACGCAGTTTGCTGACGGCATGTTGTGGTAACAAGGCATCAAGTTTTGGGTCGTCTAAGCCTTTGCAAGTTTCAATCGTGGCATTGATGGTGGATTTGTCGCCGGTCTTATTCATTAAAATCAGTTGGTCGTTAATTAGGTCATAACAACCTAAAAAGTCTTTGCCCATACCAATCGGCCAGCTGGCAGGTGTGCAATCCATGGCGAGTGTTTTTTCAATGTCATCCAGCAATAAAAACGGGTCTAAGCCTTCGCGGTCTAACTTGTTGATGAAAGTGATAATCGGAACATTGCGCAAGCGGCAAACTTCAAACAATTTCTTGGTTTGAGTTTCAATACCTTTGGCGGAATCCAAAACCATGATGGCCGAATCTACCGCCGTTAAAACACGGTAAGTATCTTCCGAAAAGTCTTCGTGACCCGGGGTATCCAGCAAGTTAAACGTGATGTCTTTATATTCAAAGGTCATAACCGAAGAGGCAACCGAAATACCACGCTCTTGTTCAACTTTCATCCAGTCAGAGTGAGCTCGACGATTTTCACCTCTGGCTTTTACGGCACCGGCTTGTTGAATGGCACCGCCAAAAAGCAACAGTTTTTCTGTCAGGGTGGTTTTACCGGCGTCCGGGTGTGAAATAATCGCAAAAGTTTTGCGTGGATTAATCTTATTTTCAGGCATTTTCTTAACTCATTCTTCTAAAATATTCAATTAAGCTGTTATTTATAATAAATAAATCTAAATTGCAAGTTTTATATCAAAAAACCGGAGTTTTACCTCCGGTTTGGAAAACTTAGCCGTTAAATGGGCTGGAAACATCAGGAATAAGCGGTTGCGGTGCAAAACCTGCCGGGGCTGATTGCGGAAGTTCAGGCATTTGCGGTGCGGTGGAAATTGGCGCTGTTGCATGAGGCTCCAAACTTTCTGCCGGAGTAATGTTTTTATTAGTGGGTGCCTTTGAGGTGTTAATTCCAAGGTTGCGCTCAATGGCTGCTTGTTCTTTTTGTTTTTCTTTGGTGGTGATTAAATCCAAATCGTAAATTACCTCTAACTTGCGCAAGTTTTTGGCCGCGGAGAGTAAATCTTTGGCCGGAGCTTGGCGTTTGAGACGTTGACGCGGAGCAGGGGGCAAAATTGCCTCAATTATCAAATCTCTTTCAGCAGAAAATTCACGCGGAGTGATGGCTCTTTCTTCGGTGGCTGCTTTGAGAGCGTTAATTCTTTCAATAATAACATCAGGTGAGGGAACAGGGTTCTCTGCCGTAATGCCTGCCGGCGCATTGGTGAGTGGTAATAGACCGCCGATGTTGGATTGGCGGGCAGATAAAAATTCTTCTTTGGTTATCATGTCGTTTTCAGCCAATTCTTTTAATATCAGAAAACGAGAGATGATATTTTGCTCTTGTGGTGTGAACAAGACTTCAACCGCTTTTACATCCGCTTCAGTAACGGCTTTGTTATCGGCGGCATTTTTTTGTTCACGAATAAAAAGAGCTTCTTCTAATGCCGAGCGACCTTGGCGAGTGGCTGCTTCTTCACTGATGCTGAAACTCGTTGTGCCGTCTGCGTTTTCTATTACCAATTTGCTTTGATTAATGGTGAGCAAATGTAAGCGTTTTTTTGCTACGTCAACCATCTTTTGGGGCTGCATATCGTCCGTGCCCAAAACGGTTTCATCGTCGCCGGCAACCAATATGATGTCCTCATAATATTGACGGGCACGATTGAGACGACCGGTCTTTTCAGCCGTTAAAGCTCCAATCATCAGGGCTTGAGTGTTTTTAGGGTTTTGTCTTAAAGACATTTGGACATGCTCATCGGCTTTATTAAAATCACCTTGAGAGTAAGCTAACGTTGCTTTAGAGGCCTCTTTGGCGCCGTTATCGCCAAAGGTGAGGGTATTGTAAGTTTCGGGTGAGGTATGGCTTTCAATAAATGAGCAAGAACTCAATAAACCCGCGGCTAATGCCGTTGACACAAATATTCTGGATATGTACACAACTTTACTCCCTGATGTAATCGCATGTCTTATTTATGCTTCCTGAAACGCATATTAGTAAATATCTGCAAATAATACAATAATTTTATTGGTGCTGTGAATTTTGCTTGATTTAAAATTTTTTTTATGTAGTATGCAAACAACTATTAGTGTCTTGTTTTGCGGGCGTGGTGAAATTGGTAGACACGCCAGATTTAGGTTCTGGTGCCGAGAGGCATAAGAGTTCGAGTCTCTTCGTCCGCACCAAATCAAGCCACCATTCGTTTGTTAACAATAATAAAAGAGAATGTTATGAAAGCTACTGAGTTAAAGTCTGAAAAGTTGAAGAAAAATTACAGCGTCGTTATTCCGGCAGCTGATTTTGAAAACAGTATTGATTCTAAAATTGCTAAAATTGCTAAAAACACTAAGATCCCAGGTTTCCGTCCGGGTAAAGCTCCTAAAGATATGTTGAAGCAAAAGTATCGTGCTTCCGTTTTGGGGGAAGTTTTGGATGATAGCGTTCGTGATGCCACTGAAGAAGTTATTAAAGAAAATAAACTCAATCCGGTTATGGCTCCGAATATCAAAGTTACCAAATTTGAAGACGGTAAAGATGTTGAATTTGAACTCAGTATCGAATTGATGCCGGAAATTAAAATCGGTGATTTGTCTGCCATCAAATTGGAAAAATTAATGGCTGAAGTTCCGGCTGAAGAAGTTGAAAAAGCTTTGGATTATATTGCAAAATCTCGTCGCGAAACCGTTAAGGTTGAAGAAAATAGAGAAACTCAAAAAGGCGATACCGTTGTTATTGACTTTGTCGGTTCTATCGACGGTGTTGAATTTAAGGGCGGTAAAGGAAATAATTATCCTTTGGAACTCGGTTCTAACTCTTTCATCCCAGGCTTTGAAGACCAACTTATCGGTAAAAAAGCAGGTGATAAAGTTGATGTTAAAGTTACTTTCCCTGATAATTATCATGCTAAAGATTTGGCCGGAAAAGATTCGGTTTTTGCTGTTGAAATTAAAGAATTGCGCGCTAATAAGCCGGTTGAAATCAACGACGAATTTGCTAAATCTTTGGGCGAAGAAAGCTTGGATAAATTAAAATCTTCTATCGCAGAAAGAATTAAAGGCGATTATGAAGCCGCTTCTAAAATGAAGCTCAAACGCCAACTCTTGGACAACCTCGACAGTGAATATAAATTTGAAGTTCCTGAAGGTTTGGTTGATGCTGAATATAAGAGTATTGTTAGCCAATATGAACAAGCTAAAAAGTATAATCAACTCGATGAAAGCGAAAAGTCTAAGTCTGAAGATGAACTGATGGCCGAGTACAAAGATATTGCCGTTCGTCGTGTTAAATTGGGCTTGTTGTTATCTGAAATCGGTAAAGATGCAAAAATTAACATCACTCCGGCTGACATTAACAAAGCTATTATGGCTGAAGCTAAAAAATATCCGGGACAAGAAAAAGCTGTGTTCGATTATTACTTGAAGAATAAGCAAGCAATCGAGGCTTTGAAAGCTCCCGTGTTTGAAGAAAAAATCGTTGACTATGTTTTGAGCAAATCGAATGTCAGTGAAAAGATTGTAAGCATTGAAGAACTTTATTCTTTTGACGAAGATAATAAAAAAGCAAAAAAAACTAAGTCAAGCAGCAAAAAGTCTGAAAAAGAATCAGCTTAAAATTGTTTGTTGAACAAAAAAGCGGGGTGATGATTTTCACCCCGCTTTTTTTTGTGTTCATGGTTTTTATTAATAATTTATTGATTATATTGATGTAACTTTGTATAAGTTTGTAATCTGTACTTTTATCGGATAAGGAAAAAACAATGACTGAGAGAAGTCCTTTTGAAATTTATAACAGTACGCTTGTTCCTATGGTGATTGAACAAACCTCTAAGGGTGAGCGTTCTTTCGATATTTATTCACGTTTGCTTAAAGAAAGAATCATCTTTTTGACCGGTGAGGTTAATGATGAAGTTTCTTCTTTGGTTTGTGCTCAGCTTTTGTTCTTGGAATCGGAAAATCCAAAGAAAGATATTTCGTTGTATATTAATTCTCCAGGGGGCGTTATCACATCCGGTATGGCTATGTATGATACTATGAAATACATTAGCTGTGATGTAGCAACAATTTGTATCGGACAAGCTTGCTCTATGGGCTCTTTCTTGCTTGCTGGTGGTACCAAAGGAAAACGCTATTCTTTACCTAACTCTCAAATTATGATTCATCAACCTTCCGGTGGGGCTAAAGGACAAGCTACGGATATTGAGATTCAGGCTAAGTTGATTTTGGATATGCGCAAACGCTTAAACCAAATCTATGCCGATAATACGGGGCAAAAACTCTCGGTTATTGAAAAAGCTATGGACAGAGATAACTTTATGACCCCGCAAGAAGCTCTGAAATTTGGTTTGATTGACCATATTGTAACCTCTCGTAATGATATGTAGGATAAAAACATGAGTGATGAAAAAGATAACGGCGAAATGCTTCATTGTTCCTTTTGCGGAAAAAGCCAAGCAGAAGTAAAAAAATTGGTTGCCGGAAGAGGCGTTTATATTTGCGATGAGTGTATTGAAGTATGTATCAATATCGTTGCTGATGAGCTGGAAGAAGAGCGCAAAGCCGAAGCCGGTATTCCGCACGAAAAATTGCCGACACCGTCTAAAATTAAAGAATTTTTGGACCAATATGTAATTGGTCAAGATGAAGCTAAAAAAGTGTTGTCTGTGGCCGTTTATAACCACTACAAACGCCTAAATAATGCTGAAAAAAATAATAAAGATGTCGAAATTGCTAAGTCAAACGTTATTCTTATCGGTTCGACCGGTAGCGGTAAGACTTTGCTTGCTCAGACTTTGGCAAAGATTTTGGATGTGCCGTTTGCAATCTCGGATGCCACGACCTTGACAGAGGCCGGATATGTCGGTGAGGATGTTGAAAATATTATTTTGAAGCTGGTGCAAGCCGCTAATTATGATATTGAAAAAGCACAACGCGGTATCGTTTATATTGATGAAATCGATAAAATTACCCGCAAAACCGATGGTCCGTCTATTACGCGTGATGTATCGGGAGAGGGTGTTCAACAAGCTCTCTTGAAGATTATTGAAGGAACAGTTGCCAATGTTCCGCCACAAGGTGGACGTAAACACCCGCAACAAGAATTTTTGCATGTTGATACCACAAATATTTTGTTTATTTGCGGCGGTGCTTTTGCCGGTCTTGAAAAAATCGTATCTCGTCGCGGTAATGAAACCTCTATTGGTTTTGGTGCTAAAGTGGCAAGTCCAGAGGATAAAGGTGTTGGCGAAATTTTGAAAGATGTTCAACCCGAAGATTTGCTCAAATTTGGCTTGATTCCCGAATTTATCGGACGTTTGCCGATTATTGCAACATTAGATGATTTGAATGAAGATGCTTTGGTTAAAGTTTTGACTGAGCCGAAAAATGCTCTTGTTAAGCAATATGAGGCTTTGTTTGATATGGAAGGTGTTAAACTGACCATTACTGATGAAGCTTTGCGGGCTATTGCTAAAAAAGCGATTGAACGTAAGACCGGAGCTCGTGGTTTGCGTGCTATTATGGAAGAAAACCTCTTACAAATTATGTATGATATTCCGGATAAGAAAGATGTCGGTGAAATCATTATCAATGAAAGCGTGATTAATGAAGGCAAAGCACCGGAATATGTAAAGAAAGAGGTAAGTGAAAGTAAATCTGCTTAAAATAGAAAAATCCCCTTTGAAAAAAACAAAGGGGATTTTTTTGACTTATTTACCAGAAGAACCAAAGCCGTTTTCACCGCGATGAGTGCTTAGTTTTTCAAATTCTTCGGCACTGATTTCCTTAAACTCGGCTTTGTAGGGAAAGGGAAATTCTCCTTGGGCAATTTTATCTCCGGGAGAGATGGTGTAAACTTCGCCACCTTGCGGATTGGTGTTTAAGAGTATTACCATAATTTCGCCACGGTAGTCGGTATCGATAATACCCCCGATTGGAATAATGCCATGGTTGGCGGCTAAGCCGCTACGTCCGTTGATGCGGCACCAAAAAGGCGATGGAGGGGCTATTTTTATGCCGGTCGGGCATTTGAATCTTTCCCCCGGACGAAGTTGTATGGGCTGAGAAATTGCTGCGCAAATATCAAAGCAAGCGGCATCTGGTGTGGAATATTGCAAGTTTGCAGCATTGTCAACGTAGCGAGGCAATTTTGTGTACATTACCGGAATGTATTGGATTGATATGTTCATTTGGAAATCTCGTTGATTGAGGTTTTTATAAATTGAGATAATTCCTGTGCGTTTTGCCACTTGATTGTGATTTCTAAGACATGAAAATGGGATTGCAAGTGGTGCGGAATTTTTACAAAGTCTTTGGATGTGGTTATCAAAGAGCAGCCTTTGTCTTGAGCCTTTTGAATTAAATTTTCTAATTCTTGAGTGGTGTAAAAATGATGATCGGGAAAATCAATGGCTTCAACCGGTTCTATGCCTAAATCTTTCAGAGATTGAAAAAATTTTTCAGGACGACCAATGCCAGCAAAAGCGATAACTTTGGAGGTTTTTAGCTTTGGTTTTTGGGCTTCGATTTTGCCTTCAAAGCAAGGAAGAGAAATTTGTGATTTGAGGGCTTGCTTATCGTCGCCGATAATAATCATTGCTTGGGCCCTTTTAATTCCTTGGGACAATTCCTCACGCAATGGACCTGCCGGTACACAATAGCCGTTGCCATAGCCGACCATGCCATCAAAAACTAAAAAAGAAAGGTTTTTATATAGCTTGGGATTTTGAAAACCATCATCCATAATGATGATATTGGCGCCATGAGAAATGGCTGTTTGAGCTCCTTGAAAACGATCGGGATTGACCACAACCGGTGCAACTTGAGCTAAGAGTAGGGGTTCGTCACCTACTTGTTTGGGAGTGTGTTTGTTGATGTCAACTAAGACATTCTTTAGCTTGCCACCATAGCCGCGAGAGACAAAAAACGGCTGATAACCCATAGCTTGCAACATGGAGGCTATTGCTATCGCAGTTGGAGTTTTGCCACTTCCTCCAGCCGTTAAATTACCAATGCAAATAACGGGAACAGATACCTTTTGAGGGGTATGAAATTTTAGGTTTAATCTGGTGGCAATGGCGTAGAGCTTTCCTAAAGGATAAAGTAAATACGCCATTGCGTTTTTTTGTTGCCAGAAAGTAGGCGTTTTCATTACGCGAGGTATCCTTTTATTTTATCTACAATACCGTCGAGTACTTTAGATTCACTCACAGTCCAATCGTAGGCAAGTTGTGCTTTTTGAGCAAGATATTGTTTATCACTTAAAAGTTTGGCAACTTCTGTGTGCAATTCTTGAACATCTTTTACCTGAATGACACCTTGTGCTTGCAAAGCGTGCGCCATAGCTTCTTTGAAGTTATGCATGTGCGGACCAACCAAAACGGCATCTTGCATACGGGCCGGTTCCATAAAGTTTTGACCACCGTGAGGAATGAGTGAGCCGCCGATAAAGACAATCGGGCAGAGTTTGTACCACAAACCTAATTCACCAATGGTATCGGCAACGTAAACTTCAGTTTCGGGAGTTATAGGTTCTCCGGCTGAGCGAAGTGATACGTTAAGGTGGCATTCGTTTTGCAGGCGTGTTTTGATTTCTTCACCTCTTTTGGGGTGGCGCGGAGCAATAATGGTCAGCAAGTTGGGAACTTCTTTGCCCAATTCTTTTAAGAAACAGCCAATTTGAAATTCTTCATCTGAATGGGTAGAGCTTACGGTCCATACCGGACGAGAACCGATTTGCGATGTAATTTCTTGTTCCTTTTTGGCATCTATAGGAAGCGGAAGTCCTGCAAATTTTAAGTTGCCCAGGCATTCGGCATCTTGTGAGCCTAATTCTCTTAAGCGTTCAGCATCAAGTTTAGATTGGCCTAGACATAAGCTAAAACAGTTTAGAAGTTCCTTACTGATGGCGGGAAATAGTTTCCAATGTTTGAAGGATTTATCGGAAATTCGACCGTTTACTAAGATTAGGGGAATCTTATGGTCACGAATGGTGGAGAGCATCGATGGCCATAATTCCGATTCAAACCATAAAACCACATCCGGTTGCCAATGTTTTATGAAACTTTGGGTAAATGAGGGTTTGTCTATCGGAAAATATTGGTGAAAAGCTCGTTGAGGTAATCTTTTTGCCATAACTTCGGCCGAAGTTATGGTGCCTGTGGTGACCATAATGTTAACATTGGGGTAGAGTTCTAATATCTTGTCAATGAGTGGCAACATGGATACGGATTCACCAACCGAGGCTCCATGTATCCATATTAAACGACCTTCGGGACGAGCGAGTTTGGGTTGTCCAATACGTTCGTTAAAACGAGATAAATCTTCTTTGCCGTTTTTTTTGCGCTTACGGATAATAAACGGGTTAATAACCGGAGCATAAAGTGTATTGATGAGTGTTTTATACATTTCTATATACATGAGATTTATCCTTTATGATTGAGGGTCAATATAACGCTTTTTGGCTTTTTTGCCTTGAGGAATTGGGGGTAAACCTAAAGATTTATCTGCTTCCCAGGTGAGACGATTGAGCTGCGCCTCAATGTTGTGACGAATCTTTTCTATCTCTTCTTCTTGAGCATTTTTAGGAATATAAAAAGCTTCTGTTGTGGTATATATGCCTTTGGAAAACAGAGGGGGGAGAAGCATCGAATCCCAACTCTTGTGGAGAATTTTTGAACCTTTAACGCTGTATGTGGCTCCGATAATCGGTTTGCCGGTTTTTTGAGCAAAATAGAGAGCCGATTTACCCAAAGTCATACTTGGACCTTTGGGGCCGTCGGGAATAATGGCGATAGCCTCTCCTTTTTTGAGAGAGCGCATCAAATCAATTGCGGCAGATTTGGAGTTTTCGGTTGAGGAACCTCCAATGGTTTTCATGCCGAATTTTTCTAGTAAGCCGGCAATAATGCGACCGTCATGATGTAGGGAAACCAAAGCATTCATCGGGTGCTTCTTATTCCAAAAATAAGGCAACATCATGGCGCGTCCATGCCAACCAATGAAGATAATGCAACCTTCTTTTTCCCATATGTCGTCCATTCGTTTTTTGCCATTTATTTCCCATTTGGTGGTTTTACCAACCAAGAGGGCATAATGATAAAAAATCGTGCTAATTGCGTTTAAAACTGATGGTGATTGCAGCAAAGATTTCAGAAACTTTTTTATCTTTTTTTTCAGAGGCATTTGCTTATCTTTGCTCTTTTTTGACAATATCGGTTACGGAGATGCCAATCGTTTCGTTTTCGGTAATTACAACTTCGCCATGACCGATGAGGACGTTGTTGGCATAAATATCAACATAGTCGTTGACATTGCGGTCAAGTTCTACAACTGCACCGCGACCAAGCTTTAATAATTGTTGTACGCGAAGTGAGGCCTCGCCTAAGGTCACGGATATTTCTACGCTTATTTTATCTCCCGACAAGTTATAGTGATTTAACGCGGGCATTTATTTTCTCCAACTTTTTCTCTGCTATAAATTTCTTATTATCATATACAATTTTTTTTATTTTAAAACAATAATGATGACTTTATTCATAAGTTTTGTGCATAAAATACTCTATTTCCTCAATCTCTAAAAGTCTTTGTGGATTAACGTTTTTAATCGTTGCCGATGATTGTGAAATGTGCCAAACCTTTTATATGTTTGGAGGCATGTTGTCGAATGTGAAATGCTTTCCTATATTATTTAGGTATAACACTAATAGAGGTTTATGATAAAATGGCTGTGAAAAAAAGCACTTATCCCGTGTTGCCTTTGCGCGATATCGTGGTTTATCCGAAAATGATTGTGCCCTTGTTTGTCGGGCGCGAAAAATCTATCAATGCTTTGCAAGAGGTGGTGGATAAAGACCAAAATATCGTGCTGATTACGCAAAAGGTGGCGGCAACCGAAGATCCGACCGAAGACGATGTTTATTATGTCGGAACCTTGGGTACTGTTTTGCAAATGTTAAAACTGCCTGACGGAACCGTTAAGGTTTTGATTGAGGGGGTGGAAAGAGTGAAAGTTTCCAAGTTTTTGGATAACCCTCTGTTTATGGAAGTTCAGGCTGAAATTTTGCCTGATAAAGACGAAAATGATGTTGAGCTTGAGGCTCTGGTACGCGCTGTTTTGTCGCAGTTTGAAGACTATGTCAAGCTCTCTAAGAAAATTCCGCCGGAAGTTTTGGTCTCGGTTAACCAGATTGAAGATAACTGCAAATTGGCTGATACAATCGCCTCGCATTTGGCGTTGAAAATTGCTGATAAACAGGCTTTGTTGGAGGGGCGGACACTCAAAGAAAGATTTGAAAAAATCTTAGAATTTATGAACGCGGAAGTCACCTTGCTTGAGGTGGAAAACAAGATTAAAACCCGCGTCAAAAAACAAATGGAAAAAAGCCAGAAAGAGTATTATCTGAACGAACAGATGAAGGCTATTCAAAAAGAGCTCGGTGATAATGACGAAGAAACCGAAATCGATGAATATATGAAAAAAATCGAAAAAACCAAGCTCTCAAAAGAAGCCAAAGACAAAGCCGTTGCCGAAGTTAAAAAGCTGAAAAATATGAGTGCCATGTCTTCAGAGGCAACGGTTATTCGTAATTATTTGGACTGGATGCTTGATATTCCTTGGAAGAAACGCTCCAAAATCAATAAAGACATCTCAAAAGCCATGGAGATTTTGGAAAAAGACCATTATGGCTTGGATAAGGTTAAAGAGCGTATTGTTGAGTATTTGGCAGTGCAAGCCAGAGCCGATAAAATTAAAGGACCGATTTTGTGCTTAGTCGGACCTCCGGGTGTTGGTAAAACTTCTCTCGGACGCTCTATCGCCAAAGCAACCGGACGAAACTTTGTTCGTACCTCTTTGGGCGGCATGCGTGATGAGGCCGAAATCAGAGGACACAGACGTACTTATATTGGTTCTATGCCTGGTAAAATTATTAAAGGAATGAAAAAAGCCGGTACGTCTAATCCTTTGTTCTTGCTTGATGAAATTGATAAGCTCGGCAATGACTGGAGAGGAGACCCGAGTTCTGCCCTCTTGGAGGTATTAGACCCTGAGCAAAATGCAAGTTTTAACGACCACTATCTGGAAGTTGATTATGATTTATCAGATGTGATGTTTGTTACAACGGCAAACTCTTTGAATATGCCGCGTCCTTTGTTGGATCGTATGGAAATTATTCGTTTGTCGGGGTATACCGAAGATGAAAAAGTTGAAATTGCCAAACGCCACTTGATTCCGAAAGCATTTGAAGAAAATGCCGTTAAAGAATCTGAGCTCAATATTCAAAAAAGTGCAATCCGTGATATTATTCGCTATTATACACGGGAAGCCGGTGTTCGTAATTTGGAGAGAGAAGTTGCCACTATTGCTCGCAAGGCCGTAAAAGAAATTTTACTCTCAAAAGGCAAGATCAAAAAAATTGAAGTAACCGACAAAAATTTGGATAAGTATTTGGGGGTTAAACGTTTTAGTTTTGGTGAGGCTGAGGAAAAAGACCATATCGGTGTTACAACCGGTTTGGCTTGGACCGAAGTGGGCGGAGATATTCTCTTTATTGAGGCAGTGGATATGCCCGGTAAAGGTAAAATTACCCAAACCGGTAAGCTCGGTGATGTGATGAAGGAATCTATTGAAACGGCTTATTCCGTTGTTCGTTCGCACTCCAAAGATTTAGGTATTGACCCAGAAATCTTTGAGAAAACCGATATTCACGTTCACGTTCCTGAAGGAGCAACGCCTAAAGATGGACCATCAGCCGGTATTGCTATGTACACGACTCTTGTTTCCGTCTTGACCAAGACGCCCGTTCGCAAAGATGTTGCCATGACCGGTGAAATTACTTTGCAGGGTAGGGTATTGCCTATCGGCGGATTAAAAGAAAAATTGTTGTCGGCTTTGCGCGGTGGTATCAAAACCGTGATTATTCCGAAAGAAAATGAAAAAGACTTGGCCGAAATTCCTGATAACGTTAAAAAAGGAATGAAGATTATTCCGGTATCGGAAATTTCTGAAGTCTTGAAAATTGCTCTGGCGGATAAAATAAAGAAAGCGACTAAGGCCGCAAAAAAGAAATAATGTTTTCTTTTAGGGTTCAAAAAAGCTCCGAATCTGGGTTCGGGGCTTTTTTGCGGACTCGGAATCTGAGCTCGGCGAATCTCTTAGAATCCAAGCTCATTGGCGGTTTGGTTGTGAATAACAACTAAAAAAATGCTTTTTTTCTTGTCAAAAGCAAAAAAAACTTGGGATAAAGTGCTTTTTTTGAGGGTAAAGCCTTGTTTTCGTTTGACTTCAGTGTTTTTTGGGGCTTAAATTTTTTTGTAAGCAGCGATTGCGCTGTGAACATTGGTTTATAACTTATAATTAGAGGGAGTCCTCACCGTGAATAAAAATGAACTTATTTCTAGCATTGCTAGCGAAACCGGCTTAACAAAAACTGATGCTGCTAAGGCTGTTGACGCTTTTGTTGCCTCTATTTCTTCTGCTTTGAAATCTGGCGACGAAGTTCGTCTGGTTGGTTTTGGTACTTTCGCAGTATCTAAACGTTCTGCTACCACCGGCCGCAATCCTCGCACCGGCGCTACCATCAAAATTCCGGCTCGCAATCAACCGAAATTCAAAGCTGGTAAAGTATTGGTTGACTCTGTTAACTAATTATAAGAAAGGATCGGGCGACCGGTCCTTTTATTTTAACAGGGAAATATTATTACTCTCAAAAGCGGGCTGTTCTCAGCTCGCTTTTTTGTTGGCGAATCTTTTTAAATTTGGGGTAAAAGTATAAAATTTGTGAGCAAAATTCTTGGATACGAGGTTTTATCGTCATATTTTTAATGGGTAATTTCTTGATATAAAATAATTTTATAAAAAAATATCTTTTTTTTGCATTTTTTGCTTGATTAATTTTGAGAGTGAGTATATAAACTATTCTCGTAAATGCGATGGGAGTTTAGCTCAGCTGGAAGAGCATCTCGTTTACACCGAGAGGGTCGGGAGTTCGAACCTCTCAACTCCCACCAATTCAACCGCCTTTCGAGGCGGTTTTTTTATTGGTGCGGAGTTGCCAATTTGAGCGGCGCGAGGCTTGCTCAAAATGTCAGAGGTTCCGAGCTTTTAATAGTTCGTTTCGCCGTCGTGTCCGACGGCTTACTTACTGCTAAAAGCTTTGGGGCAAAGAAAAAACTAAAATCGTTTAGTTTTTTCTTTTTGACTCTCTCAACTCCCACCAATTAAACCGCCTTTTAAGGCGGTTTTTTTATTGGTGCGGAGTTGCCAATTTGAGCGGCGCAAGGCTTGCGCAAATTGTCAGAGGTTCCGAGCTTTTAATAGTTCGTTTCGCCGTCGTGTCCGACGGCTTACTTACTGCTAAAAGCTTTGGGG
>CALXTW010000031.1 GCA_944391515.1 uncultured Alphaproteobacteria bacterium
ATATAATTTTAACTTGCTTTTTATTTTTTTTAATTATAATCAAAGGCTAGGTAGTCAGCGTAGCTCATCCGGATAGAGCACTGGTTTCCTAAACCAGGGGTAGTGGGTTCAAGTCCCGCCGCTGACGCCATTTATTTATATTTGTTTATATATTCATCTAAATCACATTTCTTATAAAAAACTTTGCGGCCTATTTTGGTTGCTTTTGGGCCTTTTCTTTCACAACGCCATCTTTCCAAAGTATTTTGTTTTACATGGAGAATCGTGGCCGCTTCTTCAGTCGTATATAGATTGTAATCACCTTCTTTGACAGGTATTTCAGGAATCGGCATATTATGAATATTTATGACGGGTTGTGAAACCTTACTTCTCATAAGCTCTTCGTATTTGTTTACTTCATCAGCATATAAGTCAAAAGAAGAGCGTTTGAGCGAATTCTTGAATATTTCCAAGCATTTTAGAAACTCAGTTCTTTTTGCTCCTGTGAAGTTAAGGTTTGTCATTTCAAACTTCTCTCCGAATGAAGATTTTGTCATCCAAAACAAATCCCCAAACTCTGTATTTTTAAGAAAGCCAACAAGACCAAAGTCCCTACCAAAGAAAGATGTCTCAGTTCCAAACTTAACATTGTTGAATTGAAGACCGCTGAAAACATCACTTTCCCCAATGGCTTTATCTACTTTGAAGCTGACTTCGCCTTTTATATTAGGCTTGATTACATTATTAAAGAACTCCAAAGTGCTTTTAAATACAGTGTTTATAAACAAAGTTTTGCCATGGAAGGAAGAGTTCTTAAAAGATACAACTTTATTAAATATGGATTCGCTAAAGTCAACTTCACCCGCAAACTTACATTCATCAAAAGATATGGTAGCGTTAAAAATCTGTTTGGTTGCTATAAGAGATTTGAAAATACATTTTTGAAAAACAATCCTTGGAAAATCTAAAAGCATAGTCGCTAATATATCTTTATTATCAGAAGCAGAAAAATCTATGTTTTCAAAGTAAGCATAACCTTCTTGCTTAAATTTGTTTAGTTTCAAATGTTTTGTTGGGTTATAGGGCTTACTCATCTTTCTTTCCAATCATTTTATTAACGGTTTCATTTAGTTTTTCTCGTAAATCATCAACTTCCAGATTTACATAGATTTGCGTGCTCTGTAATGATTTGTGGGTGAGGGCTTTCTTAACCATAAAAGCATCAGCCCCATTGGCTAATAATGATGTCGCAAATGTATGTCTTAAATCATGCAGGTGAAAATTGGTTATTTTTGCTCTCTTTAAGATTCCTTCCCACGTCTTTCGAACTCCGCCAATATGTCCACTTTTGGATGTTGTCGAGAAGAACACATATTCATTGTATCTCATATCTTTTAATTGATTGAGAATATCTATTGCTGCATTTACTAAAACAACATTGGCGTCATTTTGGGTTTTTGTTTCGGGAATCGTCCAAAGCTTTTCTTCAAGTTTAATGTCTTCCCATTTCATTGAAAAGACATTACGTCTTCTTGCTCCTGTAAACCAAAGCATCATAATTTTGGTATAGAATCCTCAGTTTCATTGATAGCATCTCTAAACGATTCTAATTCATTTCCGCTTAGATGCCTTGTTCTTGCGATTTGCTTGTTAAGCTGCACGGCATTACCCGGATTAAATCCCTGATATATGTTTTGTTTGATGAAATGGTTATAAATGGTTCGCAGAAGAACGATTGTTTGATTTGCACAACGCTTACCATTGTTCAATGTTAATCTTTTATGAAGTATCTTAAGTTCATCAGGTGTTATTTGGGATATTTTCTTATTGGCAAGTGTAGATAGATAACGTTTCCACAAATCCTTATAATATTCCATTGTTATCGGACGGATATGTTGTTCTTTTTCATCCATAAAACGAGTATATAATTGTTCAAGAGAGGATTCGCCCGTTATCTTTTTTCGTTCCTCAATAGGGTTGATACCTTCTTTCATATTGATTTTGGCCTTACGAGCGGCTTGTCGGGCATCGTCAACACTCATATAGGAAGGCTCTCCGAGCTTAACGCGTATCTGTTTTCCTAAAACAACTCCTCGGTAGTAAAAGCTCTTCGCTCCGTTTGGGGTTATTTGAAGCGACAAACCAACCTCTATTGTATCATAAACAAAAGTCCTTTTTGTCGGAGCTAGTAAGTTTTTGATATTTGCGTTTGTGAATTTGAATTTCTTATCCATGTGTCTATTCCGTGCCTACACAGTGCCTACTTTTTTATCTATTTTGAGAAAATCAAGTAAAGCAAGAGATGAAGAAGTATTATTAAATTTCTATGTAAAACAGTATATTACAATAAGATTAAAAGGCAAGCTGAAATATTAAAAAATAACGAGCAACAGTTTAGGAAACTGTTGCTCTATCCTGATGAGCTACGGGGACGTTGCCTTGTTTTATAGCCTGAAATAACACAGACTGCAAGGATTATATTTATACAAATTTTTTGACAAAAAAGTATTTGACTATGTGAAGAAAATACGATATAAAGAAAGCCTAACCATTATAATTATATATGATATGATAGAAAGTCTTCTTTTGGCGCTAGTAATTTTGGCGTCACCGATATTCTTTACAGAAGAAATTAGCCTATGGTTCTTTCCATACGCCATTTACTTCTGGTGTTTGTTTATAGCGGCTTGCGCGCCGTTCTTAAGCATATTTGAAAAAAATCCCAAAGATACTCTTTTGATCTTGAGGATTAGTATGATAATGATGGTCATATTGGCCATCCCTGCTCCCTTCTCTTATTATAGAGAAGTCCACTTTGTTTTTTTAGGCATTGGTGGAATTGGTGCAGTGTTATCTTTCGGAGTATCCATGCTCCGAATAAAATTACAAAAAAAACACCATAAAGCTTAAGCTTTATGGTGTTTTTTGTTCTGCTTTTATTAAACTAGGGAAGTTTTTTACTGCCTAAAATCTTGAAGACTGCAAGGATTATATTTATACAAATTTTTTGACAAAAATATGCTTGTCTATGTGTCAAAAATATGATATAGTCTTTTCATAAAAATTTATTATTAATTTAAAAAGGCTACGTAACCGTAGCATTACGATTATGAAGACAACTAAATTATTTAATGCAGAGATGGTATCCTTAACTTCAGGATTCATTGTTACCGGAATTAGCTTCCGTGATAATTACGATAAAATCAGCGAGGCATTAAGAAATGCGGCTGATTTTGAATACCAGCCCCAAATAGAGCTTGAGGAAAATCTCTTGGCTTATGCCAAGCAAAGAGGTTTTGAAGAAGCTCTCAAAAAAGCTGCCGAAAAATATGCGGCTTTTATGAGAAAAAATCGCCCTTCCGGATTCATCAACACCCGAATCAACGCCGTGTTGATGTCTCAAGTGTTCGGGGTACCTGATGAGTTGGAAATTCCTCAAAAAGAGTGATACCCTTTAACATAAAATAAAACGCCCTGCTTGTGCTTTAAAAGCTTGCAGGGCGTTTTATTTTTATGCTTTGGAAGCGAGTTTATCCAAGAAGCGTTTTTGAATCTCGGCTAATTTTTGAACCGAATCGATTTCAACATATTCGCCATTGGCGTGCATGCCCTCACCCGTACCGGAGTTCATAATCACAATTGAGCCCTTTACTGCAAAAGCTCTTGAATCCGTTGCGCCGCCGATTTGTTCAAAAAACATCTTTTGCCCCAGAACTTCTTCTGCCAAAGTTTTATAGGCTTGGATATATTCATTCTTCGGATCCATCACAACCGGTGTGCTGGAAGAGACAATCTTATAGCTCACGCCTTTTTCCATGCATTTTTTTAGGTTCTTTTCCAGATTTTTGACGGTCGAATCCTCAGTCAAGCGAAAGTCAAGCAAAGCCTCGGCATAGTTGGAAATGACGTTGGAGACCTGTCCTCCCTCGATTTTAGCAAAATGAACCGTATCAATCCAAGTGTCTTTCGGCTTTTTGGTTTCTTTGGAATAATAAGGATAAATCTCACGAATATTATTTAAGGTTTGCAACAATTTTTCGTTAGCGTCTATGCCTTCCCAAGGGGTGGATCCATGCGCTTCTTTTCCCTCGGCAATGATTTTTACAAAAACCGGATTCTTGCATTTATTGACAATACTCAATATATTGCCCCCGACATCATTATCCAAGACGATTTTTGCCTTAATATCTTTATGAGCCTCTAAGAATGCTTCCGTTCCTTTGCTACCTTTTTCTTCATCACTTGACAATATAATACCAAATTTCAAATTCAGTTTATTCTCCAAGACATGAAACATTGAATTAAACGCCACCGCGGCAAAGGATTTCATATCCAATGTTCCGCGACCATACATCCGTCCGTCTTTAATTTTGGGCGTAAACATTTCATCTGTTGCAGGGACAACATCTAAATGTCCCAGGCACAAAACATCAAAATTATCGGCATCGGTATTGCGGATATATAAAACCGGTGCAACGCCTTCTTTTTCAAAAATTTCTACTTTAGCATCCGTCTTTGCAAATAAAATTTTGCAATATTCAAAACATTGTTTGATTTCAGGAATATTTCCCGTTTCGGTGCGAAACTTGATTAAATCAGTAATGATGTTGATTAAATCCATGTTTTTTGTCCTTATCAAATTGTGAAACTTTACGTTTTATTCATCTTATTTAAGTATGATTACGCTAAATATAATAAGAAATAATTAAAATGTGAGAGTGGTCTGTATGAAAGCTGTATTTTTTAGTTTATTAGCCGCGGTTATGGTCGCTTTTCCGGCTCTGGCTCAAGATGCTCAAGATGAAAGCGAAAGCGGTTTGGCTCTGCCCAGAATGGTGTCTTTGCGCTCTAACCTCATTAATGCTCGTTCCGGTCCGGGGGCTAGATATCCGATTGAATGGGTATATATGCAAAAAGGCGCTCCGGTCGAAATTGTTGCCGAATTTGAACTTTGGCGCAAAATTAAAGACTGGCAAGGCTCCGAATCTTGGGTACATAAATCCATGCTTTCAGGAAAGCGCACAATTAAGATGACAACTCCGGGAGAGAGCAATGTTTATGACAAACCAGACTTTACTTCTCCGATTGTTGCAAAAGTGGAAGATGAAGTCGTCGGAAACATCAAAAAATGTCCGGCCGGAAGCCAATTCTGCTTAATTAGCTTTGGGGTTTATGAAGGCTGGGTTCCGAGAAGCAATTTCTTTGGTGTTTACCCTAAAGAAGAAATTAAATAATCACAAAAAAGGAGGTTTGACCTCCTTTTTTTATTCTAAAAATTCAATGCGCGTTAAGGTCGCTTCAAATCCTTCGTGTTGCGGAGAGCAAACAAAAGCTCCGACTTTGACTTCGGGTTGGTCTTTCAATAAATGTAACATTCTCATTTGGCGAAAATTCTGACCGTCAAAAGAATAAGAAATGACATAATCCCCCTTATGGCGTTTGATTTTGTAATACATTTCTTCTACACCGGCGGGGATATCAATATTGGCCCAATCAGAATAGCCATTATTGGTGACACAGCTCCCTATCATCGGGTATTGTGGAGCGTCATACATTATTGATGCCTTAAACCAATTTTTTTCATCAATACGCAACATTATGCCACATTGGTCAAATCGACCGTTGATTTGAAATTTCCACCCCACAACAAAGCTAAAATCATCATAACGGCGCGTATAAAAGAAATGTCCGTTATCTTTAGATACACGATGATGTGCCGACTGCCAAAAATCAGTCTTATTGTGGGTTAAAACCCGCATGCCGGTTTCTTCAAAATTTACATCCAACGGCTCGTTTAGCCATTCAAAGTCTCGCAAGGCATCAAGAAGCATTAAAAGTTCCTTACATTTTCATCGGCAAGGGATGATAATACTTTTTCCAGCTCTGCATTTTTGCTCTTTGGTGCAACAATCTTTAATGTTACGATTTCATCACCTTGTGCTGTTTTGGTCTTCATGCCTTTGCCTTTGAGGCGCAACTTCTCTCCACTGGTAGAGTAAGGAGGAACTGTAACCACTACTTTACCGCTAATGGTCGGAATTGTGATTTTGGCCCCTAGGACCGCTTCTTTCATGGTTATCGGGAGTTCCAGCAAAATATTTAAGCCTTCGGCCGTAAAATATGGGTGCGGCGCAACATTCAGCGTAATTAGGACATCTCCGTTTTCGCCCCCGTTGTACCCTACATCGCCTAAACCTTTAAGACGTAAAGTTTGACCATTTTGGGTGCCGGAAGGAATTTTGACATTTATATTTTTGCCATTAAGATTGATTGTTCTTTCTGCGCCCAGAGCTGCCGTTAGAAAATCAATCTGCATGGTATAGTTGATGTCTTGCCCTCGACGTGCACGATGCCCATAGCCAGAAAATCCACCTTGTTGTGCGCCTCCAAATTGCGAAAAGATGTCTTCACCAAAAATGGAAGAGAAATCAAAGCCTCCGGCGTTGCCGCCTCTAAATCCTCCGCCACCAAACGGATTGCCCCCGCCACCAAACGGATTTCCGCCCGTATAGCTGTAATTACCTCCGCCAAAACCGGCTCCAAATCCCGTGGGTTTGCCATCGGCATCTATTTCGCCGTTATCATATTTCTTACGCTTATCGGCATTGCCCAAAATATCATAAGCACAAGAAATTTCTTTGAATTTTTCGGCTGCTGATTTGTCATCCTTATTCAAGTCAGGGTGATATTTACGCGCTAATTTTCTATATGCTGATTTAATTTCGGCATCAGAGGCTTCTTTTGAAACCCCTAAAACATGATATAAATTTTTATTCATCTTCTGTTTGGCACTCCTTCCTTCTTATTTTCTATATAGGAAGAGCCGCTTAATTTTGCAACTCTAAGCAATCAAAAGTCGCACGACGTGAAAAATTGCGATACAAAACCGTATCATGCAGATATGCATGTTTATTCCCTTGCTCTTGGCAGTAGCGCGATGCTAAAAAGGCCAACTCATCTATGCGCACATCTTTGTACTCGTATGTGATGGAATAAGGGGTTTTCTCTTTAATTACTACATTTTGGAAAAAACGTTCATAGTCAGATTCATAAGCCTGTTTTACGGACATAGTTTCAGTTTGAGTTGTTAAACACCCCGTAACCAACGGAAATATTAAAAACAATGTTGTTAGCTTATTTTTCATGGCTTTCTTTCTCTTTATTGGAGAATATCACAGACTTTACTTCAGGTGAGGGCTCCGGAACATTTTCTGAAATATTTTCTACACGCTCAAAACCTTCCATTGCATGCAAGCGTTGGCGCATATTTAGTATTTTTTCTCGAAAATATTCTGCGTTTTCCATGGTTATCTCTTTATTTGTTTTCTTTAATTTTATGATAGCATTTTATCCTTAATGCTTTATTAATCAAGCAAACGATAAATATCTTGTCCCGCTTTTTCTAAGATTTGTTGAACCTTGATGTTGGTGTTGTTTTTGGTGCGGCTGTTTTGCAACTTATTTAACATCCTTTGTAATTTTTGATTGAATGCCTTATTTTGGCGCAGGCTTTCTATATCCTTGATGATTTCTTCATCATTGATTTTATAATTAACAACGGCTTTGAGGGTTGCTATGTACTGAGCATCCTTTTGTGCACTAAATTGTGCCGATGCTTCATTACTCAACAAAAACACGCTCAAACATACTATACTCAATAGAATTTTACTCATAACAACCTCTCATTTTTTGTTGATTTTACTTTTAATTATATTAGCATATTGCTTAGTATTTTTTCTAATGTATTTTGTGAGTTATCAAACATGAAAAAACGTATTTGGGCTTTACTTGACAATAGAATGGGTAGCGTTGGACAGATTAAAGGCGTTCTCAATGAATTAAATCCCGATGTCTATGATATTGAAGAAAAACAAATTAAATATACCAGATGGGTGGCTTTGCCGAATTTGCTTAAAGGGGCTTCTTTGCTGGGAGTAGAAAAAGAAAGTATCGCTCAAATTAATTCCGATTTTCCGGATATTGTTTTATCCGCAAGTCGCCGTACTGCTCCGATTGCTCTTTGGATTAAAAAGAAATCTCCCAAAACAAAAATTGTGCAGCTCTTGCACCCTGATGTATCAAAGTCAAATCTCCTTAAATTCGACCGCATCTTTTTGCCTGAGCATGATAAGTATAAAAACTCTAAAGGTAATTGTTTTTACACTATTGGCTCGCCTCACAAAGTATCAAAGAAAGTTTTAGAACAAGCTAAAGAAAAGTGGGAAAACGTGTTCGCCGGCCTGCCCAAACCATTAACTGCCGTTATTATTGGCGGAAGCATTAAAGGAAAACCTTTTACCCTTAAAAATGCTGAAGCTTTAGCTTTAGAAATTAAGAATTTGAAAGACAGAATCGGCGGTTCAATTTTGGTTACCGATTCCAGACGCACTGGTGATGAGGCCGAAAAAATAATTATGAGCTACCTCAAAGATATTCCGGCACACACTTTCCTTTGGGGAAGCAAAGATGAAAATCCTCTCCTTGGATACTATGCTTGCGCAGATAACATTGTGGTAACAGGAGATTCTGTTTCTATGGCTTGCGAATCTTGCGGAACAGGTTGCCCCGTTTTCGTTTTTTGCGGCGAAAATTGGCTTACTCAAAAGCATTTACGATTTGTTCAGTCTTTATATGATGGAGGATATGCAACCCCCTTACAACTGAATTGCGAGGAGTTTAAAGGAGGAAAAAGACTGTTCCCAGCCATGCAAATCGCTCAAGAAATCGATAAATTATAGAAAATCGGAATATTTAGGGGCTTCATCAAACATTTTTGGGCGTTTGACGGCAACGACCTTTTGATACATTCCACCAAAATAGCGTGTGCGATGCCAAATATAATCTAAATTATCTTTGGCAAAGGTGTCTATACTCCTATCCCATAACTTTTCGGCAAAAGGTTGATATAAACGATTAAACATTCTTACAACATATCTTAACGGATGCCAATAGTTTGGCTGTGCGTAATCTATAAATATGACTTTGCCATTTTCTTTAATGGCATGCAGAGCATTTTCCACGACCTTCGCCTTGCTCGCAATCGGTAATTCATGCAGCAACATAAAGCACACAACAGCATCGTATTGCTCTTCTATCTTATCCTCCGCATTGGCTCTGATAAAACGCATTTGGGGATATGGGGTTTCGTATTTTCCTTCCAAACGGCTCAGTTGTGTGCCGTTTACATCCATGACATCTAAATGCCCATAATAACCAACACTTTCCGCCAATTCTGCCAACTGATTACCAAAGGTTCCGCCTAATTGTAAAACTTTGCTATGCATATCTATTTCATTGCAACAAGCTCGAACCAATTTGGAATAAGTACCCAAAGTTGCTATATTGAGCAATAAATTGTTATCTAACAAAGAACTCCACTTCACACTATTATATAATTTTGAATAAAACAGACGCTGATAAAGAGGTATCGCTACTTCTTTCGGAGCTTGGAAAACAGGCTCCTTCGAAATTACATCTTCTTCTGCTTCTTGATCGATGTCACTTATCAGTTTTATCATTATTTTACTTCCTTCTTGTTCAGAATGTTTTCAACTTGCTTGGCTTCTTGCTCAAATAAGTCACTTATGGTTGACAACCTAGAATTAATAATTTCAATTCCACCACCGGCTCGAAGATGTTCCTCCATTTGTTGACAAGCCTGAACAAAATTGCTCAGCCCAAAGGTTTTCCCTCCAGCTTGGCGTGAATGAAAAAAATTTTGCAACAACTCTTTTTCTGATTGCAGCACCCATCGTGAAAGTTTGGAATATAGTCCATCCCTTGTTTCTGTTTTGTATATTCCCCAAAGCTCCGCTATTTTTGGTTGACCTAGCTGCTTTTGATATTCTTGCAAAATATTATTCATGCCCTATTAATCCTTGGCGCTCAGCCTCTCTTACTGCTCCGGTTCGATTGTTTACATTTAATATTTTTAATATTGCCGTAACATGAAGTTTAACCGTACCTTCACTCAAACCTAATTCATAAGCAATCACTTTATTAGACTTGCCTTCGGCTACTTTTTCTAAAACCTCAATCTGACGAGGAGTTAATACGTTTTGCTCCGAATTTTGATTTGAATCCATATTCATCTCAGCTTGAAGCTTGCTGTTTAGTAATTCAGGCGGAATGTAAATTCCTCCCGATAAAACCAAATTTATCGCACTGATAATGACCATATTGGATGATGTTTTGGGTATATAGCCAGAAACACCCAAATCTATGGTTTTTTGGACAATTTCTTTATCAAAGACTGCTGACAAAACAATTATTGGTGTATCCGGCAACAGATTATGAATTTGCTGCAGTGAATCCAACCATTTTCCTCCTGGCATGGCCAAGTCTGTCATTACAAGAGAAAAATCTCGGTCTTTTTCTAAAATCTGGAAAATATCTGAATAACTATGCGCAAAAACTAATTCTATATCGGGGTAGCTTTCTTTTAGAATAAACTCTAATCCCTTCAAAAATAAATCATGGTCATCTGCTACTAAAAAACGCATTAGATTTGCTCCTTATAATTTACCCAATCTCCACTCAGCGCTTGCCAACAACTCAAAGCTGACACAACAGCCGTTTCCGCACGTAAAATTCTGGGACCTAAGGTTACTCCGGTTGCAAAGTCTTGTTGTCGCAAATGCTTTAATTCATCCTCGCTAAAGCCTCCTTCCGGACCAACCAAAATCGCTATTGGTGCCGGGGCTTGAGAAAAAGCTTCTCTTACAGGCGTTCCTGTTCGACTTTCATCCATATAATAGAGACGACGAGAAGAATCCCAATTTGATAAAATTTCAGATAAAGATTTTGCCCTTTCAACTTCCGGAACATCAAGCCGACGGCATTGTTCTGCAGCTTCAATACTTTGCGCTACAAATCTTTCGGTTTTGGTTTTATCACTGATTGTATAGCGTGTAATGGCAGGAATTAATTTGCTTACACCTAACTCCACCGACTTTTGGATAATAAAATCGGTTTGGTCTTTTTTGACGGGGGCAAATATAAGCCAAACATCCGGCGAGGAAATAAAATTTCTTTGCTTTTGTAAGACTTTGATCTCTATATGCTTTTTGTTTTGTTTAATTATCTGTACTTCATACTCGCCACTTGTTCCGTCAAAACCCAAAAATATGTCATCTAATTTTAATTTCATAACATTACACAAATAATGGCTTTGCGCTTCGGACAATTCAAGTGTTTGTCCAAGGGTAAGTGGGGTATCTATAAACAAACGTATTTTCGAGGCCAAATTTCTTACTCTACTTTAACAACTATTAACTTTGTTTCAAGAACTTGGATATTGGTAGGATTACCCACATCTAAACAATCAAAATACAAGGTCTCTTGTCCGGGAGCTTTGGCCTTAAATACTATATGGAAAAAGCCATCTTCCGTGCGTTCCGAAATATATTCAAGAGATTTAAACTCTTTGTCAAAATTCCATTTCAAATTAGACGATGTTCTTAATTTTAAATCTAGAGTATGCCCCATCCCTAGAGTTATTTGAGAGGTGGGCTCAGTTATGGTAAATACAATATCTTCATAAGTTTTGGGCTGAGCTTTTGCTTGCTGTGCCGCTGCGGTTTCTTCTGCTTGGTTTTGTCCTCCTGCAAAAAAGGCATTAGCAATTCCTTTATAATCTATCGTATTGTTTTCGGGAACTTTTGCCAAAACAGAGTTTTGATTTTCTTGGGCTTCCGCTTGAGCTTCTTGCGCGGCTCTTGCTTGTTCTTCTTGTTCCCTTGCTATTTGCTCTCCATAGGTTTCTCCAAAACCACTTAAACCTGATGAGGTTTGCATATTTTCTTGTGTTTCTTCTCGTGGTGATGAGACCTCTTGCGCTTGGGTCGTTCCACAAATTAAACCAAAAGCAAAAGCCAAACTTAAAACTTTTATTTGAGACATTTGTCCTCCTCGCTCTACAAAAGCTCTGTATAACCTATTTAATCTCTGTTAATTTATAACAGATATGTTAATGAATAGATAAAATTTTGTAAAGAATTTAAGGTAATAGCAAATGATTATAACTATCGATGGTCCGGCCGCTGCCGGAAAAGGTACTCTCGCGGCTCAACTGGCTCAGAAATATAAATTAGCTTACTTTGACACCGGAATGGTTTATCGCGCTGTCGGCTTGTTGATGAGACTTAATCATTTTGACCTTAACGATGAAAACAAAGCTGAAGATTTGGCTCATAAACTTACTTTTCCGCAAATGATGGAGCTTTCCAAAAATTCTGAATTTAGAAGCTCTGAAGGCGGGGTGGCTGCTTCTATTGTATCTTCTCAACCTAAAGTGCGCGCTGCTTTGCTTAAAATGCAACAAGATTTTGCGCTTAAACCGGTTTTTGCAGATGGAACGCCTGCAAACGGCGCAATCTATGACGGACGAGATACAGGAACGGTTGTGTGCCCTAACGCAGATGTTAAATTTTTTATTACAGCTTCTACTGAGATACGCGCCAAACGTCGTTTTGAAGAACTTAGAACAAAAGGAAAAGACACTCCTTTTGAAAAAGTTCTGCAAGATATGGTTGAACGCGATGAACGTGATGCAAAAAGGGCAACGGCTCCGATGAAACCTGCTGAAGATGCTTATATTTTTGATACCTCGGAGATGAGTATTCAAGATGTTGTTCAAAAAGCTGAAGAAATTATTGAAAATAAGCTCTAAAAATCAGCCTTAACACAAAGAAAATACTTGAAATTTTAAATTTTGACTGTATAAATATCCTAACTTTAGGTATATGGGTGCGCATAACCTATCGATTTAACTCGCACAAGTCCGTTTCTTTTTTATCTGAAATCGGCATTTTTTTGAAATTAAAGTTTATATGACAAATACTGAATTCCAAATTCCTGAAACCAACGAAAATTTTGAAGCTCTCTTAAATGAGCAATTCGGTGAAAACAGCCTCACCGGTTCTGTGGTTAAAGGAACTATTGTTCGCGTTACTCCTGATTTTGCTTTGGTTGATGTTGGTCTTAAATCTGAAGGCCGCATTCCTTTGCGTGAATTCGGTCAAAACGCTGAACTCAAAGCCGGCGACAAAGTTGAAGTTTATGTTGACCGCTATGAAGACAAAGATGGTCAAATCGTTCTCTCTCGCGAAAAAGCTCGTCGTGAAGAAGTTTGGCAAGATCTTGAAAAATCTCTTAACGCCGGTGAAAGAGTTAACGGTGTTATCTTCGGTAGAGTTAAAGGTGGATTTACCGTTGACCTCAACGGTGCTATCGCTTTCTTGCCGGGTTCTCAAATCGATATTCGCCCAATTCGCGATATCACTCCGTTAATGGGTATTTCTCAACCGTTCCAAATTTTGAAAATGGATAAAGTTAGAGGAAATATCGTTGTTTCTCGCCGTGTTGTTTTGGAAGAAACAAGAGCTGAAGCTCGCGCTGAATTAATCGATACTTTGAAAGAAGGTTCTGTTCTCGAAGGTGTTGTTAAAAACATTACCGATTACGGTGCATTTATTGATTTGGGCGGCGTTGATGGCTTGCTCCATGTTACTGATATTTCTTGGAAACGTATTAACCACCCGAGCGAAGTTCTCTCTGTTGGTCAAACCGTTAAAGTTCAAGTTATCAAATTCAATGAAGATAACCAACGCATTTCTTTGGGTATGAAACAACTCGAAAACGACCCATGGCAAGCTGTTGCCGACAAATATAATGTTGGTGAAATCTACAAAGGTAAAGTTACCAATATTACTGATTACGGCGCATTCGTTGAACTCGAAGACGGCATCGAAGGTTTGGTTCACGTTTCTGAAATGAGCTGGACTCGCAAAAACGTTCATCCGGGTAAAATCGTTTCTACTTCTCAAGAAGTTGAAGTTAAGGTTTTGGAAGTTGATCCGGATAAAAGACGTATCAGCCTCGGTATTAAACAATGCACTCCGAACCCTTGGGCTGCTTATATTGAAGAGCATCCGGTCGGTTCAATCATTGAAGGCAAAATCAAAAACATTACCGAATTCGGTTTGTTTGTTGGTTTGTCTGACGAAATCGACGGCATGATTCACCTCTCTGATATCTCTTGGGAAAAATCTGGTGAAGAAGCTGTTAAAGACTATGTTAAAGGTCAAGATATTCAGGCTAAAATTATTGACGTTGATGTTGAAAAAGAACGCATCAGCCTCGGTATTAAACAATTGTCTGAAAACAACTTGGCTGCCGCTTTAGATGAAATCAAAAAAGGCGATGTTGTTAAAGCAACCGTTGTCAGCATTGAAGACAAAGGTGTTAACGTTGAAGTTAACGGCGTTAGCGCTATGATTAAAAAAGCTGACTTGTCTAAAGAAAAAGCTAACCAAAATCCTGAAAACTACAAAGAAGGCGATGTATTAGAAGCCAAAGTTACTTCAGTTGACAAGAAAAACAACAAGCTCGGCTTGTCTGTTAAAGCTTTGGAAATTGAAGAAGAAAAGAAAGCTTTGGAAGAATATTCATCTACCGCTTC
>CALXTW010000032.1 GCA_944391515.1 uncultured Alphaproteobacteria bacterium
TAAGGCGGTTTTTTTATTGGTGCGGAGTTGCCAATTTGAGCGGCGCAAGGCTTGCGCAAATTGTCAGAGGTTCCGAGTTTTTAATAGTTCGTTTCGCCGTCGTGTCCGACGTCTCACTCACTGCTAAAAGCTAGGGTCGGCAAAGAAAAAACTAAAATCGTTTAGTTTTTTCTTTTTGACTCTCTCAAATCCCACCAATTAAAGCCTTGAAATTCAATAAGAATTTTGAGGCTTTTGTTTTATCGGAATATTCAAAAAAGAAAATAGCTAACAATCAAAGAATCTATAATTCAATTTTTCCTTTCTTTTTATTTATTCTTTACTTTTCTTTTGTTTATGTATAGATTCGTATTCGGATAGGGTGATAACCTGTCTGAGGTGTGGTAACCTCTGTTCATGCGCGTCTAATACAGTGTAAAGACGATACTTTTGCACGTCTGAAAGTCTTACGATGACTGGAAGGCGGCAAAATACGCTATTCTAGTCAATATGTCGCACTATCTCGCATGAAATAGTTACCAACTTCCAGTCGCTCTCATCAAGCGGCTTTTTTGTTGGGAAAATGATTATTGTTTGGGAGAGGTGTTGAAATCTCCTCAAGCAATGGTTATGTCCTTACAAAATTTAAGGAATAGAGCTATTGTTTG
This sequence comes from uncultured Alphaproteobacteria bacterium, assembly GCA_944391515.1. Classification (GTDB taxonomy): domain Bacteria; phylum Pseudomonadota; class Alphaproteobacteria; order RF32; family CAG-239; genus Scatocola. Next base: position 648 of record CALXTW010000032.1, read on the forward strand.
AGGCGTGGAAAAAGTGCAAGGCGGCGATAATTGCAAAAGGATGTGTCTTTATCCTGAGTTTGATTTTTTGCACCCTTGCTCAAGCTAAAACAGAGATTTATTTTTCGCCCTCAACAGACTGTGAAAATAAGTTGGTAGGGTTGATTGAAAATGCACAATCTTCTATTGATGCCGCGGTTTATTCCATTAACAATGATAATATTGTTGAGGCTTTGAAAAAGGCTCATGACCGCGGAATTAAAATCCGAATCTTAACCGATAAACTCCAGGCTCGAGGAAAAACATCAAAAGTGTATGAACTTTTTCAATATGGGCTCGATGTCAAAGTCAATTCAAAATTTAAAATCGAACATAATAAATTTGCGGTGTTTGATGGTGTGTCTGCCTCAAGCGGATCATATAATTGGACGAATCCGGCAAGCGCAAAAAATAGTGAGAATTGTATCTTCTTTGTGCAAGATAAAAAGATTGCAGAGGTCTATCAAACTCGGTTTGATGAGCTATGGCTTAAAAATTCAAAGGAAAAATCGGATATCTGGTTTAGGCAAAAATTTTCTTGCTTGCCAACTCTTTATCCGGCATTTTAAGTTCTTTACTTGACAAAATGACAAAAACATACTAAGAAGTGCAATTATATGCTGTACTTTTTGCTTTTTTTCGGGTATGATGCTTTCCGATTTTGATATTAAAGGAAAGATAAGCATTGAAAAAAATTATTTCAGCCGTTGAGGCAGGTCAGCTTATTAAAGATAATTCGTCAATCATGATTGGCGGATTTTTAAAGTGCGGTACGCCTACAAAAGTTATTGAAGAAATTATCAAAAACAAGGTTAAAGGTTTGACTCTTATCGCTAATGATACTTGTTATCCTGATAGTGACCGCGGAAAACTCATTGTGAATCGTTGTGTGAAAAAAGCTATTGTCGCACATATTGGAACGAATCCCGAAACCGGAAGACAGATGAACGCCGGTGAGTTGGAAGTTGAATTGACACCAATGGGAACATTGGTTGAAAAAATTCGGGCGGCAGGGTCCGGTTTGGGCGGTGTGCTCACTCCGACCGGTGTCGGCACCCCAATCGAAGAGGGCAAACAAACAATGATTATTGATGGTAAAAAATATTTGTTTGAAAAGCCCTTGAAAGCTGACGTGGCTCTGATTTACGGAACAAAGGCCGATAAGTTCGGTAATGTGTATTTTGAAGGCACAACCCGCAACTTTAATGTGGTGATGTCATCGGCGGCCGATACCGTGATTGTGGAACCTGATGAAATTGTTGAGAATTGTTTGGATCCGAATATGGTAACAATTCCCGGAATCTTTGTGGACTATATTGTAAAATAAGGTGAAAATATGGAACTGAGCAAAGAAAAAACAAGAGAAATTATTGCACGCCGTGTGGCTCAAGAGCTGCAGGAAGGTGATTATGTGACTTTGGGAATCGGCTTGCCGACCGAAGTGGCTAATTATGTGCCGGAAAATGTGCATGTGATGTTTCAATCCGAAAACGGTTTGATTGGTGTCGGCTCAAAACCCGAGCCCGATAAAGTTGATCCGAAAATCACCAATGCCGGCGGTATGCCTGTGACCATAAAACAAGGTGCGGCCTTTTTTGACTCGCAAATGTCTTTTGCCATGATTAGAGGCGGGCATGTCGATGCAACCGTTTTGGGGGCTTTGCAGGTTGACCAAGAAGGAAATATTGCCAACTGGCTGGTGCCCGGTGTCTTTGCTCCCGGTATGGGCGGCGCGATGGATTTGGTGGTCGGTGCCAAAAAAGTGATTGTCGCCATGGAGCATTTGGCTAAAAATCAAGTCAAAATTTTGAAAAAATGCACGCTGCCTTTGACCGCGGCCCATGAGGTGGATTTAATCGTAACAGAACGTTGTGTGCTCAAAGTCGAGCCTGAGGGCTTGGTTTTGCAAGAGATTAATCCGTTATTTAGTTTGGAAGATGTTACCTCAACAATCGAAGCTGAATTAATTATTCCTGACGATTTGTTGCAAGCTGCTGTTTAGTCTTTTGTCAGTTTGGTGAGAGAGTTTTTAGCATGAAACGTGAACTTTTGGCGCCGGCAGGTGATATTGAGTCCGGATATGCCGCTTTGTATTATGGAGCTGATGCCGTTTATCTCGGTTTGCAAAAATTTTCGGCGCGCGCAACAGCTACTAATTTTTCTGAGCAAAATTTGGATGAATTTGTCGGCTTTACGCATCATCTCGGGCGCAAAGTGTATGTGACCATTAACACATTGGTTCAAGAATCCGAACTTGATGATTTGCTGAAAAGTTTAGATGTTTGTTCAAAATGCAGGGTTGATGCCTTGATTATTCAAGATTTAGGCGTTGCCAGAATCGTTAAAAATTCTTATCCCGAACTTGAAATGCATGCTAGCACGCAAATGGCCGTGCACAATAAAGAAGGCGCTCTTGAACTCCAAAAGTTTGGTTTTAGCCGCGTGGTGGTGGCAAGAGAGTTGACGCTTTCCGAAATCAAAGAAATTGCTGCAATCCCCAATCTGGAAACCGAAGCCTTTGTTCACGGAGCTTTGTGCTATTCTTACAGCGGGCTGTGCTTGTTTTCGTCTTTCGAATCGGGCAGAAGTGCCAATCGGGGTAAGTGTTTGTATCCGTGTCGCTCAATTTTTGACGGTGAGGCGGGTGAGAAGCACTATTTTTCTATGAAAGACATGGCTTTGAGCGAAGATGTGCTCAAAATGCCCGTTACTTCGCTTAAAATTGAGGGACGCAAAAAGTCTCCGCTCTATGTCGCGGCCGTTACCGATTATTATCGGCGGATTTTGGATGGAAAAGGTGCTGATGAGAATTTGGCGGAGCATATCAAACAGATTTTTTCAAGACCTTGGTGCGAATTTCACTTTAGGGGCAAAGACAAAAACGTTATTGAACGCGATTTTGTCGGTCACAGAGGGCTATTTATCGGTCAGGTGAATAAAGTCATTAAAAATGTTTTGATGTTTAAGACTAATCATAAAATCGCCCGTTATGACGGTTTGCAAATTGAGGTTCCGGGAATTGAAAAACCATTTGGGTTTTCGGTGCAAAAGCTAAAACTCAATGGCAAAAATGTTTTTGAAGCACAAGCCGGAGATGAAGTTGCGGTTGAATTGCCGCCGCAGGCTCCTTTTTTGGAAAAAGGGTGCAAGATTTATCTTTCCTCCTCATCAGAAGTGAAAGGGGCGTATGATTATACCAAGCCAAGGCCAAATGAATTTAAGCAAAAAATGCCGGTGGATGTTTGGGTCGAGGTTAAGCCTCAGCAAATTACAGCGAAATGTTTAGATTTTAAGGTAGAGGTGGCAGGAGAGTTTGAGCCGGCGCAAGATGTGTCAAAAGTGGTAGATGCGGCGCAAAGAGCCTTCGCCAAAAGCGGGGAGAGCGATGTCGTGCTCAATGCTTTGCAAGTATCAAATCCGCAAAATTTGTTTGTTCCGGCATCACTGTTTAACGAGTTACGGCGTCAACTTTACGGGCAAATTGTTCCTAAGGCAAAAGTCGGTGCTTTACCTGCAAGTGATGCGGCGATTGTTCATTCCGAGCATGCCAAGTGGATTGTTAAAACCGATGATTGGCAAAAAATAAGTGCTTTGCCCCAAGATGAAGTCAGCGAAATTATTTATCTGTTAAGTGAAAAAACGAATCTTAATGATTTGAAAAATATGGCAAAAAACAAAATTCGTCTTGCTTTGCCGACCGTGTGCCGCAAGCCTGATGTCTTTAAGCCCAAAATTGAGGCTCTCTTGGCGCAGGGATATAAAAAATGGGAAGTCGGCAACTATTGGGGGCTGGAAGCTTTGCCAGATAAGGGCATTGACCTTAGCTTTGATAGCTCTTTATATACCCTTAACACCCAAGCCATACAAATGGCAAAAGAAATGGGGGCAGGGCGCGTAACCTTGTCTTTGGAAGATACGCTTGAAAATATGAAGACTCTTACCCAAAAGGCAAGTTTGCCAAGCGTGATGGTGGTGTATCAAGACGTGCCTCTCTTTACCAGTGCGGCTTGTATTCGCTCTAATGCCTGCAAAGACTGCAAACGGGAAGAAAAATGGCTGAACCTTACCAAAGACGGGCAAAAATATCAGGCTCTTTCCAAAAATTGTCAGACCATATTGTTTGCGCAAAAGCCTTATTGTGTGGCAGAATTTGCGCCTCAAGTCAAAGCAGATTTTTATCGGGCGGATTTTGTCTTTAAGCCTTATGACAGCCAAAAAGTGGCGCAAATTTGGGAAAAACTTAAAAATTTCCAAAATATTGCTGAGAGCCAACAAGCTAATTTGTCCCGACTCGGCGGTTTCTAAATTTTTTAGATTTTTTTGAACAAATTGAAAATCTCTTCGTTTTAAGTTGTGTAAGATGAAAAAACGAGGAGATTTTTGTTATGTATAAAAAATTAATTGCCGGAGTGGCTATGGCTTTAATGTTAAGTACGCAATGTGCAGAGGCTTTTCCGCATGGCGGACCCAGACATTTTCCGCCAAGACCGGCGCCGATTCATCACCGGATTCCTGCAAAACACAAATTTCATCGTGATGGGGTAGCTTGGGCGGTAGCCGGAACAATTCTCAGGGTGGCGGCTGTAGCCAGCGGGATGTCTCATTTGCAACCTGTGCAAACCGTGGTGGTTCATCAGCCCGTTACGACGTCTAATTGCACGACAACTTACCAGAACGGCGTGCAAGTGCAACAATGTACCACAACGTCTTATTAAGAATTTATAAAATAAAATGAACTTTAATTAAACAAATGTCGTTTTAAGTAGGGTAAGGAGATTGAAATGAGCGATATTTCGGAATTGTTAAAAGAGGCAAAACCTCTGTATTTTGAGCGAAAACGCCGCAGAAACCAGATTAAAGCGACATTGGCAACGCTTGTGTGCGTGGTGATGATGAGCAGTCTTTGGCCGCAAAAATACGACTCGTATATGTTATTGCCAGACACCGAATTTGAAAGCAAAGTAGCGCAAATTGAAAATGGTTCGGTGATTGAAGATTTAGGCTTGCCGGTGGATGAATATGGTTTGTTGGTGGTTGGTTAATGAAAGATATTATTGCGCAAAATCAAGGGCGGATTAAAGCCATCATCAAAAAGCTAACCGGCTCTTATAACGAAGATATTGAACAAGAAATTTACATCAAAACTTGGAAAAATATGAATATGTACAAGGAAGAAGGTAAATTTGTTCAATGGATTAGTACTTTGGCCGCTAATGTTTGTCGTGATTATTTGAAATCAAAACAACATCAGGCTGAGGTACGTAAAGTGGGCGATGAAACTTTGTTGGACAGAGTCGCCGTTGGCGGACGCCAAGAGGAAGTTATTGACGCCAAAAGAAGGCAAAAAATTATTCTGAAAGCCGTTGATACTTTGCCTAAGAAACTGCGTCAGGTGATTATTTTGTATGAGTTTGAGGAGATGTCTTACGAAGAAATTGCCCGTAAAACCGGCGATCCAGTAGGAACAATCAAATCCAGACTCTTTAATGCTCGAAGACTTTTGAGCGAAGTGTTACAACCCTTAAAAGGAGAATGAATAATGAAAAAACTTTTGTTAACTGCTGTTTGTGTCAGCGTTTTGGCTCTCGGAATGTCTCAGGTTCAGGCCGCTGAAGATATGCCACCTCCGCCGCCGGCTCCTCAAGGTGAATTGTTGCCTCCTCCTCCGCCGCCGGCTCCGGAAATGGATAAAAAAATGGAAAAGAGAATGTCTAAACGCTTGGCTGATGATTTGGGCTTGACCAAAGAACAACAAGATAAGGCTGAAAAAATCCGTAAAGACGGACGCGAAAAACTTAAACCTTTGTTTGAGGAGATGAAAGATATCCGCGAGAAAATGGATAAAATTCGCGAAGATAATATGATGGAATTTGAGAAAATTTTAACTCCGGAACAAAAGACAAAGTTAAAAGAAATTAAAGACCATCACAAAGAAATGATGAAAGAGCATAGAAAACATATGAAACCTCGTCATGAAAAAAGAAGACATCATCTTGATGATTAGTTAAAAAGACAAAGGAAGCCGGCTTTGTAAGCCGGCTTTTTTTTAACTAAAAATTTATAAGTCTGATTTATCATTATAATAAGGCATTGCAAAGGTGCCGAAAATGTGCTATATTAGATACTGTATCACCAGTAAGGTGTGCATTATGTAATTGGTTCCACAGTATATGGAGAAAGAACATGTCAGATATATCTTTAACAGCAAGTATGCGTTCAAATTTGCTGAGCTTGCAAAATACACAGAGCTTGATGGATATTACTCAAGAAAGACTTTCTACGGGTAAAAAAGTAAACTCTGCGTTGGATAACCCTTCATCTTACTATACCGCCCAATCATTGACCAATCGTGCGAATGACTTGAGTTCATTGTTGGATTCTATGGGACAAGGTATTTCCACCATTAAAGCAGCTGATGAAGCTATTACGTCAATCACGGAATTTGTTGACCAAGCAAAAGCTATTGCCAACCAAGCTCGTGATGAAGCCGATAAAAGCTCCGTTACTTCTACTGGTACAATTCCGGGTACTAATACCGGTACAGCCAAGTTGAAAATAGGTGCTAAAGAAATGAATGTGGATCTTACCGGTGTAAGTAATGCTACTACTTTGGTAAGTGAAATAAATGATGCTTTGCAGACTGGTGGTATTGATGCTTCTTATGAAGCAGTCAAAGATGGCGAAAATGTAAAAATCCAAATAAAGGACGGAGCAGATGTAGAAGCAGCTAGTATCAGCTTTGAAGGTGCCGGAATTAAAATCAGTGGTGAATTGGAAGACAATCGTGGCGCTTATGTTGATCGTTACAACGACATTTTGACCCAGATTGACCAATTGGCTAAAGATGCCGGCTACAAAGGTGTTAACTTGCTTGGTGGTACCGACCAAACATTGACCGTTGTATTCAATGAAGATCGTTCATCATCTTTAACCATTAAAGGTGTAGATGGTTCATCAACAGGTTTGGGTTTGGCTGTTGAGACCGATTGGTCAACCAATGCAGCAATTGATGCCGCTTTGGATAAAGTAAGCGCAGCTACTAATAAACTTCGTTCAATGTCATCAGAATTCGGTAATAACTACTCAGTTGTTCAAACACGTGAAGAATTTACCGAAAACCTGATTAACGTATTGGAAGAAGGTTCAGATAAATTGACCTTGGCCGATATGAACGAAGAGTCAGCAAATATGTTGGCATTGCAAACTCGTCAACAATTGGCAATCAACTCTTTGAGCTTGGCTTCTCAAGCTGCTCAATCAGTATTGTCATTGTTCTAACTTGCGTATATCTAACAAAGGAAGCCGGCTGTTTCAGTCGGCTTCTTTTTTTAACCGAAAATTTATAAGTATAAAGTATAGTAATAATAAGCATTGTCAAAGTGCTGAAATTGTGCTATATTAAATACTGTATCACCAGTATGGTGTGCACAATTTAATTGGTTCCACAGTATATGGAGAAAGAACATGTCAGATATATCCTTAACAGCAAGTATGCGTTCAAATTTGCTAAGCTTGCAAAATACTCAAAGCTTGATGGATGTTACGCAAGAAAGACTTTCTACAGGTAAGAAAGTAAACTCTGCATTAGATAATCCGTCATCATATTATACGGCTCAATCATTAAGTAACCGCGCTAATGACTTAAGCTCATTGTTGGATTCAATGGGTCAAGGTATTTCTACGATTAAGGCAGCGGATGAAGCCATTACCTCAATTACTGATTTCGTAGACCAAGCAAAAGCTATTGCTAACCAAGCTCGTGACGAAACAGATAAAAGTTCTGTTACTTCTACCGGTACGGTTGCTGCAGAAGCTGGACAAGTAGATTTAAAGATTGGTGGTAAAACACTGAAAGTTACTTTAGCTGCCAGTGATAATTCGGCTACAACAGTTGCCGCTAAAATTCAAGCAGCGATTGATGGTGATACCGGAGGTGTTAAAGGAAAATATAAAGCCACCGGAGATAATGCATCAGGTACCGTAAAAATTGAAATCGTTGACGGTGCAGATGTAGAGGCAGCTAATATCAGCTTTGAGGGTGCCGGAATTAAAATCAGCGGTGAGTTGGAAGACAACCGTGGTGCTTATGTAGAGCGTTATAATGACATCTTGAGCCAGATTGACCAATTAGCCAAAGATGCCAGTTATAAAGGTGTAAACTTACTTGGTGGTACCGACCAGACTTTGACGGTTGTATTTAATGAAGATCGTTCATCTTCATTGACCATTCAAGGTGTTGATGGTTCATCAAAAGGTTTGGGCTTGATTGCTGAAACCGATTGGTCAACCAATGATAAGATTGATGCCGCATTGGATAGAGTATCAGCAGCTACTAACAAACTTCGTTCAATGGCATCAGAATTCGGTAATAACTACTCAGTAGTTCAAACGAGAGAAGAGTTTACCGAAAACCTGATTAACGTATTGGAAGAAGGTTCAGATAAATTGACCTTGGCCGATATGAACGAAGAGTCAGCAAATATGTTGGCATTGCAAACTCGTCAACAATTGGCAATCAACTCTTTGAGCTTGGCTTCTCAAGCTGCTCAATCAGTATTGTCATTGTTCTAACTTGCGTATATCTAACAAAGGAAGCCGGCTGTTTCAGTCGGCTTCTTTTTTATTGTGTACGGAGGAAAGTAACTCCTCAACATAGGGCGGAAAAGTTTTTCCGGCCGGACCAAAAATATGGCGGTCAAAATAAAAGTTATTGGCTGTGGGTTCAAGTGTAAATTCAATCGTGTCTGCACCATAGTACTTGGCAGTTTGTACAAAGGCAGCCGCCGGAAAAACCACGCCTGATGTGCCGATAGATATAAATAAATCGCATTTGCGCAATAGGTCTTCAACCTTGTCCATACAGAGCAGATTTTCTCCAAAAAAGACAATGTTTGGTTTCATCATACCTTGGACATTGCATTGCGGGCAGGTGGTTTCGGTATCTACATCACCAAAAGTTTCAAGTATATGTCCGCAATTGAGGCACACGGCTTGGTTAATTTGGCCGTGAATATGATAGATGTTTGAGTTGCCGGCCTTTTCATGCAAGGTGTCAACATTTTGGGTAATGACACTTATATTGGCCGGATAGTTATTTTGTAATTTGGTAATGGCTAGATGTGCTGCATTGGGCTTGGCTTTTTGAATTTCTTTTTTGAGGTCGTTGTAAAAATCATGCACCAGAGCAGGGTTGCGCTGAAAACCTTCAATGGAGGCAACATCTTCTACTTTGTGATTGTTCCATAAGCCGTTGGCGCTTCTGAAAGTGGCTAGTCCTGATTCAGCGGATATGCCGGCTCCGGTTAAAATAACTATATTTTTATATTTTCGTTCTGACATTTTTAATCTCCTTGATTTATCAATATTCTCTTTTTTTGTGTTTGTCTGCATTTTTTTATGGAAATATTTACTTTCTTGTGATAAAATATAGACAAAATAAGGACAAAATAAATGGGTAAGCGAGCAAGAATATCATGGGCAGATTTGCCAAACGAAAATAAGAACCAAGCATTGCTTGCTGTTCAGTCGTCTATTGCGCAATATTTAGCTGTGGCAGATAGGCGCAGACGTGTGCAAATCGGAACAAATGACTATAGGCTTTTGAGCGAAAAAGTAAACGGATTGCGTCAGGTATTGCAAAAACAATTTCAAACACTGAGAGAAATTGATTTGGCTGTCGGTCGTGAGCTGGAAAGAGGGTTTGAGCTTTATACAGATAATGCTAATAGTTATTATGGGCAAAAGCTACAAGCTAGTGTCGGTAATTTGTTGGCTCAAGAAGAAGTTAAAAAAATAAATCATTTAATTCATACTTTGCACAATGAGCAAGATAAAGCAAAGTTACAAAGCTATATAGATGCAAAGTCTCCTGTCGAACTGAATAAATTAGTTAAGATTGCCATTCAAAAATATCAGGAAAAGAGAAGCGATTATGCCAGAAAAAATTTAAATAATTTTTTGGGATATTTTCATAAAAAGTTAGAGTCAACAGCTTATTCCAGGGCTCCTAAAGATGAAATCAGAGCAACACGGGCGGATTTTAACGGATTTTTTAACATTCCTAGTGTGACGGAAGTGGAAATGTATCAGCCTTATTCTAAGGCATTTTTACAAGCTTCCATGCAACAAAATAAACAAGTCTATGATCCTTTCAGCTATCGTTTGGAACAAAGCCAAACGTGGAAGATTTGGGAAAAAACATCTATGCTTGGAATGCTTGAAATGCCGTTGCGGCAAGCTCTGGGAAATCAAGGAATTAAGCCTCAAGATGTTGCTTCCTTTACAAGTGCGGATTTTGAACGTGTGTTGTTTAATGAATATGCAAAGGCAAAATATAATCCAAAATTTGGCAATACATTAAACTTTTCGGATATTGATGAAAGTTTGGAAAGTCGTCATAAGCAATTTTTCTGGAAATATAATGCTATGCCCACGAAAGAGGCTCAACAACAATTTGCCCAAGGATTGCTTAGAAAAGGGGTGGAGCAAGCCTATATCGATGTTTTAATGAAAAGTATTTTGGAGGAGGGTAATCCGAACCCCAAAGTCGATAGAAATAAGTTCAAGGGAAAAATTCCTTATTTTTCAACTCACCATAAAAAGCCGATTTATGCTATCGGAGCTCTTGCAAACAGACAAAGTAACTATGTTGGTATTGCAGAATTTAAAGATGTGCAAGACGTATCTCGTGAGACTCCTGAACACGATGTGTGGCATTTGGGTGATAGCGTGGTTAGAAAATCTTTTGGTGAATTGGCTAACGGTGATCAACTCTATGAGCCTGTTGTGAAGGGAAAAGAGCGTGGAGATGATTATATGGAATATTTGGCCGATACGCGATTTGATACACAAAATGACGGTAAGTCTTGGACGGTTAGTTTAGGCTATAAGGAAGAAGATAATATTCGAGCGGAAATTACGGAATTTTCTCAACAACATGAGAAAACTCAGACCATCGAAACGGCTAAAAATTTTTCTTCCGCTTATCATGCTCAGTATTCAAAACAAAATATGACAATGGGATTTGCTCGATGATCAGAGATTTGGCACAGCGCTTAAAAAATGATAAAGATGTATGGTGTGGAACTAAAGTTGATCCTTTATTTTTACAAGATTGCAAAGATTATTTGAAACAAGAAGATAAATGTCCTTTGCCGCAAGATTATGTAACATTGTTGCGTTATGTTAATGGCGCTTTTAGCGATACGGCTTATTTATTCGGAATTCAGCCGGAAGCTTGGCCCGGTTTGGATGATGTGATTGAGCAAAATGAGCAATATAATCAAAATTTTATGAATAATGTATTGTTCTTGGGTGTGAATGATTTTGATTGGTTGGTCTATGATGCTCACTTGAATTCGTTTCAGGTGCGCTCCCGTTTGAACGGAGAGGTCGTGAAGTTATTTCCTTCTTTGGAAGATGCCTTGGTATATTGGTTTAAATTGAATTAGTTTTTATGAATAATATCAAACATACTTAAAAGTTTTTCCCACGTGGTCATCGGTTTTTGTTTACGAAACGCAAAATGCTTAAATAATAAGTAATTGCTTATCAGCAAAAAGCATATGGCTATGCCTTGTCCTAAATATAAATTAATTTGATACTTTGTGACCAATAGAGATAATATTCCTGCATTGATAAAATAACTTAATGTCCAAATGGCTATGCTTTTCAAATATTCCTGCAGATGGTTGCCTTGAGTGGTGAACACAAGTTTTTTGTATGAATAAAAGGCAATAAAGGAGGAAATCAACCACATCAATAATAATGTTATTTGATAATGCAGAGTGGTAAATATTAGGCTTAATCCCAAAAATAAAAGATAACGTAATCCCATATTCAGTGATGCCATCAGGGTAAAGCGGATGCGTTCATCAGTTTCAAACCAATGGTCAATTAATGTTTTTTCTTTGGTGATAAGATTTTTTATTGAAGTAAGCGGATTAGAAATGTTCATAATTTTTTCCTTTTGATTATCGGACATGATATGGGGCGTAAATTCTGTTTTTCAAGAGAGGTGTGAAATTATGTGTCATATGAAAAATGGAGCACAGAAGTGACAAGCCAATAAAAAAACCTCCCACAAGGGGAGGATAAAGATAGACGGCTGCCAGATTGGGTACTTCCGCAAGCGGGTCCTCCTCGCGCCGTAGGGTTCAGCCAAGCAAGTTGGCTGAACCAACTATCCGCTCCGAACAGGCTCCCTTTGGTCGCCGCTTAAACAGATAACCCAAAGCCAATAAAAAAAACTCCCACAAGGGGAGGGTAAATATAGACGGCTGCCAGATTGGGTACTCCCGCAAGCGGGTCCTCCTCGCGCCGTGGGGTTCAGCCAAGCAAGTTGTCTGAACCAACTATCCGCTCCGAACAGGCTCCCTTTGGTCGCCGCTCAAACAGATAACCAAAAGCCAATAAAAAAAACTCCCACAAGGGGAGGGTAAATATAGACGGCTGCCAGATTGGGTACTCCCGCAAGCGGGT
>CALXTW010000033.1 GCA_944391515.1 uncultured Alphaproteobacteria bacterium
TGACTTACTCTCGATTTATCAGCGGGCTTAACAAAGCCGGCATTGAACTCGACCGAAAAGTCCTTGCTGATATCGCTTTGAAAGAGCCTGCTAACTTCGCCAAATTGGTCGAAGCTGCTAAGAATGCTTTAAGCAAATAAGTTAAGCAATTAGCAAACATTTTTTACAGAAGAGTTAACTGATGGTTTCGGTTGACTCTTTTGCATTTTAAATTATGTCGCTACAGACAAAACTTAATGTGTTAGATTAATATTTTATGGTGGTTTTATGGTGGATACTACGCAATTAAAAAATGAGCTTCTCCAAAACGTGAGTGCGGCTCAAGATATGAAAGCTCTTGAAGATGTTCGGGTGGCTGCTTTGGGTAAAAAAGGCAAGATTACCGAACTGATGAAATCTCTCTCTTCCCTCTCGGTCGAAGAGAAAAAAGAAATGGGTAAAAAACTCAATATCTTGAAAACCGAAATTGAAGCCGCTTTGGATAAGCAAAAAGCTATTTTGGAAGAAAAAGAGCTTAATGAAAAATTGGCTCATGAAGTGATTGATGTGACTTTGCCTATTCGTCCCGAAGTACAAGGCAGAATTCATCCTGTTAGCAAAATTTATGAGGAAGTTGTTGCTATTTTCGGACAGATGGGTTTTGAGGTGGCTGAAGGACCCGATATTGAAGACCAATTCCATAACTTTAATGCGCTTAATACTCCTGCTAACCATCCGGCTCGCCAAATGCAAGATACTTTCTATATCAAAAATTTGGAAAGCGATGATTTTGATGACAGTTATGTGGTCAGAACACAAACTTCATCAGTACAAATCAGAACCATGGAAAAACAATGTCCGCCTATCAGAATTATTGCTCCGGGACGTACTTATCGTTCGGACTATGATGCAACCCATACCCCAATGTTCCACCAGGTTGAGGGTTTGGTGATTGATAAAAATATTACCATGGCGCACCTTAAAGGCTGCTTATATGATTTTGTTAAGGCCTTTTTTGAGCTCGATGAATTGCCGGTTCGCTACCGTCCTTCTTATTTCCCATTTACCGAACCGTCAGCAGAAATGGATATCGGTTGTTTGAAAACGAAGACAGAACTTAAAATCGGTGCCGGTGATGATTGGCTCGAGATTTTGGGTTGCGGTATGGTGCATCCCAATGTTTTGAAAGCAGGCGGAATTGACCCAGATGAATATCAAGGCTTTGCGTTTGGAATGGGGTTAGACAGACTTGCCATGCTGAAATATGGTATTCCTGACTTACGCACGTTTTTTGAATCTGATGTCAGATGGTTGAAACATTATGGTTTTGTGCCTTTGGATGTGTCTTCCATGACAGGTGGTTTGAGTAATAACGGCGGTGCGCAGAGATAGGAGAAGAGAACAATGAAATTTACGTTATCTTGGTTAAAAGAACATTTGGATACTCAGGCAAGTGTTGATGAAATTGCAGAAACCCTTACCAAAATCGGTCTTGAGGTTGAAGAAGTTTTTAATCCAGCCAGTAACTTAAAAGGTTTTGTTACAGCAAAAGTTGAAAATTGTGAAATGCATCCGGATTCCGATCACTTGCATTTATTGTCGGTGAATGATGGTAAGCAAAATTTGCAAGTTGTTTGTGGAGCTCCTAATGTTCGTCAAGGTCTTATCGGTGTTTTTGCTCCGGTCGGAACGCTCATTCCTTGTTATAAAGAGGTTCTGAAAGTTGGTAAAATCCGCGGTGTTGAGAGCTTTGGTATGTTGTGTTCTGAAAAAGAACTCGGTATCGGGGAAGACCATACAGGGATTATTGAGTTACCTCAAGACACCAAGGTCGGTGTTCCGGCGGCTGATGTGTTGCCGATTGATCCGGTTTTTGATATCTCGATTACGCCAAACAGAGCTGAATGTTTAGGTGTTAGAGGTGTGTCTCGTGATTTGGCTGCTGCCGGTCTTGGAAAACTCAAACCTTTAGAAATTCGCAAAATTTCAGGTACTTTTGCCAGCCCCGTTAAAGTAAAAATTGAAGATTTTGATGCTTGCCCGACTTATGTCGGACGCTATATTCGCGGCGTTAACAACAAAGCGCAGACGCCGAAATGGATGAAAGACAGATTAACAGCTATCGGATTGCGCTCAATTTCTCCATTGGTTGATATTACCAACTACATCAACTATGACATGGCTCGTCCTTTGCATGTGTTTGATGCCGATAAGCTCAAAGGAAATATTACCGTTCGTATGGCTAAAGAGGGTGAAAAATTCATCTCTTTGGAGGAAAAAGAATATGCTTTGGACAGCAAATCTTTGGGCATTTGCGATGATGAGGGTGTTCAATGCTTGGGCGGTATTATGGGCGGACAGGAAAAAGGCTGTTCCGATGAGACCCAAAATGTGTTCTTAGAATGCGCTTTGTTTAAGCCGGAATGCATTGCTCGCACGGGACGCCATTTCCAAATTGATTCTGATTCTAGATATCGTTATGAACGTTGGGTTGATCCAAAGTCAAATGTGCTCGGCTCTGATTATGCAACGCAGATGATTGTGGATATTTGCGGCGGTGAAGTCAGCGAAATGGAAATTGCCGGCTCAGAAGATTGTGCCGAAAGAGTGGCTTATCTGCGTCCGGAAAGAATGAAAAATTTTGTCGGTATTGATGTCTCATCTGATAAAATAATCGAAATTTTGACTAACCTCGGTTTCAAAGTTTCGGTTGAAGCAGATGGCAGAATTAAAGCTATTTCTCCAACCTGGCGTGGGGATATTGAAGGTGAGCACGACCTTGTTGAAGAAGTGGTTAGAATGATTGGTTTGGATAATATTGTGCCGGAATCATTGCCGCATGATAAGTTGCCGCACCAAGTTTTGACGCCGGCACAACAACGTATGCTTACGGTTAAACATGAATTGGCTAATCGCGGATTGTTGGAAACAGTTACCTGGAGTTTTACCGACAGTAATATCGCACAATATTTCCGTCGCCAAAATGATGATGTCGTTTTGTTGATGAATCCGATTGCGGCCGACTTAAATGAGATGCGTCCTTCGGTTTTGCCAAACTTGCTCTTAGGTGCTAAAAACAATATTGCCAGAGGATATGGTAATGTTGCTTTGTTTGAAGTCGGACCGGAATTTTTCGGTCGTAAGCCCGGTCAGCAGACTTTGGTTGCCGGTGGTATTCGCGTTGGTCAAACCTCTAAAAAACATTGGACCGGAGAGGCTAGAGCCTATGATGTGTTTGATGTGAAGGCTGATGCTTTGGCGGCGATTGCTGCAGCAAACGGACCGTTTGAAAATGCTCAAATCACAACAGATGCACCGGCGTATTATCACCCGGGAAGAAGCGGTGTTTTGCGTTTGGGCAAAAATGTTTTGGCTTATTTTGGTGAATTGCACCCGAGTGTTACCAAAAAGATTGGTTTGAAGCAGAGAGTTTATGCTTTTGAGGTTTATATGGATAATATTCCGTTACCTCGTGATGCTCAAAGCAAAGCCAAGAAAAAATTAGAGCTTTCTCAATTCCAACCGGTTGATAAAGATTTGGCATTTGTGGTTGATAAAAAAGTTAAAGCAATAGATGTAATTACGGCGGCTAAGACGGCTGATCGCAATACAATTACTGATGTGCGCATTTTTGACCTTTACGAGGGTGAAAACTTGCCTGAGAACAAAAAGTCTATTGCTATTTCGGTTACTTTCCAACCGCAAGAAAAAACATTTAGCGACCAAGAGTTAGATGTTTTGATGAAAAAGGTTGAAATGGCTGTTTGCAACAAAACAGGCGGACAACTGAGAAGCTAAAATAGCCTAAAAGAAAACCCCTCTTGGTAAATACAAGAGGGGTTTTTTGTTTGCTTGAAATTAGTCTTTTAGTTTTTGGCGGTTGGCGTATGAAATGGCCGGCATGAGTACATATTGAGAGTTGGTGCTGTCGGTATGGCTAAACAGCTCTGCTCCGGTTTTATCTTGCAACATGTTGTTAAATACCGTTCTAGCCATAATGTGGTTGGGGTGACCTAAGTTGGCAGCTGTGGTATTTTGTAAGCGGTGGCCGTCGCGCCATTCTTTTTTGTGCAGATTTTCTTCCTTGATTTGTTTGGCCTTCTTCATATCTTTATCCAGCGTTAGGCGCGTTGGGGCGGCGTTTTTATATTTGAGCTTGTCAATAATTTCGCCATTAGCCTTGATTTGAAATGAATTTTCCGGCATGGGGCTGGCAACGATAAAATTGCCGTCTTGAGTTTCGGTGATTTTGGAATCAACCGTTTCTAAGTCTTTTTTGGTAATATGGACTTGAGAGTAGAGTTCCGGAAAATTTGTTTTGAAAACGTGTTCGGGTTTGCTGATATCGTTAACATCATTTGACATGAAATAAACGGCAGAATAGTCACTCGTTTTTTCCAGAGGTCCCATAGCATAGCCCATAACTTGAATATTTTTGAAGGCTTGTTGCACCACTTTTTCATCATAAATTTGCATGGCTAATTCTTTGAAGGCCTTGAGGCAACGGTGAGCATCAGCCATGCCGGCGCAATAACCAAAAATTTTGATGTCATTGAGATTGTTGATGAAGTCTTGGTCCTCATAGCGATAGCCGGAGGTGATTTCGTTGTCCTCATTATATTCTAAATTTTTACCTAAAAAATTCCCCCAATGCTTTTTGGCAAATTCCATGTCTGCTTCATTATATTCTTGCGGATAGCGCAAGGTGGTTAAAACATTGGCAACGGCAATTTCTTCGGGATAAGAGGTTGGCATATGCGTAAAGAAAATTTTGGTATCTTTGGGGGCTGGGGTGAGCATATCTTGCATGTCATGATGAAAAAGTTTTTCAACTAAATTTTCTTTTTCGGGAATGCGGTTGGGGTCAAAGATAAATAAGTTCTTTTTGCCTGGTTTGGCCGGAATTTTTGATGGGATTATTTTGACTTGATGGGCGGAATTGCCAATATTAACTTTCCAAGTAATGTAGTCATATATATCGGAGAGTTCAGGAACTCTGCGCCCCCTCATGCGATATTGTCTGGCTCGATTGATGAGGTATTGGGCGGCGCTGTCAAACAAGCTAATCAGGTCTTTATCTCGGCTGAATTCAGATGTGACCTGCGGCATGTCCTGAATATTGCGTACCATATAAAAACGGAGGCTGGAACAAAAATGTGCCAATTTTTTATCTGAAATAAAGTGGTGAGAGGTATCAATCGGTTTTTCACCGCAACGTTCCAGAAAGCGGTTGAACCTTTCCATAAATTTAGTTTCGAGCGCGCTCTTTCTTATGGTTTCTTTATCCCCATAAAAAGTGCTTTGATTGAGAACTTCTGATTGAAATTTGTCGGCAAACAGTTTGGCAAACGGGTTATTTTGCAAGATACTTCTCCTTTGTGCTTCTTCTTATTTAGAAATAGCACAAATTTGTTTACCTGTCTAGAATTAGTTTTTGTCTAATCTTGTGAGATGGTTGCTATTTTGCTCTTGATGTCGGCTTGATCATAAGCAAGAGTCTTATGAGACTTAATGCCGTTGGCGATTTTGTCCTTCACATTTTTACGGATAACTTCTCCTGTATCATCCGGTAAGGTGAGGGCATGTTGCCATTGAAAACGCGCCTCATTTTTGCGACCGCCTTGCCAATAAGCATCACCCAAATGCTCATTAATCAGGGCGTTGGCTGGCTCTAACTCTGCGGCTTTTTCGAGATATTCAATCGCTTTGTCATACATGCCGAGTTGGTAAAAAGCCCAGCCTAAACTATCCGTGATGTTTCCATCTGTCGGAAGTTGGTTGTAGGCGTCAATTATCATGCCAAAAGCTTGCTCGGTGTTTTTGCCTTGCTTGAGCCAACTATAACCAAGATAGTTGAGTACGAGATAGTTGTTTTGGCTTATTTCTAAGGCTTTGGTAAGGTTTTCTTCGGCTTTGGAGAATTGTTTGTTGGCATCATAGGAAATGCCCAAAGCATAGTATAATACCCATTGTTGAGAGGCATTGGCGGGCATTTTGGCAATAGCCTCTTCATAATAGGATATGGCTTCTTCTGGTTTGTCTTGCAGGCGTAAAACATCACCTAAATCAAGCAAAACTTGGTAGTTTTGCGGTGCTTCTAGGGCTAAAGATTTGAGCAAAATTTCGGCATTCTCGTAGTCTTCCATGGAGACAAAGTTGTTAGCTTTTTTTACTTGTGCTGAAAAATAGGCAACAGAAGACTCGTCGATTTCATTGTAAACTTCGTTGGCTTTGGCATACATTTCACGATTTTCCAGAATGTCAGCCAGCAAAAGCTTGGCTAAATCATATTTGGGGTTGGAATAAATTGATAGGCAAATGAAAATATGTGCCAAGTCAACCCCTGAAGGACCTTGACGTAAAGTGGCTGCAATGCTGAAAAGAGCCTCAGATAATCCTAATTGAGAACTGGTGATGATTCTTTTGGTCTCAGATGGATTGGCCGCTTGTACGGAGCTCGAGAGCTTGTTGAGCATATCAAGCATGAGTTTGTCATCATTGTATTTGTTAACAAGAGCTATTGCTTTGTCTTTTTCATTATTGCGCAGATAGAAGTTGGTGATGACTTGCAGGGCGCGGAAGGACATCTCTAAGCTTTCTTCATTGACGATGACTTCATAGTGCTTGCGGGCGGCGTCTGTGCGGTCAAAATAATCGTTTATCATTCCGGCATGGAAGTTATAAAGCGCTTTGAAACTAGGTTCTTTTTTGATAATCGATAGTTCTTTCAAGGCTTTATCGGGTTGGTTGAGCCCAACATAAGCCCAGGAAGAAATTAGAGGGGTAATGAATTCCTTATAAACTGCGCCGTCTAACTTGTTCATGGTTTTGATGGCCGCGGCATATTGTTGTTGTTTGATGTCATCAACCGCAATGATGATATAGGTGATATTGTTTTTATCGCCTTTTTGCAGGGATATTTTGGCATATTTGGCGGCTTCGTCAATGCGACCTTCTGAGGCAAGAATGATGTAAATACGGCTGATTAAATCTTGGTTTTGCGAATCCTCATTGAGAGCTTGGATATAATAATCGGCGGCAGTGTTGAAATTTTTGCGTAAATGAGCTACGCGTCCGGCCAGATAAGCGCCATAAGGCTTTTGACCGCCTAAGTCCCAAACTTCGGTGTGTGATGGGGTGGAAATTGTCGGTAATTTAGGGGCTTGCTGGTTTGAGCAAGAGTTAAACAACATAAAACTCAAGACCGCTATGAACAAATAACCGATTTTTGCCATGATAAATTCTATCCTAAATCAAATTTTTTAAATCTTCTGTATTTTACATGAGTTTTACTATCATACAACAGTAATTTCAATATTATGTACTATTATGTGTAAATATTTAATTATTAAATGACAAAAAGTAAGATTTGTTTTAATTTAATAGTCATGAGTGAAAGTTTAAATGTTCGAGAAATTTTGGAGTGGTATTTAACCGCTGGTGTTGATGAAACCTGCGGTGATGTGCCTTTTGCTCTTCAGACAACACTTGATGAACCAAAAACAGCTCCTGTTTGTGCTACGGCTTCTGTTGTGCAAAATAAACCTCAGAGTTTGGAGACATCTCCTCGCGCGGCTACTACCGAGCTGGCTCAGGCAACAATTACGGCTTGTCAAAATGCAAGAGAACTTTGCTCAAAAGCCGAAACTATTGCTGTGTTGAAAGAATTGGTCGAAGGCTTTGAAGGTTGTGCGTTGAAACTTACGGCTAATAAGACTGTCTTTGGGTATGGTGATGAGCATGCAAAATTGTTGCTCATCGGTGAAGCGCCAGGGGCAGATGAAGACAGAAGCGGTATTCCTTTTGTGGGCAGAAGCGGACAGTTGCTTGAAAAAATGCTTGGAGCTGTTGGTATTAAGCGCGATGAATGTTTTATTACCAATATTTTGCCTTGGCGTCCGCCCGGGAACAGAACCCCAACCGAAGGTGAAGTCGCTGTCTGTTTACCTTTCTTGAAAAGGCAAATAGAATTGGTTAATCCCGATATAATCATGATTTTAGGCGGAAGTGCGGCTAATGCATTGCTTGATAATGCAGAGCCGATTTCTAAATTGCGCGGTAAATGGCTGGAGTATAAAACAAGTGATGGAAAGAAAATTCCGGTTCTGGCTAGTTTTCATCCCGCTTATTTGCTCCGTAATAGCGGGCAAAAAGCTAAGGCTTGGGTAGATATGCTCAGAATGAAACAAAAATTGTGTAATATTTAGAGGAAATTATATATTTATTCATCTTTTGTGCTTAAACTACCAAATAATGCTAAACCTGTTTTTTGTAAGGATTATAAAATGGCAATTAGTAAAAAGTTTTTATTAGGGACGGTTTGTTCTTTTCTGGCTGTAGCACCGGTTGCTGCTCAGATGTCCGATACTGCAACGGAAACAGAAGGCTTGGTTAGTGTGGTTGAAAAGCAACCGGCCGTGTTGTTTAAAATTCATGATGTAAAGCCTATTCGCAATCACGAAGGAAAAGTTACAAGTTGTGAATTTAGTGCTACTTTTTATAATCGTTCAGAAAATAATGTAAACGATATTGTTATGAATCTTACGTGGAAAGATGAAGCTATTCAAAAAGTTATTCAGGCAGAAAAAGAGCTTGATCAGAAAAAAATGCGAGAAGAGAATTATAACAATAACGGAGGACAATTTAGATTGCCAAAATCTGAAACTGAAAAATTGTCTTCTGATGCCCTTAATGCAAGTTTGAAAGTTCCTGATTTGAAAGCCTATCGTCAAATTTCGATTAAGTCTACCATTGATACGGATAGGTGTTTTTTGATGATTGATAACCCGACTTTTAAATTTGGCAGTTGCAATGTTGTTAATGCTCAAAGTACAAGTGTAACCTTGCAAAGAGCTGGGTCAACGGCTTGTGATTCTTTATTTAAATTTGTTCCGGCTACAGATCCTGAATATTATAAAGAATTCAAAAAAGTTACGTTTAATGAAGAGAAAAAAGCTAAAGTTCAGGCACAAAAGAAAGAACAAGATGAATTAAAACAAATTTATGATAAAACAGTTGTTAATTTATCTCGCGCAACTGATATCATGGGACAGATTCGTTAATTCTGTTAGGATTAAGAGATGAAGAAACTTAAGAATAAGATTGGTTTTATATTACTTGCCAGCGTTAGCCTTTGGCTGTTTCCTGTAAGAGCTCAAATGTTTGGGGATGGTATGGAAACACAATCTTCTTCTTGGGGGAAAAGTTCTGTTTCATCAGCTAAAACATCTTGGTGGGGTAATAAAACTTCTAAGTCTTCAGATAAAGAAAAAACAGATTCTGCAAAGAATACTAATTCTCAAACAAAAAATCAAACAAATGAGCCTAAAGGGCCGCCGGCTAAGGTAGATGTTGAAAACCCTGAGGATTATATCTATAAGGCAATGCCCAGAAAATTGCGTCCGACGCTTGATGGTGTTAAACGGGGTACTACTTCTATTTATCCGATAGCTTACAACGGTATGCAAAAGGCTGAAGATGAGCCTCTGATTTTCTTATTATATAGTGATTTTAGTGTTAATAAGTTGCTTAGCGGAACAGTTACTTGTAATGTTCGTTTCCAAATCATTACAACACTCGACAGAAAGTTGACCAATTTAAGCATTCGTCTTCGTTGGCCAGAGATGGAAACTTCTTTGAGCTTTATTGATGTTCCGCCAAACCAAATGGTTCATCATGATTATACGCTTATTGGCGATGGTTGTTACTCGATGGATAAAATCCCAAATATCATTGTCAATAGATGTCGGGTTAAAGGATTATCTCAGAAAGATTGTGCTGCTAAAATACGTTGGCTGAAAAAGTAGTTATTATATAAAGGAGTTTCAATTGCTGAAGAAGAAGTTGCTCTTTTGTGGGCTGGTTTTGTTTTGGATGTTTGAAATTCCGTGTGCTTGGGCGGAGCTCAATAAAATTGACCAAAGCACTTTGCCACAAATTATGAGTAATTTGGTGGTCAGCAAAAAAGACGTTACTACTTATAAAAAAGTTTTCAGAGCCATTGAAAAAGAAAATTTTGATAAAGCTGATGATTATGTGGAGGATATTCATAATCAACTTTTGATGGGGCATGTGCTGGCGCAAAAGTATCTCTCAAAAACCTATAAATCCAGCTATGAAGAATTGAAAAATTGGCTGAGACTTTATTATGATCATCCACAAGCTCCTAGAATCTTGTGCTTGGCAAAATCTAAATCCAAAAAAGCTAAAGAAGAGTTGGCAGATATTGAAGATTTGCTCCCCAAACCGGTTATTTCTCCTTATAGCTGGTATAATAATCGTTATGAGCATTTGCCGGATAATAAACGCAAATATGTTCGCAAGAAAGTGGAGGCTTTTCGTCGAGCAATCAATAAAGGCAAAACCTTGGTTGCAAAAAAAATTCTCCAAGATAAAAACTTAAGAATGTGGATTCCGGACCGAGAGCATGATGCCATGAGTGCAACTTTGGCTACGGTTTATTTGTTGGATAATCAGAATAAATTAGCCTTGGAATATACAGCTAAACCCATTCGCAGAAGTAGTGATGCAATGGCGTTGTGGATTGGGGGGTTAGCGGCTTGGAGGTTGCATGATTATAACAAAGCAGCGTCTTATTTTTCAAAACTGGGTGCTAAGAGGGATAATGATGAGTGGTTGATTAGTGCCGGAGCTTATTGGGCGTATCGGTCTTATTCGCGTTTGAACAAAAAGCAAGTTGCGACTCGGTGGCTGAAAGTGGCTTCAAAGTATAAACGCACGTTTTATGGTATGCTTGCCAATTATCAACTTCGTCAGCCATGGGAATTTAACTGGGCGGGAACAACCTATTTTAATAATTTTAATGAAAATACTTATGTAGATGAACTTTTAGCTTCTGCTGCAATTCAACGAGCTATCGTTTTGATTATGGCTAAAAATACAAAATTGGCGGAAAGCGAACTGCGCTATGCTTATAAAAGTATGAATGAGCGTCAGAAGGAAGCAACGCTTTATTTGGCTGCACAATATAATATGCCGTCCTTGGCTATCAGACTCTCTAATGAAGTAAAAGATAATGAGAGTAGTCGTTTTTATGACAATATTGCTTATCCGGTACCGTCTTGGCTGCCAGATGGCGGATGGAAAGTTAGTCGTGCCTTGGTGTTGGCACTTATTCGCCAAGAATCAGGGTTTAATACGGAAGCTAAAAGTGGGGCTGGGGCAAAAGGTTTGATGCAGTTAATGCCCAATACCGCTTATCATGTTACCAAAGACAGAAAACTTAAGCGCGATAGTTCGGTGTTGTTTGATGCGGATTATAATATGGAAATCGGTCAGCAATATTTGAGCTATTTGATGGGGAAACCCTTTGTGCAAGATAATCTTTTTTATTTGGCGGTGGCCTATAATGCCGGTCCCGGAAATTTATTCAAATGGCAGAAGTCTGCTAAATATAACAATGATCCCTTATTGTTTATAGAGGTTTTGCCGGCGCGTGAGACCAGGCTTTATGTGGAGCGGGTAATGGCTAATTTCTGGGCATATAATCTGCGCTTTGGTCAAGTCCACAAAAGTATGGATGAGGTGGCGTCGGGGCAATGGCCCACTCTGTAAAAACTCGTATAATGGTCATCTAATACAGAATTTGCAGGAAGAAAAAATGCTCACGTACTAATGTGTACGCTCCGCTTTTTTCTCCTTTAATTCTTATTATATGACTCATTCTCCGAGTTTTTATAAAACTTCACATAATGGTTATCTAATGCAGAATTTGCAGGTCAAAAGTGTCCTCACATAGGTTTACTATGCTCCGGTACTTTTGCCTTTAATTCTTATTATATGACTCATTCTCCGAGTTTTTATAAAACCTCACATAATGGTTATCTAATACAGAATTTGTAGGTTAAAAGTGTCCTCACATAGGTTTACCAAGCTTTCGTAGTTTTGTTTTTAATTTTTAAAAATGGACAAAAATAAGCTCTTTTTGCTTAAAAGAGTTGTTATCAGCCCTGATTTGTGGTATAGTATAGGTATGTTTAATATAATTTTAGATGATATTGTGGGGTTGAGTGAGAATTGGCTTTGATTGGGCGTAAGG
>CALXTW010000034.1 GCA_944391515.1 uncultured Alphaproteobacteria bacterium
GAGCGCTTTGTCATCCTCACCGCTATAAGCTTTACTGAACCACGCGTCTAACGCGTGGTTTTCTTGATACAAAAAGAGCTCTTTTCTCAAAAGGAGCTCCTTTGGGTTATTTACTAAACTGAACCGATAGATATATTTTTATCCAATTCAATAGCTTATTCGTTCTCTTGATTTTACGGTTTTCATAGTTGTTTTTACCTTTGGTATGACTAAAAAACTCATCAGCATTGTCTTGAGTGAGCGGAAAGTATTCCTTGTACCTTTCTTCATCATGTGGTGCCCAAACAACGTTTTCTTTTACGACTCGTGCCGGCATGCCCGCAGCAATACAATGGGGCGGGATACTCTTACTCACAACACTACCAAAGCCTATGATACAACCGTTTCCAAGTGTTACTCCTTTTAAGATAACAGTTCTTCTTCCTACCCAGACATTGTCTTCAATGACAACATCCTTATTCTCATTGAGGATATTCCCCTCAAAGTCATATATCGGATGGTAATCAGTGTTATAGATAGTGGTATCAGCTAGCCCACAATCCCCCATGGTGATTTTTCCTCCCTTAGCCGCGACCAAAGGTGGCCATGTACACCATAATTTTTTAGCTGTTATGGTAGCTTTATCATGTAAATCCCATTCTCCCGTAATAGCTGAATTAGGACCTAAGTCTAATGTCGATTTATCATAAGCATAAATTCCAACTTTCATCATCTCATTATGATGTCCTATCCTAACGTGGGAATCCTTTATCATAAATGTGCATCCATCCAGATAAACACCATCCTCAATAATCAACGTGGAATTACCATATAACTTTATTCGAGTATTCTTATAAAAAACATCTTTACCTATATGAACCTTATTATTGCCACCGCTCAAATGCAGGCTACTACCTTTATAATAAGCAGGAATTCCTTCAACCAAGTTATTATGCTTTTTATTTAACATTTTATTTTCCTTGAATTTTTTGTAAATCAAAGCCAAACTCTTGCTTGATTAAATCTATAATTTCCTGAGCATTATATTTCGATTTTCCGCCACCTTGATTTACCCAAACCGAGTGTCCGGAATGGCCTTGCCATGCATGATGGTAATACTCTTTTACTTCTTTGTTATTGAGAATAAACGGATCGGCAAAGTCATACCCTTCTTCAACTAACATACCAAACCAATAAGCTGCTGTATCGGCATGCTTATACATATTTCCAAAGAAGCTTCCACTCTTTTGTGTGATATCTCTGGCATTTTTAACATTAACCATTGAGACCCACTCATTGATACGGCATTCACGACTAAATGCCTCTTTGGGATTAAATTTGTGAATATCTCTTGTCTTGGGCGATGGGGTTAGAGGCCAAAAAGGTGATGGCTTTTCACCCTGCATAATCTTTTGAGGATTGCAAATCTCAGCAAAGCGACAACGCCAGCATTGCCCCAATTCGCCTACTAGTGCCATTTTATCGTTACCATTAAATGCATTCAAATAAAGGCTTACTGTATCTTTTACAAACTTTACATCATCATGCATCATCATTAGGTAATCTTTATCGGTATTATCCAACGCATACTGATATCTGATATCAGAGCGATTATGAGGATAATCTTTTCCGTAAAAGCGTTTCCAATGGCTCAATAAATACCAAATTGAGCGCTCATATTTGGGTCTGGCATCAGGGACATAAACCTCTTTTATCCCGACATTGTGTGTATTTTCACGAACATCCAATATCCAGGGCTGAAAATATTCCCTTACTGCCGGATGTCTGTATAATTCGATTGCCCCGTTACCTGAACAATCGTCGTTAATATAAACCTTATCAATCAATTCTCCTGATGTCTTTTTCAAAGTCATAAGAGTATAAATCAAAGACTCCGGCTTTTTATAGGAGTTTATGGCAACATCTATTTTTTTCATACGAACATCCTTGCTAATGCGTAATGACCGTTAAAGAACAATTTACAAGCTCTGGCTTTTCTCCAGCCTAACAACTGAGGCTTTAGAGCACCTTCCTCATAGAGCGGTAATGCAAGCTCCCTCGCCTTTTCTAAAGACTGCAATCTGGTTTCCTTATCTTTCATCCGTCTTAGAGGCTGAGATATAACCGATTTAAAGATAAAGCGGGTAATGTATTTCTCTAACAACTTATAATCTTGCTTATTTTGAACCCGGTTGGACTTTAAGAAATAGTCATACAAGACTTGACCTGCAGCTGCGTGTACTCTGACATATTTATCGGTTTTGCCTTGGTTCATTACCGAAGTTGAACTGTCTCGATAATAGAGTAATTTGGTATCCGTATGAACAATACTTAATACCTGATACATCACCTTTAATGTGAAAATCGTATCTTCAGCTGGTTGAATATCTTTAGGAAACTCAATACCTGCAATTGCATCTTTCTTATATAATCTGTTCCAGACCAGAACAGAGCCTCCCTTTGGTTTTCTAAACCAATAGTGAAACGCATCCTTAGAATATTCTGCCGGAATTTTTTCTACATCATAATGCGGCGGATTTTTGAGCTCAAAATCATCATCAACCGTTTGGTTGGTAAATTCGGCAACATCTGCATCATACTTAGTAATTAAATGGTACAAAACCTCCATCGCTTGTGGGTGCAAAACGTCATCTTGATCCAGTAACGCTACATAAGGCGACAATGCACTCTTTAGCCCGTGATTGCGTGCCATGGAGCATCCCGCATTTTCTTGCTCGATTAAGCGAAAACGTGAATCTTCGGCAACATATTCATTAACAATGTCTGAAGTCATATCTGTCGAACCATCGTTGACGCAGATAACTTCCATATCTTCAAAAGTTTGATTTTTTACTGAATCCAAACATGGACGCAGGTATTTTTCCGCATTATACAGAGGAATAATAAGCGAGATTGCAGGCATGAGTGCTCCTTCAATTCTAATTAACAATCTCTTATATATATAGCTTTAGAATTTATTTATTGCAACTTATTTCCCGCAGTTCTTAAAATTTACGATACCTTCTCTTTTTCCAATGTCGATAAATGTTCAATTGCAACTATATCCAATAAAGGCTACCTAATGACCATAAGCTTCTCTTTTTACAGATATTTTCAACGTAAAATCATCTCATTTGCAAATAAAAGAGAATTATGTTGAAAAAAACTCTTGCAATTCTCATAATTACGCCATAGATTAGTGAGCGTTAAAGTTATTCGGGATGTAGCGCAGCCTGGTAGCGCATTTGCATGGGGTGCAAGTGGTCGCTGGTTCGAATCCAGTCATCCCGACCAACCGAACGTTGGTCGCGAACCGCACGGCGGTAGCGCCATTTTTTATAAGGGCATCTTTCGATGTCCTTTTTTTTATTTCTATTTTTCTGCTTTCTGCTAGTTAAATAAGTTTTAAGATTAATTGATTATATTAGCTTTGTTTTTTAATGAGGTTATAATGCAATATTTTTTTCAAAACCATAATTCTTCCGAGTTGATTGTTTTCTTTGCCGGTTGGGGATGTGATTATAATCAATTTGTTAATTTACATGATACATCGGATGTCTTGATTTTATATGATTATCAAGATTTGGATTTGAATTTTGATTTTAGTAAATATGCCAATATTTATCTGATTGCATATTCTGCCGGTGTGTTTGTATCTTGTCTGGCATCTGATAAAATTCCTAATATCAGAAAAAAAATTGCAGTATGCGGTAATCCTTATTTATTTGATAAAACATTAGGCATATCCCCTGCCCATCTTAAAGTTTTGCAAAATATTACTTTAGATAACTATTTGGATTTCAGAAGAAAATATATGGTCTTCTCAGAGGAAGAATATGCAAAATATAACGAACTGCAATCTTTGCGCTCTCTTGAGAGCTGTCAAAGCGAATTAGCTTACTTACAACAACTTTATTCTGAGTATAAAGATAAAATCGTTCCTTGCTTTGATAAGGCTATTGTGGCGGAAGAGGATTTGTTATTTAACCTCAATGCGCAAAAAGATTTTTATAAAGAAAAACTTGTTGTCATACCCAAGGCTAGGCATCATATTTTCTTCCGGTTTAATAGCTTTGAAGAGCTTCTTAATACCTAACAATATTTGTTTTGTATCTATCTTTTATTCTCTTCTTTGCCTTGATTGCCAAAGGGATAAAGTTTGAACTTGTTGGTTTAATATTATCTGACAAGCCTTTGTATATGCTTCTTTTGATGGCGTTTTGATATCGGGAGTTTGTCCCTCTTTTTCTTTTATTTCTTTTCCGTTTCTGCTTCTTTTTCTATATTCCGTCCCTATTATGAGAGAGCCTTGTTCAAAGGGAATTTCCGTACATGCACCACCGGAAAACGCTCCTGCTGTGCTTTCTCCTATTGTTTTACTATTGGGAATTTGGGACAACATAAAAATTGCTCCTTCCGTAGCCGAAGCACACCATGCATCTTGCAACATATAGATATGTCCGTTGAATTTATCTCCTTTTTGTGACGGATATTTCTTTGTTTGCGGACGAATATGGTATGTCTGTTCAAAAATTTTTGCTTGAGTTTCATTTTGAGGTTTGGCTTCAATTATTTCACATAAATCGGCGTAATTTAAGGATTTTCCACTTATTCTTTCGCCGATTTC
This sequence comes from uncultured Alphaproteobacteria bacterium, assembly GCA_944391515.1. GTDB lineage: Bacteria > Pseudomonadota > Alphaproteobacteria > RF32 > CAG-239 > Scatocola. Next base: position 4,607 of record CALXTW010000034.1, read on the forward strand.
TTTGATGATTTCAGCGTCTCCACCCGAATTTCCTCTAAAATCAAAAATAATATTTTGCCATTTTTGTTTTGCTTTGGTCTCAAAAAAAGCAGCGGTAAATTCTTTACGAGTGCGGATTTGTTCTTCATAATCCCCTCCAAAAGACGGAATTGCAACAATTCCCGTGCATATACCTCCCTGATGTTGTGTAGCAATCATCCATTGAGGGTGACCTTTTTGTATTTTGTAGTGATTTACATTTGTAAGGTTTAAAGAGGTCAACTCTTCTGATGATTTATAAGCCAAATTATGTGCTCTTCTTGAGTAAGGAGGTTCCTTTTTGGCGACTAATTGCCGGTGTTGTGAATCAAACAGCGATATGTGATTATCCGGAACAAAATCTTTAATTATTTTGCCTAACTGTTTGAGTTGAGAATCTATTTCTTGTGTCTCATCTATCAGAGATACAGCCTTGGCAAAGATTTGTTTTTGATTGTAGACTTCTTCATTGTGCAAAGCTTGCGAATAATTCCACTCAGGCAAGTTATTCAAAATAAAGTCCGCATATTGTTTTATTAAGCTCATGTTTATATCCTTTTTTATATCATACTGAATTTTAGATAAAATGTAAATTGGTTCATTTAAAATCTCTTGACTCTTCTTTATTTCGGTATATACCAACTCTCAATTATCTATTATTTTTGATTTATTCACGCTTAAATTTTACAATTATGAAAAAGTTAAATTCAAAAGCAAATTATGCTCAGTTGTTCAAAGGTTTATTGGACTTGGCAGGAGTAAGTGAAAAAGAGTTGCAAACCTATTTGTTGGGATTTATGAAATACCCCAAAGCAGGTGATTATCAACTCAAAAACAAAACCTTTCAATCTGAACCCAAATGGGGTGAAGAATGGGGAATTTATTTTACTCCGAACCAATACATCAATATTGATGCAATGAATAATTGGAAAAAGAATTTGACTGCTGATGAAGTCAAATTATGGGTAAAGATGTTCAATTACCGTATTCCGACTCAGCTCGAACTTGAAGCGATTGTGCCGGTTGTTAGCAGTATCAACACATCTCTTTGCAAAGTAGGCATGCGACAGCATATTCTTCCCCAAGATTTGGTGCAGAAATGTTGGTCGGTTGAAGCATTGCAGACTGCTCGAAAAGATGAAACCAGACGATTGATTGTCGTTGAATATCAAGAAAACTTACCCGAAATTCTGCCGTTCCTCGCTCAGTTGAAACCGCAGTTTGAATAACCGCCTCATCAGGACAAACAAAAAAACGCCACCTTTACAGATGGTGTTTTTTTTATTTTTATCAATCAGATATTCACTTTAGTTAAAGTATCACTTAATTCTTTTGACATTTCCTGAAGCTGAGTTCGAACTGAAATTAAAAACTCCCTGCTCTCTTCACTTAATTCAATATTTGCAGGATTCTCATCAAAAAAGTCTTTTTGAATTTCTTCTCCTAAGAGGTTTTTTAACCCTTTTTCCTTAAATAACTTTTGAACACCCTCAATGGTGTAGCGCTTATCATACAAATAATCTCGAATCAATTTAACAATTTCAACATCGTCAGGACGATAATAACGTCTGCCGCCGCTTCTTTTCATCGGTTTTATTTGCGGAAACTTGGTTTCCCAAAAGCGCAAGACGTGCGTTGCAATTCCCAATTCCTCAGCAACCTCTGCAATGGTGCGAAATGCTGCTTTTGACTTGTTAACAACCATGTCTTTTCCTTAAAAAATTAAGCGTTGATTATTTTTCTCATGGTTTGAGAAGGTTTGAATGAAATTACTCTACGTGGAGAAATAACAGCCTCTACTCCGGTCTTGGGATTGCGACCAGAACGCGCATTTTTGTTACGCAAAGCAAATGTTCCGAAAGATGATAACTTTACATCGTTGCCTTTGACCAATTCTTGAGTCATTTCATCTAATATCATGTCCAAAATATCATTAGAATCTTTGCGAGATAAGCCAATTTCTTCATATATGGTTTCCGCAACATCTGCACGTGTAATCGTTTTCATTTTCATAACATCCTTTAATATAATTAAATTACATAACTCTTTATGGAGATGAATTATAATATAATTCACCAAAATACAAGTATCTGTTTGGATTATTTCACAGATATTTTTTTAAATTCTTACTAAGGCTCCGCCCCAAGTAAAACCTGCACCCATGGCTGTTAAGACAACCAAGTCACCTTTTTTGATATGGCCATTTGCAATCTCTTCTGACAAAGCAACAGGAATCGTTGCGGCAGAGGTATTGGCTGTATGATCAATGGTCACAATTACCTTTTCATCCGGTAAATTTAATTTTTTACCAACATTTTCTATAATACGCGCATTGGCTTGGTGCGGTAACAACCAATCAATATCTTCAGAAGAAACGCCGGCTTGTTCCATCACATTTTCAGCAGCTTGTGTTAATGCATTAACAGCAAACTTGAAGACTTCTTTACCATCCATTGTAATAAAACCGGCTTTTTGAGTTGTGCTGACGCCGCCAGTGGTTTTTAATTGCTCATAGTGGCTGCCATCGGCATATAATTTCGTTGCTAAAACGCCTGTATCTGAGGCTTTTCCCTCACCTTCACAAGCGCGCAAAATTACGGCACCTGCACCATCGCCAAACAGGACGCAAGTGTTTCTATCGGTCCAATCCGTAATTTTTGACAAAGTTTCAGCACCAATTACCATAGCCGTTTTGATTTGACCCAAGCGAATCATATTATCTGCCATTGTCAAAGCATAAACAAAACCAGAGCATGCTGCTGAAATATCAGTGGTAATGGTACCTGAACGAGTACCTAACTTGCCCGAAATTTTAGCGGCTGTTGACGGAGTGGTATCATCTGTCGTAACGGTTGCGACGATTATCATATCCAAATCTTGTGCAGAAATATTAGCTGATTTCAAAGCATTATTGGCAGCAATTAAAGAAATATCTGAAGTAAATTCATTTTCTGCAGCAACGTGACGAGACTTAATACCCGTACGAGTACTAATCCACTCGTCGTTGGTATCAACCATTTTTGCCATATCATCATTGGTGAGAACTTTAGCCGGAAGATAGTGGCCAAAGCCGATAAGTTCAGATCTAATAAGCGTCATATAAAATTTCCTGTGATAATAAGTCTAAATCTACATTTTCTAATTCATCGCGAATTGTACTTACAAAATCTTGACGAACCAGTTTGAGCGCATTTTCAACCGCAACAGAATAGCCCAGAGCATCTGTTCCGCCATGGCTCTTTACTGATAAACCATTTAAGCCAACAAACATTGCACCATTGTACAATCTTGGGTCCATGGTCTTCTTCAAATTTAAGCCTACGCCCAACATAAAAGGTAAGCCTAATTTTGCTAACCATGACTTTTTAACCGCATTTTTCAAAAGACGAACAACTAATTTTGCCGTTCCTTCTGTTGACTTGAGAGCAATATTTCCGGTAAATCCATCTGCTACAACGACATCTGCCTTACCGTTTGGCAATTCGTGTGGCTCAATATAGCCAATAAAATCAATATCTAACTGTGAATTACGGATAATTTTGGCAGCCTGATGAATTTCTTCTTTGCCTTTCATCTCCTCTGCACCAATATTCAGCAATGCAACACGCGGTTTTTCGATACCAAGAGCATGTTTGGCTACAATATTGCCCATCAGCGCAAACTCAGCCAAATTTACAGCATCACATTCCGTATTAGCACCCAAATCCAGCATCACATATTTACCGGTTAAATGAGGCATAATGCTGACAATTGCCGGACGATGTATCCGTTGAATGGTTTTTAATGTCAGCTTAGAAATAGCCATCAAAGCACCGGTATTTCCGGCTGAAACGACAGCTTTTGCCTCACCTTTGCGTACGGCATCAATTGCCATATACATACTGGTGTTGCGATTGCGAATTACTTGGGAGGGCTTATCCTCATTGCGTACGACTTCAGGTGCATTGCGCAACTCACATACTTTTTTCAAATTCGGATAAGAGTTTAAAAGCGGGAGAACCTTGCTTTCATCGCCAAAGAGCAAAAAATGCACATCGGGATTTTTTTTGTTAGCAATAGCTAATCCCTCAATAACGACTCTGGGGGAATTATCTCCCCCCATCGCGTCTATTGATATGACCAGATTATCAGACAAAACCTGCTCCATATAATGATATAGGCTTGACTTAAAAAATCATCTAAGCAAGCCGGTTAAAGACTATTCTTGCGAAGCTGTCTCTTGTTTAACAACTTCACGTTTGTTGTATTGTCCGCAAGACGGGCATACATTGTGAGGTCTTTTCAACTCACCGCAGTTCGGGCATTCTTGATAAGAATTTGCACTCAATGCATCATGTGAACGACGCATATTGCGGCGAGATGTTGATGTTTTGTGTTTTGGTGTAGCCATTTTCTTATACTCTAATTTATTAGTTATGATTAAAAACCAATTTTCCAGACGACATTATTAACCTATTTCATTTTAAAAATCAACAGTTAAAATGTCCTCAGGAAAGCTTTATTTGACCTTTTAACCAATATTTTCTCTTTTGGCAAGCATATTTTTTTATTTTTTAAGAGAAGCCAAAATTTTAAATGGATTTTCTTTTTCGGTATCTTCGGGTGAAAACTCGCTTTTCCACTCAAAGACCTCCCCTTCTTGTCTGGGATAATCTTCCAATACCAAAGCTAATTGTTCCAGTGCAATCTCGGCCAAATCGATTTTGCCATCAATGATGATATCCGGTAAGTCCTCCTCAAAGTCAACTTCTTCCTCTTTTTGAGACTTAAATGTGGCTTTGGTATCAAACACAACCTCAAAATCCGGGCTATAAGTCTTTGAGAAATATTCCAGACTAATGACGCTTTGCAAACGAAGCGTTGCATTTAAATTTCCCCAGACTCTCAAAAGATGCTCTTTTTTATTGAGTTTGGTATAAATATCCGCTTCAAAGCTCTCGGCTGAAGGAATCTGCAAAATTTCAGCTATTTCCTGCAGATTGTCCGGACTTGCCGTTAAGTGATAGTGTTGCTCTCCTGATGAGATATCTTCAACTATCAACGGATATGAAAAATGTTTTTGCATTAAATCTTTCCTTGTGATATGTTGTTGCTAATTGTTATTTATGTTTTAATGGTAAGGGATTAAAGATGTCAACCCGCAAATTACTTTTGTTAAGTTCCTTTGTTATCATGATGTCTTCTGCTTGCAGCAGCGATATATTTATTACCCATAACGGGAATATGCCCTCAAATGAGAGAATCAGCCAAATCAGAGTCGGTCAAAGCCGTGCAGAAGTTCACCAAATTCTCGGTGCGCCGTCTAATGTGGTATCTTTAGATAAAAATACTTGGATTTACATGTCCTCTGATATCAAACGTGTCGCTTTCTTTTCTCCACAAGAAGTTGAACGTGATGTCTTAACTATTCGTTTTAACGACCAAAATCAGGTTGAACAAATTGACCGTCTTACCAAAAAAGATGGCAAAGAAATTAAGGTCAGTACCGATAAAACCGAAACGCTCGGTCATAATCCCGGATTTTTTAGAAAATATTTTGGTGGCGTTGGGCAGTATATGCCGTTTCCGACAAACGTTAATCCAAACAGATAAAGCAAGCCCCATTCTCGTTTTTTTTTCTTGCCTTTAAAATTTATTGCTTTTTTTTTGATTATAGACTATTAATGTTATAAATACTTATTATTTACTTTTAATTATTTAGCTTATGAAAAGTCAATTTAGTTTTGAGGACTTAATTGATGGATGGAATCGATCAATTAAGCAGGAAGATTTGCCTGCCGTTATCGAAAAATTGGGAACGGTGTTTGACATTCCTAATGGACTGGCTCCCGGAATGTATGTTTATGCAGATGGTCTAATATCTTCTGAAATCATCAAAGGGCGTCAAATTATGGCCATTGTTGGCTTTGTCAGCCAATCAAAAGTATTAGCTGTTTGTCTGAGGCAAGCTCGTCTTAATTGGTCAAGCCATTATCTGGAAACGCGATTAGAAGACACTTCTGAGATGCGAGACGGCAAAGAGGCAACGCGCATTCTGGTTAACAGAGTAAGAGCAATGGGTTTCAATGCTGAAGCGGCCGAATGGTGTTTTGAATATGACCAAGACGGGGTTAAAAAGCACGAAGCCTTTTTACCTTCCGTGCTTGAATTAGGACATATCTATTCTAACATCAAGGTGATTAATGCTTCTTTGCGAGCTCTTCATGCAGAACTACTAGATGGTTGGTATCTATCTTCTTGTTCTTGTTCACATAACTTCCATTGTGTTTGGAAGTCAAGAATGAGCGACGGAAATGTATACTATCAAGGTAAAGATGTGAGCGAGGATAAACGTGCATTAGTTCGTCCAGTTTTAGATCTTACATCTCTTAGCTTAAAAAAAGAGGATAACACCTTTGAAACACCAAAGGAAATTTTACCTGGAATGTATGTTTACGCAGATGGTTTAATTTATCCGGAAATACTCCCAAATCGTCAGGTTATGGCGGTTGTAGGCAATGTCAGCGGCTCTGAAATATTAGCCGTATGTTTGCGACAAAAAAGGTTACCTTGGGGGGTCTTTTATGCCTCATCGCTTTTGACACTCGTGGGAAATGACAAAGAAGAAATTATTCATTGTCCTCGT
>CALXTW010000035.1 GCA_944391515.1 uncultured Alphaproteobacteria bacterium
GTTTAGGGGAGGCCAGTGCTAAAGGCTTATAGCCGCATATGAAGAACCCCGCGTTTTACGCGGGGGTATCTTTTTTATCTATTAGACTTCCCAACTTCTGGAAAATTCTTCATCCTTAAAGAGCGAAGCTAAGCCTGTGATTTGTTTTAATCTTAAAACCTCATCTGCAGACATACCAATATTTTTGCATATCCAAGCATCACTTTTACCCATTTCCAAAAGTTCTGCGACAATATTGCTCATTAAATCGACGTTGTGAGAACCTCTGGCGCGGTTGTGACGAATTGTTGAAGCCATTCTGTCGCCTAAAGGTTTATCAATCACAACAACCGGCATGAGACCTTTTTCTCTTTCATAAATTCGTTTACTGGTTAACATTGTGGTATAACGATGGAAACCATCTACAACAATATATTGGTCGTTTTCTTTATCATGATAACAAACTATGGGCTGCGTATAGCCATCTTCCCAAATAGATATCTCCAAGAGTTTCATTTCCGGAGGAGCTACTCTATTGGGGTTATAATCATTGGCTTTAATTTTTTCTACAGGTATCGCCTGAACATTATAAACAGGACTTTTAAATTCACTCATCTTCGTTTCCTTATAAATTTCTGTATTTTTCTAATAGCTCTCTTTCTCTCTCAGCTTGCCTCTTAGTTTGCGTAAATCCCATATATTTGCACAAATGGTCATTCTTCAATATACATATTGCCATACGTTTCCAAGAGGGAATATCAATTGTGGATTTGATATCATCCGTATTATCCGGAGTGCCCAAAAAACGAATTTTATCCTTATCCTTACTATAACTACTCCGGCCATTATGACGAATCGGATAATTACATTCTTCCAATTCCTTGAGAGCCGCTTCGTTAACAACACCTCCGGTCTTCCACCAAAACTTGATGGAAGTCTTAAACTTTGCAATATAACTTTCACGCATACTCTCCGGCAAGGTGGCCAGCAAAAACTTTACATAAGACCGCCAGGTATGTCCCGGTGGCAAGGTAAATTTTCTGGCTCCTAGGGCTTTGGTATTTCCATATATGGCTCCAAAATTGGCACCTTGCACGCGTCCGACAATCCGAATCCAGGTATCGGGCTCTAATACTCGATACAAATTCAAGCTGTCTTTAGCACTTTCATGATATGGACTGGCCACACGCATTTGATTGATTGAAAGACCTGCTTTATAAAACAAGTCATAAATATGATTATAGTCAAAGTCAAATTTACCATTGGCAACCCAGACATCTTTCGTGGTCCAGTCATACAGAGGATAAGCGTGATATAAGTTCTTACCCATTTGCGTGGTCCATTTACCATCGCCTAAACTTATCTTTTTATCATTTGCATAAGCACGGTAACGGTTTAACGACTCATCTGCTCGTATTCCCAATAAGCAAACCGTTGTCCCCTCATGAACTCTCGCATACCAGTGACTGAACTCTGCATAGAAATCTTCTTGCGACATTCTATATTTATAAAAATCAAAATGATGATTTTGCAAATTGATAATATAATCTTGTTTCGGCATCGGGCGAACCCAAGCACTCTCCTTATCCGGATCCCATGGATACCAATACATTTGATAGTTACTTACTGCACAACGTGAGGCCTGAGGAATACAAACCCAATAAGGTTCAATATCTTGAATGTTGTTTTCAAACATGCGCGTCACAAAATCCGTTGTGGTTTGGTATTGAGCCTCAAAATCTTGATGAAACACCCCTACTTTCTTGTCTATATTATGACGGCGTTTATAATCCAAGACCAGATTTAATAACAAACCACTGTCTTTGCCTCCCGAAAATGCGACATATATATTATCAAAATTTTCAAATATATATTTTAGACGCTCTTGAACGGCTTCATATACGTTTATTTCCAAATATTTTTTCAAAGTTTTAACGCCTCCTCTTTTGTTATCATGCGGCATAAATTTGATAGGACATTTTTTTTCTTTTCCAGATTATCACTGATTAGTTGCTCTAAATTGGTTTTGACCCAAAAATCGTAAATATTTACTTTTCGTCCTATACCTTTAGAATTCACACTATCTAAACCTTCTATTTTACTTTTATAGTTAAAAGTTTGAGAAAAATAAATAATATTATTGCAGATTTGCATATCTAATCCAAATTTATCCACACCATAAGTACAAAACATTATATCCGCCGTGCGCTCAAAGGCCTTTATTGCCTTCTTTTTATTGGTTTTTCCAGTTAACTCCACAAAATTTATGCCATCAAAATAATGGCTTTCCTTTAAAAATGTTATCTCATCTAAAAATTTAAAGTAGATGATAGCCTTTTCTCCCCTTGCTATAATCTCTTTTACCAATTTATGAAGTGCAATTAGTTTATTTTGAGAAAAGGTATAGATTCTTTGGAAATTTTGAGCCACATCCAAAAATACCAATTGATCTTTTTTTTGCAAAAATTTGCATTTTTCATCTAAATAACTTTTTTCTTCTTGTGGCGTTAAATCAAAGTATTGATTTTGATACTTAATTTCTAACTTTTTTCCAAAATCATAGCCTAAAATATAAGGTTTCATATGCTCATAGACTCTTTGTTCATCTTCCGGACGAGACCAACGTCGCATAACCAAATAGTTACTATATTTATATGGCATAAAGATATGTCCAAACTGCTGCGCATTCATTCGTAATATCTTCGGATTTAAAAACTCTAATTGCGCGTATAAATCTATTAAACCTCGGCTCAAGGGAATGCTGCTTAATATGAGACGATAGGCAAATTTACGACTCAGAGAAAGCAAACGTTGTGTTCGTCCTGATAGTGTATTTTTTATGGTTATGCTCTCATCAACCACACAAAATACATTAAAATTATGTATTAAATTATACAACTCTAAATATTTATTATCTGAGGAAGACAATCCTTCTATGGTATAAAAATACGTTCGATGACGAAATGTTCGATTATTCTTTTTTATTTCATTTACGTATAATTTCGTTGCTAAAAAACTTGCCGGAGCTATCCATATTACAAAATCGACCTCCTTTAGCTTTTTCTCAACCAAGGATAGAGCCATCTCTACCTTTTTGCTGAGCTTATTTATAAATAAAATTCCGGATTTTAACTCTGTTAAGGTTTGGTGCGCTTTTTGCAGTGTTTCTTCTGTTTTCATGTTTTCACCTTATGTTTATATTTGCAATATTCAGAATCTCAATCCAAACCTTTTCACCTCACTTCGCTTTTTGGCACGATATTTGCATATACTGTTTTAAGTCTACTATAAAGTTGTTGAGGTTTGATTAACATGAGAACTTTTTTATTTAATAAATCTGTCTTCTGGGGTGTGTTTTGTTCCTTGGTGTTCAACATCAATACCGTCTGGGCTAGCTCCAGAATCAAAGATATTGCAGATTTTGAAGGTGTTCGCGACAACCAACTCGTCGGGTATGGTATCGTTGTCGGCTTGAATGGTACGGGTGACAACATCAAATCCATCAACTTTGCCAAAGAAAGTTTGATTAGTATGCTTGACCAACTCGGAATTAATGCGCGCGATGGTCAGCTCAAATCTAAAAATATTGCAGCCGTTATGGTTACGGCCAGTTTGCCTCCTTTTGCTCGTCAAGGTAGCCGTATTGACGTTACTGTCAGTGCTATGGGTGATGCCAAAGATTTGCAAGGCGGAACATTGATTGCGACTCCGTTAAGTGCGGCTAATGGCGAAATCTATGCTTTGGCTCAAGGCCAAATCGCAACAGGCAGTGTTTCTGGCAGAAGCAATGGTAATTCTGTAACAAAAGGCGTTCCGACTTCAGGAAGAATCGCCAATGGTGCCATTATTGAAAATGAGGTCGATTTTTCTTTAGAAAGTTTGAAAAATATTCGTATTGCTTTACGTAATCCTGACTTTACCACCGCCAGACGTGTTTCTGATGCAATAAACTCTATGCTCGGGCAACCAGCGGCAAAAGCTACCGACCCAACCACGGTCGAACTGGAAGTTCCTGCCGAGTATCAAGGCAAAGTCGTCGACTTGATGACTAAAATTGAGCAACTCCAAGTTCAGCCCGATCAATTGGCAAAAGTCGTTATTGATGAAAGCTCCGGAATTATTGTGATTGGGAAAGACGTTAAAATCAATAAATTGGCTATTGCTCAAGGAAATTTGACTATCAAAATCTCGGAAACCCCTATCGTTTCTCAACCTTTGCCTTTTTCTGACGGAGTTACCGTTACTCAAGATTTGACGGCTATTGATGTTAATGAAAGCGTTAACAGTAAACTCAGCGTGTTAGATTCCGGCGTTAACTTACAAGAGCTCGTTGACGGTCTTAATGCCTTGGGCGTAACGCCTAGAGATTTAATCAGTATTTTGCAAGCCGTTAAAGCCAGCGGTGCTTTGCAAGCCGATATTGAGGTGATGTAATATGACTAACTTAGCAACAAATATCAATAATTTTGATGCACAGGCTATGCTTCTTAACATCAAGCCAAATACATCACTGAATGGAAATAAAACTCTCTCAAAGGAAGAAGCTAAAGAAGCAGCTCAAGACTTTGAAGCCTTCTTTATGACAAAGATGATGGAAAGTATGTTTGAAGGGGTTTCTACCGAGGGAATGTTTGGCGGGGGACATGCCGAAAAAATTTATCGTTCTTTGCTCTTAAACGAATATGGCAATGCAATGGCTAAAACCGGCTCAATCGGCGTTTCGGACGATATTATGTCGGCTATTTTGAGAATGCAGGAAGCTGCATCTTCTCAACCAAGTGACAAAATTGAAGTGAAATTGTGAGGTGTGTCATGACTGAAACGATTTCTCAAATTGAGATGAAGAAAAAAATTGATGACTATGTAGATGTCATTACTCAATTTATGGCTTTGGTTCAACAAGAGAACGAAGCTCTGAGGGCTTATAATGTTATTAAAGTCAGCGACTTATACCCTCAAAAGGCAAAAATTGTTGCGGCTTATCGCAATATGGTTGCTTTCTTCATCAAAAATCAACACATCTTGCATTCTATGCCTGAAGAAGAACAAGAAAATCTTAAAAAGATTTCTACCGATTTAGACAGTTTATTGCAGGAAAACAACGTATTATTAAAAACCAGAATGGAAACCAGTGAAGCTGTGATTGGAAGCATTGTTAATGCGGCTAAAGCCTCAACCAAAACCAATGCTACTTCCTACGGGGCACATGGACAATTTGCTCGCGTAGATAACCACCACAGTTCTATGGCTATTAACAGTACATTTTAGGAGTTAAGACCATGGTTATGTTAGCAGGATTACAAACTTCTCTCAGCGGCATGAAAGCTGCTCAGAACCAATTAAACATTGTCAGCAGTAATATTGCAAATGTTGATACGGTTGGCTATACCAGAAAAACCGCCGCACAAAATAACGTGGTCTTAGGTGGATCCAGCGTCGGCGTTCAACTCGGAGATATTACGCGTACGGTCAATGAAGGATTGCTTAAGAGCTATCTCGCCTCCAACAGTACTACCAGTAACTTTAGTGCAAAAAGCCAATATTTGGAAAAAGCCGAAACGCTTTTAGGAACACCACAAGGAAATAACTCAATTGCAGCTAACGTCAGCGATTTGCAATCGGCTATTGAAACTTTTGCCTCTGATGTGACCTCGGCTTCAGGAAGATATACTCTGCTTACTCAAGCAAATACTTTGGCTAATCGCTTGAACTCATTGACTACCGAAATTCAAAAATTGAGAGGCGACGCTGACCTTAATGTTTCGGAATCTTGTGACAAGATTAACGACTATTTGGATAAACTCCAGGAACTCAATGACCAAATTGTTAAATACAAAGTTTTGAACTATGATGGCGTGGCTGATTTGGAAGACCAACGCGACCAAGCCTTGCGTGAACTCAGCAGTTTGATTGACATTTCTTATTTTAAGCGTGAAAATGGAGAAGTCGTTATTCAAACTACGGGAGGTGTCACTTTACTCGATAGATATCCGCATTATCTATCACACAGTGCCGTCGCTCAAGCCAGCCCTACAAGTTCTTATGCCGGTGGCGGAATTAACGGAATTATGGTTGATGGGCAAGATATTACCAATTCCATTAAAGATGGTGAGCTCAAAGGTTTAATCGATATCAGAGATAATTTATTACCATCTCTGCAATCTCAGCTCAATGAGTTGGCGGGTGTGTTAAAAGACAATATCAATCAAATGCACAACCGCGGTACGGCCTATCCGAATGCTCCGTCGGAATTAACTGGTACCAGAACTTTTATTGATCCCGATAATCAAAATATTCAAATTTCTAACGGAGATGTACATTTTACCATTTTTGACTCAGAGGGTAAGCAAGTTGCAACAACAACTTTGCTCGGAGGCTTAGGCTTTCCTGATGCGGGTGGAAGTGTTACAGATATGGTCAATTTACTCAATAATTGGTTGACCTCTCCTGATGGGGCTAATTTACCACAAGCCTCAGCTCAAATTAATGAAGACGGAAAACTCGTTATTAATACAGGTGACAGCAACTACTCTTTTGCCGTTCAAGATTTGGCTACCTCTACTCCGGGAAGCGAACAACAAGATGTTTCCATTAAATATGACGTTAACGGAGACGGTGTTGCTGACCGCTCAATGGAAGGTTTTTCATATTTCTTTGGGTTGAATGACTTTTTTACAAGTACCGCCAATGAGCATGTTTATGATTCTAATGTTTTGAGCTTGACGGCAAATCTCGGGGTTACCGAAAAAATTACTTTGAATTTTGCAACCGGTAATGATACCAACCTCGGCTCAATTACCCTTTCTCCGAATGATAATTTGCAAACCATCGTGAACAAAATTAATTCTGATCCGAATTTGAATGGGCAAATCAGAGCTTCCCTTATTCCAAACGGAAACGGTTATGTCTTGCAAATTAACAATACTTCGGGTGAACAATTAGAAATCAGCGAACAAGCAGTTAATGGTCAAACATCCGGCTTCTTGGAAAGAATCGGTATGCACCCTTCTAATGCAGATGCTGCCGGCTCAATTGCAGTTCGTGAAGATTTGATGCAAAATCCGGCATCAATTGCCGCTGGCTCGCCAGAATTTAACAAAAATTCCGGTGAGTTTCAGCTCAACCCTGCGGCTAACAATATTGCAAATGATATGGCTTCGGTCTTCAGCGAATCTTTAACTTTCGGTCAAGCCGGAAATATTGCACAAACCAGCACCACTCTTGCTAACTATGCGTCAACTTTTGTTGGCTCGGTGGCTACGGAAACAAGTAGTGCTCAGGCTAACTTAAGCTATCAGCAAGAGCTGACCGACTCTATTTCGATGAAAGAGGCGACGCTTAGCGGTGTTGACCAAGACCAAGAGTTGGCTCAGCTCATTATCTTTCAGCAAAGCTATGCTGCTTGTGCGCAAACATTTACCGCGTCTAAAGAAATGTTAGACATGTTACTTGGTATGCTTTAATTGGGAGGATTGAACGATGAGAGTACCTACTTATGCAACTTATATGAGAATGACCAATGATACCATTGCTAATAAAAAATTGGTCGATCTGTATAGTTATCAATCCATTACCGGATTAAAAGCGCAAACCTATTCTGGTTATGGCATGAGTGCCTCCACAATTGTCTCGTTAGAAGCAATGCTTGGCGTTACCAATAACTTTATGGAAAATAATAAAATTACAGAAGTCGAAATCAAAACCATGAATACCTCCATGGAAGCTATTCAAGATGCTATTAACGATTTCAAAAGCGCGTTAACAAGTTTTAGCGGTTTGGTAACGGGAAGTACCTCCACCACAATAACTGATGAGACTGGTGGTGAAATTACTTTTACCAGTAATGACCCGGCAGATTATTTAGGCAAAACAATTGTTGTGGATGGAGTGACCTATACTTTTGCAAATGATGCCACGGGTAACAATATTGATATTTCAGGTGCGGCTTCTGCTCAAGATATAATGAATGCATTAGAAAACAAACTCCCGGCTAATGCTGATTTTGACTTCAACGGCACAACCTTTACCTATCCTTTGGGAACGGTTGCCAATAGTTCTACCATTATCTCGGCTAACGGTGTCACAACCGGTGAACCGATTACAACCACCTCCGGCGGAAAGAACCTTACGCCTGACTATCTTGGTGGTGAAATTACTTTCACAAATAACAATGTTGCCGATTATATGGGAAAAACAATCACTGTTAATGGTATTCAATATACCTTTGCAGACAATGCTAATGGCAACAATATTGACATCAGCGGGGCAACCGATGCCGAAGGTGTTATGGCTGCTTTGCAGGCAAAACTTCCGGCTAATGCCGATTTCTCCTTTAATGGGGCTACGTTTACTTTTCCAAACTACACCATTAATGGTTCCTCTAGCGTGCTGAATGTCAGCGGAGTTGAAACCGGTGAGCCTTATACCATGTCAGCCGACCAATTCAGAGAAATGCAACAGCTCCAACAACAAGCCTTCACCACATTAAAGATGTTGGTGGATAGCCTGAATACTTTTGCAAACGGCAAATATTTATTTGGCGGCGGTGTTTCGAGCCAACCTCCGGTTAGTTTCCCATTCTCTACTTTGGATGAATTTCAAGCCTATTATGATGGAATTAACATTCAATATCCATCGAATGCTAGTGCTGATTTATCTGATTTTTCAGTTAATGCCGATGATACAGGTGATATTACTTTGCAACTTAATGGTACCAACACCAACCAAGGTACGATTACTGCCGCTAATGCCGGCGGGTTCTTAAAACCAGTATTGACGGCTAATGACAAAACAACCGGAACGCTCACCTTCGATAGTGACAAGAATACGCTTAACTCAACGCAATACGGTGCATTTGATACATTGAGCGCCGGTGATACAATCGTGTTGGGCGGAGATGCTGCCGGTAATAATGCAAAGGCTTATATCATCAAGTCGGTTTCGGCTGATGGTAAAACCATTACCTTTGATGAATCAACCCCAATTGCCGAAGATGCTGTCGTTAATCCAACCAATAACCTGACAATGAGCAAGTCTTTTCCGGTTGGTTCGGTTATCAATATGGAAGGATTCAACAATAGCAATATTGCAACCCAAGTTCAGGTTACGGGAATTAGTGATGATGGTACTCAACTTTATGTTACGGTTGACCCGTCTCGTTTCCCGACAACCACTATTCCGGCTTCAAGCTCTTGGAGCATGAGCAACGAATCTTATTATAAAGGTGGAGATTTAGATTCTCAAAAACGTATTTCTGAGAACCAAACCCTTAGTTTTGACATTAACGCCAGCGACCCTGCTTTTGAAAAAATCTTCCGCGCATTGGGAGAAATTGCACAAGGGAATTTGGTTGACACCAGAAATCCGGCTGATGAGTTTGTCGGTACGATTGATTCTCAGAATCCGCTTGACCGCGTTAATGAGGCTCTTGATTTAATCAGTGAGGCTTTGTTTAATGCCGGCGAAAATGCGACTGTACCCAATGCCGATATCTACTCAATCTCCGCCAAAATTAATGCCAACTATGTGGTCTTGAACCAAACTATGGAAAACCAGACCAACTTGGCGGCCAATATGGAAAATAACATCAGCTCGCTTAAAGATGTTGATAAGACCGAGGCGGCAACAAAGTTGCTTTTGGCATCACAAAATTTGGAAGCCTCATACGCGGTGCTCCAACAAGCGATGAGTTTGAGTTTGCTCAATTATATGAAATAATTCATATTCTTAAGAACAAAAATCCCCGCTAACACGGGGATTTTTGTTGCTGTTACAATCAAGATTAATATTTAACCACCGGACGAACGTAGTAATTGGTAAGGTACTTATTGCTGCTGTACTTATTACCATTATTCATGTCCAATCCCCACGCATAGAATTTATTATACTCGGGAGAGGACCAATAATAATCTTCTTGCATATTGCTGGCTCCCTGAGAGGTCAATAATGTCAACGAATTATTTATCACACTCTTAAAGCTATAGATTGTATTCAAATCTCTCATGCTTGGTAAAAACCACTTCCCTTTCTGGCAAAAATCCGCGCTGCAATTACTCGTTTGGTAAGCATTGACCGCATTTGCCGCATAGGTCGTTCCATTACAGGTACTTGCCAATATTGCATCTGTATTCGCTCTGCCGTCTAACCCGCATGATATGGTACTTGTGCTACTCGTACAATTCTCCAAATTCGGCGTATCACAAGAACTACTTGACCAATGCATAGTGTCACTTCCGACACTACCATCTTTTTTTGCATCGGTCAAAGCCATAGCTAAACGATGAGAGGTATCAAATACTATTCCTATGGGGGTGCGACT
>CALXTW010000036.1 GCA_944391515.1 uncultured Alphaproteobacteria bacterium
GTTCTCCAAGCTTTTTTGTTTTGCTGCGGTGCCAGCTCTCTTAAATCTTATTATCAATCTCATATAACGGGTTTTGGGAAAAGCTTGTATAACGGCTTTCTACTTGTAATTTTTTACTCGTGTAACTAATTATACACGTCGTAAAAAACTTACGGCGGGTTAAGCTCATTTTTCAAATTCTTTTTTATTTCCGAAAATTGTTTTTTTTGTCTAGACAGTGGGGTGGAGATATGGTATTATTAAAGTCTATTCACTAAGACTTTGATAATTATTATGCCCTTACGTTTCATGTAAATATGGAGACGGCTTAGGTATAATATTTTTTCTTTTTTATATTTGAGGCCGTTTGTTTGCATGCCTCAATTCTAAATGCAAATACTTAATCCTATAATATATGAGACAACTTGAGATTGCCTTTGCAAAGACAGCTGCAGAGGCGCAAAAATTTATGGAACTGGGCTACTGCCCGGTTGAGTGCTCCTATGGGGGTGTGAGTGTTGTAGATGGTCTGTTGATGGACCATCATGGGATAACCCCCGACGGTAAAGATTTGTCCAAGTTAGAATCTGTAGCAATTCGCGCATATCGCGATTGCTATGGCAAGAGACGCAATGACCCGAGATTTGTAATCAGCCATATTGATGCAGATTGCACCTTTGCAATCGCAGCATTGGCGGGTTACATTCCAGCATCTTTCAATAAGAACAGCAAGTTCTTGAAAGGAAAAATGCTGGAGGTCATGAGTCGTGATTTCACGGCTCTGGCTAAGACCATCGCCTTGCTGGATACCGACCCGGTTGGGTTGGACCGAATGGCGTTGCCGTTCGGTAAAATGCTGTCCTTGTGGCACGCATTTTATTCCGGCTTCGGAGGTAATGCCGAGTTGGCAGTTCACGGTTGGAGGAAGCTGATGTTCTCGGAAGATGAGATGTTGGCGCCGTTTTATCAGGCAGCCGTGCAGGAACAGGAGCGTTTGATAGCCAAGGCTCAAGCCGATATGGCAGAACGCGGACACAAGGAAAGTGGAATCCTTGTTATCCGAGGTGCTTCCGTATTCGGCTTTGACACTTGGTACGGTAAAAAAGACGGAAATGTCCGCACTGTAGCGGCATGGGCAAATCCGATTGTTGTTGCTCTTTATGATGAGGGTAACATTTTAATCGGTACCCCTTGCGCCGAAGTGGCGGAAGAGTTATTTGGAGAAAACGGTCTTAAAAAAGTCTATGCAAAGCTCAATGAGCTGTATGGACTGGAGGAAGGCACAGGTTTCGGCGGACACGTCGGAATCGGTGGTTCTCCACGTAACAGGAAAATGACTTATGATGATGTGAAGAGCATCATCATGGTTCTAAATTATTTCCGAAAGTAATCTACCTCCGCAAGGAGGACGAGAGAGAGGAACTTCCACCCTCTCTCTTTTTTTTTTGTTTAAATAACTGAATTTTCAAAGCAAAAAATAATCTGTTAAAATTTTCTTAAAATTTGGCACGCAATTTGCATTACTCATAAGCAAAGAAAATTATCCGATTTTTATTGGGGAGAATAAATTAATGGATAATACCAAATATATTGCACTTTCACGCCAAATGGCCTTATGGAAACAAATGGATATTGTTTCTAATAATATGGCGAATATGAACACCTCAGGTTACAAGCAAGATGGTGCAATTTTCACATCTTATTTGACACAGACGCCTCAAGCGCAAGGTTTTGGTAAAGTTCCGGTCTATTTTACCATGGATTACGGGCAATATCATGACTTTAGCGAAGGGGCTATTGTGGAAACCGGAAATGTTTTTGATTTGGCGGTTCGGGGTGATAATTTCTTTGCTGTTGAGACCCCGCAAGGTGAAATGTACACCAAAAAAGGTAACTTTACTTTGAATGCTGACGGACAATTGGTGACGAGCGAAGGTTATGCTGTTATGTCGGAAAATAATGAGCCGTTCTTTTTTGCTCCGGGAGAAAGAGATATTACCATCAGCGAAAGCGGTGATGTTTTGACCGAAAATGGTCCGATTGGTCGTATTAAGGCGGTAAAATTTGCCGATAGTCAAAAATTGGAAAAAATCGGCGATACCTTGTTTGCCAATATCGACGGCAATGACATGATTGTCGGCGCACCTGATGTACAGATTGTTCAAGGTGCGTTGGAAAAATCCAATGTCGATTCAATCAGCGAAATGACAAGAATGATTAAACTGCAACGTTCATACGAAATTGTGCAAAGTATGATTGATGAAGAACATGAACGTTTGTCTAACACTATTACAGCTTATTCTCAGCTGGCTTAATTTAGAGGGGAGAGAAAATGAGATCTTTAGCTATCGGTGCAACGGGAATGCTGGCTCAACAAACCAATGTTGACGTTATTTCCAACAATATTGCCAATATGAACACCACGGCTTATACCAAACGCAGAGCTGAATTTAATGATTTGCTCTATCAAAATATTGTTCGTCCGGGCGCTGCGTCTTCAGCCGGTGAAACAATCGTTCCGTCCGGTGTTCAACTCGGTCTTGGTGTTAGAACCGCGGCAGTTTATCGTATTACCGGTGGTACGGGTTTGACTAATACCAATAACTCTCTGGATTTGGCTATTCAAGGCAGAGGATATTTTCAAATCGAACTTCCGGAAGGCAAAGGAACGGCTTATACGCGTGACGGTGCTTTCCAAAGAAACGGTGACGGCGTGATTGTTACTCATGACGGTTATGTCGTTCAACCCGAAATTACCATCCCTGAAGATGCAACCGAAGTTTATATCAATAACTCAGGTGAAGTTTGGGTGAAACAAGATGGCGAAACCGATGAAATTAATATCGGCCAACTGGAACTCGCAACCTTTGTAAACGAGGCCGGTTTGGAAGCCATGGGACAAAACTTGTTCTTGGAAACTCAAGCATCAGGCGCTCCGGTACTTGATAATCCGGATGCCGAAGGGTTTGGTTCAATCCTGCAAGGATATCTTGAAACATCTAATGTGAATGCGGTTTCGGAAATTACCGAGTTGGTTTCGGCTCAACGTGCTTATGAAATGAACTCTAAAATTATTCAAACCTCAGATCAGATGTTGAGTACAATTACGCAACTGAGATAAGCGTGGTAAAGGGCTATTCATGAAAATTAGATTGATTTGCAGTTTGTTATTTTTAATCTTAACCGCCGGAAATTTGAAGGCGGCAGAGGCAACAGGTAATCTGTTGATGGTGAGCGAAGATGAAGTATCAGCGGCAATTAAAAAAGAGTTTGTGGAGCAGGGACACTTGGAGAGAATTGATTTGGAATTTTTCGGTGGGCAAACTGTCTTTCAAATCGAAAATGCTCAACGCGCTAAAATTTTGGTTGAACAATTAGAAGCCAATGAGCTGCAAAACAAGTTTTCATGCAATGTGGAAATTTTTGCCGATGGGCAACCTTTTGCCAAAACAACCGTTAGCGGTAAGTTTTATGTTTTGGGTGATATTTATGTGCCGGCAAAAAATATTGATAAGGGCGAAATGATTACGCCTGATATGCTCAAGACAATTCAAGTGCGTATGAATAGAGTTAAACCTATGTTTGTGGTGGATTTGGATAAACTCGTAAACAAAGAAGCAAAAAAATATCTTAAGGCCGGAAAAATTATTACGGATCGTGATATCGGTGAGAAAATCCTTATTCACAAAAATGATTTGATTACGGTGGTGTACCAAACCAAAAAAATGCAAATTACCGCTCGTGGGCAAGCTCGTCAAGATGGTGCCAAAGGCGATAAAATTGAAGTTGAAAATACAAAAAGCAAAAAAATCCTTGTCGGTGAAGTGATTGATGCCGATACGGTTAAAGTTGATGTCCAATAAAGGGGAGATTGGATTATGAATAACTCAAAACAAAAATTTTGTAAATTAGCCGCAGTGCTGATGATGGCAACGGCTTTGAGCGGGTGCAATACCTGGTCAAGATTGTCTAGTATCGGTAAGGAACCGGAGTTGGCTCCGATTCAAAATCCGGTTGAAGCTCCGGGATATCAAGCTGTTTCTATGCCAATGCCTGCTAAGCCAGAACAATATGCCGGTGCAAACTCATTATGGAAAAGAGGCTCGTCAGGTTTTTTCCAAGATCAGAGAGCAGCTAAAGTCGGTGATATTATTACGGTTAATATTGTAGCGTCGGATAATGCATCTATGAAAAACAAAACCGAACAATATCGTGATGATAACGAAGATACGGTTAATATTAATGCTTTGGCCGGATATGAAAAATATGCTCATGACTATTTGCCCGAAGGTGTTGATGTAACGAATCTGTTTAATGTTATGTCGAATCACGATGTTCAAGGCGAGGGGAAAATTAATCGTTCCGAAAATATCAGTATGACCATGGCGGCTGTGGTTACTCAAGTTTTGCCAAATGATAATTTGGTGATTGAGGGAACACAAGAAATCCGAGTAAATTATGAACTGCGTCAACTTACCGTTCGTGGTATTATCAGACGTGCGGATATTAAATCAGATAATTCTATCGAATCGAGCAAAATTGCCGAACTCAGAGTATCTTACGGCGGCAGAGGTACGGTTTCTGATATGCAAGAACCGAGATATGGTCGTCAGTTGATTGATATTCTGTCTCCTTTCTAGCCAATGTAAAAGCCTTTCGCATCGGAATTCTCCCCCATTTGTTTCGGTGCGTTTTGAGAGAAAACTTTATTGCGAGGTATTTCTCTCTAATATGTCCGAAGGCCTGTCCTTCTCCCCATTTGGGACAGGCCTAGGATATAAGTTGTGGATGTCTGTTAATTATGATTTAAATAAATTAGTCTAAAATTTATATTGTGTATGAACTATTAACTTTTGAGGAAGTAAAAATGAATACAAATAACCAAGTGAAAAATGCTGAAAAAGAAGCAGTTGTTTTGCTTAATCATGCGATGTTGTTGGCTAAAGCTTCAACCAGCAATAATCAACATGAAATCATTCAGGCTTTGGACAGCAATTTGAAGCTTTGGGTTGAAATAGAAACTTCATTAAAGAACGCAAAGAATTTGCTTCCCGAAGATATTAAAGCTAATTTGATGAAACTCTCTAAGTTCGTAGAAAGAATGATTCTTTCTAAGGGCTTGAAAATGACTAAAACTGATTTTGATTGTCTGGTTAATATTAATATGCAAATTTCTGAGGGCTTGGTTGAAGCCGTTAAGAATAATTTGGCCAGAGAAGAGGCTTTTTCTTTGCTGAAATGTGCCGTTGACTTGTCTAATGCCAGAGAAAACAACAGTACTGCCGATTTGGTTAGTGCTTTGGATAATAATATGAAATTGTGGGTATATATCAAAACTCTGGCCTCTGATGAAAATAATCCTTTGCCAAGAGAAACTAAAGGCAATTTGATTAAGTTGGCGGACTATGTTTCTTGCAGAACTTTGGAAGTCGGTAAAAATGTTGATTCCCTTAATCACAAAGCTTTGGACAGCATGATTATGACGAATCTGCAAATTTCTGAAGGTTTGATGTCTAAACGTCCGGCTTGCTAAGAGTTTTTTGAGTATGATAAAAAGCACCGAGAAATCGGTGCTTTTTTATGCACATAATCGCAAATGCAAGGTTGCCAAAGAGGCCTCCCCGCTTTATAAATTTTTATGAAGAAACAGGAGAATTGAAAATGATTTTTTCAAAATTTGAACGTTTGGTAGCAAGACGTTATATTCATGCCAAGCGTAAAGAAGGCTTTATTTCGGTTATTACCGGTTTTGCTTTTACGGGAATCGCTCTCGGTGTTGCTACCTTGATTATTGTGATGTCGGTGATGAATGGTTTTCGCGAGGAATTGCTCGCTCGTATTTTGGGAATTAACGGGCATATCGGTATTGTCTCAACAATTGGATTACCTTTTAATAATTATCAGCAGGCTGTTAAAGAAATTGCAGAATTTGAAAATGTAAAAACCGTTATTCCGATGATTGAAAATCAGCTCTTGGTTTCTTCTGGAAAAGTAGCTGAAGGCGCTATGGTGCGCGGTATTACAAAAGAGGATATCTTAAAAAAAGATATTTTGAGAAACAGCCTTAAAAATATTGATATGTCGCGCTTTGAGGGAAACAATGTGATTATCGGCTCTCGTTTGGCCAATAAGATGGGGCTGATTGAGGGGGATGAAATCACTCTTATTTCTCCAAACGGCAAAATTACGGCTTTCGGTACGGTACCGCGGATGAAATCTTATACGATTTTGGGAACTTTTGAAGTGGGAATGTTTGAGTATGACTCCAGTTTTATCTTTATGCCTTTGGAGAGTGCTCAGGTTTATTTTGGGTTGCCGGGAGCAGTGAGTAATATTGATGTGACTTTGGATGATGAAAAAATGCTCAAACCCGTGCGTCAAGCTATTGAAGAAAGTGTCGGGGCTGGGGCTTATGTGTATGATTGGAAACAAAGTAATTCGGCTTTCTTTAATGCCATTGAAGTTGAAAGAAATGTGATGTTTATTATTCTCACGCTCATCATTATCGTGGCGGCCTTTAATATTATCACAGGTTTGATTATGCTCGTGAAAGATAAGGGACGCGATGTGGCAGTTTTGCGTACCATGGGGGCAACCAAGGGAATGATTATGCGTATCTTCTTTATGGATGGTGCCGGAATCGGTGTGGTCGGCACGGCATTGGGTTTAGTTTTGGGATTACTGTTTTGTGATAATATTGAAGCTATTCGTCAGGGACTGCAATCATTGTTGGGACAAGATTTGTTCTCGGCTGAGATTTATTTCTTATCAAAATTGCCGGCTAAAGTCGATGCTATGGAAGTCGGTGTTGTGGTTGTGATTTCTTTATTGTTGTCTTTCTTGGCAACAATATATCCGGCATATCGTGCCGCTAAGTTTGATCCGGTGGAGGCTTTGAGATATGAATAAAAATGTTGTGCCTACTTTGGAATTAAGAAAAGTTGTGAAAACCTTTAAGCAAGGCGGTCAAAATTTGGATGTCTTGCGTGGGGTGGATTTGGAAATTATGCCGGGAGAGGTTGTCGCATTAATCGGACCATCAGGTTCAGGAAAATCAACCATGTTGCAGATTGCTGGCTTACTTGACAGACCAACCAAAGGTGAAATCTACCTCAACGGGCAAAAGTGCAGCAAATTGGGCGATGGAATGCGCACGGTCTTAAGGCGTGATTATTTGGGATTTGTGTATCAATATCATAATTTGTTGCCGGATTTTGATGCGACCGAAAATGTGATGTTGCCGCAGTTGATTGCCGGTGTGAAATATAAAGAGGCAAGAGAAAAAGCCAGATGGTTGTTGTCGCGTTTGAAGTTGGAAAAAAGAGCCGAGCATCGTCCGGCTGAATTATCCGGCGGTGAACAACAGCGCGTGGCGATTGCTCGTGCTTTAGCTAATGCGCCGAAGTTGTTGTTGGCTGATGAGCCAACTGGAAATCTAGACCCTAAAACCGCTGAGATTGTGTTTGCCGAATTGTTGGCGATTGTGAAAGAAACAGGCTTATCGGCCTTGATTGCCACGCATAATTTTGAATTGGCTGATCGTATGGATAGAAAAGTTTCTTTAGAAGAGGGTAAATTGGTCGATAAGCGATTGGAAGCTTTTGTGCCGATTGAAGGAAGCAATTTTTATTAAGCGAGGAAAACATGAAAAGTTGGATGGTGTTGGCCGGAATAGTGTTGTTATCGGGGCAAGCTTGGGGAAAATACACTTTTCCTGAAGGGATGCCTGTCAAAAGTCGTTCAGAAGAAATTGCCGCTTATCAAATGAAAGAATATGATAAAAATGATGATGGGCAGTTATCTTTAGAGGAATATGAAAGCCGTTTTGAGAATTTGACCAGAGAAGACAGACGCAATATTCGCCGTAATAAAAAGAACGGCACGTACAAAACACCTGAAGAGCAATTCAAAGAAATGGATAAAAATAATGACGGCTTTGTTGATGAACAAGAACGCGCCGAGTATATTCGCAAGCTCAGAGATAGCGGGAATTATTTGTATTAAATTAAAGCCTCTCTGATGAGAGGCTTTTGTTTTAGTTTTTTTAGCCAAAAGAAAAATCTTTAAGCAAATATGTTTGACAAATTTCTCTATATATGCTAAATTATAGCTTGATAGGGTTCAGTTATAATGAGGTATATTATGAGAAAGCAGCTTGTGATAGGATTATCCGTACTCGCACTAACCGGATTGGGCGGTGTGAGTAACAATAGTGTTCATGAACGTTCACAATCGGCAACCTCTAAATACATACACTTCGTAAGAACTTGTCAAAACCAAACCTTTGAACCACTATCATGGGCAAGCCTAGAGATAGGCTTGCCTATGCGCAATTCTTTCCAGACTGCGAGCGTTTCTTTTATTACCGGTGGCAATAATCTTGATTTTGGAAATGTAGATTTTGCTGACCCGACGGTTGACCAATGCAAAAAAGATGGTTACAGCCTAACAACTTGCAGTGCAGGTTTGTTACCCGGCTTAAAATGTCCTTATAATTCAGCTTATTTTGATAAATGTTGCGATAGTCGTTATAAATACGACAAGAGCGCTTGCTCATATCCTAACACCGTCAGCGGAGATAGCTGTGGTGGTAAGTATATGTGCTATTGCGACAGAAGTTTGTATTCTGTCACGGGGTGTACATCTCCACAAGTTCCCGAAGGAACCGGTTGTGTGGAAGAGGGCGTAACTTATTACAGCAAATGTGTTTGCCCGAGTAACTATAATCAAAAATGTGACGGACAAAATCAACAAGGTGTGGGCGTGGGATGTACGCAAAACGGTGTAACCTATTATACCTCATGCCAATGCAAAAGTGGCTATAATATGACCTGTTCGGACTTAGGGTCGGTAACCCCGACCGACTACTGCCTGATGAACGGAACGAAATATTACAATAATTGTAAAACTTGTGAGAATAAATGTACGCTTTCAAACTGCCCTGCTGGGAATGTTTGTGAATATGAAGATTGTTCACAAAAGTACTGCGTAACAGGTTGCGCGACAGGTTACAAGGATTTGGATAATTATTGGTGCGACGGAGCACTACGTTGTTGGTTCAAATAAAAAGGAGAAAAGCGATGAAAATAGGAAAGAAAATAATTGCAGGAGCAATGCTGTCTTGTGGTGCAGCTTTCTCCTTTAGTGCAGTTCAGGCACAAACTTGTGTTGTACCGCCATCTTGTGAAGAGTTGGGTTATTCCATGTCGGTAACAGATTGTGATGGGCAAAGATATATTCGTTGTCCTTTAGATGTTGCTAATGATAATGCAGTTTATTGTGCGAGGGCTTGCTCTTGTCCGGTAGGCTCTTCTCCATATAATACTTGTACTAGATATGCAAGAAGTGTAAAAGGTGAATGTGACAATACTTGTTATCAATGTTGGGATGGAAGCTTTCAAGTATCACTTCGTTTCTTTTGTAGATATGATAACAGTGGTGCATTTCTTCCCATGCGACCCCAAGTTGATTCTGACTGGATATGTCTTATTGAGGGGTTAGTTGCGCCTGTAAAGATAACTCCTCTTTTCCCTCATTATACGGAAGAAGAACTAAGAGCGTTTTGTCCAGGAGGATTTCAACCTGACTATGCAATACGGATAAAAGGATATTGTAATGTCGATGGATCTGCTTCTGTGCCTTGGCCAGGAAAATAAAAAAATGCTTGCAATATTGAAAAGTTAAGTGTATAAAACAATCGTTTTGAGTATGTCAGTGCTGGTAAAGGCATGCCTGAATACTCCTAATGCATCCAATATGATAACTTATTGAAAGGAAGCAAAATGCCTAAGTTGAAAACTAAAAGTTCCGCTAAAAAACGTTTCAGCGTTACCGGAACCGGCAAATTGAAAAGAAATTTTGCCAAAAAGAGACACTGCCTTTTCTGCAAAACTCCAAAAATGAAAAGACAAGCCAGAGGTACTACTCTGCTTTCAGAGTCTGATACCATCATTGTTAAAAAGTTTTTACCGTATTTGTAGGAGGATGTGTAAATGTCTCGTGTTAAAAGAGGTGTAACAGCTCGCGCTCGTCATAAAAAAGTTTTGGCTATGGCCAAAGGTTATCGTGGTCGTTCTAAAAACGTTTTCCGCGTTGCTGTTGAAAAAGTTGAAAAAGGTTTACAATACGCTTATCGCGATCGTAAGGCTAAAAAGAGAAGTTTCCGCGCTTTGTGGATTCAAAGAATTAATGCTGCGACTCGTTTGCATGATTTGACTTACTCTCGATTTATCAGCGGGCTTAACAAAGCCGGCATTGAACTCGACCGAAAAGTCCTTGCTGATATCGCT
>CALXTW010000037.1 GCA_944391515.1 uncultured Alphaproteobacteria bacterium
CCAGAGATGGGTTGGCTCTGAAATCATCATTGAGCTTGGCGATTGCGGCGATATTATTCATGCTCGCTTTCCTCTAATAATCTAACACAAAGATATTCAGTCAGACCTTCTTGTTCGGCGGCATAATCCCAAACCGAAAGGCCGTGATTGTTCTTTATGTCGGCATCAGCTCCGTTATCAATCATAAAGTCCAAAATCCGAATTCGCATTAAAGCTTGGGGATGGCGAACCACATAAATAAAAGAAGTATTGCCAAATTTATCACGAGCGTTAATATCTGCTCCGGCTTCAAGCAAAACCGACAGAGTTTGCGGCGAACTGCGTTTAACCGCGGCAATCATAAAAGGTGTTTCACCGTTGCGATTGCGAGATTTAACATCCCCGCCAGCTTGAATAAAAGCCTTAATAATATCGGGTTCATAAAACTCTTTGCATGCCCACATAAACGGCGTCCAACCGTGTTTGTTATAGGGCTCATTAACATCAAAACCTTGCTTTAAGATAGATTTTATACGTTCAAAATCCATATCATAAAGTGCTTTCATCAGTATATTTTCTTCATTAACCATCTGTTTTTCCATGAATTGTTTTAAAAAGATGGTCCCCGGGGTAGCATTCAAAAATGCTAAAGTCAAGCACTTTTTATAACATTTTTTTACGTTATCTTATTGATTCTGAATGGTTTTATTTTAAATTCAACAGGTTGCAGGGAAAATATTTTTTTGTTGTTGAAAGTGAATCTATGCCAAAGGTTTAGATTTGCTTTAATTCCTCAATCAGTTCAAAGATTGTTATATCTGAGGCTTGGAGCTTGGGCACGGAAACAGGTGTCGGTTTGTGTTCATCATAAATCGGACTACCGGTGCGGCGAACAAATATCGCCGAGCTGATTTGCTTTCCGAAGGTCGGCGTATATTTATTGGCTAGTCCTTGTTTTTTGTTCCAATATCTTGATGTATTACTGCCCGAAAGGGGACTTCCGGTTATACAATAAAAATAGGTATCTTCTTGTTTCCATGGCGTGTGTTGCCACAAAAGCAACAGTTCCCCCAAGCACAAAGAAAAGGTTGGAATATACAAGGCAAAAACACCGCTGCCTTGAATATGAATATTGTAATATTGGGGATTGGATAAGATTAAATCTTGATGTTGTTGCAACAAGTCTAAGTTATCAAACAAGGCTTGCAACACTTCTTTATCAGGCGTGGCCGCCTGAACATAAAAGTTAACTGTCATTATATTTCTCCTGTTTAGTCCGTTTGGTTAAAGTGGGACAAGTTGGCATAAATTCACTTTTAAGGGGATTATGTTAAATAATCCCCCGAATGTCAAGTCTTCTTAATTTTTGTAAAGCACCGCTCCGTTATCAAGCAATAGGTTGGCAATATCGAGCTCTATTCGCTCCAAGGCCAAGGTTAAGGCTGTTTCGCCTTGAATATTGAGCCAATTCACATCAACACCTTTATCTATCAACATTTGGATGGTTTGTAATTTGGTATCATCTTCCATATTTTCATTCAATATTACCGACATAATAGCGTTATATCCGAATATATCGGTTCTATTAACTTCGCTTCCTTCGGCAATAAGAAAATCAAGCGGCTCTTTTTCCATGCAGAAATAACAAGCCACTAAAAATAAACTGGCTCTACGGCGATTGATTGATGAATTTAAGTTAAAATTGTCAGTTCTAATCAATTTTTTCAACTCGCTGACCGAATTGATATCAATATTACCTTCGCTCTCAAAATTATATGGCGGATTAACCGGCGTATTCTTTAATCTCTCTTCAATTTGTTTAATTTTTTCTTGGACTTCTGCCATTTCCTCAATGGTAATAAATTTAGAATAAGTTTTATCTTCTGGATTATACATTAACATTTCCACTCCTTATCTGGTTTCTTACAAGGATATTTATCGGAAATAAAACCTATTTTGCGATTTGGCAAAAACAAACCTTTGGCAAGATAAATACCTATGTAGCTGATGGCTATGTTTCGATTATAAACACGAATTGTCTGGGTTGAGGTGTGATGTGCGAGCATGACACCTCTTTTTGTTGGGTAGCACACGGCGGACGGCTTTCTGATTTCTTTTTAATTTCTGGATGATTAAATCACCCCTCAGAGGTTTGTTTTGTTTAATTTGAGGGCTATTTTAAGCTTAGAAAAAAGAAAGCTATTTTAATTCCGCTTCTATTATAATAGTTCTTTTTTATATCTATTATAATACTATTATAGAGGGTAAATTTTGCTCTAAAATCCTTGTATGATAAGGGATTGAGCAATTTAACGAGGAAATATAGCTTTCCGATAGCGGAAATAACGGTTTCCTGTGCTGGCAATATAGACTTCCCAAAGTGGAAATATAGATTTCCGTTTTTTAGTTTCCGGAAATAACCGTTTCCGCAAGCTTTATAAGTGGAAATAACGATTTCCGCCTCTGATTTTGTTCAATTTAAAATCTCGCATTCTCCATAAATAAATATTTTCAGGACAAATGTTTATAAGGAGAAAACATGAGCAAAAGTAAAGCTACATTATCAATTACCGAACGTCTGTTATTGGACTTCGTCAAATACAAAACAAACAATAATCATAAATTTTTTATGGGGAATGATAAAATCGCCATGGCCTTGGGATTAACGGTAAATTCCGCCAAAGTGATGATAAACAGCCTTATCCGCGAGGGATACCTTATCAAATCAATGGATACCCACGGCCGCAGAATGTTAGAACTAACCGACAAACCATACTTAACCATCGCTTGCGTTGATTTAAGCAACGTTGATAAACGCATTATATTGCAAGAAGCCCTGAACTTTCAACGAGACGCCGAATACTATAAAAAACAATACGAATTTGAAAAAGCACGAGCCGACAGACTTCTTGCCGAACTCACACAGTTGAAACTAGAGCGGCTTTATTAACAAAGCCTCTCCCTTATTTTACAACAAAACACCTTTAACTTTGGCATTTGTTAATTTACAATAATCTAGCATATCTTTGGTAGATGCACCTCTATCTCTCATTAAATAAAAGCTATTATCATCTAAAATAGTATAATGCCAAGTGGAGTTCATTCTGGCTTCAGGAGGTAATTCATTGGTCTTTCTTATCCAATCCAATGCTCCTTTTTGCTTTTGAACAACATTTTCTTGAGTAACATCTTTTTGAGCTTTGGTTTCAACCATATATATATCATTTCCTATTTTAACCATAAAATCAGGATAATAAGATGATAACATTCCATCTGTTCTAATATATTTTAAATTAGCAAACAGGTGATAATTCTCATTGATTTTCAACAATCTTTCTACCTGAGAATCAGCATCAGCAAAAAGCAAGAAATCTTTTTCAAATTCTCCTTTGTTTGATGGATATGCAGTTTTTTCATAAATGGATTTTGCTATATCCAATGAAAAGTTTTCTCTCATTTTTAATGAAGATACTTCTGAAAAATATTTTTTAGAGATTTCAGCATCTTCAACATTAATATTAGTTTGTAATTCATAAATTGATTTACTAATTTGCTTCATTATATGTTGAACAATTCCAACTTTTGCAATCATTAAAACTCTCCAATTATTACCCTCCATAGGGTTAAAAGGCTGTTTGAAAAGTTTATTTCTGATATAATTATCAATTACAGCTACAAGAGGAGCTTGATTGATTTGGATGGTTGGAAAGACTTTATTTGAATGAGATGATAATCTACCAATATTAGCTGTTATGGCATTTATCATTTTAGCTAAAAAGTCATTATAACTTTGAGCATTGAAAATATCACTATGAACTTTATATTCCCCAAACCTTGTTTTGACCATCATTTCTTGAGCAACAAAAGTTTCACCATTTTTATTGGCAACCATAGATTTTAATTGTTCTAATGTCCAAGGAAATTCTTCAAAATCTTTAGTTTCTAAATCTTTTGGAGTTAATATTTCTTCTCTGTCTTTTATAATTATTGGAATATAAAAATCATAATCTTGATAGTTTTCTTTTAAGTTGCTGGTTATCATATCTCCCAAAATGCTTTCTTTATTGGGCTTTTCTTTTTCTTCAAAGAACATATTTTTATCCAAATCTTCATAGAATTGAATAAAAGCAGGATGTTCAACAATATGCAGAATATCATAATAGCCATTAGGTTCTTGTTTCAAATCTAACATTTTGTGCCTGTTTTCAGCTTTAATTTCAATATAATCTGGTTCTCTCCACATTAATCTTAATCCTCTGCCAATGACTTGTTCCAATAATATTGGAGCTTGAGAAGACCTTAAAGGCACAATGACACAGACATTACTAACATCAAATCCTTCTCTCAGCATTAAAACTGACACAACAACCTTAGGAGATGACTTTTTATCAATATTGAATAAACTTTGCTTAATTTGCTTCCATTCTTCTGGCTTTACAGCACCCTTTTTATCAGAATCTATTTGTAAGACATCTTCTTCAGCCAAACCTTCTTGAACTAAAAAATCCTTTACCAAAGGAGAAACTTTGGTATCTTCACAAATCACTAACATTTTAGGGTGTTTAGATGGATTGATTTTGGTAAATTCTTCTTCTAAGAGCTGTAATCTTGATAAACCAGCTCTAAGCATCAATCTTTGCCCATCAGATAATTCTAAAACATTTTTTCCATCTCTTATGGCTTTGAACTCTAATTCATCATCAGCCAATGAGGCTATTTCTTTTCTTTTATCAATAGCTATTGTTTTTACCAAACCTGCTCTAATGGCAGAATTTAGAGTATAATCAACAATAATGTGAGGAAAATAATGCTTGGTTCTTTTCTGACCAGAACCAGTAATATCATAAGGAGTTGCAGAAAAATCTACCTGAATAAAATTAGTCTTTTTGTTTTCTGAAATAAAATTTAATGATTTTTGCCATTCAACTTCTGAAATAATTCCAGCTGTTTTATTTTCATGAATATGGTGGGCTTCATCATTAAAAACACAAATGTTGGGCAAAGATTTTAAATATTCAAGTTCTCCACCTCTCAAAAACTGGTTATCCAAACTTTCCAAAGAGTGCCCAGCTGTTGTTCCTGGGGTTATAGGGAGTAAATCATTGATAACCCTTGTTGGGTCTTTTAGGGGAGAAACATTGGTATCAACCTCTTCATTTTCATCATCAACACCTGCCAATAAGTGCCAGTTAGTAATTGCAATAATGCCTTCACCTGTGATTTTTTTGCCAATTTCTTCTTTTTTAACCACATTGTTTTGAACAAAGCCAAAGACTGCTTCTCTATATTTTTCAGGAATAAAAACTTGCTCATTTTGTTTTAAGTCAGATGTTTCAAAGTGTCTGGTTCCTTTTTCATCTTCTTTGCCCAAAAATGAATCAAGTAATCTTTCATAAACAATTAGCCCTGGGGCTACCAACAAAAAGTTTTTTGCAAATCTGCTTTTATCAACACTTTCATTGTATTTTGCATTTAAGTATTGCCACAGAAAAATAGCATGCATTACCCAAGTTTTACCTGTTCCTGTTGCCATTTTGATACAATATTTGGGATGTTGATATTTGTCAGATTTAATACTATGCAAAAAATGCTCATCCATAATTTCTTCACTTGCCATTTGATACATATTGAATACAGATTCTGTTTTCAAAACCTCATGGCAATATATGGTATTTAAGACTGCTTGTCTTTGTCCCTCATGAAAGTTTATTCTCCTTTCATCACAAAAGGCAGGAGAGAACCAAAATCTTAACAGGTCTTGGGTTACAGGGCTTACTTTTTGAATAAAAGTTCCTTGTTCCCATTCTTGATTGACAATATCTGTTAATTGCTTGGCAAATTGTAAAGGTATATCTCTTGTTCCTGTATTTAATAATGTTGGCATTTTATATCTCCTTTACAACAACACTTTCAAAACCAAAGACATCAACTGCTTTCACACAAATCTTTCTTTTTTTGCCTTTGAGTTTAGGAACTGTAATTTGTGCAGAAGTAGAAACTCTGTATTGGTCATCATCCTTAAAAGTATTTTCTCTATAATCCTGCCATTTGCTTCTGAATGTTGTTCCATCATAGTCTGGGTCAATAGACCAATATTCAATTAAAGCCAAAGGTTCTCTGGCTATAACCTCTTGCAGAGCTTGT
Source organism: uncultured Alphaproteobacteria bacterium (assembly GCA_944391515.1). Lineage (GTDB taxonomy): Bacteria > Pseudomonadota > Alphaproteobacteria > RF32 > CAG-239 > Scatocola. Next base: position 6,124 of record CALXTW010000037.1, read on the forward strand.
TTGTTTTTATCATCTAAAGGAAGAGCATCAGGAGAGAGCAAAACATAATTATCTAGTTCAATTTGCAGCTCTTCAATATCACAAGAAATATTTTTAACAATAGGTTCTTTAATGGTAAGATACTGCAAAGATGCAAATCTGACTTTGCCATTTTCTACCAATTTTTTATAACTGCTGTTTTTGCTCAGTTGAGATAACAAATCTGGTGGAATGACCAGCACTTCTATTTGAGATGGGTTATATTCTTTGATAATCTCTGCAATATCAAATACAAAGTTCCAACCCAAAACAATGACTTTATTCCAACCACCCAAAAAACTTTCTTTAAGTTCAAGAGCCTTTTTAAGTGTTGAGGAGCCTGTTAATTTATTGGGACTATCAACATAAACCAAAGTTCTGCTGTCTTTTAATTGTCCTAAGTTTTTAGGCATATCATCATCAAAAAATGGTGTTGCCCCATAAAGGTTCAAAACTACTTGGGCTAAATCACCAACTCTTTTGAATTCTTTGGTGGTGGCAAATGTTTCTTTTTGATAATCACCAACAGCTTGGTATAAGAAAGGTTTGGCTTCTTGGTCTATCAATCTTTTTCTCATAATCATGTTTGATGGCTTGCCAAGGTCTGACATAATCCATTTTCTGCCCAATTTTTCAGCAACAGCTCCTGTTGTTCCACTTCCTGCGTAAAAGTCTGCCACAATAGAATCTTCATTGGATGATGCTTTGATTATTCGTTCTAATAATTTTAATGGTTTTTGAGTTAAATATCCCGTTCGTTGAGGGTCTTTTTGCTGTATATGGTTGATTCCTAACCACACATCTGGGGCAATAGTTGGTTCATCATCGTAGTATTTATATATTTTCCCATTTGATTTAATTGTGCGATAAATCCGTCCATCCGCATCTATCTCTCGTTTCATATTATTCCATTTTTGTAAATCACTATTGCATATTGGACATTTATTTCTTAAAACACTTGCTTCTTCTTTATTAAAAATATAATTAGATGTTTTTTTATACCAAAATATATTATCGTGTTTTTTTGAATAATTATTTTGAGGCATTCCTCCACTTTCATAATGCCAAATAATTTCATTTACAAAATTATCTTTACCAAAGATTTCATCCATTAAGACCTTTACATAATGGCAGACGTGCCAATCTAAATGAACATAGATTGAGCCTTTATCTGACAATAATTCTCTCATCAAATAAAGTCTGGGATAAAGGTTTTTAAGATAACTAACTGTTCCTTCTTTCCAAGTATCAGAATAAGCAAATTGTTCCAAAACAGTTGGTTTTAGGTCAATATCACCACTTGGAAGAGTGATTTTGGTTCTATAATCAGCCTTAGAATCATAAGGAGGGTCAATATAAATAAGGTCTATTTTTCCTCTCATAGATGGCAGACCTGTTGATTTATCTCCTGTTAGCAAGGCTTGCATAACCATTAAGTTATCACCATAACAGAGACGGTTAAACCAATTTTGTTCATTGATTTCCTGATATTCTCCGGTAAACAGGTTGTGGTCTTTGATAACGGGCAGCACATATTCATTAGTTTGCAGCGTAATTTTGTTGTTGCTTTCTAACCGTTCAAATATCTTTTCTACTTCTTTTTTGCCGTCAGCTACAATCTTGGGTAACAACTCAATCAACGATTCCGCCATCTACAAAACCCTCCGTTTTTGTAGATGCTTTTTCATCCATTTATTCTACATATGTTGCTTTTCTTTAATTCGCAGAAAATTCATTAACTTAATTTTAGTTTTCCTTATCTATAAAATATTCATAAAGATACTGAAATAAAACGGAGGGTTTATTTCAGTATTTGTTTTTTCATAAATTATCGTCAAATCAGATAAATATAAATAAATTTTATAAAGGATAGACGATGATTTACGGTTATTGCAGAATTTCAACAGAACATCAGGTCGTAAGTAACCAAAAGCACGGTATACAGGCCTTTGCTGACGAAAACAATATTCAAATTTCCAAATGGGTTGAGGAAACAATATCTTCCCGAAAACCACTTAACGAACGAAAATTGGGCAAATTGCTTAAAAAGCTCAAAAAAGGAGATATTCTAATTGCAACCGAGTTGTCCAGACTTGGGAGAAATCTTCTTGAGGTTATGGGAATTTTGCAAAACTGCCTTGAAAAAGAATGCCAAATCTGGACATTAAAAGAGAATTACAGGCTTGGTGCAGATATTCAAAGCAAAGTCCTTGCTTTTGCCTTTTCGCTTGCCAGTGAAATAGAACGTCAGCTTATCTCCGACCGCACCAGAGAATCTCTAAAACGTGTCAAAGCGGAAGGGAAACACATCGGCCGCCCTCGCGGCAGCACCTATCGCAAATTGGCAAAAAAACACAACAAAATCAAAGAACTTTTGGATAAACATGTCTCCAAAGCCGAAATCGCCCGTCTCCTCGGCTGCGATTGGAATACGTTACATAGGTATATTAAGGAAAGCTACGCTTAAAGTTTAACTATTGTATAAAATTGCCTTTTATTTTTTTACCTTAAAGCCAGCCTTTTTTAATATTTTATGTAACTGCTCATGTATTTCAGAATTGATATTACGAATAGCCAAATCTCTAATGTCGGAATAACAATTTATTCTTCCGCAATTAGCACATTGTAATAATTCATTCTCAGAAGGTTGAAATCCCTCATAAGGTAATAGAAACTCTGTGGAACCACAAAAGACACATTCTACATTTATCTGTTTCGGAAAATTCATATTAAAATCCTAATGCCTTAAGGGCAACCCCAGATAAAATACCAGAAATTACAGGGTGTTCAGTAAATTTTTGTAATAATCCCTTAGCTTCTTTCTTTTGTTCTTCGCTTACATTCATTTTATCAATTTCGTTTAAGATCTGAGAAATTGCATTCTCTATATTCTGATTATTATTGTTTCCTATTTGTAAATTGCTCGCATTTATATTACCATTTATTACATAGTTAGCCATCGGTTTAAAGTCCTTTCCTTTTTCCACACAATTAGCTCTTGCCAATCCTTTCTCTGTAAGTTGTATCAAGCTATAATTTCGTTCATTTCCACCAAATTCTTTGACTAAATCATTTGTTAAACATGCATTTATAACTGTTTTAAATTCTTCGTCAGAGATTTTGCAGATACTCTTAAACTTAGTTAAATCATCGCCTTCTGATATCAATTCATCAGGATTATTAACGTATTTTGCAGTATGGGACAATGCAAAATTAAAATTTGCTTGACCTATTTTATAACCATCTTTTTCTAATTCATCTTTCATAAAACAAACAAATTTATCTATAGTCTCTTCTTTATTCATTAGGCCGAACTCCATAAAATTAATATACCATATATGTAGGACAAATAATCTTTAGGTGCAATACTAACTCGTTAAAAACAAGGGATTACTAGAAAAATATAATTTTAACTTGCTTTTTATTTTTTTTAATTATAATCAAAGGCTAGGTAGTCAGCGTAGCTCATCCGGATAGA
>CALXTW010000038.1 GCA_944391515.1 uncultured Alphaproteobacteria bacterium
AAGCTCGGCTTGTCTGTTAAAGCTTTGGAAATTGAAGAAGAAAAGAAAGCTTTGGAAGAATATTCATCTACCGCTTCAAGTGGTTCCAGCTTAGGTGACGCTTTAGGCGAAGCTTTGAAGAAAAACGCTTAATTTTTATAGCTGTTTTCAAAAACACCCTTCGGTCTTCCGGAGGGTGTTTTTTTGCGATTCGGACAAAGACTTTGCGATTCGGAGAAAAATTAACTTTTATTTTAAGAGAATCGAAAAAAATTTTTTAATCGGACTCAATGCGAATCTGGACAAGGCTTTGAGCGAATCGAAGATAGAAAGAAAAGAATCGGCATAAGATTTTGTTAATAATTAAAATTATAGAATCGGGGCAAATCGATTTATCTTACTTATGTTCTCCAGAAAAGAGAGCTTACCCAAAACAAGGCCGACATTATGACGAAACAACTTCTTTCTTTTTCTTTTAGCCTCCTTATTACAGTTGCTTTATGCAATTCTCCGGCTTTGGCTGATGATCCGGTCAGTATTACTTGCCCCGGAGGGACTTGCGATAATCAAACAATCGATAATAATGGTGAAATGATTATTAATGGTGGCGGAATCGCTAATGGAAATACTATTAATGATACCGGAAAAATTTCCGTAAACTCTGGAGGATCTGCAATTACAACAACCGTTAACACCGGCGGAAATATGATTATTAATGAGGGTGGATTAGCTGAAGTTACCACAGTAGATGGCGGTTTAGTATATGTTGCTGAAGGAGGGGAAGCATCTGGCACAACAATTAATTCAGGCTCAATGGTTAGTGCCGGAAACACCTCCGGTACCATTGTCAATTCTGCTGGAGGACAAATCGGTGAAAATACTTATCAAGGATTTGAAGTGGTGGGTTCTGGAGTTGCCTCAAACACGCAAGTAAATACTGGTGGAACCATGTTGATTAAAGACGGAGGTACTGCCGATGGTACTATCATAGATGGGGGGACAGTCGAGGTTAGATTTGATGACCCAACAAGCGGTGAAGGAGGTGAAGGCTCTGAAGATGGCAATGAAGATGGTTCAGAAACCTCCACCTTAAATGACGAAGAAACCAATGATGGAAGTGATGGCTCTGACGGAAGCGACGGATCTGACGGAAGCGACGGATCTGGTGAAACTCAAGAACCAACATCTTCATTGATTCAAAATACCATAATCAATTCTGGAACATTAAATGTTGAAACCGGCGGTATTGCAAGTATTACCGAAGTAAATACTGATGGTGTTATGAATGTAAACAGTGGCGGTACAGCCGATAATACCACAATTAAAGGAGGCACTGTTAACGTTAATAAAGATGGTGTTGCTATAAATACAATTATAACTGATGGAACTTTAAATGTTAATGACGGAGGAAATGCTTCTCAGACCACTCTTGATGGCGGCGTGATGAATGTCACCGGAGGTGGCACGGCTCAAACCTCTATTATTAATGATGGCGGCGAAATTGTCGCTCAAGATGCCTCTATGGTAACAGATACAACAATTAATAACGGTGGTACCTTGACCCTTAAGGGTAGTGCAAATGCCGATATTGTTGTGGTCAACAAGGGCGGTTTGATTGATGCTTCACAAACTAACGCAACTGTTCGTGGCTTGACGGTGAATGACCAAGGGTCTTATCACCTGACTACTGACAACGACGTTATTAATGCTAATCTTTACGGAAAACACTATGATACCCTCTTTAACAATGGTGTTGGAGATGGAATTATTGTGGGTGGCAACAGTCAACTTGATGTTCTTGATAAAGGAAATCTATACAACACTATTCTTCAAGACAGTGGTTTGGTTGAAGTCCAAAGCGGCGGTAATATTTCAGATACTATTGCCAATGGCTCAAGCGATATTGCTATTGAAACCGGAGGTAATGCAAATAACACTGTTTTGAATGAAAACAGCTCTATGATTGTCGATGGGACTGCGCTTGGAACAATTATTAACTCCAATGGACATACAACCGATAGCGGCAATGTTCAAGGTTTAGAAGTTAATTCCGGGGGTATGGCATTTAATTCTACCGTAAATACAAACGGTTCGATGCTGGTTAAAAGTGGTGGCGATGCCAATGATACTATTGTAAACGGTGGTTTTTTGAGTGCCGAAAGCGGTGCTAACCTCAATAACGTGGAAGCTCTGGGGTCTTCAACTTTGGGCTTGGCTGATGGGACGAATCTCACCGGAACGATTGCTATTTCTCAAAATACAACTTTAGCCGGAAGTTATGATTATGACAATCTCTTTAGCGATGGAAACATTTCGTCTTTGGTAATTGTTAACGGTGTTAATGAAAAATTTGGCAATAAGCTTGAAGCCACAACTGCCGGTAAAGACTTAACCTTTGCGGATGGAAGCTTCAAAATTTCCTCTGACGGGGCAAATGGTTCAACAACCGTTAATGGTTGGGATAGCATCAATATTGGTGGAAGTTTAGGTTCGGCCAATGTTTCGTTAGCTGGTGATGTCAATATGGATAGCTCGGCAAGCGAAATTAAGATTAATACAGGTTCTACTCTTGATACCTCTGAAGTTGAAAATGTAAATATTCTTGGCTCTGTTGTTAACGCCGGAGACCTCAACATGGTTAGCCCAGGAAGTTTAGCTGATGAAAAAGACAACACTACGACAATTGAAGGTAATTATACCGGTCAAAGCAATTCATCAATTACTCTAAAAGTTGATACCGTGAATAATATTTCCGACAAATTAGTCGTTAATGGTGATGTTAAAGGAACATCAGAACTTAATATTCAGCTCGCCTCTGTTGCTAAAACCAGTGAAAAAATTCTGTTTTTAGAGGCTCCTAATGACGATGCTTCTACCGCTGCAAACTTTACAATTTGGAGAGTAAATTCCAGTCCATACCTTTGGGATACTTCTCAAGAGGGAAATAGCTGGTATATGGGTATGGTAAATAATGGCGGAAAATCTGGTGTTTACTCTGAGGTTTTGGCTTACATGGGATTACCTCACGCCGCCTTGGAACAAACCAGAAGCGTGGTCTATAACGTGATTAATAAAATTAACTTACGAAATAATAATCTTGTTGATAATCGTGTTATGCATTCTCCTGCTTATCGCTATTACTCTAAAGGAATTGAAAACTTTTATAACAACTACAATTTCTGGATTATGCCTATTTTCCACTCAATTACCAATGAAGGCTCTATAAATTATGATGCTGATATTATGGGTGGTGAGGCAGGAATTGATATTTATAACAATAATAACAATAGAATAGGCTTGTTTGCCTCTTATCGACAAGGTGACTATGATTTTGACGGAGAAGCCGAAAATGTTTTTGCCAGATATGGTAGTGAAATTGATATCGATAGCTATTTGGGTGGTGTTTACTATCGCCACAATTGGCAAAACGCTTGGGCTTTGGCAACCGTTTATGGCGGTATTCAAAATGCTGACATCAAAACCAAAGATAACGTTACTTCAGATACTGATGCTACCGAATATGGTTTAAGCCTTGCTGCAGGATACGTTTATAACATTAATTACAGTTTCAATATTGAGCCGAGCGCCATTATTAATGTTACATCAATCAGCTATGATGATGCTAAAGATATTTATGGCAAATCGGCAGAATTTGATACCCTTACATCTCTGGAAGCAGATTTAGGTGTGAAATTTGAACAAACCTGGAATCTGGATAAGGGCTTTGCAAAAGTCTACATCAGACCGAGTATTCTCTTTAATTCGGTCTCGGGTGGAGATGCTACAATTACCAACTTCGTTGATAATACTCCTGAAATAGACGACGGTACGTTTGCTCGTCTGGAAATTGGTGGAAGTGCTGATATCAGTAAATTCTTCAGCCTGTATGCTACCGCTCGCGCTACTGCCGGAAGTGATTATCAAGATGTGGCAATTACTGCAGGGTTAAACTATGTCTTTTGATGACAGAAGTCTCAAAAGCATAAAAAGATAACGGCAGGAGCCGAGGTCTTATATTAATTGAAGATATTATTACTCCCCATCCCCATCTATCATTATGTATTTTTTAAGATTATGATTAGTATATTAAGATTATTGATTATTAAGGCCCAGTTAAAAGGAGATTATACATGTATAAAAAAACATTGACGGTTGCCGCTTGTGTTTTGGCTCTCGGAATTTCATCTGCAAATGCTGAACTTGTCACTCAGCCTTTGCCCAAGCCAAACATGGTTGGAGGCAAAACCCTGATGCAAAGCCTGCAGGAAAGACGGACTGCGCGTGAATTCGGCAGACGTGCCGTTAATGAACAAACTTTGGCTGATATGCTGTGGGCAGCGGTTGGTGTCAATCGCCAGGATGGCAAGCGAACCATTCCGACCGCCCGCGACAGCCAGGATTTATCCGTCTATGTTCTTAAATATGACGGTGTATGGCTTTATGATGCTAAAGCTCACAAGCTTGTTCAAATTTCGGATAAAGACTTACGAGCTATGTTGGCAACCCAAGAATTTGCTAAGGAGGCTGCGTTGGATTTAATTTATGTTTCGGATAATAAAAATCCAATGTATGGAGCTATGCATGCCGGTTCGGCTTACCAAAATGTCGGACTATATTGTGCAGATAAAGGCTTAAACAATGTGGTCAGAGGTTATTTTGACCACGATGCCGTGGCAAAAGAACTCAAACTTGACAATAATCAACAAGTGATTGTGTCTCAGGCAATTGGTTGGCCCAAAGAATAAAAAATTAGCGACTTTTTTGAATTTAAGTAAAAAAACTCTTGTCAAACACAACTTTTGACAGTATGAATAGTGTCGTTCGTGGATAGATGGCCGAGTGGTCGAAGGCGCACGATTGGAAATCGTGTATACCCCTAAAGGGTATCCAGGGTTCGAATCCCTGTCTATCCGCCATTTACAAGAAAGCCCTGCAGCAATGCGGGGTTTTGTTGTAAATGATGAGGATTGCCGGATTTGAACCCTGGATAAAAAGGGTTCGACTACCAGCGAAAGGCGGGCGTGAGAACGCCGGTGAGCTATCGCGAATGAGCGCCTGTGCAACTCTAGCGGAGCGACGAGTAATCCCTGTCTATCCGCCATTTACAAGAAAGCCCTGCAGCAATGCGGGGTTTTGTTGTAAATGATGAGGATTGCCGGATTTGAACCCTGGATAAAAAGGGTTCGACTACCAGCGAAAGGCGGGCGTGAGAACGCCGGTGAGCTATCGCGAATGAGCGCCTGTGCAACTCTAGCGGAGCGACGAGTAATCCCTGTCTATCCGCCATTTACAAGAAAGCCCTGCAGAAATGCAGGGGTTTGTTGTCTTATAGGTTTTAATCCCACTTTTTAAAGACAAAAAATACGGCCAATAGTATTAAGCCAAAGCCAACAATATAATTCCAACGTAAATCTTCTTTTAAATAAAGAATCGAAAATATGCAAAAGACGCTAATGGTTATAGCTTCTTGCATTATCTTCAGCTGTGGCGCACTAAAGTAGTCATGACCAATACGATTTGCTGGCACTTGAAAGATGTATTCAAAAAATGCTATTCCCCAACTTGCCAAAATCACTATCCATAATGGCATACTCTTAAACTTTAAGTGCCCATACCATGCAAATGTCATGAATACATTTGAAATTATAAGTAAAATTATCGGATAGAATTGTCTCATTTTGCCTTCGTTTCAATAGCTATGATTTTGTTTGTATCTTTATGCCTTATTTCTTATTTGTCAAAAAAAATTAACACAATTTCAATAAAAGATTCTTTATACTGTAATTTAGGGGTAAATGAAATTTAATGCGAGGATATCATGAATTTTAGACCTAGGGGAAATTCAAGCGAAGAACTGATAAAACAAATGTCTGTCAGCAACCTTAAAGTTGAGGAAACTAATCTATCCCCAAAAGCTATTGATGCGTCTGCTAGCAACTCTACGGCAACAGAAACTCAACCTCAAAAAACAGCAAGCGTTAATGTGCAAAATCCTACTGTTGCTACACCTCAAGCCTCAAATGGATTAAACAAGATTAATCCTAATGACGTGCTTGTAAGTAAACACAGTTCAGGTCCGATTAATGATGTTAAATTTTCAGATGTTTACGTTACTCCTGACAAAAAATGCTACATTTGGAGTGGAAGAACCAATTGCGGACTGAAAATTGTTACTTTTGACGATTTTGAAGAGTTTTTTGACCAACTCGAAAAAGCTTATGATGGCTCTAATCGAAGTTATCTTTTGAATTATAAAGGAAGAAACTATCGTGTCGAGAGAACAATCGCTTTGGAAGGTGTTAACTATTGTGCACGTAAAATGCCGACAACTGTTCCTAACTTAAAAGATTTAGGTTTACCTTACCGCGTTTATGAACATTTAGTTTCTTTAGCTGGATGTAGTGGCTTAATCTTACTTGCCGGAGCAACCGGTTCGGGTAAAAGTACGACGATTGCCGCCCTTTTAAAAGAATATTTGCAAAAGAAAGGTGGATATGCGTTCACAATTGAAGACCCGATTGAGATGCCTTTGGATGGTGTTTATGTTACCCCTGAAGCAGAACTAGGGCTTTGCAAACAAACAACTCCTCCCGAGGGAAAATGGGAAGAAGGTATTAAGTCTGCTCTACGTTCTAAACCGCGTTATATCTATCTGGGTGAGATTCGTTCTCCTGATGTAGCAAGTGAAGCTCTACGCGCAGCAACTTCCGGACACTTGGTACTATCCACCATTCACGCTAATAACGTAAGTGATGCCGTAAACGCTCTCGTGAAATATGCGGCCTCCAGCGGTATTAGTGAGGAAATGGCTTATGAATTGGTTGCCAATGGTTTTCTTGCTTGTATTCATCAAATTTTGGAAGGCGCACCCAAAAGAGCAAAAGTTTCATATTTATTTGCCAATCCAGATACAAACGCCGCTTGTCAAGTTCGCGGAATGCTTAGAAGCGGTAAATTAAATATGGGAACAATCTTAGAGCAACAAAGAGTTAAAATTGAAAGAGGCTTAGATCTTTTCTAAATGTTGTTTTGGACTTCTCGTACAGCGTTAGGTGAAATTTTTATTGTTGAAGAAAATAATAAAATCGTTCGAGTTTGTTTTCAAAAACAAAACTTTATGACTCATGAGGCAATGCAAAAGACTCCTCTTTTGAATAATGCTTTTGAACAATTACAAGAATATTTAGCCGGGAAGAGAAAATTTTTTAATCTTCCCCTTTGTCCAATCGGCACCGCTTTTCAAAAAAAAGTTTGGCGGGAATTGTTGAATATTCCTTACGGAGAAACCGCTTCTTATAAAGAAATTGCTGATAAAATTGGTTGCGCAAAAGCATATCGTGCCGTTGGGTTGGCTAACAACAAAAACCCTATTCCTATCTTTATTCCTTGCCATCGTGTTATTGGTTCAAATGGAAAACTTGTCGGATATGCCGGCGGATTAAATATTAAATCTCAATTGTTAAATATTGAAGCTTTCAACAAATAGTTTGTAATTTACTTTTACATTCTTTCTCTTCCACAAAATATAATGAATAAGAATTGAACTTTTACCTCCAAAATGATAAAATATACTGCAACAAAGGAGATGGACCATGAAATACTACTTACCCCTTCTTCTGATGATTGCATTTATTACACCTGCAAGAGCAGACAGAATTAATACCGACCTTAACGGACAAGTTGACTTAGTCAGAATGTCTGATGCTTTTATTCAAAACATTAAAGACTGCACCCCGATGATTGAAGAAAAAAGCCAGGAAGCAAGTGGATTAAGTTATGATTTTAAATATAAAATTGTTGGTTGGGTCGGGGATAAATGTCGATGCGAATTTATATCCACCTCCCAAGTAGGACATTTTATTAATCGCTGTGACTTTGATAAAGAAAATTTAGTCGCTTATCAAAAAGCTATTCAAGACTTTCAAAATGCTGAAAAAGTTTCTCTCACAGAGGCAAAATCACAATTGGTTTCTGCAGTTAAGGAGCTTATTTCTGCAGATGGTATCTGCCAAATGAAAGTGATTAATGTTGATTATACTAAAGATTTACGAGATAACCTCATAGCTTGTGAACCTTATGAAAAAACTCTCGTCTTCTCAAATATGGATAATATTATGAGTGTGCAAGGCAGAGATGGCGATAGATGTCATTACGTTTATACTATAAAAAATAAACCTGTCGATTTACAAAAAATTTATCCTGACGGGGTACCCGAAGCTATTAAAAATTTGCCGCAAGAAGGAAGTGTGACAACGCTTGATTGTCTTTTTACTACTGAAGATGCTAAGAAATATACAGACGCTTTGGAAGCCAATATGATTAATTTTGAGGATAATTTGGATTGGAATAGCGGTGATTCAGATATTACAAATCGTATGCTTCAGCCCTTTATTGATGCAGGAAGTTGCGTTTATATCGATATGAAAAAACTTCCGCAATCTCCTTCAAAAGAGGATTTTTTGAAATCTTTAAGCAATTAAAAATATAAAGGCGTTGACTTTTTAGAGGTTATTGATTAAGCCATAAGTCAATTTGTGGGGCTGTAGCTCAGTTGGGAGAGCGATTGGTTCGCAATCAATAGGTCGAGGGTTCGATCCCCTTCAGCTCCACCAGTTTTATCCTTTAATCTTTTTTTCCCAATCAAACATTGCTTTAAAAAAAGCAACGTTTTCTTGGAAGGGGATATCCTCTTAGGTATCTAAATTCGCTGCGGGCGTTCCTTCCTTGCTCATTAAGATTTTCTAAGAGCTTACAGACAAAAATGACGTTTAAGGTCATTTTTGCTTAGCGCTCCCTTCAGCTCCACCAGTTTTATCCTTTAATCTTTTTTTCCCAATCAAACTTCGTTTTATAAGAAGCAAAGTTCAACATGCAAAAAACCCCTAAGAAACGGTTTGTTTCTTAAGGGTTGTTGTTAGAGCGGACTTTTGATTATTCTTTTACTTCGGCCGGCTCTTCTTTTCCTTTTGCTAAATACTTTTTGACTTCAGCAACCACTTCAGCAGCTGTTTCTTTGATGGCTTCTCTTTTAAACCATGCTACTACCGCGCCGGCAACAACCAAAGTTCCGCCGACAATTCCTAAAATCGTTGTCTTTTTCATAAGGCAAAAAATTTTTAAGTGAAACATAAATTATAATGTCTGCTAATGCAGATGTTTTAACCAAAATAATAGTAAATTGGCTTGTATGTTTAGCACAATTTTTATGTTTGTAAATAGTTTAATGAAAAAATTTTAGAAAACGGCAATCGGCTGACGCCGCCGCTCAGTCTCGAACTCTAACTCTTTTTTGTGTTGTGAGTTCTCACTGGCCTCATGTGGCCAC
>CALXTW010000039.1 GCA_944391515.1 uncultured Alphaproteobacteria bacterium
GAGCGCTTTGTCATCCTCACCGCTATAAGCTTTACTGAACCACGCGTCTAACGCGTGGTTTTCTTGATACAAAAAACCTCTCGCCGTTAAAGACAAGAGGTTGAATAAAAAGTAAGACTTAATAACCTACGTTTCTATCGACTTAAGCGTCTCTTTGAAATTATTTTACTTTTAATACCATCAGACAATTTTTTGCCTTTTTCAGGAGTAACCGGCTCATCAATTATACCATTGATTTTACCTTCGGCAATTTTATCTGCAACCACCGCACCAAAAACAAAATCTTCTTTATTTTTGTTATTCAAGCGTGCTCGTATTCTATTTTTATGTTGCTCAAAATTTCTTTTTTCCCCATTTGTTTTATCATTCAACAATTGAGCACATTCTCGCTTTACTTCTTTTGAAAGATTTTGGGAAGATGCAGCATAGCTCAATACTTCTTCAAAATCTTCGATTCTGCGTGGTAACGAAATATACTCTTCCTTATAATAGTCATTATAGTCAAACAAATCTACAACAGTTTTTCTATTTTCTATAATAGCTTCTCTATCTTGATTTTGGTCCATATGTCTCTTTGTGGTATCTAATAAATCAACAGCACCATAAAAGGCATTCACATTATAAAATGCTTCTTTATGATTGTTAAAGGTATCAATTACAAAATCATTTAATTCTTTATATTTTTCTTTAGAAATTGAACTTTCATCAATATCGCCTTGATCAAATAAAGATCCATAAAACCGAATAAACTCTACTTTTTGTTCGATCGTTCCTTTTTTGGCATTATCAAAAGCTTGTGGTAACTCTTCAGTCCTTTCTTTTTGCCACTCCCCCCACTCTTTCATTGCGCGTTCCCGCTCACTATATTTATTATCATTCCAATCACCATTAATCATCATTTCTGCATTTTTATCTGCTTTAACGACACCGGAAACCTCAATATTTCCATATTCATCTCTAGAAGTTTTGCTAAGACGCTCACGAATTTCCTTTTTGCGTCGTTCAATATGCTTTTTTAACGCTACTTTTTGCATCTGAGCTGTTTTCAAAGCTTTAAATCTTGGGGTTTCAACTCTCAATTTGTTCAAAATATCAGACGACTCAAAATCCTCATTTCCACCATTATTATAGTTGACCTCATAGAAATTATGACTAATGCTAAACAGATTTTTTTCATCTTTAAAATCCAAATTTTTTGAAGCATCCACAAACGCAGAAGCAATCTTTTCAAATTCAATATCTTTTTGCTCTTGCGTCGCATTAGGTGAATATGCAAAACCTTTAATACCGAGTTTATCCGCATACATCAAATCTCTAACATTTTCTTGAGGCAAAGGATAATAATCTTGACCATTTTGATCCACGAACAGAGGCTTAACAACATTTTCATCTAAATCCTCAATACTTTGATTAAATCCTTTTCTTAAAAAGTATCTTCCATAGTACAAATTAGTCTCTTTTTGTTTTTCATCATTATTATTGAGTGTTTTTCCTGAGTAAGCAAAAAAATGAATCTCATCTGAACCATTGTTAAGTGCAAAGGTCCTATTTTCAGGATTTAAATCGTCCAATTCTTGTAAATATTGCATAAGGGTTCTCCCAAAAAGTTATCTAACTAATGCCAACTATACCACACCCTATTTATAAATTCAACAAAAAATATCCATTTAGAATATTTTTTGTCCAAAATCAAGTTTAAAAAAGAGCCTCTGTTATGAGGCTCATATTCTTTACAAATCCATCTTCAAAGCTTTTGGCGTTTGCTCTCGCTTAAAAGCCATTTTGCGGTATCGGTTCAGCACCCACCGCACTGTCTTTTCAGGAAAGCCGCATTTAACAATTTCATTTTCCTTTTTCCCCTGCTCCAGATAAGCACTCAAGATACCATCCAACACAAGATACGGCGGAAGCGTATCTTCATCTTTTTGATTATCGCTGAGTTCAGCACTAGGCGCACGTTCAATCACCGCTTGCGGCAAAACTTCTTTTTCGGTATTGAGCCATTTAGCAATCTCAAAAATCTGACTTTTATACAAATTTCCGATTGGCGAAAGACCACCGCAAGTATCACCATATAACGTGCAATACCCCATTGCCGCTTCAGACTTGTTTCCACAAGCCAAAACCAAATACCCGAACTGGTTTGAAAAAGCCATTAAGGTTTTGCCTCTTTCTCGGGCCTGTAAATTTTCCAACACAATATTCTTGGGTTCTTCACTAAAAGCCGAAGCCAGAAAACGCACCTGATTTTCAATTACCGGTTCAATATCAATCACCTTATAGTCAAAGCCATTAAGAGCGGCAATTGTTGCTGCAATTTGCAAACTTAATTCAGAGGTATGCTTGGTTTTCATCATCACCGCATGCACATGTTCAGCTCCCAAAGCCTGAGTAGCCAACACACCCACCAAAGCGGAATCTAATCCACCCGAAAGTCCCAAAATCACATCACTAAACCCATTTTCATCACAATATGTTTTAAGATTTTTTTTCAAACTTTGCCAAATATTTTCCATCATTTGCAGGGTCATCACTTTTCTCCTCATTATCATAACGATAATCTTAAATAATAGCTTTGCGTTTATAAAAATGTTCTTCAATCAAAGTATGGTTTTCAGGATGAATAAAGTTTTTCCATCTTTTATCACCAAACCTAATCATATCACGCACCATAGACCCAGTCACAAACGGAAAATTAGGGTCTGTTCTATCCTCAATTTCAATATTCTCAAATGCATGTCTAAACCAATGCGCATCATAATCACTTCCGGCATAATAAACATCGGGACGTCCAAGTTGGGGCAAACTCTCATTCATAAAATCTAACACATATTCCGCCCACTCTGCCGGATTATTAATATCAAACAAACCTATAATTTTAAGTCTGGGATATTCCGGTCTGTTGCGATAGACATTTTGAATCATTTTTTTGCGGGTGGTATAGTTCAAAGGATTACGCTCTGTTCCCTGCTCTTGAATGGAGCCCAACACAACAGTCACTTGCGCGCATTCTTTGAGCATTTTATCAATCATCTTGGCATGCCCGATATGGAAAGGCTGTGCCCGCATAATGCATAATCCGTGTTGATATTTAAATTCAGACATAAAAAAACTCCTTATGTTAAGGAGCCGACATCAAAAAGATTTTTATTTCATTTTAGAAACTGATAAATTTAGATAGCGTGTGCAAATAAAGTGATTTCTAGTAGCGAGAAAAATTCTAGTGTACAAACCGGTACATGAATTTTTCGAGACCGCGTAAAATTGCTTTAGTTGCCAGCTAGATAAATTTATCCATCTTTGAACTCGGCTCAAGTTATTTTACCGTTCCTCGCCCATAAGCCCTTCGGACGACCGGAACAATCATTATAATAAAGATAAAAAATAAAATTGCAACAAAAAACGCTTCACCTCAAGGTAAAGCGTTTTATTCTTAAAAAGCAATCACACACCTAACACAACGATTGCGGTTATACTTATAGTCCAAATCTAAGCGGCCTCTATAAACGCTCATTCCCCAAGCACCATTACTTAAATGCTCGGTCGAAGACCAAATCCAACCTCTCAAGATTATACCACCAATCTTTTCTAACGCAGGATTAATGGTATTTTGATGTGCAATAATGCTTCTAAGCTGACTTTTTGCCGGTAAAAAACCTTCTCCAGGTTTAACGCCATTCTTAGAATATGAATAACACCACTCTGCAGCAGGAAAACTAATATAATTTTTTTTACCAAAAGCAATCAGTTTTGCTGTATTAGCTTTACCATCCTCATAATCATCACTTCCGATTTCACAATAGTCATCGGCCCATTCAATTTGTACCTCATCCGGAACAAGGATTAATCCTCTCTGACCAATCGGTGCATCAGGATCAGGATTTAAGCATGCCACCACGCCTTGACAGTTTGGATAAGCATTCGGATCTGGCGAAAATTTTCTGCCCTCAAAGGCATACCAAGCAACTTTAATTTCATTTTCTTTCATAATAATGCATTTTTTAAAATTAATAATTAAGTTTATACTCTTCTCTTACCATACCCTAACAAAATTGCAACAAAAAACTCCCCACATAAAGTGAGGAGTTTTCATCAATGTTAAAACGCAAGTACAAATCGGGTTTTAACATCTTTTCCACATTTGCTACTTGCTCCAACGCAAGCCACTGAAGAAAGAATAGAGTATTGCCTACATTGACTATGCTCTGTAGATGAATATATCCATTCCTGAAGACAAGCTCCTTTAATAGCTTTAAGAGCCATATTAATCTTGTCTGCATTTTTACAAATTTCCTTCAATTGCTCAACTGCAGGCACAAAAATTTGGTAATTATCCTTACTATTCTGGATACACCAATCAATCGCCGGCAAAGCATTTTTTTGGCTTTTAGAGTACTCTATCAACTCCAAAGTATTTTTCAGCCCATCATGCTCATCTTCAATACCATTTTTGACTCTGGAGTTATGCCAAGGCCCCCAAACTTCATTAGGCAACAAAATCAAACCTCTTTGCCCAACAAAAGCCTCTTCATCAGATGTTACGCAAGCAACTACTCCCAACAACTGAGGATAAGCTTTTGCATCAAAAGAGAATTTTCCATTACTAAAAGCATACATTCCCACTTCAGGAAGTTTAGGTTTGACATGTTGCAAAACATGACGACCATTGATTGTTTCTTCGGCCACTTCTTCTGCCAAAGATAAAAATTCTTCAACGGACATCAGATTT
The DNA here is from genome assembly GCA_944391515.1 of uncultured Alphaproteobacteria bacterium. Taxonomy (GTDB): domain Bacteria; phylum Pseudomonadota; class Alphaproteobacteria; order RF32; family CAG-239; genus Scatocola. The sequence goes on from CALXTW010000039.1 coordinate 4,730, forward strand.
TTATACGGCTCCAAAACTGAGCTCAATAAATTCTTAAGCTCTTTTTTATTAAAATTGTTCTGTTCCATAATAATGAATTTTTAAGTTAATAATTAATTTTTAGAATTCTTCATTTAGCATATTTTAGACAAAATTGCAACAAAAAACTCCCCACTTTGAGCGAGGAGTTTTTTACAATTCCCAAACCAATTACAAAATTTTATTTGCAATTTGTTCAGCAGTTAAACCATAGCGACGATAGAGTTCATCTGCCGGCACCCGATCTGGAAATTCCTTATCAGCACCAAAACTATAAACTTTAACGCCTGTAGGTCCATAGAAACGAGCGATTTTTTCACCAAAACCACCATCCAAGACACCATCTTCCAAGGTAACGATAGTATCATGTTCCCCAATCAAGCTATTGAGCAAGTTTTCATCCAAACCGGTCATAAATCTTGGGTTGACAATGGTTGCATCAATTCCCTTTTGCGCCAAAACATCAGCCGTATCTTCTGCCAATTTAAGCATAGAGCCCAAACCGATAAGCGCAACTTTGCTTCCTTTTTTGGTAACTTCAAACTCATTCAAAACGATTGATTTTTGCGGTTTGAATTTCAAATCTTGCGGCTTAACGGCCGGTGTACGAACCGCAACCGGAAAATCTTTTTGAGCCATAGCCCAATCAAGCATTCTATAAAGCTCATCAACCGAAGCCGGAGCCATATAAACCAAGTTTGGAATATTGCTCATCAACGGAATATCAAACACACCCAAGTGTGTTGCGTCCATTCCTGAAATTCCGGTATTTTCAATCACCAAAACAGCCGGAGATTTATTCAAGCACAAATCTTGTGATAATTGGTCATAAGCTCTCTGAACAAATCCACCAAAGAACAAAGCAATCGGTTGCATTCCGCCTTTTGCCATAGCCGAAGTAAAAGCAATTGCGTGCTCTTCGGCAATACCGACATCAAAATATTTTTCCCGATGACGCGCTCTGAATTCTTGCAAAGCAAGAGCCCCCGGAGTAGCAGCATTAATCACGGCTAATTTATCATTTTTGTTGGCTTGCTCTTCCAAATAATCAGCCACATACTCGCCATATCCTTTTGCCCCGAAATTAACTGTTGGCTGAGCTGTTTTCACATCAAAAGGAACCGTCCAGTGAAACATTTCTTTATTTTCTTCGGCCGGCTTATATCCTTTTCCCTTTAAGGTATGAACATGAACCACAACCGGATGAGTACTGTCTTTTACCTTTTGCAAAACCGAGATGAGTTCTTCGGCATCATTTCCGTTTTCGACATAAACATAATCATATCCCAAAGCGGTAAAATAGTTGCTCTTAGCTTGACCATGATTTTTGCGAAGTTCGGCCAAATTTCCATATAAACCGCCATAGTTTTCGGCAATAGACATCTCATTGTCATTAATAATCACAATAAAGTTTGACTTAAAATCACCGGCATTATCTAATCCTTCAAAAGCCTCACCGCCGGAAAGAGAGCCATCACCAATAAGCGCAATCACATTAAATTTTTGCCCTTGCATATCACGTGCCTTTGCCAATCCGGCAGCCAAACTGACCGAGGTTGACGTATGCCCAACAATAAACATATCATGCTCGCTCTCTTGTGGGGTGGTGTAGCCTGAAATTTCTTCAAAACCCTCTTGAGTTAAAAAGCCTCTTTGACGTCCGGTCAACAATTTATGCGGATAGCATTGGTGGCTAACATCAAATACAATTTTATCCTTAGGAGAATCAAATACAGTATGCAAAGCAATGGTTAATTCAACCGTTCCCAGATTCGGCCCCAAATGCCCACCAATTTTACTAACACGATTAATAATCGCTTGCCTCATTTCCTCAGCTAATTCCTTGCGCTCCGAGGCATTGAGCTTTTTCACGTCTTTCGGAGACTTGATTTGATTAAGCAATGTATATTCAGCCATGATTAACTCCTTTAATAATTCAAACAAGGAGACTATACTTCTTAGAGTTACCTCTAAGTCAAGCGATATTTTTAAATCTTAAACAAACAAAAAAATCCTCCGCAACAACAAATTGCGAAGGATAAAAGGGGTAAATAATTAAAGTTTTAAAGCTAGAACCGGACGAACGTAGCTACTGCTACCGTACTTACCGTAGCTGCCCTTATCACCATTACTCATGAACAATAGCCATGCATTGCTATTATTATACTCGGTAGAGGACCAGTACCAACCATCAAGCAAAGCAACGCCCAACGCGTTTAAAGACGCATTTATTGCTACTCCGTTAGCACATAGCTGTTCCAATTCGGTTATCGACGGTAAAAAGGCTTCACCTCTTTTCACCCCATCTCTATCATAGTTATAACACCACTGAGCCGCTTCTGCCTTTGTGTGTTCTTTTTGAGCAATTTCCAATATCTTATGCGTTGCTTTCTTCCCACTTAACATTTCTTCAGTTTCTGGGACTTCAAGCCACTTACTGGCCCACGGCAACTTCGCCTCATGTAGACAAACAGCCAAGACATCTGAACCATCGACATAACCGATGACAGCCTTTATTTGGCGTCCTTCAATAATCTCCGAAGATATCAAACCGTCCACATAAACGAACATCCCCGGAGTAACCACCTTTGGAGTTTGATATTGTTGAGCTTTAGATGTTTTTTCTGGAGCAGAAGATTGAGGCTTTTCCTCTGTTTCATCTTGAAACTGTATCGAAACAAACTTTCCACTAGCTTTCCAATAATTAACAACATCATCGCAGGAAAAACCAAGCTCTCCCACAAGAGCTGTTAGCATTTCTAATTTTTCATTTCGTTCCATAATAATCAATTTTTTAAGGATTAATAATTAATTTATACCTCTCTCTTACCACAATTAGACAAAATTGCAAGAAATTTATTTGTTTCTCTCCTCATTCTAAAAGCTCAAGATTTGGAGATTATAACGTAAAAAACAAAGCGGTCGAAATTCTAGTGTACAAGAAGTACATGAATTTCGACCGTTCTGTAGTTTTTTGCGCTAGAAGCCCAAATACTGAGCTTTTAGACTACTTTAAGATTTTAGAAACTACACCAGCACCAACTGTTCTACCACCTTCACGAATAGCAAAACGTAAGCCTTCGTTCATGGCAATCGGGTGAAT
>CALXTW010000040.1 GCA_944391515.1 uncultured Alphaproteobacteria bacterium
ACTCGCTAGGTCTTTGTCCGCTCGGCTTTTCTCAAGCTCCGCTCCCCAGCGACAAGGGCGTTTATATGTCATCATTTCCCAGATGTCAATAACTTTTTTCAAAAAAATTCATTAAAGTTGTTGAAAAAAATTTAATAATTCATAACCTCTTGATATGGCGTGATATTATCAGCTAAAAATTTTACTGTCAAGCACTATATAATAACAAAAAATTAAGAAATTTTCCCCATAATAATAAAGATTATGGATTCTTGATATAAATAGCTCTTGGGATTCTCTAACATTTGGCTTGAAAGATTCTCTTTAGATATATTATATTAGTAGAGGTTAATAACATTTATTAGGAGGCTGCTATAGCTAAAGAAACAACAAATGCGCCAGTACGAGAAGATGACGGACCACGCATTAACGAAGATATTAGAGTAAAAGAAGTACGTTTAATTGATGAAAACGGTGAAAACCGCGGTATTGTTGCGATTAGGGAAGCATTAGAGCTTGCATCAGAAGCTGGTCTTGACCTGATTGAGATTTCGCCGCAAGCTGTTCCGCCGGTATGCAAGATATTAGACTACGGCAAATATAAATATGAGACTCAAAAGCGCAAAAACGAAGCCAAGAAAAACCAAAAGGTCATTGAAATCAAAGAATTAAAGCTTCGTCCGATGATTGATACCCATGACTATGAAGTCAAAATCAAGCAAGCCAAAAAGTTTTTATCTCAAGGCAACAAAGTCAAATTCACCATGCGTTTCAAAGGTCGTGAAATGAGCAATGACATGGGTAAAAATGTTTTGAATAACATTTTGGAAGACTTGGAAGGATTAATTAAAATCGATTCGGAACCAAAACTTGAAGGTCGTCAAATGATGATGATGGTCTCTCCAGCATAAGAGATTCGATTCGTTTTTTAAGAGGGTGGATTTTCCACCCTTTTCTTTTGCACTCAAACTCTGGACAACCTGTTTTTAATATAGCAAAAGCCAATAAATCATCATATATTGAGCTCTATAATATATAGGAGTTAAAATGAAAGACGTAAAAGAGCTAACCCAACTTGAGGCTGAAATTGAGCTTAAGCGAATTGCCGAGGAAATGGCAAAATCAGACATTGCCTATTATCAAAACGATAATCCTTATTTAACTGATGCCGAGTACGATTCGCTCAAGAAAAGAAACGAAGAAATAGAAGCTCGTTTTCCTGAGCTCATTCGAGCTGACAGCCCCTCAAAAAAAGTTGGCGCCGCCATCAAAAGCGGATTCGGCAAAGTACCGCACCGTTTTCCGATGCTCTCTTTAGGTGATGTTTTCAGCATTGAAGAAGTTGATGATTTCATTTTAGGAGTAAAACGATTCTTAAATACGTCACAAGACATTGTTTTCATGGCCGAGCCCAAAATTGATGGTCTGTCTTTCTCCGCACGTTATGAACATGGTCGATTCGTTTTAGGTGCAACACGTGGCGACGGCACCACCGGCGAAGACATTACCAACAATTTGCGCACAATTGCCCAACTGCCGCAAACCCTCCCCGACGGAGTCCCTGATGTGTTAGAAGTAAGGGGTGAGGTCTATATGGCAAAAGAAGACTTTTTTGCCATCAATGAAAAATACCTTGCCGAGGGCAAAAAAACCTTTGCCAACCCGCGCAATGCCGCAGCCGGCTCTTTACGCCAGTTAGATGCCAACATCACCAAGGAAAGAAAGCTCAGCATTTTTGCTTATACATGGGGCGAAGTCTCACAAAGATGTTGGGATTCTCAAGCCGAATTTTTTGAACGCTTACAGGAATGGGGCTTTCCGACTAATCCCTTAAATAAATTATGCCATTCATTAAAAGACGTTGAAGAAAACTTTAATCACCTTATGGAGATTCGCGCTCAACTTTCTTATGATATTGACGGCATTGTCTATAAGGTCAACGACATTGCTTTGCAAGAACGCCTTGGCTTTTTGACCCGCACACCACGCTGGGCGATTGCACATAAATTTCCGGCTGAACAAGCTCTCACTCGCATCAAAGATATTCGCATTCAAGTCGGACGCACCGGCGCACTCACTCCGGTTGCTGACCTTGAGCCCATTAACGTCGGAGGTGTTATTGTCTCACATGCCACCTTGCATAACGAAGATGAAATCAAGCGCAAAGACATCCGCGTCAACGATATGGTGGTGGTACAACGTGCCGGTGATGTGATTCCGCAAATTGTCAAAGTCATTCTTGATAAAAGACCTGCGGATTCGCAAGAATTTATTTTTCCGCATACTTGTCCCGAATGTGGAGCTCATGCGATTCGCGAAGAAGATGAAGCAGTCCGCCGTTGCACAGGAGGTCTCACCTGCCCGGCTCAAGCAATTGAAAGACTGATTCACTTTGTCTCTCGCGAAGGATTTAATATTGAAGGGCTAGGCGATAAAATTATCGAAGATTTTTACCATGAGGGAATTTTACACTCTCCGGCGGATATTTTCACACTTGAACAACGCAACGATGACAGCGATTTGTTCGCTCATCAAAAAAACTCCGCCCTACATTTGGAGTCGCGTTCCGGCTGGGGCAAAAAATCGGTTGAAAATTTATTTCAAGCCATCAACCAACGACGCCTTATTTCCTTGCCGCGTTTCATCTATGCTTTAGGGATTCGCCAAGTCGGAACGGCCACAGCCAGATTAATTGCCCAACATTATGGAAATTTTGCAAACTTTATGCACGACATGCAAAATAAAGAAACCGCCAAACTGGTACAAATTGATGGTATTGGTGGAGCTATGGCCAAAGACATTGTCGAATTTTTCCAAGAAGAACATAATTTGCAGACCATACACGACCTTTTGCAACAAGTCCGCGTTGAAGATTTTGAAGACCAAACCAATTACAACTCGCCCATTGCCGGCAAGACGATTGTCTTTACCGGAACATTAGAGCGCATGGCCAGAGCCGAAGCTAAAGCTCAAGCCTTGAGTTTGGGAGCAAAAGTTGCCGGTTCGGTTTCTAAAAATACCGATTTTGTTGTAATGGGAGCTGACGCCGGTTCCAAAGCCACAAAGGCTAAAGAACTAGGCATCACCATTTTGAGTGAAGAAGAATACCTCAACCTGATAAAAGCATAAAATAAAAACCCCTGAAATCCTTTCAGGGGTTTTTATTTGTCAGATTTATGGTTAACTATTACTTAAGTTATATCACAAAAAGGTCTACTCGGCAATCCCATTTTTGCCAAATTTGACAAAGTTCACAAAACTGCAACAATTATTCGGAATCAACTTCCAAAAAGAAAAAATCAAACGACTTTGCCATATAGACATTACCAAACATAATCAAAATAGCACCCAAGCCTAGTTCCAACCAACCACTATTTCCTAATAAAAAATCAAGAGCGCTAATCATAATGGCCATCAAATTACAAACCAAAGCCACCAACCAAAAGCGCCAATAATTTCCTTTAGTCTTACGCCAAGCATTTCGCAATGAGCCACTCCGACCTATCACCGAAGAAATCCAAGCAAACATAGGCCGATAAAAAATCAAAGGAGTCATGAAAAGTAAAACGACTTGCATTCCAATATCATAAACTTTGTTTTCATCCACATATTGTTGAATAAAGTTAAAAGTATATTCCTCCAAGACATCAACCGGCAACCCCAAGAACAAAGGCAAAAAAGGCAAATAAGCCAATAATGTGGCCAAAGCCAAGGTCAAAAACAAAATCTTGGTTGAAGGAACAAGACTGTCAAACACTTTACCGGAAAAGAAAAAAGGTTTTCTATCAAAATAAAAACGAAAAAAAGCACAAGTAAACCAATAATAAACCATACACCAAAACACAAACCAAATACTGCCCATTCCGCCCAAGAACTTAAAACCTAAACTCAGCAATAAAAAGTTCACAAAAGAGAAAAATACAAAAACTTTTTTGTTTACATTCACATAATTCCAAGTTTGAACGACACAATCTCTGATAGGAAATTTTTTTACATTTACAATATTCATAATTCTGGTTCCATATTTATTTCGGGAAGGTAGTTTCAAAATACAGATTTGTCAACATTAATAGATAACATTAAAATATTAATATTACTTTTACACACGCCAACATATCTTTACATAACATTCCAACAAATCCTTTTTAGAAAATCATAAAGCAGTTGCAATCTGTAAAATTATCGCCTAAAATACACCTCAAGGTTATTTACGAAAATAATTTTTACGCTATAGTTGCCGTTATGAAATATTAATTATTTGCAAGGGACAAAATGAATGAGAAATAAAGAATTAACAAAATCTCAGATTATCCGTTCGGCAGCACTAAGTTTTGGCTCAGCATTACAGCAAAAACGTCGAGAACTGAGTTTACGACTGGATAATCTTTCAAAAGATACCAACATTCCCATTTCCTCAATTGATAAAATGGAACTAGGATTAAGTCACAAGCTGAACCACGCCATCAAATTAGCGCTTTACTATAATTGTGAGATAAAAATTGAGTTAGTCAAATTTTTACATAACAATCAACAATAACCCCCTATCCTCCCATAACGGAATCAATAAGTTTATTTGGCTTCATAAACTTCTTACGTCGTTTTTTCTTATTTTTTAATTTAACAATCGCCTTATTATTTAACTTATAAAATTTCTTTATTTCGACTTTTTTCATATTTTCATCAATTTTCAAATATTTAAGCCATTTTTTATCCAAAACATTTTCCAACATACGTTTTCTGATTTTAAATGTTTTATAATGAATCATAAACCCCAAATAAGAATTAATACTTGCCACGGCTTGCGCGATAGAATCAGGACTTGGATTAGGATTTTTCTCTAGTTCTTTATTAAGTTGAGTAAGTTTGGCATATAATTTTCCCTTAGTTCTGTTACCGATATATTCACGATTAGGCTTCACCACGGCACCAATAAATTTAACCCCTTTGGAATAGTGTTGAAGATATATTTTTTTAGGATGAAGCGTTAAATTAAGTTCAGCTTTAATAAACTCTCTTAATTTAGGAATAAGAGAAATCAAAAAACCTTTATCTTGATGCACAATAACAAAATCATCGACATAACGCCCGTAATACTTCACATTACAAGTTTCCGTCACAAACTTATCAAAAAAATTCAAATAAAAATTAGCAAAAATCTGAGATGTTAAATTTCCGATAGGCAGGCCTTTATCTTGAGGAACAAAGAACAAACTTTTAGATTTAGGCAAACCTTTCCAATCTGATTTTTTACCTTTAATCAAACAATTATCTTCAGGATTATTAAAAATAACCTTATAAATCAGTTCAATTATCAAAAGCTGATCTTGCTCATGATATTGATCCAAAACAAACTCTCTCAATCTTTTAAATAAGATATTTTTATCAATACTCATAAAAAAAGACTGTATATCCATTTTCAGAATATAACAGTCTTTTGAATAATCAGTGGAGCATTCGCGAATAAATTCAGACACCCGTTGAATACCAAATTGAGTACCTTTTCCTTCACGACAGCTATAACTGTCATTAATAAATTGAGCTTCAAACAAATGGTTAAGTTTATTAATAATCAAATGATGAACGATTCGATCTCTAAAATCCGCGGCAAAGACTTCACGTTTCACAGGTTCTGTCACGATAAACGCTATAGATTTTCCTGGAGTATACTTTCGAGAATTAATATCTTTCCAAAGCTCAATAAGATTATCCTCAAAATCGGCCTCAAAAGCCAAAGCATTTATTGTCCTTCGTTTATTTTTGCGACAATCATAATAAGCTCTAAAAACCTCCTCCAACTCGACTGAACCATAATCAAGAGAATCAAAAAGCTCCATTTGCATCGAAGACTAAACTCCTTGATATTTTTACCAAATAAGCTAGAACCGGACGAACGTAGTTATTGTTATTGTTCTTATTGTTGTTGTTCTTATTACCATTATTCATGTTCAATTTCCATGCATTGTTATTATTATACTCGGTAGAGGACCAAACATCCGGTAAAAGTCGCCCGTTTTTTCATAACAGCTTTCGCTGTCGACGACCCTTTTTTGATAAAAAAACTGCTCGCTTTTCACTATAGATTATAGTGAAAATTCTGGCACTACAAAGAAACTTTACTTTTATTACGCCAAGAGGTAACTTGTTTTCCGATAGCATCTGTGAGCAAAGAAATTTCCGCCATTTTTTTTAAAGGCATAATCTTCAAATCCACACACATCCGAATTTCCAATTTTAAGAGCTCAAAATCGGCCATAAAATCTTCCAAGCATTCCACTTTATTCTTAGATTTATTTGCACGATATAAATTACGAAACAAACACAAAGCATCTCGCTTCATATCTTGCCCTAAACTATATTTATACTCATGAGAAAACTTGCTGGTTACTTGAAAAATAATAAGCAATAAATTATAGCTATCACGATAAATAGGTAATTCGCTATACAAAGCCATCGAAAAAACAACCTCTTCTTGTACAAAATTTCTTCACTTAAACAATATTACTTACCAACAAAAAGTTGTCAAGCAATTCTAAAAAGAATTGCTTGACAAACTGTAGATTGTTTTTTTAATCGCCCCGCTTTCGCGGGGACGAAAATAGGTAAATTGATAAAATTAAAAAGCTAGAACCGGACGAACGTAGCTACCGTTACCGTACTTATCGCTGTGGAACTTATCACCACTAGTCATGTACAATTCCCACGCATCGTTACTACTATACTCGGTAGAGGACCAATAATAATTCTCCTGTAAATTGCTGGCTCCCATAGATACCAATAATGTCAACGAATTATTTATCACACTCTTAAAGCTATAGATTGTATTCAAATCTCTCATGCTTGGTAAAAACCACTTTCCTTTCTGGCAAAAATCCGCGCTGCAATTACTGGTTTGGTAAGCATTGACCGCATTCGCCGCATAGGTGGTTCCGTTACAGGTGCTTGCTAATATTGCATCTGTATTCGCTCTGCCGTCTAACCCGCATGATATGGTAATTGTGCTACCATCCGTACAATTCTCCAAATTCGGCGTATCGCAATAACTACTTGACCAATACATATACTCTCTTCCCGCACTACCATCCTGTTTGACATCTGTCAAAGCTAACGCTAAGCGGTTGATTACGTCAAACACTATTCCTATTGGCTTCTTTCCGGCTATCAAACCACTGG
>CALXTW010000041.1 GCA_944391515.1 uncultured Alphaproteobacteria bacterium
TGGAGCGCTTTGTCATCCTCACCGCTATAAGCTTTACTGAACCACGCGTCTAACGCGTGGTTTTCTTGATACAATAAAAAATCCCCTCTTTTGAGGGGATTTCTTTGCCCTAAAATTCATATCTCAACCCTAAACTCACATCTATTGGTACTTCTATTTTATCTCCCAGCTGAGTTGCAACGCTGACATATGAATATAAATTTTCTCGAGGTTGAAACTTAAAGCCTGCTCCTAACTCATACATTGTATCAGAAATATCTTCATGCAAAGTTTCTCCGGCAACATCAATTTTACTTTTGCCATCAAACTCTTCCACCAAGTTAAACTCTACATAAACTTCTTTATCATCCCAAGCATAGCCTGCTGCAGTTCCCATTCTTCCTTCCAAAGAGGTTGCTCCTCTTCCTTTAATTCTGGTATTAAGAGAAGTCCGATATTCCATAGAACCAAGATCAATATATTTTAATTTCAAATGCGGTTCAGCAAACCACCCATCATCAAATTCAATCCTTTTTCCGGTCTCAGCACCGACACTCCATCCGGTAACATCATATTTTCCGTCAATATCATCACCATGCGGCAAAAAGCTTTTAAGTTTTTGACTATGCCAATAATAATGCGTCATTAAATCTAAGAAATATTTATCTTTTGTCATTAACGAAGAATAGAGACCCACATTGACGGTATCTCCTCTTGCCTTACCGCTACGGTCAAACTTTTGCGAAGAATCAGAAAAACCAGCAGATACACCAACCACCATTGTCTCAACCAAATCTTGTTTTACCTTCATATCATAACCGGCTTGTATGGTTGTAACATCTGCCTCGCTTTCAGTACTGTCCTTAAAATTGAGTTTTAAGTTTCGCCACCCTGTTTTAACCCAAAACCCGCTGTCTTTATACAGGTGCAAATCATCAAACCGATTATTCATCGTTTCCATCTGAACTAAAAACACCGAATTGATTGCCGAATAAGTATTTTTACTCAATACGGCCGTATCTGTTAATTGCGAAGTTTTTTCCAAAACCCATTCATCGCCGATATGGTGTAAATCATATCGATAAGCCCCGACATCGACAGCTCCGCCCAACAAATAAAATTCAGCATCCCCGCCGTCAACCTGCACTATCGGAATATTTTTCGGAAAAATTTCTTCATAACTGCTATCGACCATGGCAATACCGAACTTTCCGCTACCTCCCTGCACAACCAATTCATCACTTTGAGAAGCGGCCGCCTGACTATTAAGATAAAAATTTCCCTGTCCCGAAAGATTTCCAACCGTTAATTTAGCATACTGATTATCATTAATCAAATCCACTCTGACACCATTCATCTCCAAGTTAGGAATGGTATTTGCGCCTTGAACCTTAAATTCTCCACCTGAAAGTTTGGTCACTCCAGACACCACAGCACCGTCTTCCAACAAGGTCGAACCACCAAACTGTGTAAGATTATTAATTTCGGCTTGCCCCTCAATCAGCAAATAACCACTATTTACGGTAACATCAGAAATTGACGTCCCGCGAAAAGCCATAATACTTCCCTCATCATTTAAGGTCAGATTACTTCCCTTTCCGCCGGAAGAAAAGCTCAATCCTCCATAGCCATTAACCACAGCCCCGTCCAGCGTTCCGCCGTCCACCACTTGCGAACCATCATTCAAAACCGTATTTTGCGCCTGGCCTTCAATCAGTTGATATCCGCCGTTTATGATTGTGCCCGAACTCAAACCTCCGGCATAAACATATTGATTACCTCCGCTGTTAATAGTGGTATTTATGGCTTGTCCACCGGCCATAACATTTTGCGTTCCACGTGAATTAATTGTTGAACCACTATCTTGTCCATAGATAGTTTCAGTCCCTCTATAGGACACATTTGTTCCTTGTGCCGAGCCACCGGCTTGCACAATCATTGTGCCATATTTGAGTGTTGAACTAAGAGCCTCTCCGCCATTTTCAACCACCTGTTGTCCATAATTAATTAAAGTTTGTTCCGCTTTTCCAAACACGGTTTGCATGGCATTATTATTAACTTGCGTTGCCAAAGCATAACCACCCGAATTTACAACTTGCCGACCGGAAGAATAAAGAGCGCTATATTCACTTTTTCCGCCCGACATAATATTTTGAGTACCGTTAACCGAAAAATCGATTGCCGTACCATACACATTTTGTACACTTCCTCTCCCAACACTTCCGCCACTCTCAGTGGTTCCTACAGGAATATCAGCCCAAGCAAGTGTTGAAGTTCCAAGCAATAAACTGCAATAAAATCCCAAGCATCTATATTTCATATAAACAAACTCCGATTTAAACAACTTCTAAGATGTATAGTGCCAGCAACAAATTTCAAGGCATCAAACCTTAATTAAAGTTGATTCAACCATTGCACCACTTTATTACGCTCTTCTTTTTGGTAATCATTAGGCAAATTATTAAATGCTTGAGAGATTTGTAAATTTGCATTTTTGGCTTGCTTTGCAAAATCCTCAAAATAAGTTCCGAAATTACTTCCTTGCGTTGAAAAAGGAACAACTTTTTTGCCTCCAAAATCAACTTTTTGCAAAAAACTGTAAAGTGGTGTTGCCATTGTATACCACCACACCGGCGCCCCGACAAAAATCATGTCATACTTGGAGAGGTTAGGAAAATCTTGCTTAATTTCAGGATATTTCTTTTCTTTTAATTGCTCACGCAAAGTCATATAGAACCAAGGCGTCGTATCCACCTTTTCAATAGTTTTAATTTCATAGACATCAGCATTTGTTTCTTGTTTAATAATTTCTGCAATCTGTCTGGTGTGTCCGCTCAAAGAATAATAAACCACCAAAACCTTACCTAACTTCTTATTTAATTTAACTTCTTCTCCGCTATATTGAGCCATTTCCTTTTTGTTTTTCTGAGCCACTCTCAGCAAATGTACACCACCGATAATAAGCCCGCCAACAATTCCTGCCGCAATGATATATAATAAGTATTTCATTATCTCCTCCTGTTGTTTTTTTATAATATAACAACCGAAAATAAAAAAAACACTAACGACATTATTTTAACACTTGACTCTTTTGATATATAGATTTTATGATATATATAAATAATGTTAATTAGGAGATTCGCCATGAAAAAAATCGAAAATGTAAAAGAGTTTGTTGAACGGATTGACTCATCCAAAAAAGTCAACCCCAAAGACTTATCATCAGACCAAGATTTAACTATCGCCATCATGAACCTTATCAGCATTGAGGAGCATTTGGTATTTTCAGGTGCCAAAACCGGCAAAAACTCTTTTTATGATTTGATTGAAGAAGTTCGCGAAAAAAGAAAGAACCTAATGCAAAAAATTATCCCCTCTTATGAAGGAGAAGTCTGGTGTATCTCCAAGCACTTGCTTGCTTCTTCCATGCGTTTGATGGAAGTCGGCACCAAGCAACAAAGCTTAGGCCACAAAGAAACCGCTTACGATTTGTTTAACCAAGCTTATGACTTATATTGCCTGTTTTGGGGATTAAATATGAACATGCTCAGCACCGCAGATGTCAAATGGGTCAAAGACAGTGTTGAAGATGTCAAACAATTAACCTCAAAAGTTAGTGAGGCTATTCAATCTTCTCCGGTTAAAGAGGCTGAAGAAAAGCCAACCGGAGCACTCTCAAAAATGAAAGCCTTTGTCCGCAAAGCCGTTGATTGTTGTATTGAATAGGATATAAAAAAATGAAAAAATTTTTACTTTCTCTAATCTGCGTAGTAAGTTTGCTAAGCGCATGTCAAGAACATCAAAATACACAATCATCAGCTGAAATATCGGCAGATAAAATCTATTTCTTTTATTCAAACAGTTGCCCTCATTGTCATGACGCCATTGCTTATTTAAACAAGAACCACCCTGATTTAAAATTAAGCATGGAAAATGTCAGTACCCAACGAGGCTATGAGCTTTTGTTCAAATGTGCCGAAAAATTCAACCTAGGCAATCGCATTGGTACCCCACTCTTTTGCATGGGAGACAAATACATCATGGGTTGGTCCGACAGCAATGCCGCTCAGTTTGAAGAATATGTTAAACCTTATTTGAATAAGTGAGACAAATGGAAAAACAGCTTCCTCTAGAGACCATGAAAAAAGCCGTTAAAGGATTGAGCTACATTGCTCATCCTTTAAGGCTGCAAATTTTGGAATATCTTGATGTTTACGGCGCCTCTTGCGTTTCAGCCATAACCAAAGGCGTAAGAGAAGAGCAAATGATTGTCTCACAAAGCCTCAAAAAACTGCGAGACGCCAATTTAGTTCAAACTCAACGTCGAGGCTTATTTATTTTTTATCAAATTTGTGAAGAATATCCGGCTAGCTTATTTACCTGCCTCCGTAAACTTTATGGCTATATGACGGATAGTTTTCACTACCTCCAAGAAGATTATAAGGCTCTCCTTCCGAGAGACTATACCATGATGGCTGCCAACCAAATCAAACTTTTCGCAAATTTAGACAAGATGCGAATATTGGAATATCTTACACTCTTTGGTCCATCTTGTGTTTCTGATATTATCAACGGGATTGAAAGCGAACAATTAAAAGTCTCCCAAAATCTCAAACGCCTGAGAGATGACGGCTTTGTTACCAGCCACCGCGAAGGACGTTTTATTATCTATGACATCACCCCTGGCGTTCATAAAACCGCCGTACAATGTATTCACAAACGCTACGATTCTCTTTCAAACAAGTCAGAATTTTGATTTACCTACATTAGCCAAAATTAAAATTCTTGTGTAAAAGGCTTTGACAAACGGTTTTGAATATGCTAAATTATAACATGATAGGGT
>CALXTW010000042.1 GCA_944391515.1 uncultured Alphaproteobacteria bacterium
ATTGGCAATTAACTCCTTGAGCTTAGCGTCACAAGCAGCTCAGTCAGTTCTGAAACTTTTCTAGTTGGTATATTTTTTGAAAGAAAAGCGGCTCAATGCCGCTTTTTTTTGTGTGTTGTCAAATATTTTCAAATATAGTATATTATCAAGAGTGGTTGAAAATAAGAGAATAATTAATGATAACAGAGCCCAAAGAGTTAGAGCTAGATAGATTAACAGAGGGTCCCAGAGAAACAGATCCGTATAGTGGAGGTGTGACTCAAGCCTTAGCTGGAGATAGTCTGGAAAGTAAAGCTGCATTCTATTCGTTGGATGATGCAGATATTAGAGTTTTGCAAAAAGATATTGATAAGAAGTCTCAAGTTTATATTCGGTTGGCTGCAGAGCAAGATTTGATTTCCCAGGAAGATGTTGATTATCTGATGCCTTATTTTAAAGATTCGATGACTTTGTATGGGAAATTTTACGATATATTGGTTGATGCCTTAGGTCGCCCTCAAGGTTGTTATCGAAATGACTTGGAACCGGGAGAAGAAGATAATAAAAATTATTCGCAAACCTATATCACTCCGAGCAACTCTATGCTCTTGACTTATTCAAATCTGATAGAAGACCCAGACTTGGAAGAAAACAATGTTTATATGTCCCTCCCAGGGATGAAGAGTATTGTTCGTGCGGTTGAAAAAATCAAAAAAGGCGGAAAATACGATCAAGCCTACCAACAAGATTTGCAAGAGCTAGAAAGGCGTTATCCGCAAAGGGGAGTGGAATATCAGGAAGAAAAGAATAAAATACAAAAGCCTTGTCAGCGCCTAAAAGATATTTTGCGCGCAACAATCAGTGTTCCAACCTATGAGATGATTGATAAAGTGATTGATAAAATCGTCTCTCAAGGCAATTTTAAGGTTATAGAAACTCGAGACAAATTTAATGCGAATAAATCGGCTCAAGACGATAATTTTTACAACAATAAGAAAAATTATCGAGATAAAAAAATTTGTTTTGAGAAAAACGGCTATGTTTTTGAAATCCAATTCAAAGTACAACATCTTGAAAAAGCAGATAAATTAAGCCATAAACTTTATGAGCAACTGCGTCAAAAGTTGGATGAACATGCCAATATACCCAAAGAAAACAAATCTAAAAGAGAAAAATTGCATAAAGAAATCATTTGGCTGGAGAGAGATATTCAAAATATCAATCGCCAAGGCATAGATGATTACAATGCGTTTATCTTAGCGACAGCTTTGAAAAAAGATACCCGACTTAAAAAAGAAAAAATCAGAGCATTGCGGCAACAATTTTCTGAGAGTAAAGAGGGTAAAGAGCGCGACCTCTTACAAAAAGAAATTTATCATCTATCGCAATCACTAAATGCAAGTCCGGTGAGTCCGGAGGCTGAAGAATTCATCAAAAACAACTTTATGGTCAGACCCTATAAAGCAATAGATAAACAAAATGAATTTGCAAATTTAAGTCCGGAGCTACAAAGTTTTGCAATGCAGAACTATTTTCTTGTAAGTCAAAGATATCGTGGTAGTATATCAGGAAAATTACCGCCTGAATATGATGAAACTTATATTCAAGCGCTAGCTGAGCGTGATAAACGCGAGCAAGAACAAATAGATAAAGAATGTCTGCAATATGAAAAAACTCGAACAAGTAAAAAGCTGATTCTTAGTCGAAAAAATTATTACAGGAACTAAATATAATGAAAAAACTATCATACATATTCTGTGCATTAGCGCTTTTAAGCCAACCAGTAAATGCTCAGTTTGATTTAAATGATACAAGTACAGAGGACAGTAAAGCTGTTTTGTCTTTAAGTGAAGGCATTGTGCAACAACAAACTTCCACGCCATCGTCGACAGCTGCAACAGCAGCAACAGGTTCTCTCACATCAGAAGATAAAGGAATCTTTTCATTTATGGATTTTTCATTTTTGAAAGAGGATGGTCCCAAGCTGACAGCGGCTCCGAATGAAAGAAAAGACAGCTTTGTCAGAAGAATAACGCGTCAAGCAGAAGAAGGGAATGTTGATGCACAGCTAACACTAGGTTATATGTATTTGTATGGAAAAAATGGTGTAGAAAAGGATTACGACAAAGCGTTTCTGTACTATAACATGGCGGCGCAACAAAATGACAATATAGCAATTAATAATGTCGGAAGTTTATATTTTAGTGGCATAGGCACGGAAAAAAGTTTAAGCAAAGCCGCTCAAATGTTTGAAAAGGCGTCATCATTAGGAAATACAGAAGCAGCAGTAAATTTATCATTTATATATTTAACCAAAGATTCGGCTCTCAATAACCCGAGAGCAGCAGTAGATTTGCTAAAATCCGCCTCAGAGGCCGGCAATCCAACAGCTAAATTTTTGTTAGGATACGCTTATTTCAAAGGTTTCGTGGTTGAACAAAATTATAAGAAATCAATTGCCTTGATAAGAGAGGCCGCCAATGCCAAGTATGATGGCGCGGAATATATGCTGGGTTATATGTATTTGAATGGTTTAGGTATCACCAAAAACTACGGAAACGCAGTCAAATATTTCTCGTTAGCAGCCAATCAAGGTAATGTTGATGCGATGATGGAGTTAGGCAATATTCTTGCAGCTGGAACGATGTACACTCAAAATATCTATCGAGCACATATTCTGTTTAACATTGCCTCAGTTCATGGAGTAGCCTCAGCAGTTGAAAAGCGAGATTTCTTAGAGAAAAAGCTCAAAATAGAAGAGGTTTTGCAAGCCCAAGCCGAAGCAGAAAATTTCAAAGAAAAACCATCAGAACTCACTTCCTATGTCAAGCAAACTTTTGGCGAAAATATCCGTCATTATATTGATGAAAATTTATCCAAAGCTCAATTGGCAAAGTAGGAAATTTGAGGTATAAATCATCAAAAGTCTTTGCAAAAAATGGTAAAATAGGATAACCTACTAAAGGTTGCTCAAAAGAGTGCCAACACAAGACAGGAGCCCTGAGAAGCTTTATCTATGGTGTTGCATCAGCAATACAATGTCCCAAAAGATATTACCACACTTGTAATTGGTCGGGGAGACTTTGGCGTATGTTCAGAGTTTTTACTTAAAGGCTAAAGTGTCATATAGATATGATTTCTCAGCTCTCCGACCACCTTGTTTTGATAAACCAAGTCAAAAGGGAAAATTGCAAGTGATAATAACGCCAACCGACAAGCTCTTAGGGAAAAAACTCCGCCAAATTCGAGAATTGCGGGGGTTTAGTCAGGAAAAATTAGCCAAAGAGATAGGTGTTGTTTTTCAGCAAATTCAAAAATACGAAACGGGTGTAAACAGACTATCGTGCTCTAGATTGTTGCATATCTTAGAGGTATTAAATATTTCGGTAATAGATTTTTTTGCTGATATATCCGTTTCAGATCACCCTTTAGTGAGTAGGGAAGAGCAGTTGCTTTTTCAGGCGTATCGTCAAAAGAGCCCGCAAGCACAACAAGCAATCTTAATTTTATTGGGAGACGGCTATAAGTTTTAGCTATAAAAAAAAGAGGGATGAATGTTCATCCCTCTTTTTTGCTAATTTATCCTTAAAAAGCTATAACCGGAAGACTGCTTGTACTAGAAGACTTAGGGATAAAGTATTTATCTCCATTATGTATGCAGAAAAGCCATGCTTCGTCTTTATTAGTGGTGGCTTGATTCGATGACCAATAACATCCTAACGTAGGCCTATTTAATTTTGCCAAGGCGGCATTTACCGCGTCTTTGTTTTGATATAGGATATAAAGCTCTGCCATATTGGGTAAAAACCACTGTCCGGCTGCAAACCAACTCTTGACCGAACTAACCGACCCTGGTTGATAGTTATAACAATAGGTCGCCGCAGAAAAATAGGTTCGCTGATTACTGGCATCCTTGTTTTCAATTTCAGTTTGTTTTTGCATTATTATCTCGGTATTTTCTTTCCCACTTTTCCCACAAGATAGGACATTATTCTCCTCGCAAGCTAGCTCATTTAAATAAAGATCCTCTACATAAGACATACAATACATATCTGATTCTGTGGGACAATAGCGCCCAGAAGCCCAAGAATTGTTTACTTGATCCAAAGCAATTGCCAGACGATTGACCGGGTCAAAGACAACACCAATTGGTCGGTTATCAACCATATAAACATAATCAGCTCTGGTGGTATGGTCTTCATATAAAATATCTCCGGCATTACCACTACTTCCGGGGTCTA
>CALXTW010000043.1 GCA_944391515.1 uncultured Alphaproteobacteria bacterium
TTTTTTGACCGTATGACTCAGTTGTTTTATTTGGTATAGGATTACTCAGATTTTCATTAGACGGCTTGTTATGGGTTGATTTTGGCTTGTTAATGGAAGTGTTTTTACTTAAGATTTACCTTTTTTCAAACATTTGAGGATAAAACAAAATATATGCTGTATCTTTCATATAGTTTATAATACTTACAATTATGACATCTCCGGTTTTTTATATTTTATCTTGATACCTTTTTCTTTTAATATTTGGATGCTTTCTTTATATTCTTGGTATAGCTGTTCATAGTCATTACGTATTTTTTCTAAAAGAGGTTGGGATATATAAAGACCATGATTACAATACACACCTTTATTAAGATACCATAACCAGCCTTTTGCACCATATTTATCATCATTATATTTTTTCTTGGTTTGAAGCATATTGCGATATTCCGGCTCGTTATATTCTTTCTTGCCATTACATACAGATGTCTTTAAGGCTAATCTTATTTTACTATCAGTCGTTTCATCAAATACTTCTCTTATCCCGTGTATATGTGTTTCTTTGTCGTTTATATCTTTTCTTTTATCCTTAGTTTTATTTTCTAGGATAAATGACATCATAGGCTTATTTGATGATTTAAGGATATAGTCTAGGTTACCATATATTTTTTTGATGATGACGGCTTTCAGATTTTTGTATGTTAATTTTTTATATCTATTACGGAATGATTTACTTAAGTCTAATGTAAATGGTTTAATATTCTCAAAAGGTTGCGTTTCTGCCATAAAATAAAAGAAGTATGCCAGTTTTTGTACCAAAGTTATATCTCTCCATAATGGCAATCTATAAACTATAACTTCTTTTTTACCCTCATTCCCATATATATTACTTATATGAGATACGACGTCGAACTTATTTTTGTACCAATTAACTATGGAAATAAAGCCTTTGTAAGCACGTTGGCTTTGTTCCTTCTTTTTTATTTTCTGTTTTTTTCGCATGAAAATATTCTTTCCTTTTTGATTTAGAATTGTCACTTCATGCGGATTTGATAAAAAAATTTTTCCAAAACGTTTTTTTATGCGTACTTTTGAGATTTTTTGATGTATATAAAAAAACAGACAAACGGTTACATAAAAAGTTTGTGTCATTAACGTCATAAACTTTGAAAAAGGAAGGAGGCAGCCGAAACTACCTCCGATTATCCTTAAGCCGCATTATCATCAGGTTTATTATTATCATTTGCCGGGAGAGGCAAGGTGCTGAATAAAGCATTTACATGCAGAGGACAGAAGTGTTGACCGATTGCTTTGCGAAGATTGTTTTCTTCTGTTTTGTTCAACATACCGTTTTCTTCTCTCTTAAGATTTAGTTTGTCAAAGAAGTCTGGTGGAATATCCATGATACGTCCTAACTCCCTAAGCGAAAAAACGCGGCAATCACTATATTCCTGTGTTTCAGGATTATATCTTCCCGGATGAAGCGAATACACATCGCTGATGCTACCATTACCAGTTGTAATTGTTGGACATTGATCTTGCCACGGAACTCTTGTAACGCCTGTACCATAATTACCATTGCTATATTCACCGTTATCCGTTAAAGGCTGGTATTCAGCTTCATTATCCCAAGCAGTGCAGCCTGTCGGAGTATGTGCCAAGATTTTAATAATATGTTCTGGTAGTTCTCTGGCATAATGCCATGGGTCGTTTGGATCGATTTCTCCGTTGCCTAAGCTCATTAAATCCCCAATGACTTCCCATAACATTTTTCTGACCGAGTGTTTTTTAGGAAATTTCCACGGTTCGGTGCTTATATCTTTGCGACAACCAAGGATTAGCAAGCGAGATCTGTCTTCAACACAACCATAATCAGCTGCCGTATAGATGCCAAAATTAAGATGATATTCTTCGCCTAAAACATCGCGCAAATATTGTCCGATACAACGGATTTCACCGTCTTTATCTTTAAGGACGTCATGGGCAATCTTAGGTTTGGCATCAACAAATCCCGGAACATTCTCAAACACAAAATATTTAGGCTTTGCTTTGAGAATAAAATCTGCGGCATAATAAAATTGCTTGGCCTCAGGTACATTACCTTTATTTGGTGAATTGTTAAGATTAGAAAAAGGCTCACAACAACAGCTAGCCATGACGATTTCACAGCCTTGTTTTTTATGCCATTCCAGTGTTTCATTAAAACACTCATCGGAAGTAAAATCACCTTGCACCATGTGACAGTCGGGATATAAAAGTTCGTGCCAATGAGCTCGTGTTTTGTCCCATTCCGCAGCTACTCGGCAATGTAAATTTAACTCGTGAATTCTGGACAATCCAATGGAAATGTTTGAAAACAACGTTGTTATATACATCGGTTTTTCCAACTCTAAAGTTTTAGTTTCCGTCTCTTCCATATAGTCCAGTATAAATTTTGTATGTTTAATTTTCTTATTATTTTTATTTTGCTTTGCTCTAATTGAAGCGGACTTTGACAAAGCCAGGGCTCTGGTTGGTACATCATTTTGCCGTAAAGCAAGTTCAAGTGCAGCTTTTACACCGTCCCAAGTTAAGTGCTGAAAATCCCGAGCCAAGCGAGGAGAAAGTCCGTAATCTTCCTTAATAATTTGGGATTTTGTCCTTTCTTGTCCTGATGCCCGTCCTTCAGATTTTGAGTTGGTTCCGTTTAGTCTGGGAATTTGACGTAATGCCTCGCCAATTAGGCACTCAAGAACCAATACATACGCAGCCCGCACTTGCAGAACAGCTTTCTTCTGGCTGTACAGCTCTATTGAGAACGGAATGCTTTTTAACCGGTTTTCTTCGGTGTCAACCCATTCGCGAAGTTCATTGATTTTATCCGTTAA
>CALXTW010000044.1 GCA_944391515.1 uncultured Alphaproteobacteria bacterium
TGATTTTATTTAAATAATGTGTTAATTATGGAAAAAGCAGATATTGAAAAATTAATGAACGAGTTATTCGCAATTTATGATAAATGCGATGTTGATTTTCGTAAGAAATATTTTCAAGACGAAAAGCCTCTCCCTGTTTGTAAAGAGATAAATGAATATAAAAATAGTGGAAAGGAAACAACTTCTTTATGCTATTCCGGTGATGGTGTGCAATTTATGAGTGTTGCAGAAGGCAAGAAGTCTATTTCGTTTAAGAGTTCAATAATTCAGTTTGTCAATGTTTTGATAAAAATAGAGTATGCGATATTTCAATGTCAAAAGCCAATATGTGATATTTTGTATCACAATCGCCAAGCCTTGATGTTGTTAGATTATATTGATTGTGACCAAGAATTGGAAAGTCTTAAAGGTGTATTGCCTCCATTTACATCAGAAGAACTTTATTACGCACTTGATTTTTTAAATGATTCTGATGTTCGTAGGGCATTGTCGTTTGCAAGTGGAAGTGCGTTCCATAAAATATATGCGGCTTATGTGTCGAAGGATAAACATACATTCATAATAGAGGTCAATGCAACGACAAATATAAAACCTTCCATGATAATATATTCACTTTTGTTGAATAGCAGTAGAATGCAGCCTTATTTAGAGAAGTTTTTCCAAGATAATAAAGAGGATCCTGCACTTCTGTCAATCTTTTATTGTTTTTCTCCCTCCGTAACCGATTTTTATAATCTTATTAACCAAATAAGGCAAGAACATAATTTAGAGGATAAGATACCTGAAGTGGTAAGTCTGTCAAATAAAATCTTGGCAGATTATAAAACTTATATTCTTGCTAGGTTGTCAGATGCTTCCATTACTGCTTTTGTAAGAAAAAAGGCTGATGATATTTGGCAAAAACGAAATTTTATTTTTAGCGGTATTGAAGCAAAAACCAATGATACCATTGATGGAGACTGTCAGGAAAGTAAAATACTATTTATGTTTATGATAGAGGGTGTGTTGGATGTTGTTCGCAAAAAAATAGAAGTTGCCAATGAGAAGGCTACTGAAGATGCAATTAATGACATTCAAGAAAATACCACAGGAGGTGAACCAGAAGATAAAACTCCTAAAAACAACAACCCAGTCCAAGAAAAGAAGATGTCTAATGATTTGAAAATAGAGCCGTTAGGTATAAGTAGTTTAATACATAAAGAATTTGAAGGGTTTATATTAAAGAGTGAGAAAGAAGGCAATAGTGTTTTGTTTAATGATATTTATAGATGGACACTTGATTGCTTATTTAAATGTTTAATGGGCGAGTTGCCGTATAAAAGTAATATTATCAATAAACAAATTGATGGTTCCAGAGAAGATTTTATTTTTATATTAGGTGGAACTCTGGACGATGCAGAGAAAACAAAAATAAGCGAAGTGCCAACAATTAGATGGAAAGGAGCGGCTTATGATATGGTTGCTTTTATATATGCTTTTTGTGGTTATTTTTCAAATACAGATAAGCATCTGGATCCAGATCCTTGTAATAAGTCAATGGCTTTTTGGTGCATGTATACGAAAAAGAGATATAATAAATTGTCTGATCAAATAAGGGAAAACAATGGTACACATATGCAAAGGGTTAGGCATTGGGATAAAGTGATTAGAGACTGTTGTCAATATGCAAAAGACACTTTCAATAAATCAGATGTTAATAATTCCGATTCGTAATACTTGTTTAAATGGCGTTTGTATTTCAAATGTAAAGCAGGGAAAAATGATGAAAATTGCACGTTTAATCATTGCTGAATCCATATATTATATATGGTATAGGGTCGCATCACGCCAAAATCACGCCAATTTTTACAATTAAAAAACGTTAAATAGCTGATTGTCAACTACTTAACGTTTATCAGGGTGCGCCCGATAGGACTCGAACCTACACGTCGCAAAACACCAGATCCTAAGTCTGGCGCGTCTACCAATTTCGCCACGGGCGCGTGGTCGTGCGGTTACGGCTGCTGCGCCGCCGGCCTTTTGATGGCTTGTGCGTCGCCGCGATGGCGCGAAACCGTGTGCAAAGGTACATCCTTTTTGTTGAAAAAACAAGAATATCGCATTGTTTTTGATTTTGCGCCGCCGCTTTGCCGGGCGTTTTGTTCGGGGTGATGTCCGTGTGTGCGTACTTCCGGTTTCCCTTTTTTCCCCCCCCCCCCCCTTTTCTTGTGGGTATAGGCTTTGTTGGCGCGTTTGCCTCTTTGTTCATGCGGATTGGTGTGTCAGGCCCCTCTGCCGTAACGCTTGTCGAAGTGCTTTGCCATGACTTACCGTTTGCCGGTATATGTTATGTTGAACCTCATGGATTGCAAGTCTTTCCATGTGAGGATGTAGTGTTTGTCAAATGTTCTTTTCTCTATAATTTCTTCTTTGCTGTATCTAATCATTGTGCTTTGTTTTAGGATTAGGACTTAGTATCTGTCGATGCCTTCTTCCATCCTCTCGGTATCAACGATGTCTTTAAACGTTTCATTTTTCCCCAATTTGTGAATTGTTTTGTCTCGTTGAAAATAAGAATAGATGGTGCATATTTCGTCGCTCGGTGTCTCAAGGGTATACACATATATGGGTTCGTCAGATTGGTTCGCTATGATGACATTTGAGAATACATCCCCGTCACATGT